>DATAVP010000031.1:0-1826 GCA_036267655.1 Solirubrobacteraceae bacterium
CCGGCGATGGACGGCACGCGGGAGATAGCCGACACGCTCGAGCGGATCGTGGCCGACGACCTCTGGCCGCTACCCAAGTACTCGGAGATGCTCTTCATCAAGTAATGGGGCGCAGCTGTGTCGCCGCCGAGCGCGACACAGCTGCGCACCCGGGCGCCGTGCTCTCTTCGGCAACTCTTCGCAGAATTCGGGAGTCGGTGCGCGAAACTTAGAAGCGCGACACACACAGGTTCGCACCGCACCTCCTCCCAGTAGCAGCACTGGCGCCCCGGCACCCCGGGGCGCCGGCGCGTTCAGCCCCCGCTCAGGAGCTCAAGCTTCGCCGAGCGCGGCAGCCGCTTGATCTGAGCCTCGCGACGGCGCGCCTCGCTGGCGTCGGCGGCGGGAAAGCTCGCCGCCAGCTCCACCGGCAGGCGCGAGCGGGTGTAGCGGCTGGCCTTGCCCGCGGCGTGCTGGGCGAGCCGCCGGTCCACATCGCGGGTCCAGCCCGTGTAAAGCGAGCCGTCGCCGCAGCGCAGGATGTAGACGTAGGCCTCGGGCACTGCGCGCAAGCTACGCCGCCGCGCGGCGTTCGCCTGCACGGCGCACGCGCACGGCCTAGATGGTTGATTCCACGGCTGGGACCGTGTTTGAGGGGTTTGGGGCAGAGAGGCCGAAGTCGGCGGTGTCAAGTACACCGCCAGCCTGGAGGCCACGATGGACGCCGACCTCGACACTCTCTGCACCTTCGTTTACTGCACGGCGGACGATCTCCTGCCCGAGAAGGCGGGCAACGCCCGGCGAAGAGTCACAGACGCGGAGGTCGTCACGCTGTGTGTGGCGCAGGCGATCATGGGGATCCCGTCCGATCGTCGCTTCTTGGCGGTCGCCCGCAAGCGCCTCGCCCACCTGTTCCCGCAGCTGCCCGCACAGCCCGGGTACTTCAAGCGCCGCCGACGTCTCGTCGACACGATCGAGTGGCTGCTGGGCATCTTCGCGAGCCAGAGCCCGGGGTTCGAGGACGATCTGCTGCTCGTCGACTCGACGCCGGTGGAGTGCGCAAGAAGCCGTGAGACCGTCAAGCGCTCGCAGCTGGGCGACGCCGCGGACTACGGCTACTGCGCCAGTCATTCGCGGTTCTTCTGGGGCTTCCGCTTGCACGCGATCTTCGCCCCAGACGGCACCCCCAGAGCACTCGAGCTCACCTCGCCAAAGATCGACGAGCGCGAAGTCGGCCTCGTGCTGCTCGAGCGCACCCGCCGCAACGGCGGCGAGATCCTGTTGGGCGACAAGGGCTACGCCGGCCGCGAGTTCGCGCTCAAAGTCAGCGAACTGGACGCCACGATCGTCCGCCCGCGCCGCAAAGACGAGCCCGGACGCGGACCGCATCTCGCGCCGATCCGCCAGCGCATCGAGAGCATCTTCTGGACCTGCAAAGACCTGCTCACCCTCGAACGCCACGGCGCCCGCACCCTCCCCGGCATCAGAGAACGCATCCTCCAACGCTTCCTCTGCCTCGCCGCCTGCATCACCCTCAACCACCAACTCGGCCGCCCCAGCCGCGCACTCGTCGACTACATCGCCTAAGCGCGTGGAATCAACCATCTAGGGCGGCGGCGCTTGGAGAGGCGTCAGCTGGCGACCGCCGCCGGCTCGATGGCAGCCGGCTCCTCGGTGGCCGTGACCGTCGTCACGGGGAGACCCAGCCCGCCGACCTTGCTCGGGAGGTCGAGGCGCAACCAACGCGACACGTGCGCCGGGAGGGTCGAGATGATGATCTCATCGAAGGGCCTGGCGTTGATCGTGTCCTCGATCGCTGTCAGCGGCGTCGGGTCGCCGATCACGCC
>DATAVP010000032.1:0-45975 GCA_036267655.1 Solirubrobacteraceae bacterium
ACGCGCTGCCAGCAGGGCAGCCACCTACGCTTGTCCAGCATCCGGGTCCTCCTTCGTCGCGGATCTTTGGAAGGACCCACAGCGTCGGCTGTGACCCGGATGCCTCTACTCAGCTGTTCGGAAGGTGTTGAGGCGCGTCACTTAGAGGCTGCGCGCAGCCGTCGCCGAGGGCTTTGGCCCGGGCGGCTCACACCGCGGCCCTCCTCACCCGTCAGACCGGCTCCGGCGGCTCGCCCTCGCCGTCGGCCAGCGCGCGCTGCATCCAGGCGACGTCGTGCCAGGCGCCGAGCTTGAAGCCGATCCGCCGATAGGTGCCGACCGGCTCGAAGCCAAGCGCGCCGTGCAGGCCGAGGCTGGCCTCGTTCGGCAGCGTCATGCCCGCGATCGCCGTCCTGAACCCGCGCTCGCGCAAACGCTCGAACAGCGCTTCGTAGAGCGTCCTGCCCGCGCCGGTGCGACGCCGGCCCGGCTCGAGGTAGACGCTCACTTCACAGGACCAGCGGTAGGCGGGGCGTGCGTGGAACCGGGCGCCGTAGGCGTAGCCGACGACGCGACCTTCGCGCTCCAGCACCAGCCAGGCGTGAGTGCGCGAGGCGGCCTCGATCCTGCGGGCCATCTCCGCGTTCGAGGGAGGCTGCAGCTCGAACGTGATCGCCGTGTCGGTGACGTAGGGAGCGTAGATCGCCGCGCACGCCGCGGCGTCGTCGGCTGCGGAAGCCGTGCGGACGGTCTGCTCGCTCACGAGCGCTCCATCTCCTGCAGCCATCTATGCCTAATCGCTCATAACCGGTGCGAGCTCCTGCCAAGAGGCTACATCGCGTGGGCGATCCTTCAGCCGCGCGCCGACATGCGCCGGGCGCGCGTTAGCGGGATGCTCCCGCGGGTAAGCTCCGTACATGCACCCGCCCGGCGCAGCACTGGAGAAGCGATGAGGCTCGTGCTCGCCGCGACGTTGTCCGCGGCGGCGGCGCTGTTCCTGGCGAACATGCTCGGCGTCGCGGTCGCCGAAGCGCCGACGGTCACCTCGCTGCGTACGGTCAACGTCGAGGGCGTCGCGACCGCGCCGGTCGCACAGGGCGCGAACGCCGCCGTCGCGACGAACGTCTACCGCGAAGCGATGGGCGCCGCCGTGACCGACGGGCAGGCCAAGGCCCAGTTCCTGACCGGCAAGGTCGGAGCGACGCTCGGGGCGCCCCAGACGATCACCGAGGACGGCGGCGAAATCGAATGCAGCTCCGGCGGCTCGGAAGGCTGGGAACCATACGAAGGCGAACAGCCCGACTTCGGCCGCGCGCGGGATCAGACGACCGGGCCGCTGGGCGCGTCGACCGAGTCTGCCGCTGGCGCACCCGCGAGGGCGCCGAGCGCCGTCAAGCGCACGACCGCGAAACGCCATCGCAAGAAGCACAAGCGTCCGACCGCGAAGAAGGCGACGGCCGTCGGCTGCAAGCTGACCGCGCAGGTCTCGCTCGTCTACGTGATCGGCTAGGAGGCCGCTGACGCGGCGGCGGCGTCCTCGCCGCGCAGCTTCGCGTCGTGCTCGGCGTGCACGATCAGGACCGGCGCCGGGCTGTGGTGCAGGACGTAATGGCTGACGCTCCCGAGCAGCGCCGAGCGCAGGGCGCCGCGCCCGCGCGAGCCCATCACCACGAGGTCATGGCCGCCCTTCTCGATCTGCGCAATCAGCGCGTTGCGCACGGCCTCGCCGCTCAGCACGCTCGTCACCGACACGCCGTCGGGCACGCGCTCGATCCCTTCGCGCAAGATCGACTCGGTTTCCTGCTGCGTCTCCTGCATCAGCTTCGCGACAACGTCTCCCGCCATGCCGTTGTAGGTGACGGCGGGCGGCGTCGGCACCGCGCTGAACAGCGTCAGCCGCGCGTGCTCGGACTCCGCCAGGTCGATCGCCTGCGTGAGCGCCTGCTCGGAGTCGGGGGAGCCGTCGACCGCGACGAGGATGTTGTGGAACATCGCCCTCTGAGCTTAGGGGGCCGACGGCAGCAGCACGTTGGAGGGGTGCTGAGGGTCGTGCAGCAGCGTCAGCGTGCCGCCCAGCTCCTGTCCGAGGTCCGGCAGCGGCGTCAGCGTCGTGAAGGTGTTCGCGGTGCCGAGCGTCAGCCGCAACCGATCCCCGGCCTTGACGATCGCCGAGGTCGGGTAGATCTCGACGTCGTACTCGGTCGCTTCGCCGGGCGTGACCGCGTGCTGGCTTTCCTTCGTGAACGGATGCCAGGGACGGATCATCACGTGCTTCGGCCCGTAGGTCGAAAGCGCCGGATCGATCGCGCGCTGGCTCGCGAGCAGGAAGCCGCCCGTGATCTCGTTCGAGGCACCCGACGGTTCGACCTCGCTGAGCACCGCGACCAGCGTCGCGTCGGTCGAGCTGAGCTTCGCCCACAGGTCCGCCGAGATCAGGCCCGTGATCTTCGTGTCGGCCTGCATCGGCGCGGTCGTGTAGGTGAGCGCCGTCGCCTCGTAGGTCTGGTTGTTCGTGTCGCACAGCGCGTTCGACCCCGCGCCCGCGGTCCACTGCGCGGTCATCCGCGAGCACGGGCTCGACGCGGGCAGCAGCGGCTCGGTCTCGCCCGCTTCGCCCGCCGGTGGCGTCGTCGTCGCGAGCGAGCCGTCGTGCAGCGAGAGCGGCGAGGACCCCGACGCCGCTCCGCTCAGGTACATGCGGGTGTACTTCGTTTTCGGCAGCGGGAAGCGTTTGAAGTGTTCCCAGTGTTCGCCGTTGATCGAGTACAGATTCACCTTCGGCGTCTTCTGCACGCCGTTCTTGGCCTTCAGCAGCCAGTGGCTGAACCACTCCTGCTTCAGGTTCGGATCTTCAAGCGCCGGGCCTTCGGTGACGTGGTAGTGCGGCGACATGATCAGCACGCGGTCGCGTGAGCTCTTCAGCGATTCCCACAGCAGCGGCTCGCCGCGCTGGAACAGGTCCCACCAGCCGCCCTGGATCACGACCGGGACCGTGATTTCCGCGGCACGCACGACCGGCGAGCGCAGCTGGTAGAAGGGGCCGTCGTAGGCGGCTTCTTCGCCCAGCGTCGCGCCCAGCAGCTTGCCAAGGCTGAATTCGGCGTTGCCGAAGACGTGTTCCAGATAGACCCGCGCCGCTTCTTCGGGGTTCGAGCTCAGCGAGGAGGGCGGCAGGTCCGACAGCCCCGTCACCAGGCCGAGCCACAACGGCATGAAGCCCGAGTCCAGCGCCCCGCCCTGGAAGGTGACGTCGCGGTAGGCGTCGGCCATCGGGATGTCGGCCCACACCGCCTGCACCGCCCGCGGCTTGCCTTCGGCCACGCGCTTGGTGTCGGCCTCGGCGATCAGCAGCGAGGTGATGCCCATGTAGGACTCGCCCGTCGTCGCGACGCCTTTGTTCGACCAGGACTGCGCCTGAATCCAGTCGAGCAGCTCGCCGTAGTCTTCCTGTGTGCGCGGCCCCCAGGAGTCCCACTTGCCGCCGCTTGCGCCGGTGCCGCGATCGTCGAGCACCATCACCGCGAAGCCCTTTTCCGTGAGCGCCGGTTCGTCGCCCGCGATGCCCGGCGAGGATTCGCAGTCCTGACCGGTGGGGTTGGCGACATCCTTGTTGTAACCCGTCGCCGTCAGCACCGTCGGGTAGTGCCCGGTGCTCGCGGGCAGGTAGATGTTCGCGCGCAGGACCGTGCCGTCGCTCACCGTGATCGGCACGTTGCAGATGCTCACCGAGGCGTGGGCGTCGCTCGCCATGAAGACCGCCGTCAAGGTGAGCGCCAGAGCGAGCACTCGCGCGAGGCCGATCGTGAACCCGTGACCGCGTGGACTGGCTTCCATCCCCATCTGCTCACTCCCCGGTGAATGTGATTTGCACCCGCTCGCGCACCTCATTCACCAGTGCGCCTACCCGACCGTGAACATCAGTACCCGGCGTTTATCCAGTTCAAACGGAACTCGTGCGCGTGTGGCCCGGGCGCCCTCAGCGCGAGCGCTTCTGGAACGTCAGCCGGTAGTGATCGAGCAGCTCGCGCTCGAAGCAGATCTTGTTCGCGCTGACGCCGGAGGCGAACGCGAGGCGAAAGTCGCTGCTACTCAGATAGCGCGGCACGAGCTCGAGCTTCAACAGCGACTTGCGCAGGCTGCGCTTGCCGATCCGCGCGTTCCACTGCTCGATCGTCTCGATGTAGTCCAGGCGTCCGCTGACGCTCGAGACCAGCTCGAAGTCCGGAGCGGCACAGCCGATCACCTGCTCCTGTCCGAATGGCAGCCATGAGCCGGGGAACTGGCGCGCGAGCAGCCCCAGATACCAGGCGTCGGTGTGCTGCGCGGGCAACCTCTCCAGCGCCGCGATGGCGTCCTCGGCGGGGATCATGTTGCGCCCGTAGACCATCGTCTGCAGGTAGAAGCGCCCTCCCTCGGGCAGCAGATCCGCGACCCGGGCGAAGATCGCTCGGTAGAGCTCATCCTGGCGTCCGGCGCGGTAATCCTCGGGCGAGCAGAAGTGCTCGAATGCGCCGAGGCTCGCGACCGCGTCGAAGCCGCCGAAGCGTTCGGGCGTCAGCCGGCGCCCGTCGAGCAGGTGCGCGTCCAGGCCGTGGCGCCGGCAGGCGGCGAGCTGCGCCGAGGAGAGCGTGACGCCGACGCCGCTCGCTCCGCGGCGGCGAATGAAGTCGAGCAGCGCGCCCCAGCCGCAGCCGATGTCGAGCACGCGGCGGCCGGGGACGAGGCCGATCCGATCCGCGACGTACTCGTGCTTGTGTCGTTGAGCCTGCTCCAGCGTGAGGCTGAAGTCGCCGTCGTACTTCGCGCCGCTGAAGTCCGCAAGCTCGCCCAGGCTGAGACGAAAGACGCGGTCGGTGAGCGAGTAGGTGAAGTCGATCTCCGCGCGATCCGCCACAACGCGGTTCTATCGGACCGACGCTCTCGAGAGCGGACACCTCGGCCCGGCCGGGCCTTGGGGCATCTGCCGGCTCGCTGTTAAGTTGACAGGCGTAGCACGATTCGGTCGGCCAACCGCTCACAGGAGATGACATGCCCTCGACATCAGCACTGAGCGTCCCATCGGCGGGCGCGCAGTTCGACCACACGACGATCGAGCGACGAGACTTGGGCGAGCAGGACGTGCTCATCGACATCGCGTTCTGCGGGATCTGCCACAGCGACATCCACCAGGCTCGCGACGAGTGGGGCGGGGCGATCTTCCCGATGGTCCCCGGACACGAGATCGCGGGCATCGTCGCCGCGGTGGGCTCGGGCGTGACTCGCTTCTCGGTGGGCGATCGCGTGGGCGTGGGCTGCATGGTGGACTCGTGCGGCGAGTGCGAGTACTGCCTGGCGGGCGAGGAGCAGTTCTGCACGAAGGGCAACGTGCAGACCTACAACGCGCGCGACTACGACGGCGAGGTGACCTACGGCGGCTACAGCCGACAGGTCGTGGTGAAGGATCACTTCGTCGTCAAGATCCCCGACGTGATCGAGCTGCAGGACGCGGCGCCGCTGCTGTGCGCGGGCATCACGACCTACGTGCCGCTGAAGCACTGGCACGTCGGCGAGGGGACGAAGGTCGCGGTGATCGGCATGGGCGGGCTCGGGCACGTGGGGGTGCAGATCGCGGCCGCGATGGGCGCCGAGGTGACGGTGCTGAGCCAGACGCTGAGCAAGCGCGAGGACGGCCTGCGCTTCGGCGCCAAGCACTACTACGCGACCTCCGAGCGCGAGACCTTCAAGCAGCTGGCGGGCAGCTTCGACCTGATCTTGAACACGGTTTCGGCCAACCTCCCGCTGGACGCCTACCTGCGCCTGCTGCGCGTGGATGGGGCGATGGTCACGGTGGGCGCGCCGTCGGAGCCCGACAAGGTCCACGCGTTCTCGTTGATCGGCGGGCGACGCAGCCTCGCGGGCTCGGCGATCGGCGGCCTGCCCGACACGCAGGAGATGCTCGACTTCTGCGCCGAGCACGACGTGCGCCCGGCGATCGAGCTGATCTCCGCGGACGCGGTCGACGGCGCGTATGACCGGGTCGTGCGCAGCGACGTGCGCTACCGCTTCGTGATCGACGTCGCGACGATCTGAGGCTGAGCGCGCACGCGCCCGACCCGCATTGCCCTGATCAGCTGAGCGCCGAGTCGCGCCGCCTATGGAGCTCCGCGCGGTACACGGTAGGTAGAGCGCCGGTGGGTCAGGCGTCCGGAGCCTGCCCGACAACCTCGACGGCGGGCTCGTCCGCGTCCGCATCTGCCTGGTCTGACTCGCCAGTCGCCGCGTTCAGGCCGTCGTCGGTCTCGTCGGAGCTCGGCAGCAGCCCTCGCTTGCGCGCGTCGCGCTTGGCTTGCTTGTCCAGCCGACGCTCGCGAAGCTTGCTTTCACGCGTGAGCTTCGCCATCGTGGTCTTCTTCTTGCCGCCTGAAGCCATGTCTGCTTCTCCTTGCTGTGGCGTTCCCGGACCCGTCTTTGTAACTCGTGCGGCGCGTTTGTGCCATGGGCACGCAGAGTGCGGCGTGCCAAATGACGATCGACGGCGAGCGCTTGGCGCTCGGAGGCCGGATCCAGGGCACGTCCGACAGAGGCTCACCCGCCGAACACGGCGGATGAGCCGGTGTGACTAGAGCGTCTGGATGTTGACGGCCTTGGGACCCTTGTCCCCGGCCTCGGCCTCATATGAGACCTTCGCGCCCTCGGCGAGCGAGCGATAGCCCTCGCCGATGATCGCGGAGTGGTGCGCGAACAGATCCTTGGACTGGTCGTCGGGGGTGATGAACCCGAAGCCCTTGTCGTCGCTGAACCACTTGACGGTTCCGGTAGCCATTTCAATTCCTCCTGCGTCGATAGTGCTGCGAACGCGGAGATTGCTGAGCAAAGGCTACGAGCGCTGGCACTGCGGTATTGGGCGAAGTGCCCACTTGAGCGGCCCACGGTATCAGTAACGCGTCCGGCCCACTGGCCGGGGCCGATCTCAGAGCTGCCTGTCGAGCCCCACAATCGCCTCGGACGCAACCGGCACGAGGCGCACGCCTGGGCCGTAGCCTCGCGGGATGTTCGACTTGAGCGGCCATGTCGCGGTCGTCACGGGCGGCAACAGCGGGATCGGGCTCGGCATGGCGCACGGACTCGCGAGCGCGGGAGCCGACGTCGCGATCTGGGGGCGCACCGAGGAGCGCAACGCCGAAGCCCGGCGCGAGCTGCAGGCGCACGGCACGCGCGTGCACGCGGTCGCCTGCGACATCGCCGAACCGGCAGCGGTTGAGCGTGCCTTCGAGCAGACGGTCGCGGCGCTCGGGCGGATCGACTCCTGCTTTGCGAACGCGGGCACCGGCCCGAACGGCATGCGCTTCCTGGAGATGACCTACGAGGAGTTCCACCGCGTGATCGAGACCAACCTCGAGGGGACGTTCCTGGTGCTGCAGGGAGCCGCGCGTCAGATGGTGGCCCAGGGCGAGGGCGGCAGCCTGGTCGCGGTCTCGAGCCTCACGGCCTTGCAGGGCCAGCCACGCGGCCAGCACTACGCGGCCTCGAAGGCGGGAATGATCGCGATGATCCGCGCATGCGCGGTCGAGCTTGCGAAGCACGGGATCCGCGCGAACGCGATCCTCCCCGGCTGGGTGCAGACGCCGATGGCGGCGGAGATGTTGAACTCGCCTCGGGTGCAGGAGAAGGTGCTGACGCGAGTGCCCGCCGGGCGCTGGGGCGAGCCGCGTGACTTCGCGGGCGTGGCCGTCTACCTGGCGCATCCAGCGAGCGCGTACCACTCGGGGGACGCGCTGTTGATCGACGGGGCCTATCGCAGCTTCTGAGCGTGCAGGCGGGTCGCGAAGGGGGTAGCTTCGTGGCGTGGCGGCGAACCCCCCGAGCGCCCCGGTCGAGATCGTGCCAAGCCTGCTGCGCTGGACCGCGCCGCATCCCGACTGGAAGCCCGATGCGACGCCGGGAAGCTCGGCGGACTGGGAGCAGATGGTGGGCTCGGTGCTCTACGAAGTCTCGGACACCGTCGTGCTGATCGACCCGCTGCTGCCCTCGGAAGATCGCGTCGGCTTCCTGAGTCGGCTCGACGAGCGCGTCGGTGCGCGTCCGGTGAGCATCCTCACGACGATCCGCTGGCACCGGCGCGACCGCGAGGAGCTGGCGGAGCGCTACGCGTCGAGCACCGAGCGGGCTTGGAACGTGATTCCCGCAGGCGTCGAGCCTCGGCCGCTGCGAGGCGCCGGGGAGACGATGCTCTGGCTCCCGGCGGTCGCGACGCTCGTCGCGGGCGACCGCCTGATCGGCTCGACGGACGGAGGGCTTCGGGTGTGTCCCGAAAGCTGGCTCAGCGAGGTGCAGGTCAACCGCCCGGGCCTTGTCGAGTTGCTTCGCCCGCTGGTCGAGCTTCCGCTGGAGCGCGTGCTCGTCTCGCATGGCGAGCCGGTGCTGGCCGATGCTCGCGCGGCGCTGGTTCGGGCTATCGCCGAGGCGAAAGCCGACGAGACGCCTTGACCGGACCTGCGCCGGCGCGGGCCGGCGCGGGCACGGAGTCGAACCCGAGCACGCCCGCCGCCGCACGCGCCGCGAACAGCTCGTCGTGCGGGGCCTGCCCCGCGAGCTGAATCACCGTGCCCTCGAGGGCGCCGACGAAGGCACGCGCGGTGATCGTGGCGGGCGGCCCGGCCGGGATCGTGCCGAGCCTGCGTCCTGCCCTGATCAGGCGCGTGCAGCGCTCGAACAGGCCCTCGAAGACGCGCTCGAGGTGACGCGCCACGGCGTGATCCTGGCCGCTGAACTCGAGCCTCAGAGCCATCGCGACGCGGGCGACGTCGCGGCGGCAGTAGACGGCGTGGCCGCGCGCGAGACGGATCAGCGCGAGCACGGGGTCCGGCTCCTGCGCGATCGGCCTTCCGACCTCCTGCTGCCAGGTCTCATCGACCCAATCGATCACCGCCAGGGCGAGCTCCTCCTTGTCCCGGAACTGGTGGTAGAGCGCACCGCGCGTGTAGCCCGCGTCGCTCGCGACCCGCTCCAGGACGAGGTTGCCGTAACCGACGCGGGACAGGCCCCTGGCGGCGGACTCGAGCAACGCGACGCGAGTGCGCGCGCTGCGGTCGGCCTGCGTGGGGCGGGCGGGCTGCGGGGGACGTGTCGCCCCCGCGGGACCAGCGGGACGGGGACCCCCGGCGGGGTGCGCGGCATTCGAGGCGCTCATCGCGGGTGCGTCCAGGGTCTGTCGAAGTTCCATACATACATGCACGTATGTTACTTTGTCAGGCACGGAAACCGGCAACCCCCACGATTGGAGGCTGGTATGAGAATCCCGAACAGCGAGCACGAATCTCGTCCCTGGCGCATCCGCGAGATCGCGCAAGACTTCGTCCTCGAGGACGTTTGGGCGCTTCCAGTGCAGGGCGGCGCCGAGGAGTTCGAGGCGCTCATCGGGATGATGGCCTTCGGCGATCCGGCCACCGGGGAATCTGGCTTGACCCGGCTGCTGTGGCAGATCCGCTGGCAGCTCGGGCGCCTGCTCGGCTGGGACGAGGCGGCGAGCGCGCTGCCGATTCCGGGAACGAAGGAGACCTCGCTGACCGAGCGCCTGCCGAACGACCTCCGCGACACGGTGGGGGATCTGAACTTCGAGCGCCTCCCCTTCACCCCGGTCTATCGCACCGAGAGCGAGTTCGCCTCGGAGATCTCGAACCGAACGGTTCATGGCGTGATGCACCTGTCCTGGGTCGAGCTGGGCGAGGGTCGCTATCAGGGGCAGATGGCCGTCTACGTGAAGCCCCGTGGCCGGTTGGGGGAGGCGTACATGGCGTTGATCAAGCCCTTCCGCTATCTGATCGTCTACCCGGCGCTGATGCGGCAGATGGGACGGGCATGGAACGCGCGAAACACCGAGGGTGGAAGACCGCCCTGGCCCGCGGCGACAGCTCACTAGGTATCCGGTCGAGACCTGTCCCCGAGCTCCGCGGCAGTGGTAACGCGCGTGGCTTGGAGGAGTGCGTCGGCGCTCCGCCTGGCCTCGCTGCCGACGAGCCGTCCGAGGTCGGCGCGGCGCGCGGCGAGGACGCGATAGAGCACGGCGGCGGCGCCGGGCCATAGATGCGCGAGCCGGCCCAGGAGACGTGTCGACGGCAGTGCGCTCAAGACGTCGGCGGCAGCAGCTCCGCCCGAGTGGCGCATGCCGTCGCCCGTGACGGTGTGAGCGGCGCGAAGGCGCTCTTCGGGGCTGAGATCGGCGAGCAGCTCGCCGCCGAGCGGCGACTGGATCGGAACTGGGACGAGCGCTCGGTCGGGATCGTGCCTGACTACCCAGGCCATCGCCCAGCGACAGAAGCCGCAGTCGGCGTCGTACAGGACGACGACGGGGCTCAGCTCGGCTCGCGCCACATCGTCGTCACTTTCTGGCTGCCGTCGGGCGTGGAGAAGCTCCCGACTGGCTTGAAGCCGACGCGTTCGTATCGCCGGTCGTTGGCGGGATTGCTCGACTCGAGGTAGGCGGGCATCGACTCGTGATCGATCCGCGCGAGGCTCTCGGCGAGCAGACGCATCCCGACCCCGTGGCCGCGATGGGCGGGGTGCGTCCCGAACAGGCTCAGGTAGTAGTGCGGCACGTCTTTCGGATGAGACTCATCGAAGCGCTCGATCAGCTCGATGACCGCGGGCGCACGCGGGCCGAGCAGCTCTTCGATCAGGGGGACGACCCGCTGCTCCTCGGCCTCGGTCAGCTCATGTCCGTTCGGGGGAATCCAGACGGTCACGGCCTGGTGGTCGCCCGCGACCCAGACCCAGGGATAGCGAAGGGCGCTTTGGACCAGGAAGCGCCACCAGACTTCGAGCTTGGCGCCTTCGGGGAACGCCCAGCTCCAGAGAGGGTCCTCAGCGAAAGCCGCCCACAAAGTGGCCGTCACCCGATCGAGGTCTCCCGGAACGGCGATGCGTGCGGGGGGATTGCCGTGTTGGTCGCCGGACCCAGCCACGATCTCGGAGTGTATGTGCGGTCGGGAAGCGGGGGATAGCCACGTCGCGGCGGTGCGCAGGAGCGCAGGAATAGACTCGCGGCATGGCTGAGCCAGGCGGGACCGTGCTGGTCACCGGGGGGACGGGATTCCTTGGCGGATGGTGTGCGGTCGAGCTCGTCCGTCGCGGGTACGCGGTGCGCACGACGATCCGCAACCTGGACCGGGCGGAGGACTTGCGAGCGTCGTTCGCGGCGGCGGGCGTCGAGGCCGGCGAGCGGCTGTCGTTCGCGGTCGCCGATCTCACCGCGGACGAGGGCTGGAGTGAGGCGGTGGCGGGGTGTGACTACGTTCTCCACGTCGCATCGCCCTTTCCGCCTGCGCAGCCAAAGAACCCGGACGAGCTGATAGTCCCAGCCCGCGACGGGGCGCTGCGCGTGCTTCGGGCCGGCCTCGACGCGGGCGTGCAGCGCGTCGTGATGACCTCGTCGGTCGCGGCAGTTCGTCACGGTCGCGCCCCGGCCGCAGACGCCCCATACAACGAGGCGGACTGGACGGACCCCGACGACCTGCAGCGCACGCCCTACGTTCGTTCGAAGACGATCGCCGAGCTCGCCGCCTGGGACCATGTGCGAGCGCGTGGGGCCGAGAGCCGACTGGCGATCGTGAACCCGGGCGCGATCATCGGCCCCGTGCTGAGCGAGGACCGATCTTTCTCGCTACAGGTGGTCGAACGGCTGCTGAACGGCATGCCTGCGATGCCTCGGCTCGGCTTCGTGCTGGTCGACGTCCGCGATGTCGCGGACCTTCACATACGCGCGATGACCGACCCGGCCGCGGGCGGGGAGCGATTCCTGGCGGTCGACCGCTTCCTCTGGATGAAGGACGTCAGCCGGATACTCCGC
This sequence comes from Solirubrobacteraceae bacterium, assembly GCA_036267655.1. Lineage (GTDB taxonomy): Bacteria > Actinomycetota > Thermoleophilia > Solirubrobacterales > Solirubrobacteraceae > Palsa-744. The sequence continues at coordinate 11,804 of DATAVP010000032.1, forward strand.
GAGCGCCTCGGCCCCGCCGCGAAGAAGGTTCCGACCCGCGTGGCGCCGGATCTGCTGATCCGCGCGATGGGCATCTTCGACCCGAGCGTGCGCACGATCGTGAACGACCTGGGGGAGTCGCCCACGTATACGGCCGAGAAGGCGAAGGCCACGCTTGGGTGGGAGCCACGTTCGACAGAGGACTCGATCGCGGACACGGCGCAGAGCCTGCTCGAGCGCGGCCTGGCCGGCTCTTAGGGTCCCTCGGGAATCGGGGGAGTTGTGTGAGCGACGATGCCTGGACGGCTTCGTGGGCTCGGCCGCCGACGGTATAACTTCGTTATACTAGGCACCCTGAAGACCGCTATCTCGGTGCCTGACGACACTTTCCGCCGCGTAGAGCAGGCCGCGAAGCGTCTTGGAGTATCACGCAGCGAGTTCTATGCACGAGCCGCGCAGACCTGGCTCGATGCTCTCGACGATGAGGACACCACCGACGCGATCAACAGCGCGATCGCCGGGCTTCCCGCAGAGAATGGATTCACTGATGCTGCCGCCGGCGCCCTTGCTTCCGACGATCGCGACTGAGATGCGCCGCGGCGAGGTGTGGTGGGCTGACCTCGGCCTTCCACGAGGGTCAGCTCCGGCCCTTCGCTGTCCAGTGTTGATCATCAGCGCCGATTCGTATAACCGCTCAAGCCTGAGGACCGTTACAGTCGCCGTCCTCACCGGTAACGCGAGACTCGCGGCGCTACCCGGGAACGTCGCTGTCTCCACGCAGTTCGCTGAGCTTGAGGCTGACTCGGTGGTGAACGTAACTCAGATTGCGACGATCGCCCGCGACACGCTCGAGCAACATCTCGCCACTTTGCCGGATTGGCTTATGGCGCAAGTCGACGCGGGCTTGCGGCGGGCCTTGGCCCTAACCCGGTCGCAGTAGCGCGCATCGACGTCGAGCTCGGTCTCGGAATCCCGACTAAGCGGTGAACTCTGCCTCCGACAGCTCTATCGGGGATCGCGACCATATGCAACAGAGCGATGCCGAATTGCCACAACACGAACTGTTCTCTCATCCTCGGCGAGTTGGTAGATGATGCGAAAGGTGCCGACGCGCAGCGAACGGAGTCCTCTCAGTCGCCCGCGTAGCGCGTGGCCGACAAACGGTTCGCGTTCGAGCATCCCGAGTGCGTCCTGGATGGCATCGATGAGCGGCCAGTTGAGCTCGAGTAGCTCACTTCGGGCGCGCCGCGCGAGGACGACACGCGCCACGGCCTACTGCGCCGAGCGACGGGCGTTGAGCTCGGTACGAAGATCCGAAAGCGCGACGGTCTCATCGCGCGAGAACTCTGCAAGGCCGGCTTCAATCGCGGCGAGGGTCTCGGAGTCGGACAGGATCTCCGCTGTCTCCTCAAGGGCGTCGTACTCGTCGATTGGGACCAGCGCAGCGGCCGGTTTTCCGTTGCGGGTGACCAGCACGTGATCACGGCGATCAGCGACGTCGCTCAAGAAGGCGCTGAGATTGGTCCGGAACTCACGGACTGGGACCGTCTTCGCCACGACGAAAGTGTACCGCATTGTGTACGCAAACTGGTCACCGGGCCAGAACGTTCCCGTCAAAAGCGCCCACCGAAGCGGTCTCTCCGGTGGTCGGGGGCCGCGTTTGGCGCCCTGTTGAAATCAGGGTGCCGAGCAGGCTAGACCGTCGGCGCTGCCGATCTGCCGGCGCACTCCTAGACCGGACTCGTGGTGGCGGCGAGAAACACAGCAACGATCACGCTGACGAGAATCGGAAGTACGGCGATAGCGCACCCACCTCCAGCGATCGTCTTGCCGACGGTGACCTTAGACATGTCGATCGTCGGGGTGCTGCTATCGCCGAAGCCGTCGTGGAGCTTCTGCACGAAGTCCTCGCTCCGCAGTTCGAAGTACCCCTGAAGAATCTCATTCGCTGCTGCAACAGAGCGGTTATAGGCTGCGTTCGCTAGTACCCCGGTCTCACCAGCAGCTTCGACGGATGCGGTGAGGTCGATAAAGCGCTGGAAGATTTCATCAAATGCCTCTAGCCTGCCCTCCTTATCCTCCGGCGTTGATCGCTTCAGATAAGCGATGAATCCTGGAACCGGACTTCCGCCGGCTACTTTCTGCTGGGCGACGGAATTGCCTTCAGCGAACCCGGCCAGTCCTTCCTCAATGATTTCATCGGCAGCAGTAGCGGCATATGAGAGCGCCTCTTTCTCGCTCGCCTCTAGCCCGGCGGCCTGAAAGCATTGCCTCGTCCAGGCAATTAGCAAATCTCTCTTTTGATGGGATCTTGGATCCATCGCGCCTGGCTACATTATTCGATTGACCGGAACTATGTTGTTTTACGTGATCAGGTGAAGCACAAAGGAGGCCATGTCCTTGGTCGTCCCTGAGAGGCGTGCAGACAGTAGGTCGCGGTCGCTTCGGGGTCGAGGCCTCGTTTGGCACCCCGTTGAGATTCGCGGCGCAGAAGGTTGCTCGTCGCACGTCCTTGACCGGATGCCGAGGCCTACATCTCGGCGACCTCGGGGCGAGACTGCTCGGGGCGCAAACCGCGTGCTGATGTGCGGCCCCACGACGACTTCCTCCCCTACCTCCAACCCGCCGGCCGCCGCCGCCCGAGGCGCAGCAACATGCGGGCCACCAAAAAGCGGGAGCGACGGGACTCGAACCCGCGACCTCTGCCGTGACAGGGCAGCGCTCTAACCAACTGAGCTACGCCCCCGCGATGACGCGCGCGGCACCACGGGGCACAACGCACGCCCCAAGTATGCCAAGGCTGCGCTCGCCCCGCCGCCGACACCCGCGGCCGACCCTGCCAACGGGCTCCGCCGCCCGCCCGATAGCCCCTCTACGCTCTGCGGCATGCCGCTCCCATCCGCCGCGAAACCCCTCACCGGCCGCTGCGCCTGCGGCGGGGTCCGATTCCAGGTCAGCGCCCCCTTCGAGACCGCGCGCTACTGCCACTGCCACCGCTGCCAGCGGCGCACCGGGACGTCGTGCTCGGCAAACGCGCGCGTCGGCGCCGAGGCCTTCACGATCCTGCAGGGAGAGGAGCTGCTGCACGCCTGGCAGCCGCCGGAAGGGCAGGCGAAGTGGTACTGCGCCGACTGTGGCGGGCAGCTTTTCAGCCGCCCCGAGGGCGCGGGCGTCGTCTACGTGCGGATGGGAGCGCTCGAGGCCGACCCCGAGGTCCGCCCGGCCTACCGGCAGTGGATCAGCTCCGCCGCACCCTGGGAGCCGATTCCCGAGGACGGCCTGCCTCGCTACGACGGCGCCGGCCCCTAGCGACATCCCCACTCGCGACGAACCAAACTGGCTGGCTGGCCAGTCCACCCGCTAGGCTGTCGCCCATGGCGCTCGTCGGCCCTCCCCCAATGCTCGAGGCAAGCCCGCTGAAGGTGATGCTCGAAGACCTCCGCAGCGAGCGCTCCGGGGTCCCGTTCCCGCCGGGGGAGACCAGCTTCTCGCTGCCCCGCACCCGCCGCTTCGCGGGCGAACCGCTGGAGATGCTGCTGGAGGCCTACGCGCGCTACGGCCCGATCTTCACGCTGCGCCTGTTCCACTCGAACGTCGTGTTCATGCTGGGGCCCGAGGCCAACCACCACATCCTGGTCTCGCACGCCTCGAACTTCACCTGGCGCGACGGTCACTTCCGCGACCTGATCGGCTTGATGGGCGACGGCCTCCTGACGATCGACGGCGACTTCCATCGCCAGTCGCGGCGGATCATGCTGCCGGTCTTCCACCGCGACCACGTCGCCGCATCGCTCGATGCGATCGCGCAGGAGACCGAGCGGGCACTCGACACACTCGCGCCCGAAACCGACATCGACCTCTACGCCTGGACCCGTCGGCTCGCGATGCGCGTCGCGATGCGGGCGCTGTTCGGCGTCGACCCCGACGGCAAGCGCGCACGCGCGATCGACGCCGCGGGGCTGTTCGAGGAGGCGCTGGCCTTCTACTCCTCCGAGTACCTGCTACGCGTGTTCCGCAACCGCCGCTCGCCCTGGGGGCGGATGCAGCAGGCCGCGCGTGAGCTCGACACCCTGATCTACGCGGAGATCGCCGAGCGGCGCGCGAGCGGTCGGCGCGGCGGCGACATCCTCAGCCTGCTGCTCGACGCTTCCGACGAGGACGGCAGCACGCTAAGCGAGCTGCAGATCCGCGACGAGGTGATGACGCTGCTGTTCGCCGGGCACGACACCACCACCTCGACGATCTCCTTCATGTTCTACGAGCTCGCCCGCAACCCCCGGATCGCCGAGCGGCTCGTCGCCGAGCAGGACGCGCTGCTGGCGCCCGGCCCCGGCGGCAACCTCGCCCCCACCGCCGCGCAGCTCACCTCCGGCGAGCCGGCCGAGCTCGAGATGGTGCTCGACGAGACGCTGCGCAAGTACCCGCCCGCCTGGGTCGGCCCGCGCCGCGCCGTGAAGTCCTTCGAGTTCGCCGGGCACATCGTTCCGGCACGCGCGTTCGTGAACTACTCCTCCTGGGCCAGCCACCGCCTGCCCGACGTCTTCGATGCGCCCGACGAGTTCCGCCCCGAGCGCTTCACCCCCGAGGCCAAGGCCGCGATGCCCAAGGGCGCCTACGTCCCCTTCGGCGGCGGCTCCCGTACCTGCATCGGGATGCGCTTCGGCCAGCTCGAGGTGCGCACCATCGCCACGATGCTGCTCTCCCGCTTCAGCTTCTCGCTGCGCCCCGGCTTCGAGCTCACGATCCGCCAGATGCCCACGATCAGCCCCGCCGAGGGGCTGCCGATGCGGATCCACGAGCGCGCCAAGGCCGCGGCACCCGCGACGCGCGTCGCCGCCTAGCGCAGCCGCGCCCTGATCCCGAGCCGGTAGCCCTGGCCGCCGCCGCCCGGCGTCGCCGCCGCGCTCGCGGAGACGCCCTCGATCGCCACGCGCGGGTCCGAGAACAGCGTCAGCCGCAGCGCTTCGATCAACAGGCCGCGCGGATGCACGATCAGCTTGCCGTCGCTCGCCTCGGCCACCGCGTTCACCGAGGCGCCCACCCCGAACAGCCCGCCGCTCGCCCGCACTTCCACCTCGCCGTCGGAGCTGTCGAGCAGCTTCACCTCAAAGCCCGGCGGCAGCGCCGCTTTCACGTCGGCTTCGCTCACGAACGCCTGCGCGCTCAGTTGTGCCCCCCGCTTATGCAGGCTGACATCGCTCGCGGGCAGCGGACCCTCCGTCGCGCTCGAGGCCGTCAGGTCCAGACGCTGCACCCCGCGCGTTTCATCCAACAGCTTCGCCGTCTGCGAAGGGCTCAGGCGCAAGCGGGAGGCCCGCACCGTCACCGAGTCCGCGTGGCTCCACAGCAGCTCGATCGCGGGCCAGGCGCTGACGTGCACGCTGTCCACGCTCCCGTACTTGCCGATCCGCGAGGAGATCTTGCTCGCCGCGAGTTTCGGCAGAAAGATCTGCGCCAGGCCCAGCAGCACCACGACCAGGCCCACGAACCACAGAACGATCTGGACCCCGCGCCGCATCCCCAGAGCTTGCCAGAGACGCGACGCGGGACCAGGGACCGGCTAGGCCAGGCCGTTCGCTTTCAGGAACTGGCCCGCAACCGTGGCGGCCGACTGCTTTTCAACCGTGACCGCCTTGTTCATCTGCTGGATCGCCGGGATCGTCAGCAGCTTCGAGACCTTGTTGATCGTCGCCGCGAATTCGGGACCCTCCGCCGAGACGAGGCTCTGCTTCACGATCGGCGCCACGTTCTGGAAGCCGAACACGTGCTTCGGGTCCGTGAGCACCTTGAACTTCCCGCCCAGGAGCTGACCGTCGGTCGTGAACACGTCCTGCACGTCCACCTGTTTGCTTTCCAGCGCCTTGTAGGAGAGTTCGATCGCGATCGGCTTGAACGTCAGGTCGAGCCCGTATTCCTTCTTCAGGCCCAGCACTCCCTCGAAGCGCGTCGCGAATTCCGGCGCGCCGCCCAGCGTCGCCGCTTTGCCGAGCGGCTTCAGGTCCGCGACGCTCGTCAGTTTGTGCTCGCTCGCGTAGGAGGGCAGCGTCGCCAGCGCGTCGGAGTCGTAGAACGGCGTGTAGTCCAGCATCGTGGCGCCCTTCGTCTCCGCAAACGCCTTCGCCTCCGTGTAGGCCTGCGCCGCGCTCGTCGGCAGCTTCGTCTGTTCGGCGATCGCCGAGAGGAACACGCCCGTGTACTCGGGGTACATCTGAATCTGTCCCGCCGTGAACGCCTTGTAGATGATCTCCGAGGAGCCCAGTTCCGACTTCAGGTTGATCTTGTAACCCTTCGCCTCCAGGGCCTGCGCGTAGAGCTGGCCGAGGATGTTCTCCTCGGGGAAGTTCTTGTCGCCGATCGTCACCGCCGGCTTGCTCGCGCCTTCGCCGCTTGCCGCCGACGTCGAGGTCGAGCTGCCGCTGGAGCTGCTCGAAGACGACGAGCTGCTGCTCCCGCACGCCGCCAAGCCCACGCTCAGCGCGGCGATCGCCGACAGCATCGTGACCCTCGACCCTGCGTTCCTGAACCTGCTCCATCGCGTACCTGGCATATACGCTTCCTCCTGTTGTTGACTGTTGACCGAAAAACTTTTAATTATTAATTAATAAATAATCTGAAACGCCCGGCGCGAAGCCTCGCTAGGTCAGACCCGGGGCCGCGGCGCCCAGACCAACCTCCACCTCGCGCTGCACCCGCAGCCCGCGCGGCGTGAGGCCGCGCTGCAAGACCGTCAGCACCCCCTCCACCGCGAGCGCCAGCCCCGCCACGCAGATCGCCGCGCCCAGCACACCCGAGAAGTGGTAGCTGGTCTCGTTCGCGATCGGATCGCCCAGCGTGCCGCTGAAGCCCGCGAGCGAGGCGATCGTCGTGGTGCTGATCACGAACACCGCCGCGGTGCGGACCCCCGCGAAGATCAGCGGCACCGCCAGCGGCAGCTCCACGCGCGTGAGGATCTCGCGCTCGGACATCCCCATCCCGCGCGCGGCGTCGACCAGGTCGCGGTCCACCCCGTCCACGCCCAGGTAGGCGTTCGTGATGATCGGCGGCACCGCCAGGATCACCAGCGCCACCTCCACCACCGTTAGGCCCAGCCCCAGGAAGGCGTCCCCGATCGCCAGCACCGCCAGGCTCGGCAGCGCCCGCCCGATGTTGCCGAGGTTGATCGCGAAGAACGAGCCGCGGTGGATATGGCCGAGCCAGACCCCCACCGGAACCGCGATCACGATCGAGATCGCAACGCCGATAGCTCCCACCTTCAGCGTCTCCAGGGCCAGGTGCGAGAGGCTCGGCAGCCCCGGCTGTCCCGAGATCGAGCCGTCGCGGCCGATGAATTCGAAGGCTTCGACGAAGGCGTGCATCGCTAGCTCGACCTCGCCCGCGTCCACGGCGTCAGCGCCCGCTGCGCCAATACCAACAGCCCGTCCGCCGCCAGCGCCAGTAGCACCGTCAGCCCACCCGCGGCGATCAGCTCCGTCTTGAACGGCCCCTCACCGAGAGCGGTGTGGATCGGCACGCCCAGGCCCTTGTCGTAGATCGTGTAGACGATCGTCGCCAGCGCGATGATCGTCACCACCGCGATTCGCAGCCCCGCCACGATCGCGGGCAGCGCCAGCGGCAGCTCGACCCGAAGCAGCGCCTGGCGGCGCGTCATCCCCATCCCTTCCGCCGCGTCCAGCACCTCGTCCGGCACCTCGCGCAGGCCCGTGAGGATGTTGCGGAACAGGATCAGCAGCGTGTAGGAGACCAGCGCGATCTCCGCCGCGTAGATGTTCGCGCCCACCGGCGCCACCAGCAGCTCGAACAGCGCCAGCGAGGGGATCGTGTAGAGGATCGTCGTGATCAGCAGCGTCGGGCGCTCGAACAGCCGCCAGCGGTGCGCCGCCAGCGCCAGCGCCATCGAGATCGCGAAGCCGATCGCCACCGCGATCGCCGTCAGCAGCACGTGCTGGCGCAGCGCGGGCCACAGCACGCTGTCCCAGTTGTGGCCGATCCATTCCGTGCAGAAGAAGCGGTTCTCCACCACGCACTTCGAGCTGTGCGCGCCGAAGTTCGGGATCACCGGCCCCGAGGCCGCGAGCGCCGCCGCGCCGCCTGCGAGCGCCATCAGGCCGCACCCTCCTCGGCCAGCAGCCGCTCGATCAGCGACAGCGTCAACAGGCCCTGGATCTGGTCCTCGCCGTCCACCACCGCGAGCGGTTCGCCGTTCGCCGAGATGATCATCGACAGCGCATCGCGCACGCTCGTCTGCCCCGGCGCACGCAGACCGCCCGGCTGAAGCCCGTTCGGCTCGAGCAGCTTCATCTCCGCGAGCGTCGTCAGCGACAGCCGCTTGATGCCGCGGTCCGCGCCCACGAACTGGGCCACGAACTCATCCGCCGGGTGGGTCAGGATCTCGCGCGGCGTGTCGTACTGGGCGAGCTTGCCGCCCTCGCGCAGGATCGCGATCCGGTCGCCCATCTTGATCGCCTCGTCGATGTCGTGCGTCACGAACACGATCGTCTTTCTCACTTTCTCCTGCAGCGCCAGGAACTCGTCCTGCAGGCGCGTGCGGTTGATCGGGTCGATCGCCCCGAACGGCTCGTCCATCAACATCAGCGGCGGGTCCGCCGCCAGCGCCCGGGCCACGCCCACGCGCTGTCGCTGCCCGCCCGAGAGCTGCGCCGGGTAGCGGTCTGACATCTCCTCGGGGTCCAGGCCGATCAGCGCCAGGAGCTCGTCCACGCGCGCGGCCGTGCGCTCCTTCGACCAGCCGAGCAGGCCCGGGACCGTCGCGATGTTCTCCTTCACCGTCTGGTGCGGGAACAGGCCGATCTGCTGGATCACGTAGCCGATCTCGCGGCGCAGCTCGCGCGCGTCGCGCCGAAGCACGCTGTGGCCGCCGAGCAGGATGTCACCGGCGGAGATCGAGATCATTCGGTTGATCAGGCGCATCGCCGTGGTCTTGCCGGAGCCCGATGGCCCGACCAGTACGCATACCTCGCCCGCCGGGACCGTGAACGAGAGGTCGGCGATTGCGGGCTCGCGCCGGCCCGGGTAGCTCTTGCTGACGTGCTGCAGCTCGAGCTCCGCCGCCTTCGAGACGCCCTCGCGCCGCTGCGCACCCGCCGTCGAGGACTCCGCGCCCGACCGCGGGTCAGCCGCCTGCGACTCCTGCTCGCCTGGCTTCGCGAACGCCGAGGACCCCTCGCTATGGGCGGTGTTTGCTCTGTCCACAGGTAGTCCCGACCAGGACTGAGGCAATCCTAGCCAAAGCTCCTACAAACCCTTCACATCCCGCGAAGCTCCGCGGGCTCGCTAGCCTAGGGCTCCCGGAAGCTCGGGGCGCGTAGCTCAGTTGGCTAGAGCACCTCGTTTACACCGAGGGGGTCGCCCGTTCGAGTCGGGCCGCGCCCATCAAACCGCTTCATGAGTGACGAGACTCCCATACGCATCGCCGTGATCGGCTCGGGTCCCGCGGGCTTCTACGCCGCGGGCCACCTGCTCAAGGACGCCGAGGCGGGCTTCGAGGTCGACATGCTCGAGCGCCTGCCCACGCCCTGGGGCCTCGTGCGCTCCGGCGTCGCGCCCGACCATCCGAAGATCAAGTCGGTCACGCGCGTGTATGAGAAGACCGCGGCCCACCCCCGCTTTCGCTACTTCGGCAACGTCAGCTTCGGCGAGCACGTCTCGCGCGAGGAGCTGCTCGCCCATTATCACGCGATCGTCTACGCCACCGGCTCGTCGCTGGACCGCCCGCTCGGCATCCCCGGCGAAGAGCTGTCCGGCTCGCACGCCGCGACCGAGTTCGTCGGCTGGTACAACGGCCACCCCGACCACACCGGCCTCGAGGTCGATCTCGAATCCGCCGAGCGCGCCGTGGTGATCGGCAACGGCAACGTCGCCGTCGACGTTGCGCGAATGCTGATGCTGAGCGTCGAGGAGCTCGCGCCCACCGATACCGCCGACCACGCCTTGGAGGTGCTGGCGCGCAGCCGCGTGCGGGAAGTCGTCGTCGTCGGGCGCCGCGGCCCCGCGCAGGCCGCCTTCACGAACCCCGAGCTGCTCGAGCTCGGCGTGATGGCCGACGCCGACGTGGTGGTCGACCGCGAAGAACTGGAGCGCGCGCTCGCGGTCCACGACCAGCCCGCCGAGGAAGACATGACCTCGCGGCGCAACGTCGAGATCCTGCGCGGCTACGCCGAGCGCACGCCGAGCGAGGGCCGGCGGCGGATCGTGCTGCGCTTCCTGCTCTCGCCCACCGAGCTCGTCGCGGGCGAGGACGGCGCGCTCGCCTCGGTGCAGTTCGTGCGCAACGAGCTCGTGCCCGGCGAGGGCGGCGCGCTGAAGGCACGCGCCACCGGAGAGTCGGAGACGATCGCCGCGGGCCTGGTGTTTCGCGCGATCGGCTATCGCGGCGTGCAGCTGCCCGGCGTCTCCTTCGACGAGCGCGCCGCCACGATCCTGAACGCGGGCGGGCGCGTGCTCGACCCCGACAGCCTCGAGCCGATCGCGGGCGAGTACGTCGTCGGCTGGATCAAGCGCGGCCCCTCCGGCGTGATCGGCACGAACAAGAAGGACGCCCAGGAGACCGTCGACGCGATGCTCGCCGACCTCGCGCCCGGCGCGAACGGCGCCGCCGCGGGCGCACCCATCGGCGCGGTCCACACGCCGAGCGAACCCGACGCCGCCGCGGTCGAGACGCTGCTGCGCGAGCGCCAGCCCAAGCTCGTCACCTACTCGGGTTGGGAAGCGATCGACCGCCACGAGCGCGGCCTCGGCGAGCCCGCGGGGCGCCCGCGCGTGAAGCTCACCGAGATCGAGCAGATGCTGCAGGTCGCTGCGGCCGAAGCTCCCTGAGAACCCGTCGCCGGAACTCCCAGGGCGCTCGCGGTCCATCGGGTCGAAACGCTGGGGTTGGTCCATCGACCCGGGTCTTGGGCGGCATCCTCCCCCTCCCTCGGTCAGACGAAAGATGGGAAGAATTCAGAAATATGGACTAAACGTCTGTTGGACGTAAATTCCATTTAATTGAACTTAGCTCCCTGACATGCCGAAACGGCGCTCAGCGACCTGCCGAACGGTGGCGGTCGAAGGTCCCCGATCTAGGAGCTTTCAATGCATCTGTCACGCACGATCTCGACCGCCGCGCAGCGCCACGCTCGAGCAGCAGGCGCGACCGCGATCTGTGTCGCGATCATCGCGCTGCTCTCGGCGCTACCCGCGGCTTCGGCACAGGCCGGCACGCCGGGGACCCCGAACATCCAACTCCCGGTCCTCGTCTCGGGCGTCCCGCAGGGACAGCTGGAAACCCTGCTCGACGGGCTGGCGCTCGGCGACCTGAACGCCACGGAAGTAGGCAAGGCCGTGGCGGAACTTCCCGCCCTCGGCCTGCTGCCCACGGGCAAACTGCAGGAAGCCGTGACCAAAGTCGTCCAGGCACTGGCGGGCGAAGGCAAGACCCTGAAAGACCTGCTCACGCCCGCGGACGTGGTCTCGGGTTTGAAATCCCAGCTCGAAAGCCTGCTCGGGCTCCCAGAACTGCTGAACATCCTCAAAGGCCAGAACCTGACGACGCTGCTCTCCTCGACCTTGGGCGGACTGACGTCGAATGAACTGATCGGCTCGCTGCTCGGCAACGCCGCGAAACCGGAACAGCTCGTCAGCCAGGTGCTCGGCGCGCTTGACGCGAATGAACTCGAAGCGCTGCTCGGCTCCCCGCTTGGCGGCACGTCGTTCCTGCCTGGCACCGTCGGCACGCTGGCGAGCGAACTCGGCATCACGACCGAAGCGCTGGCCACCGAACTAGGCGTCGCACCGCTGGCGCTGCCGCCGATCTCATTGGCGTTGACGGGCGCGCTGCCGAGCGGCACGACGCTCGGCATCCTCAACGGCCTCGAAGGCCTCAGCCTGGGGCTGTTCACGAAAACCGGCGGAGGTGAAGAAGGCAGCGGCGGCGAAGGCGGCTCCGGCGGTGGTGGCGAAGGTGGTTCCGGAGGCGGCTCAACCGGCGGTGCCGGAGGCAGTGGCAGCACGGGCGGTCCGGCCGGCCCAACGCAGGGCGCGAGCAGCCCGACGATCATCGTCAACTATCCGGCTGCGGCCGGGTCGACGCCGCTCGCGGGCGCCGCGAGCGCTGCGGGCAAGCTCAAGATCCTGAGCCACAACGTCAAGAAGGGCGTCGCGACGATCGTCGTGCAGTTGCCGGCCGTCGGCAAGGTCACTTTGGCGGGTCGTGGCGTGCGCACGGTCAAGGGCCGGATCGCCAAGGCGGGTCGCCTGACGCTGCGTACCCACCTGACCAAGGCGAAGCGCGCCGCCCGTGGCAGGCACCGCGCCACGAGCGTCAAGCTCACCGCGTCCTTTGCGCAGACCGGAGGGCCGGGTTCCTCGGCGAACGTGACCGTCAGGTTCGCGCACTAGGACGCGACTGCGATAGCAGGGCAGCACCGGACGGAGCCGCCGCCGCGGGTGGCTCCGTCCGGTTCAAGAACCGCCAGCCCCCCGTCGATAGACGTTATGTGACCGCGAACGTCACTGGTGTCATTACCCGCCTTTGGCGGATGGCGGCGGCGTGCGGGGCGCTTGCGCTACTGGCGGCGCTGCCCACGCCTGCAGCAAGCGCGAGTCCCGCGCGACCTGCGGCGCTCTCGCTGCCGCCCGGTGGCGTGACACCGCTCTCGAGCAGCGCCGCCACGGAACTGCTCGGCGAAGCCCAGCTCGGCGTCGGTGGCATCCCGCTCGGCCCGCTCGAAGTCCCCGTGCTCGCGCGCCTGATCTCCGAACGTCCCGGGATCTCACAGCTCTCGAGCATCGCCGCGCTGGGGGAAGCCGAAGGCGTCAAGCAGGCGATCGAAGCCGCGCTCGGCGTCCTGGTCGCGGAACGGCAGCTCGTCGAAGAACTGGTCGGCCCGTTCGAACTGGCCTTCGACCTCGAAGAACAGCTCGAAGAAGCCTACGAAGACTCGGAAGCCACCGAAGCCCCCGGCGCACCGGAATCGCTTGAAGAACTTGTCGAAGAAGAACTTGGCAAGACGCCCGAAGAACTGATCGACGAAGGTCTCGAAACCTGGACGGTCGGCGAACTGCTGAGCCTGCTGCTGAGCGAAGCCGCATCGCCCGCCACGCTCGGCGCACAGCTCCTGGAAGCGGCCGAACAGGAAGAACTCGAAGAACTGCTCGGCACCGCGCCCAGCGGCGAACCCTTCACCGTCACGGCCGCCGACCTCGAAGAAACCGCCGAAGCCCTCGAACTGAGCGCGGCCGAACTCGCGCAGACGCTCGGCCTCGCCCCGAGCGAACTACCGGGCGCAGCGCTGGCGTTGCTGACGCCGCTGCGCGACGGCCGCGCGCTAGGCGTGTTCGCGGGCAGCAAAGGTCTAGCCTTCGCGCTGTTCGGGCCGCCGCCAGAAGCTCCGGAAGAAGAAGAACCCGGCGAAGGCGGTGGAGAAACCGGCGAAGGCGAAACCGGCGGGGGCGGGACGCCGCCCGGCGAACCGGAAACACCGCCGACGAAAACGACGACCTCGGGCGCAGGGGAAAACCCGAGCGCAGGCACGCCGCCCCCGATGAGCACGCGGTTCCCGTCGAGCGCGCCGAGCGTGGCGCCCGCGACGGGACCGGGCGCGCCCGCGCCGCTCCCCGCCCGGCTCGCGATCCTCGCGCACAGGTCCAAGGGCGCCCTGATCACGCTCACGATCCGCATCCCCGGCGCGGGCAGGCTCAGCGTCACAGGCACAGGCCTGCGCCCGCTCAAGCGCAGCTTCTCGCGCGCGAGCGCGCGCACGACCGTCACGTTGCAGCTCAGCCGCGCGAGCGCCGCCTCGCTGCGCCGGGGCCGTCGCTTGAAGCTCAGGCTCAGCGCCTCCTTCCGCTCCAGCGGCGGCCCATCCTCGAGCGTCGCGACCACGATCAAGCTCGGCTAGAGCCAACCGGCCATGCTTGCGGACTGAGACGCGACGACCCTTCCTACACGCAGCGAGGAATCTGCCAGACTTGCCTGCGCTGAGCCCCGTTAGCTCATCTGGTAGAGCGCCGGACTTTTAATCCGGTGGGGCGGGTTCGAGTCCCGCACGGGGCACTTCAGACCACGAGATATCGTGGCGCGCACGATGCCGGACGACCCCTACGCCGGGCTCGAGCCCGCAGAGCTCTGGCGCCACTTCGCGGCGCTGAACGCGATCCCGCGTCCCCCAGGCCACGAGGCCGCGGCGCGCGACTACGTTCAGCAGATCGCCGAGCAGGCGGGCGCCGAGTGGCTGACCGACGCGAGGGGCAACACGGTCGCGCGCGTGGCGGCGAGCCCCGGCTGCGACGGCCCGACGGTGGCGGTGCAGGCGCACCTCGACATGGTCTGCGAGACGGCTGGCGACTCCGAGCACGACTGCGAGCGCGACCCGATCGCGGTCCGACGCGAGGACGACGTGGTGCAGGCGACCGGCACGACGCTCGGCGCCGACAACGGGATCGGCGTCGCGGCGGCGCTGGCGCTGCTGTCTGACCCGGACGCCACGCCGCACGGGCCGCTCGAGCTGCTGTTCACGGTCGAAGAGGAGACCGGGCTGCACGGCGCCTCGGCGCTGGACATCTCGATGCTGCAGGCGCAGGCGCTGGTGAACCTCGACAGCGAGGACGACCGCGCGTTGACGGTCGGCTGCGCGGGCGGAGCGGACGCACGGTTGGTGCTCCCTGTCACACGGGAGCCGACACCCGCGGGCCGGCGCGGAGTGGCACTGCGGGTGAGCGGCTTGCGTGGCGGTCACAGCGGCGTGCGCATTCACGAGCCGCACGCCAACGCGATCGTGCTCGCGGCGACGGCGGTCGCCCGTCTGCTCGACGCCGGGCTGCACCACCGCATCGCATCGTTCACCGGCGGCAGCGCGCACAACGCGATTCCGCGCGAGGCCGTGGTCGAGCTGACGTTCGCCAAGGATGCTTCCCTCGCAGAGGCGGACAAGCTCCTCGCCGAGCTGCGCCGCGAGTGGCAGGAGCGCGAGCCGGGACTCGCGATCGAGCTGCAGGACCGGCCGTCACCGCCGGGGGAGACGATCGCCGAGCGCGACGCCGCCGCGCTGATCGGCCTGCTTGCGCGACTGCCGCATGGCGTGCTCGCGATGAGCGAGCGCTACGAGGACACGGTCGAGACCTCGGCGAACCTCGCGATCCTCACGACCGACGCGGCCGCGGTCGAAATCCTGATGAGCGTCCGGAGCCTCGCGGCGGGTGCGTTGGCCGAGCTGCAGCAGCGCATCGCCGTCGAGGCCGAGTCCGCGGGCGCAGTCGCCACCGCCGGTCCCGGCTACCCCGGATGGGAGCCGCGCGAGCGCTCGCCGCTGCTCGACGCGAGCATCGAGGCCTACCGCGAGGTCTACGGCGAGCGGCCCGCGATCGTCCTGGTGCACGGAGGGCTCGAGTGCGGCGCGATCGTCTCGAAGCGGCCATCGCTCGACGCGATCTCTTTCGGCCCCACGATCGAGGGTGCGCACACGCCCGAGGAGCGGGTGTCGGTGTCGAGCGTCGGCCGAAGCTACGAGCTGCTGCTGGCGCTGTTGCGAAGGCTCGCGGTCTGAGCGGCCTGGCGCGGCGGACCTGGTCGCCCGCGACCGCGACGCCGCCCGGTGCAGGGCCAGGTTCGGCTGTTGCTCGCCCTCTCTCGCACCGTGTCGTACGCGCTCGCGGAGGGTATAGCGTTGAACAGTGGACACGAAGGCGCAGGCCATCCCCGAGACGCGGGAGGCGGACGGGGTTGGGGCAGAGCCCATGACCGGTGCCGACCCCGTACGGAGCACCACGAACGCGGCGCTGAGCTACATGTCGCTCGAGCAGATGCTCTCGGAGCTGCTCGAGCGCATCCGCGACGAGCTGCACGCCGACACGGCGGCGGTGCTTCTGCTGGACGAGGACCGCGGCGTGCTGGTCGCGCGTGCCGCGCGAGGTCTCGAGGAGGAGGTGCGCCAGGGCGTTCAGGTGCCGCTCGCGCGCGGCTTCGCCGGTCGCGTGGCGGCACAGGCCCGACCGATCGTGATCGAGGAGCTCAGCGAGGCGGAAGTCGTGAACCCGATCCTCCGCCAGCGCGGCATCCGCTCGATGCTCGGCGTGCCATTGCAGCTGGAGGGACGCGTGCTCGGCGTGATGCACGTGGGCACGCTGGAGCGGCGCGAGTTCGACGCCGACGACATCGCGGTGCTGCAGCTGGCGGGGGACCGGGCAGCGGCTGCGATCGACGCCGCACGCTTGGCCGAGCAGCGCGCTGTCACGGAGATCATGCAGCGCACGCTGCTGCCGGACGCCCTGCCCGAGATGCCGGGCGTGCGCTTCAGCGCCAAGTACCTGCCGGCCGGCGCGGGCGTGAAGATCGGCGGCGACTGGTACGACGTGCTGCAGCTCACCGACGGCCGGCTGGCGTTCGTGATCGGCGATGTCGTGGGGCGTGGCGTGCTCGCGGCGGCGGTGATGTCGGAGATACGCATCGCGCTGCGCGCCTACCTGATCGAGGGCCATGAGCTCGCCCAGGCGATGTCGCTCCTCAACGACCTGCTCGTCTCGATGGGGCGCAACCGCAGCGCCACTGCCGCGATTCTCGGGTTCGACATCGAGCGTGGGGAGCTGGAGGTCGTCAGCGCCGGCCACCTTCCGCCGCTGCTGATGACGCCCGACGGGCATGCCTGCTTCCTCGAGCAGCTCCAGGGACTGCCGCTCGGGATCGCCCCGGCCCTGGAATACGTCGCGCAGCGCTTCCGGTTCCCACTCGGCGGCGCCCTGCTGCTCTACACCGACGGACTGATCGAGCGGCGCGGCGAGGCGATCGACGTGGGCCTCGAGCGTCTGCGAGCGGCGGCCGAGCGGCCGCCGCTCGAACAGGGCGCCTCGCTTGCCGACCGCGTCTACCGCGGGCTACTCGACGAGACGACGCTCGAGGACGATGTCGCGCTGCTGGCGATCGAGTCGCTGCCGCTGGAGCGAACGATCGTGCTCACGCTCGATGCCAATACGCGCGTGCTCGCCGGCCTGCGCCGCACGCTCGGGCGCTGGCTGGCCGACCACGAGCTCGGAGAGGAAGACCTGTTCGGCCTCACGCTCGCAGCCTCGGAGGCGGCGGGCAACGCGATCGAGCACGCATACGGCGCAAGCGAGGCGACGTTCACGGTCACCTGCGAACGCGATGACAGCGAGGTGCGCGTGATCGTCCGCGACGAAGGCAGCTGGCGAGAGTCGCGGCCCTACGGTCGCGGTCGCGGTCTGGGCATCATGCGTGCGCTCGTGGACTCGGCCGCGGTGGAGCGCACTGAGCAGGGCACCACGGTCACGCTGACCAAGCGCCTGCCGAAGGCGGCGGCTTGAAGCTGGTCGACCTCGAGCGCGTCGACGGCGTGCCGGTCGCGCGTCCGAGCCAGGACATCGACGCGGCAAATGCGCGGCTGCTGCGCGAGGAGCTGGGCAAGTCGCTCGCCGGGGCGGACAAGCTCGTGCTCGATCTCAGCGACACCTCCTACGTCGACAGCGCGGGCATCGACATGCTGTTTCGCTTGAACGAGCTGCTCACCCAGCGTCGGGCATCGCTGGTGCTGGTGATCCCGCAGAGCTCGCAGCTGGCACGGCTGGCACAGATCGTGGCGCTGCCCAGCGCGATGGCGGTCCACGAGACGGTCGCCCAGGCCCTCGGCGCCCGCTCGCCGAGCAGCGGCGCCTGAGCGCCGTCCGTCGATAGGCTGGCGGCGTGGCGCAGACGCGATATGACGTGAACGGCCGCACGGTGTTCATCACCGGCGCGGCGCGAGGCATCGGCAAGGCCGCGGCGGAGCGCCTTTACGCGAAGGGCGCGAACGTGGCGCTCGTGGGCCTGGAGCCCGAGCGGCTGGAGCAGAACGCGGCGCGTCTCGGCGAGCGCGCGATCAGCATCGAGACCGACGTGACGGATCTGGAGGCGCTGCAGCGAGCGGTCGCGGCCACGGTAGAGCGCTTCGGTGGGATCGACGTGGCGGTGGCGAACGCGGGGATCGCCTTCACCGGCCCGCTGGCGAGCGCCCCGATCGAGCAGGTCGAGCGCACGCTGGCCGTGAACCTGCTGGGCGTCTGGCGCACCGACCGCGCGGTGATCGACGAGATCGTGAAGCGCCGCGGCTACCTGCTGAACATCTCCTCGCTGAGCGCGATCTCACACGGGCCGATGATGGGGCCCTACACGACCGCGAAGGCCGGGGTGGACGCGCTGTCCGACGCGCTGCGAATGGAGACGGCGCCGAGCGGCGCGGTGGTGGGCTGCGCCTACTTCGGCTTCCTCGACACCGACCTCGTGAAAGCCGCCTTCTCGCAGCCCGCGGCGGAAGCGATGGCGAACAGGATGCCGGGCTTCATCCGCAACCCGGCCCCGCTCTCGAAGGCGATCGACGCGATCGAGCGCGGGATCGAGCGTCGCGCGTCGCGCGTCTTCGCCCCCCGTTGGGTCGAGCCGATGCTCTACCTGCGCGGCGTCATGCAGCCGCTCACCGAACGCGCGGCGCGGCGCAACGACGAGCAGCTCGCAGCGGCGATGCGCCTGGCCGCGGAGACCAACGAATCCGCGGACTACGACCCGCTGCTGGGCATCGCCGCGAAGGCGCTCGACTAGGGGACGATCGTGAAGCTGAGCCGCTTGGGGCTCGAGCGCTGCCCACCCGCGGCGACGGCGGTAATCACGACGGTGTAGCTGCCGGGAGCGAGCTTGACCTTGCGCGAGACGCGGCCCTGGAAGCCGATCTTGTTCGCGCCCGCCTTGCCCGGCACCGCGAGGACGCCGCGAGCGAGCGAGCGCTTGCAGCGGGGCTTGCCCCGGTTCTTGCCCGACGGCGCGAGGCACTTGCCTTTGACCTTACGTCCGCCGCGCTGCTGCAGGAACGCGAGGCGCAGGGTGGCGCCCTGGCTGAGCGTCACCGAGAAGCTGGTGCCGAGCGGCGGGCGCCCGCGCTTGCGCGAGACGCTGGCGAGCGCGTTCCCGGCGCGCCAGCGGGCGTGCGACTGGGTGACGCTGGAGAGCTTCAACGACAGCGGCGGGCCAATGAACCTGGGCGGGACGGTGGTGACGAAGGTCCGGTCGACGCCGAAGGCCGTCCCATAGACGCTGCCGGCGACGGCGCGGAAGTGGTAGACGGTGCCGGGCGCGAGATCCGTGAGAGCAGCCGAGAACGGCGTCGCCGAGCTGCCCGCGGCGAGGCTCTGCGCCGCGGTCTGCGATCCATAGGAGGCGCTCGTGCCGTACTGGAAGAACACGGTGCCGGTCGCGACGGCCGGGTCCTCGTCCGCGGCTCCGGCGAGCGTCGCGATCGTCGTGTTCACCGCAGTCGCCGCGCCGGTGCTGGCGCCGGGCGCTCCGATCTCGACAGAGCCGATGTCGCATCCGAGGCCGAGTGGACGGTTGACGCCGCGCTGATCGGCCGACGGGCAGCCGCTGCTGCCCGCGGCGTCGATCGCGGGGCTGCCGGGGAGCGGCAGGATCGTGTCGGTCTGACCGCCGTAGTTCGCGAGCGGCGCGAGCAGCGGCGTCGCGGTGGCAATGCCTCCGTGCGCGGCGAACCCGCAGCCGCCGCCTTCGCTTTCGAGGTTCGGTCCCGTCGAGGTCACGGCGCTGGCGCAGTCGCTCGGGACGGTGGTTTCGTCCGTGGTGTTGCCCCCGAGGTTGCCCGCGACGATCGTGTTCTCGATCGTGGCCGAGCCGAAGATCGCCCCGCCGCAACCGCCGCCGTTGAAGCACTCGTTGCCGACGATCGTGTCGTTGATCAGCGTCAGCGAGCCGCCGTTCTCGATGCCGCCGGCGTCGCCGTTGTTTTTGAGATCGCCGCCGTGGTTGCCGGCGATGGTGCTGTCTGTGATCAAGGTCGTGCCATCCACGTCGAGACCGCCACCGTTGTAGCCGACGTTGTTTGCGATCGTGCTCGCATCGATCGTCAGCGTCGTTCCTCCTCCGCTTTCGATGCCGCCGCCGGAGCTGTTCTGTTTGACGCTGTTGCCGCTGACGCTGACTCTCGAGAGTGCGACCGACACGCTGCCTTCGATATCGATCCCGGTGCCGTCTTCAGGCGCTTCCTTGGCGCCGGTGACGGTCACGCCCGAGATCATCACGGGGCCCGCGGTTATGTCGATCACGCGATGCGGCGCACCCATCGCGTCGATCACCGTGTCGCGCGCGCCCGCGCCGGTGATCGTCAGGCTCTTGTCGATCAGCAGCTGTGCGCTCACGGCCGAGTAGTGGCTCGCGCTCGCGGGCAGCACGATCGTCTCGCCGGGGCCGGCGGTGGCGATCGCCTGGCGCAGCGAGCCCGCACCGGAGTCGTTCGTGTTCGCGACGGTGATCGTCGCCGACGCGGGGCTCGCCTCGACGGCGGCCAGCGCGAGGACGAGCCCGACCATCGGCCACGCCGACCTGAACCCCCGAGCACGTCGCCTCATTGCCGCGAGTGTAAACGTCGGGTCACGGGAAAGCGTGCGACTGGACCACTGTCCGACAGCTGACCGAGGCAACGGGCTGGCGGGCGGGCGGCGCAGCCAGCCCACAGGCCGCGACCCGGCACGGAGCCGGTGTCGCGGCCAGGGTGCCGCCCGCGCCTTCCGCTAGCTCTCGGTGTCGCCGTCGGCGAGGATGCGGTACAGGTCGCGTCGCGCGGTGGTCAGCACCTCGCGCGCCTTCCCGATCTGCGCGCCACTGCCGGTGCGCATGACCTGCACGAAGGCGAATCCCACCTCGCGCATCAGCTTGCCGAGCTCGTGCGCCTCGTCGGAGACCTCGCCGCTCATCTGCTTCCAGGGAGCGGTGGCGTCGGCGGGACGCTCCTGCACGCGCGCGCGACCGTCGTCGGTGAGCGCGAACAGCTTGCGCCCCTCGCCCTGCTCGGAGCGGATCAGGCCCTCGTCCTCGAGCTGCGCCAGCGCCGGGTAGACCGAGCCGGGGCTCGGACGCCAGACGCCGTCGGAGCGCTGCTCGACCTCCTGCATGATCTGGTAGCCGTTGCGCGACTCCTCGGCCAGCAGCAGCAGCGCGGCGGTGCGGATGTCGCCGCGACGCGCCTTGCGTCCGCGACCGCGTGGCCCGCCGCCGGGGCCGAAGCCGCCGAAGCCGAAGACACCCTCGGGCCCGCCGCCGAAGCCGCGATGACGGTGGCGCCCGCGACCCTCGGGGCCATGATGGTGGTGATGGACATGTCGTCCATCAATTGAATCGCTACACATGTTGTTCTCCATATCGTGGGATATCAAAGTACGTTCACGATATATCGTTATACATATTTAATCAAGCCCCCCCCCTCGCCTGTGGCGTGGCGCGGCGCCACGACGGCCCGCCTGCCACGGCGGGCCGCACCATGGAAGGTGCTCGGGCGGGGCGAGCGGGAACAGCTAGTGGCGGAAGTGCCGCACGCCGGTCGCGACCATCGCGATCCCGGCCTTTTCGGCAGCCTCGACCACGAGCTCGTCGCGCACCGAGCCCGCGGGCTGGATGATCGCGCTGACGCCCGCGGCGATCGCGAGCTCGGGGCCGTCGGCGAAGGGGAAGTAGGCGTCCGAGGCCAGCGCCGAGCCCGCCAGCAGCGCGGGCTGCGAGTCCTGCGCCTTCTCGACCGCGATCCGCACCGCATCGACGCGGCTCATCTGACCGGCGCCGATCCCGATCGTCGCGCTGCCCGAGGCGGCCTGGCCATCGGCCTCGGCGCAAGCGGCGATCACGATCGCGTTCGAGCGCACGTGGCGGCACACGCGCCAGGCGAACAGCATCGCCTCCCACTCGTGCTCGCTCGGCCGGCGCTTGGTCAGCACGCGCATCTGCTCGCGCGTCTCGGAGACGACGTCGCGCGTCTGCACGAGCTGGCCGCCGATCACGGGCTTGGCTTCGAGATCGTGCGTGGGCTCGGGCCAGTGCGGGAGCTCGAGCAGGCGCACGTTCTTCTTCTCGCTCAGCAGCTCGAGCGCCTCGGGCTCGAAGCCGGGTGCCAGCAGCACCTCGATGAACTGCTTGGAGAGCTCCTGCGCCGTGGCGAGGTCGACGCGCCGGTTGAGCGCGATCACGCCCCCGTAGGCGCTCTGCGGGTCGCAGGCGAAGGCCCGTTCGTAGGCGAGCGGGGCGCTCGCGGCGGTCGCACAGCCGCAGGGGTTGTTGTGCTTGACGATCGTGCAGGCCGGGCCGTCGAAGTCCTCGACCAGCTCGCGCGCCGAGCTGAGGTCGAGCAGGTTGTTGAACGACAGCTCCTTGCCGTGCAGTTGGTTGACGCCGTCGAGCAGGTGCGTCGGCGAGCCGACGCGCGCATAGAAGGCTGCGGCCTGGTGCGGGTTCTCGCCGTAGCGCAGGTCGGAGATCTTCTTGTAGGCGTCGCTCCACGTCGGGGGGAAGCCCTCATAGGTGTGCTGGGCGAACCAGGTCGCGATCGCGGCGTCGTAGCGGGCGGTGCAGGCGAAGGCCTTGGCCTGCAGCCGACGGCGGGTGTCGAGCGTCAAGCGGCCCTCGGACTCGCGCAACTCCTCGATCAGCCCGTCGTAGTCGGCGGGGTCGACCACGACCGCGGCGAAGGCGCCGTTCTTCGCGGCGGCGCGGATCATCGTCGGCCCGCCGATGTCGATGTTCTCGACGATCTCGCCCTCGCTCGCGTCGCCGCGCGCGACGGTCTGCTCGAACGGATACAGGTTCACGCACACGAGATCGACCTGCTCGATCTGATGCTCGGCGGCGGCATCGAGGTGCGCGTCGTTGTCGCGCAGCGCCAGCAGACCCGCGTAGAGGCGCGGGTGGAGGGTCTTCACGCGCCCGTCCATCATCTCGGGGAAGCCGGTGAAGTCCTCGATCTCTCGCGCGCCAACCCCTGCCTGGCCGAGCTCGCGCGCGGTGCCGCCGGTGGAGACGAGCTCCACGCCGAGCTCCTCCAGGCCGCGTGCGAAGTCGACGATCCCGGCCTTGTCGGAAACCGACAGCAGCGCCCGGCGGACGCGCACCTCGCCGGGCCCGGAGCGCTCGACGCCCGCGCCGCGCCCGAGGATCGATTCCCGTGCCGAGGACATGCTCAGAGCCTATCCCTCAGCGCCGAGCGCAAGCTCGCCGCGGGCGAACATCCTCACCGCGTCGGGCAGCAGCGCATGCTCCAATGGCCGCAGCGCCGCCAGCACCTCTCCCGGCTCGCGCGCCCGGGGCAGCTCGACGGCGCGCTGGGAGATGATCGGCCCGGTGTCGACGCCTTCGTCCACGAAGTGCACCGTCACCCCGAACACCTGCACGCCGTAGGCGAGCGCCTGGCCGATCGCGTCGAGGCCCGCAAAGGCGGGCAGCAGCGAGGGGTGCACGTTGATCACCGCGCCAGGGAAGCGGCGCAGGAAGTCCCCGCTCAGCAGCTCCATGTAGCCCGCGAGCACGACCAGGCGGACGCCGCGCGCGAGCAGCCAGTCCGCCAGCGCCTGGTCGCGCTCGCCGCGATCGCCCCCGTAGTCGCCGCGGGCGAACACCGCCGCGGGCACGCCCCGCCCGGCCGCTCGTGCAAGCGCGGGGGCATCGGCGAGGTTCGAGGCCACGGCCACGATCTGCGCCTCGCGCCCGTGGACCGTGTCGAGCAGCGCCTGCAGGTTCGTGCCCGTGCCCGACACCAGCACCGCGATCGGCAGCCGCTCGCTCACGCGCCGCACGATATCCGCGCGGGCTCCACGCTGGACGCGCGCGGGCTTCGCGTCTCGGCCCTGGCTCGGTCATGCGTCCATCCGGATTCCGATATCCGGAATACTGTGACCAACCTCACAGAGAGTCTCCGCGGCGGTGCGTTGAATCACTGACAGAGGCTGGAGAGCGATGTAAGCCCGCAACGCAAGGACAACCCCATGCTCACAGCCATCCTGATCACGATCGCGCTCGTCGTAACGCTGGGTTACGCGCTGCGCTCGGGGCAGGGTCAGAACACGATCCTGCGCCGTCCCTACAACAACCGCTACAACGACGCAGCCGGGGCGCGCGAGGACTACCTGAGTTAGATTCCTCGCTCCACGCGCCCGCCGGGCGCGCTCAGGCCTGCACGAGCGGCAGCGCGGGCTGGTCCTCCAGCGAGTACTTGCCCGCGGCGCCGTCGCTGTTCGCCAGCGGGTAGTCGCCGCTGAAGCAGGCGTCGCAGTGGGTGGCGCGCTCGCCGCGAACCGCCTCGTACACGCCGGCGAGCGACAGGTAGTGCAGCGAGTCGCAACCCAGCTCCGCGGCGATCTCCTCGGTGCTGCGCTCGTGGGCGATCATCTCCTCGCGCGTTGACATGTCGATCCCGTAGTGGCAGGGGTGCTTGATCGGCGGCGCCGAGATCCGCATGTGCACCTCCGCGGCGCCCGCGTCCTTCAGCATCTGCACGATCTGGCGCGTGGTGTTGCCGCGCACGATCGAGTCGTCCACCACGACCAGGCGCTTGCCCGCGATCACCTCGGGCAGCGGGTTGAACTTCAACCGCAGGCCGTGCTTGCGCAACTCCTGCCCCGGCTGGATGAAGGTGCGCGCGACGTAGCGGTTCTTGACGAAGCCGTCGTCCTGGGGCAGTCCCGCCGCGCGTGCCAGGCCGCGGGCCGCGGGGTTGCCGGAGTCCGGCACCGCGATCACGAGGTCGGCCTGCACCGGCGCCTCCTTCCACAGGATCTCGCCCATCCGCCCGCGCGCCACCTGCAGCACCTGGTCGTTCATGCGCGAGTCCGGACGCGCGAAGTAGATGTACTCGAACACGCAGAACGCGCGCCTGCCGCCGGGCGCGACCATCCGGCTCTGAAGGCCCTCCTCGCTGAGCGTCACCATCTCGCCCGGCTGCACGTCGCGCAACAGCTTCGCGCCGATGATGTCGAACGCGCAGGACTCGCTCGCCACGCAATAGCGCGGCGCTTGCTCGGGAGCGTCGAGCTCGAGCTGGGCGCTCGCCGACGGCGGCAGCACCCCGATCGACAGCGGCCGCAGCCCGTGCGGATCGCGGAAGGCGACCACGCGGTCCTTCGTCATCACGACCGTCGAGAAGGCGCCCCGCAGGCGCGGGATCACCTCCGCGATCGCGTCCTCGACGCGCTCGGCCGGGTGCGTGGCGATCAGCGCCGCGATGATCTCCGAGTCCGAGGTCGAGCTGAACGTCACGCCCTCCTCCAGCAGCTCGTTGTGCAGCGCCACCGCGTTGATCAGGTTGCCGTTGTGGGCGAGCGCCAGCTCGCGGCGCGAGCCGTTCGTGCCCTCCGAGCGCTGCACCGGCTGCGAGTTCTCCCAGGCGTTCGAGCCCGTCGTCGAGTAGCGCACGTGCCCGATCGCCAGCTCGCCAGCCAGCGTGCGCAGGTCGTTCTCGGTGAAGACCTGGTTTACGAGCCCGAGCTCGCGGCGCGTGATGATGTGCCCGTCGACGTCGGCCGCCGCGATGCCCGCCGACTCCTGACCGCGGTGCTGCAGGGCGTACAGCGCGAAGTACGACAGACGCGACACCTCGTGACCGGGCGCATACAGTCCGAAAACTCCGCACTCGTCGCGCGGTCCCTCACGCATCACGAGCACACGCTAGCAGGGGGTCGCGGCTCACGAGAACAGCTCCGCCAGGGCGCCGTGGGCTCGGTCCAGCTCCGCGAGCGAGGTCTCCAGCAGACCCGCGATCCGCAGCGTTTCGCCGCCGACCGTCCCCAATCGGCGCACCGCCACGCGCCCGTCCAGCGCGTCGAGCGCGTCGAGACTGCCACTCACGAGAAAGCCGCCCGGCCCCTCGCCGAACAGCGCCGCCTCCGCCTGCGGCGCGGTCCCGCCGTCCGGCGTGCTCGCGGCGACCGGCGTGCTCGCGGCGTCCTGCCCCGTCGCGGCGTCGAGCTCGATCTCGGCGCCGACCCCACCCGCCAGGCAGCACTCCGCCAGCGCGACCGCCAGTCCGCCCTCGGCGATGTCGTGGGCGCTCGACAGCGCACCCGCCCGCACCGCCTCGCGCACCGCGGCCTGCGCCTCGCGAACCGCCTCCAGGTCGAACTCCGCAAGCCCATCCGGCAGCGCCAGCCCGCGCAGCTTCGCCAGCTCGCTCGCGGGCAGCGAGGGCGCGAACGGCCCCAGCAGCGCGATCGCATCGCCGGGCCGGGCGAAGCCGAGGCGCCCGGCGTGGCGCGCGTCGGGCAGCATCCCCACCATCCCGATCACCGGCGTCGGGTAGATCGGCCCGGTGGCGCCCTCGTTGTAGAGCGAGACGTTGCCGCCCACGATCGGCGCATGCAGCGCACGGCAGGCGTCGCCCAGCCCGCGCACCGCTTCGGTCAGCTGCCAGGCGATGTGCGGCTTCTCGGGGTTGCCGAAGTTGAGGTTGTTCGTCGTGCCCAGCGGCTGCGCGCCGACGCAGGCGAGGTTCGCCGCGCACTCCAGCACGCTCTGCACCGCGCCGCGGTAGGGGTCCGCGGCGACGCGGCGCCCGTTGCAGTCGATGCTCACGCCCAGCGCCGCGCCGCCCGGCAGCAGCAGCACCGCGGCGTCCGCCTGCTCGGGGCGGCGCACCGTGCGCGACTGCACGATCGCGTCGTACTGCTCGAACAGCGGCCGGCGCGAGGCGATGTTCGGGCTCGCCAGCAGCGCCAGCAGCGTCTCGGACGGGGGGGCGTCCGCGGGCAGAGTGCTTGCGAGCGGCGCCGGGTAGACCGGCTGCGCGGGCTTCTGCGGCGCGAGGTCATACAGCGGGCAGTCGTCCACCAGCGCCCGCACCGGCATCTCGCCCACCGGCTCGCCATCGGCTCTGACGCGCACGAGCCCGTCATCGGTGACGGTGCCGATCGCCGCGCCGCCCACCTCCCACTTCTCGCACAGCTCCAGCACCTCGGCAAGCTTCGCGGGCTCGACCACGCACAGCATCCGCTCCTGGGACTCGCTCACCATCACCTCGAACGGCTCCATGTCCGCCTCGCGCAGCGGCACCCGCGCCACGTCGATCTCGATCCCGACCTCGCCCTTGGAAGCCATCTCCGCCGCCGAGCTCGTCAGGCCCGCGGCGCCGAGGTCCTGCAGTGAGACGAGCAGCCCGCGCGCGAGCAGCTCCAGCGAGCACTCGAGCAGCTTCTTCTCCTCGAACGGGTCGCCCACCTGGACCGTCGGGCGCTTGCTCGACTCGCCGGCCGCACCCGTGTCGCCCGCGTCGAGCTCGGCCGAGGCCAGCACCGAGGCACCGCCGATCCCGTCGCGCCCCGTCGCCGCGCCGAACAGCACCAGCAGGTTGCCGGGACCCGCCGCCGCGCTTTCCACCAGCGCCTCGCTCGGCGCCAACCCCAGCGCCATCGCGTTGACCAGGCAGTTGTGCTCGTAGGGACCCTCGAAGTAGAGCTCGCCGCCGACCGTCGGCACCCCGATCGAGTTGCCGTAGTGGCCGATCCCCGAGACCGCCCCGTCGAGCAGGTAGCGCGTGCGAGCGCCCGACTCGCCGTGGGGCTCGCCGAAGCGCAGCGAGTCCAGCACCGCGATCGGCCGCGCCCCGATCGCGAAGATGTCGCGCAGGATGCCGCCCACGCCCGTGGCCGCCCCCTGGAACGGCTCGACCGCGCTCGGGTGGTTGTGCGACTCGACCTTGAAGGCGCAGGCCAGCCCGCCGCCCACGTCGACCGCGCCCGCGTTCTCGCCCGGGCCCATCACCACGGCCGGGCCTTCCGTGGGAAGCGTGCGCAGCAGCTTCTTCGAGTGCTTGTAGGCGCAGTGCTCGCTCCACAGCAGCGAGTACATCGCGAGCTCGACCTGGTTCGGCGGGCCGCCCTGCTTCTCGCAGACCAGCTCGTACTCGGCCTCGGTCAGACCCAGGGCCAGCGCATCCTGCAACGTGGGCAAACTCGCCGCCGGCGTCATGCCGTCCCGACGGACATCTTCATCGAATCAAAAATCTTCAAGCCGTCGGTCGAGCCACCGGTCAGCTCATCGACGGCGTGCTCGGGATGCGGCATCAAGCCGAACACGTTGCCCGCCTCGCTGCAGACGCCCGCGATCTCGTGCAGCGAGCCGTTGAAGTTCTCCCCCGGCGCGTAGCGCAGGACGATCTGTCCGCTCTCGTCCATCGCCGCCAGCGTCTGCGGGTCCGCGTAGTAGCGCCCCCACGAGTGCTTCGCCGGGATGCTCAGCCGCTCCCCGAGCGCGCACCCGCGCGTGAACGTGCCGCCGCTGTTCAAGACCTCGAGCTGCACCTGGCGGAAGGTGAAGCGCAGGTCCTTGTTCGGCAGCAGCGCCCCCGGCAGCAGCTGCGCCTCGCACAGGACCTGGAAGCCGTTGCAGATGCCCAGCACCGGACCGCCTTCGCGGGCGAACTCGATCACCGCCTCCATCGCCGGGGCAAAGCGCGCGATCGCCCCCGCCCGCAGGTAGTCGCCGTAGGAGAAGCCGCCCGGGACCACGATCGCGTCCGCGCCCTTCAGGTCGCGATCGCCGTGCCAGATCAGCTCCGCGTCCGCGACGCGGCGGGCCGCTTGCAGCGCGTCCACCTCGTCGCAACTTCCCGGAAACTGGAGAACCCCGAACTTCACGTCGCGCGAGGGCTCAGCTGCTGCCGCCGTCGAGCAGCTGCACCTCGTAGTCCTCGACCAGCGGGTTCGCCAGCAGCTTCTCGCACATCGGCTCCACCTGCGAGGCGTCCTGCACGTCCAGCTCCACCAGGCGACCCACGTGCACGTTCTCGACGCCCTGAAAGCCCAGCGCGGGCAGCGCGCGCTGCACCGCCACGCCCTGTGGGTCGAGGATCCCCTGCTTCGGGCGGATCAGCACGCGCGCCCTCATGGCCCGGGCGCCACTTCGGTTTCCGCGCTCGCGCCCGTGCGATCCAGGAACGCCTGGAACGGCTCGCCCGTGATCAGCTCATAGGCTTCGACGTAGCGCGCACGCGTGCCCGCCACCACGTCCTCGGGGATCGCGGGCGCCGGCGGCTTCTTGTCCCAGCCGCTTTGCGACGCCCAGTCGCGGACGTACTGCTTGTCGAAGCTCGGCTGGCCCTTGCCGACCTGGAAGCCCTCCGCGGGCCAGTAGCGCGAGGAGTCCGGCGTCAGCACCTCGTCGCCCAGCACCAGCTCGCCGTCCTCGTCCATCCCGAACTCGAACTTCGTGTCCGCCAAGATCACCCCGCGCGAGCGCGCGTGCTCGGCCGCGAAGGTGTAGAGCGCCACCGACACCACCCGCACCCGCTCCATCAGCTCGATGTCGCCCACCAGTTCCGCCGCGCGCTCGAAGTCGATCGCCTCGTCGTGGCCCGTCTCCGCCTTCGTGCTCGGTGTGAAGATCGGCGCCGGGAGCTGCTCCGACTCCTGCAGGCCCTCCGGCAACGGGATCCCCGAGACCGCGCCGCTCGACTGGTAGTCCTTCCAGCCCGAGCCCGTGATGTAGCCGCGCACCACGCACTCCACCGGCAGCATCGCCAGGCGCCGCACCGCCAGCGCGCGCCCACGCGCCTCCGCCGGGACGCCCTCGGTCGCCGAGAGCATGTGGTTCGCCACGATCTGGGTCGTCTTTCCAAACCAGAACACCGACAGGCCCGTCAGCACCTTGCCCTTGTCGGGGATCGGCGTCGGGTGCACCGCGTCATACGTCGAGATCCGGTCGCTCGCCACCATCAGCAGCGGCGCCGGGCGCTGCTCCGTGACCCCCGCCAGGTCATACATCTCGCGCACCTTGCCGCTGGCGATTAGGGGCAGATCCGCGAGCGCTGTCACTTGGCGCGATGCTACCAACGAGTGCGGTGGCCTGGGGCCATCGCTACGAATGCGTCGCGCGTGCCGTCCGGCTCAGTCGATCGAGTCCCGGGGCGCGAGCGCCTCGTCGAGCCGTCCCACGATCTCGCCCGAGTAGCGGACGTAATGCGCGTAGTCGAAGATCCCGTCCAGATCCAGGCCCAGCGGACGCACGCGCTCGTCCTCGGCCAGCAGCTCGCGCAGCGGGATGCCCTCGTCCCAGGCGCGCTGCGCCAGCTCCTGCGTGAGGCGGTAGGCGTCGTCGCGCGTCATGCCCGTCGAGACCAGCGCCAGGAGCACGCGCTGGGAGAACAGCGCGCCGTGCGTCAGCTCGAGGTTCTCGCGCATCCGCTGCGCGTCGACGCTCATGCCCTCTACCAGCGCCGTCGTGCGCTGCTGCAGGTAGTCGAGCAGGATCGTGGAGTCCGGCAGGATCACGCGCTCCACCGAGGAGTGCGAGATGTCGCGCTCGTGCCACAGCGCCACGTCCTCCAGGCCCGCCTGCGCGTTGCCGCGCAGCACCCGCGCCAGACCCGAGATCTGCTCGGCCTTGATCGGGTTGCGCTTGTGCGGCATCGCCGAGGAGCCCTTCTGCCCTGCGCGGAACGGCTCCTGCACCTCTCGAACCTCGGTGCGTTGCAGGTGGCGGACCTCCGTCGCCAGGCGCTCCATGCCCGCGCCCGCAAGCGCGATCGCCGAGAGCAGCTGCGCGTGGCGGTCGCGCGCCACCACCTGCGTCGAGACGTCCTCGCGCCGAAGGCCCAGGCGCGCGAGCACGCGCGTCTCGAACTCGGGGCTCGTCGCCGCGTAGGTGCCCACCGCGCCCGAGACCGCGCCCACGGCCACCTGCTCGAAGGCGCGCTGCAGCCTGAGCGCGTTGCGCTGGGCCTCGAAGGCGAAGCCCGCCAGCTTCACGCCGAACGTCGTCGGCTCGGCGTGCACTCCGTGCGTGCGCCCCACGCACAGCGTGTCCACGTGTTCGCGCGCGCGTCCGTGCAGCGCCGCGACCAGCCCGTGGGCGCCCGGCACGATCGCCTCGCCCACAGCCTGCAGCTGCAGCGCCAGCGCCGTGTCCAGCACGTCCGAGGAGGTCAGCCCGTAGTGGATCCAGCGGCCCGCCTCGCCCGCCGAGGCGCCCAGCACGTCCACGAACGCCGCCACGTCGTGGTCGGTCGTGCGCTCGCGCTCGTTGACCTCCGCCACCGTGAAGCTCGCCTTGCCGATCGCCTCCAGCTCGCCCGCCGTCGGCCCCTCGCCCGCGCCCAACAGCTCTCCCAGCTCCTCGCAGGCCGCGATCTCGACGCGGCGCCAGCTCTCCATGCGAGCCTCGTCCGTCCACAGGCGGCCGAGCTGCTCGCGCGTGTAGCGGGCGATCATGCTCCCAGGATCTGCGCCGCGAGGATCGCGGCGTTGCGCGCGTTGTTCAGGCCCACGCAGGCAACCGGCACGCCGGGGGGCATCTGCACGATCGAGAGGATCGCGTCGAGGCCGCCCGCCGCGGTCAGCCGCCCCGACAGCGGCACGCCGATCACCGGCAGGTCCGTGTGCGCCGCGACCGCGCCCGGCAGCGCCGCCGAGATGCCCGCGCCCGCGATGATCACCCGCAGGCCGCGCATGTGGGCGTTCTTGGCGTAGTCCGCCACCACGTCGGCTTCGCGATGCGCCGACATCACGCGGATCTCGTGCAGGATGCCGCGCTCTTCGAGCTCCTTGGCCGCCTTCTCCATCGACTCCATGTCGCTCTTGGAGCCCATCACGATGCCCACGCGCGGAGCGTCGACGTCGATGTCGTCGAGCTGCGCCTGCACTTCGGCCTCCTGCATCGGCTCCGGCGCCAGCGACAGCCCGCGGCCGCCCGGCTCGCCCTCCTGGCCGGATGGGCCCCGCCCCTCGCCCGAGGCGCCTGTCTGGTCGATGTCGCTCATCTGGATCGGAGCATACGCCGCGCGCCCGGCGCACTCCTCGCGGCGTTCCTCACAGTGAGGCGATGAACTCCTCGATCCCGATCGCCGCGAGCGTCTCGTAGCGGCCGGTGCCGCGCGAGCCGAGCTCCAGCGAGACGCGCGCCATCGTCGCCTCGTCGGGGGCCTCGACCACCGAGATGAAGTCCACGTGCCCGAGTGTCGCCCACTGCGCCTTGACGCTCGCGCCCAGCTGCTCGACCTCCTTGTTCACCTCTGTGATCCGCTGCGGGTTGTTCTTGACCGTCTGCACGCCCTCGGGGGTGAGGGTCGAGAGCATGATGTAGGTGGGCATGTGACTCCTCCGCGGTTGAGTGCCTGTGCGCGAGCGCGCTGCTCGCGCTGGTTCTACCCGATACCGGCACGGTTCGCACGCAGCTATCGGCACGCGCGTCCACTCCGCTAAATCGTTCGTGTCTGTACCTTTATCCGCTCTTTAGACAACCACAGCCTGGGGGGCAAGCATGCGCAGGCATCTGAACTACGCCAACGTAGTGGCAACGCTGGCGCTCGTGTTCGCGATGAGCGGCGGGGCCATCGCGGCCAAGCACTACCTCGTGAACTCGACCAGCCAGATCAACCCGAAGGTGCTGAAGAAGCTGAAGGCGGGTGCAGGCAAACCTGGCGCACGCGGTGCGGCAGGTTCGAGCGGAGCGCCGGGCGAGAAGGGCACGATCGGCTCCGTGGGACCAGCGGGGTCGGCCGGCAAAGCCGGTGACCGTGGGCCGGAAGGCCTGGAAGGTCCTGAAGGAGAAGAGGGGCCTTCGGGCATCGGGCCCGCATTTGCGACGTTCCACGACGGCGAAATTGAAGTCACTTCCACCGAAGAATCGAAATCGACGGTCGTCGCGACGCTGAACGTCCCGGCGGGGGATTACGCGATCTTCGGCAAGCTCTACGTGTCCAGCAACAAAGCCGGGACGACGAGCGTGTTCTGTCGCCTGGCCGCGGCGACCGACACCGACGACGACCTCACGCACATCGAACTCGGCGAAACAGAGGCCGAGGCGTTGCAGGTCGTGCACACGTTCGCGGGCGCGGGCCTGGTGAGGATCGGCTGCTGGGGCGTGACCGAAGAAGTCTCGATCTCGCACATCAAGATCACCGCAATACAGGTCTCGGCGCTGACGGATACTGCGTCGTAGCGCGGCGCGACGGGCTCGCCGGTGGGCTGCGCCGGCGGCGGCGGGCCCGTCGTCGGCAGCTCGACTCGACTAGGAGACCGCGTCCGCAACCTCGCGCGGCGCGGTCTCCAGTTGCAGCTCCCCGTCGACAGCCTCGACCGTGACCGCATCGCCTTCGCGCAGCTTGCCTTCCAGCAGCGCGAGCGCGAGCCGGTCGGTGAGCTGCTTCTGGATCACGCGCCGCAGCGGGCGGGCGCCGTAGGTGGGGTCATAGCCCATGTTGCCGAGCAGCAGCTTGGCCTCGTCTGAGATCTCGACCCGCACGCCACGCTCGGCGACACGAGCGATCACCCGCTGC
The DNA here is from genome assembly GCA_036267655.1 of Solirubrobacteraceae bacterium. Classification (GTDB taxonomy): domain Bacteria; phylum Actinomycetota; class Thermoleophilia; order Solirubrobacterales; family Solirubrobacteraceae; genus Palsa-744. The sequence goes on from DATAVP010000032.1 coordinate 44,851, forward strand.
ACCTGCAGCTCGACGATCTCGGAGAGCTGCTCGCGTGTGAGCGCGCGGAAGCGCACGATGTCATCGAGCCGGTTGATGAACTCGGGCTTGAAGTAGTCGAGCAGTTCGGTACGCAGGCGCGCGTCGGCGCTGGCGGCGGCGTGCGGGTCGGCCTCGCCGCTCGCGCCGTTCACCTGTCCCGCGCCGTCGGCCTCGCCGCCGCTGACGGGGATGTTCGAGGTCATGATCAGGACGGTGTTCTTGAAGTCGACGGTGCGGCCCTGGCCGTCGGTCAGGCGCCCGTCGTCCATCACCTGCAGCAGCGTGTTGAACACGTCGGCATGGGCCTTCTCGATCTCGTCGAGCAGCACGACGGAGTAGGGGCGGCGGCGCACGGCCTCGGTGAGCTGACCGCCCTCCTCGTAGCCGACATAGCCGGGGGGTGCGCCGACGAGCCGCGAGACCGAGTGTTTCTCCATGTACTCGCTCATGTCGATGCGGATCATCGCCTCCTGGGAGTCGAACATGAACTCGGCCAACGCGCGCGCGAGCTCGGTCTTGCCGACGCCGGTGGGACCGAGGAACAGGAACGAGCCGATCGGACGGTCGGGGTCCTGCAGCCCGGCGCGCGAGCGGCGCAGCGCGGTGGCGACGGCCTCGATCGCGACGTGCTGGCCGACGACACGCTCGTGCAGGCGCTCCTCCATGTGCACGAGCTTCTCGCTTTCGCCCTCGATCAAGCGGCTGACGGGGATGCCGGTCCAGCGCGCGACGACCTCGGCGATGTCGTCGGCGTCGACCTCCTCCTTCAGGAACTGTGGACCCTCCGCGGCCGCTTCGCCGCCGCGCTCGCGCTCCTGGGATTCGTACTCGGCGACCTTGCGCTCGAGCTCGGGGATCTCGCCGTAGCGCAGCTCGGCCGCGCGCTGCAGGTCGGCTTCGCGTTCGGCGCGCTCCATCTCGGTGCGCGCGGCGTCGAGCCGTTCCCTGGTCTGGTTGATGCCCGCGATCGCCTGCTTCTCGGCTTCCCACTGCTCGAGCATCTGGTGCTCGCGCGTCTCCAGCTCGGAGACCTCGTTCTCGATCGTCTCGCGGCGCGCCTTGGCGGCGTCGTCCTTCTCCTTGCGCAGCGACTCGAGCTCGATC
>DATAVP010000033.1:0-74428 GCA_036267655.1 Solirubrobacteraceae bacterium
TCGAGGTCGCGCCGGTGGTGGAGGATGACGGTGAGATCGAGATCGCCGACGATGACCTCCAGGTCGACACCTACCGTGCCAGTGGCGCCGGCGGCCAGCACGTGAACAAGACGGACTCCGCCGTGCGAATCACGCACCGGCCCAGCGGCATCGTCGTGCAATGCCAGAACGAGCGCTCCCAGTCCTCTAACCGCGCTACGGCCCTGGCGATGCTGCGCTCGAAGCTGATCGAGCGCCAGGAGCGCGAGCGCCAGGCCGAGATCGCCCGCGAGAAGGGCGAGGCCCAAGACGTCAACTTCGGCTCGCAGATCCGCTCATACGTGCTGCACCCCTACACGCTGGTCAAGGACCACCGCACGGGCTTTGAGATGGGCGACGTGCAGCGCGCGCTCGACGGAGATCTGGACGGCTTCGTGCGCGCATACCTGCTGTCTGCGGCCTCGACCGTGCCCACTGAGGGGTAGCGCGATGGTCGTCGCGGATGGACGGCTCTCGACCGAGGAGCTGACCGAGCTCGTGCGGCGGGCGCTGGCGGAGGATGTCGAGGCGGGCGACGTGACGACGGAGGCGACGGTTGCAAGTGGGGCACGCGCCCGGGCGCTGATCAGGCAAAAGGCGCCGGGGTCGATCTACGGCCTCGACGTGGCCGAGGTCGCGTTCGGGCTGCTCGACGGCCAGGCGCGCGTCGAGCGCCTGGCCGAGGAGGGGGTCTGGCGCGAGCGGGGCGGTCCGGTGATGTCGGTCGAGGGCCAGGCGCGCGCGCTGCTGACGGCAGAGCGAACGGCGCTGAACTTCCTGACGCATCTCTCGGGCGTCGCGACGATGGCGGCGCGCGCGGCCGAGGCGGTGAGGGGCACGGGCGCGAAGGTGCTCGATACGCGCAAGACCACGCCGGGGCTGCGGATGCTCGAGAAGGCGGCGGTGGCCTCGGGCGGCGCGAGCAACCACCGCGTGGGGCTGTTCGACGCGATCCTGATCAAGGAGAACCACATCGCGGCGGCGGGCGGGATCGAGGCGGCGGTGCGGCGGACGCGCGAGCTTTCGCCGCAGCTGGCGGCGACGCTCGAGGTCGAGGTGCGCGACGACGGGGAGATCGAGCAGGCGCTGCGGGCCGGTGCGCCGCGCCTGCTGCTGGACAACATGGACGAGCAGCAGCTGCGGGCGGCGGTGGCGCAGGTGGCGGGCCGGGCAGAGCTCGAGGCCAGCGGCGGCGTCACGCTACAGACGCTGCGGGCCGTCGCGCAGACGGGCGTGGACTGGGTCTCGATGGGCGCGCTGACGCACTCGGCGCCGGCGCTGGATCTGTCGTTGATCCTCGAGCTTGCCGACTAGAGCCTTCAGGGGCCGATGTATCATGCCTCGCTCGTGACGGGGTCGGGCTCATCAACGGATCGGCCCGCACGGGGGGTCGCACGGGGGGTCGCGCGGGTCGGGAGGACGCTCTGGCAGGGTCTGTGGCGCGGGGCGACGCGCTTTCAGCACTCCAGCGAAGGTGCGCGGCGAGTCGTGGCGACGGCGACGCGGCCGCTGCGCCACCGCGACATGCGTGTGCTGCGCGGGCCGATGGCGGGCGTGCGGATCAACCTTGGCGGCTCGTTCCTGCGCTATCTGACCGGCGACGCCGAGCCCGAGGTGCAGAGGGCGCTTCAGGAACTGATCAAGCCGGGGCAGACGGTCTACGACGTGGGCGCGAACATCGGCTTCTTCACGATCCTCTGCTCACGGCTGGTCGGTCCGGAGGGCCACGTCTATGCCTTCGAGCCGATTCCACAGAACCTCGCGACGCTGCGCCACAACGTGACGCTGAACGCCTTGAGCAACGTGACGATCGTGGACAAGGCGCTGTCGTCCTCGACCGGCGTCGCGCAGATGTTCGTCTCGCCGTGGTCGGCGTTTCACTCGCTGAACGTCGAGGGGGCGACCAAACAGGAGGACCACGGGCCGGATGAGGGCGAGGTCACGGTACAGACCGTGACGCTCGACGAGTTCGTGCAGGGGGAGGGCGTCCGCGCGCCGGACCTGCTGAAGATCGATGTCGAGGGCGCCGAGCTGATCGTGGTGCAGGGCATGAGCCAGACGCTGCGCGCCGAGGAGCCGCTGCTGCTGGTCGAGCTGCACGACACCAAGCACGGCTACGCGGAGTTCGTGGACTCGATCGGCTATCGCGCACGCGTGATCGACGGCGACAGCCCCGAGCTCGCGGACGCGGATCGCAACGTCCACACGATCGCCTGGCCGCGCGAGCGCGACATGGAGGATGTGGTGGGCTTGGGCCGCGACGGAGCGCGGAATAGAATGTGAAGAGATGGCCCTGACGCTCCCGATGGCCCCCACGCCTGCGGCAGACGGCGGTCTTTCGCCGGCTGAGATCGCCACGATGCAGGCGGAGGTGCGCGAGCTGGCGGCGGAGCGGCGCGCGGTGATCCTGGCGCACAACTACCAGGTGCCGGAGGTGCAGGACGTGGCCCATTACGTGGGCGACTCACTCGGCCTCTCGCGTCAGGCGGCCGCGGCCGAGGGCGAGGCGATCGTCTTCTGCGGGGTGCATTTCATGGCCGAGACGGCCTCGATCCTGTGCCCGGAGAAGACGGTCCTGATCCCTGACCTCGACGCGGGCTGCTCGCTGGCGGCCTCGATCGATGCGGAGCAGCTCGCGGACTGGCGCGCCACGTACCCGAACGGCGTCGTGGTGATGTACGTGAACACGACGGCGGAGGTCAAGGCGCTGACCGACTACTGCTGCACCTCCGCGAACGCGGTCGACGTCGTGCGCCACATCTACGAGACCCACGGCCCGGACACGGAGATCCTGTTCGGACCCGACATGTGGTTGGGCGCCTATGTGGAGAAGGAGCTCGGCAAGCGCATGCACGTCTGGGACGGCGAGTGCCACGTGCACGCGGGCATCCGCCCGGCGGACATCGAGGCCACGCGCGCGGCGCACCCTGGCGCCGACTTCCTGATTCATCCCGAGTGCGGCTGTTCCACCAGCGTGATGGAGTACGTGGCAGCGGGGGACATCTCCTCCGAGGGGATGCACATGCTCTCAACGGGCGGGATGCTGCGCTACGCGAACGAGGCCGAACGCGAGCGCAGGGCGGGACACGGCTCGGCGCAGGCGGTGGTGGCGACCGAGACCGGCATGCTCTACCCACTGCAGATGGCGGCGCCCGACGTGGAGTTCATCCCGGCGAACGCCGAGGCTTCCTGCATGTACATGAAGATGATCACGCTGCCGAAGCTGCGCGACGCGCTGCGCGAGATGAAGTTCGAGGTTCGGGTGGCGGAGGAGATCGCGGTCAAGGCGCGGGTGCCGATCGACCGGATGGTGGCGCTGGGGTAGCGGGCAGCTCAGCTGTCGAGACCGGGAATCGGCTGAATCGGCAGCTTGGGAACTGAGAGTGCGTGTCGTCCAGCGTGTGATCAGGCGTCGGGGCGCCCATAGCGGGCCTCCCAAGCGGAACGCCGGAGCTCTGCGGCGAAGCGAGAGAGATCCAGACCCAGATCAAGTCGTTCTGCCACTGTCATTGCCCGGTGTCGAGCGATGGTTTCTGCTTCCTGCTCGGCATTGATTTGCTTCCAGCGCTGATCATTCGGACGAAATAGCGGTGCGCTGACGACGGCAGACATGAGACTCATTGTACTCGCCGCGGCTCTAGAACTCCTCGACCGAGTGCGGCCCCACGCAGGCGACGGCGAGGTTGTCGGCGACGCCGGCGGCAACCTCGCGCACCTCGTCGTAGGTGACGGCGTCGAGCGCGGCGATCGCCTCGTCGGGGTCGATCGGCTCGCCGAAGACGATCTGCTGGTTGGCGGCGTAGCGCGCGACGGCGTTGGTGTTCTCGAAGGACAGCACCAGTCGCCCGGCGGCGTAGGCGCGTGCGCGCTTGACCTCATCCTCGGTTGGACCGTCGTCGCGCAGCTCGTCGACGATCTGGCGCATGCGCGTGTAGGCCTCGATGCACTTCGCGGACTCCAGGCCCGAGCCGAGCTGCAGGATCGGCACGTCGGCGAAGGCGTGGGTGATCGCGTAGACCGAGTAGCAGAGCCCGCGCTTCTCGCGGATCTCATCGAACAGGCGCGAGCCCATCGAGCCGCCGAGCAGCGTCGAGTAGATCGACAGCGCAGCCCGCTGGCGCACGTCTGAGACAGCGACCTCGGGCCGGTAGATCATGCGCAGGTGCGACTGGTTGGTGTCGCGCTGCTCGACGAGCGTCTCGGGCGCAAAGGCGGGAGCGGGCGCGTAGGGATCGGGCGCGGGCAGCGAGGGGAAGCGGCCGAACAGCTCCTGCAGCTCCTGCTCGTCGGGCAGGTGCTCGGTGTTGCCGACGAGGAACGCGCCGCCGCGCGCCCCGGCCCAGCGCCGCTCGCGGAAGGCGACGATCCCCTCGCGCGTGAAGCTGCGCAGGTTCTCCTCGGGGCCGAGCACGGTGCGCCCGAGCGGGTGCTCGCCGAAGGCGGCCTTGTCGATCAGGTACTCGGCGATCATCGAGGGCTGGTCGAAGGCGCGGTTGATCTCCTGGATCACGACGCCGCGCTCGCGGTCGAGCTCCTCGGCGTCGATCCTGGGGCGCCCGACGAAGTCGCTCAGCAGGTCGATCGCGGCGGGGGCGCTCTCGGCGCGGACGGTGATGTGGAAGGCGACGAGATCGTGGCTGGTGTAGGCGTTCAGCACGCCGCCGAGGTGCTCGGCGGTCTCGTTGACGTCTTTGTAGTTCGGGTACTTCTCTCCGCCCTTGAAGACGAGGTGCTCGAGGAAGTGGGCCATCCCGTTCTCCTCGGGGCGCTCGTTGCGTGCGCCGGCATCGAAGGCGACGAGCACGGTGAGCGCGCGCGTGCCGGGAAGCTGGATGCGGTGGATCGGCAGCCCGTTGCCGGCGACGGTGCTGGTCTGGATCTCGGCCATATCGAGGCTCAGGTTAGCTCGGCCCTGCAAAACGCCTTGCATGCAGGTGATTTTGCTTGGCGCGAAGACCGGTCACGTTACTGTCACGGGCCCATGCGAGGAACCGAGAAAGCGAGCGCTTCGACTGCGCCGCAGGGCCGGGCGAGCACTCCGCCGCCGAGGGACAGGCGCACGCACGAGCAGCAGCCGCCGGGGCGCGAGCGCCGCCGCGGCGAGCACGCGGCTGCGAACGCCGCGCCGCGCCGCCCGACTCCGCCGGTGCGCGACCCGCGCGACACGGTCGTGGAGTTCCGCGGCGTCTCGAAGCTGTACGGCCCGGGCGGGATCGGCCTGGAGCGTGCGACGTTCGCGGTGCGCCGCCAGGAGATGGTGTTCCTGGTGGGCCCGACGGGCTCGGGCAAGTCGACGATCATGCGCCTGCTGATCAAGGAGCTCGACCCGACCGACGGGCGGATCCGCGTGGCGGGGCGCGACCTGTCGGAGATCGAGCACAAGAAGGTGCCCTACTACCGCCGCAACGTCGGCGTGGTCTTCCAGGACTTCAAGCTGCTGCCGACGCGCACGGTCTACGACAACATCGCCTATGCGCTGCAGGTGACGGGGGCCTCGCGCAAGCAGATCCGCGCGACGCTGCCGGACATCCTGCGCCTGACGGGGCTCTCGACGAAGCTGCACAACTACCCCCACCAGCTCTCGGGCGGCGAGCAGCAGCGCGTGGCGGTGGCGCGTGCGTTCGCGAGCCACCCGCCGCTGCTGCTGGCGGACGAGCCCACGGGCAACCTCGACCCCGAGACCTCGATCGGGATCATGCAGCTGCTCTACCGCATCAACCGAGCGGGCACGACGGTGCTGGTGGCCTCGCACGACAACGAGATGGTGGACCGCATGCGCCGTCGCGTGATCGAGCTGAAGCGAGGGCGGATCGTGCGCGACGAGGCCTCGGGCTTCTACGGCGCGCGCGAAGAGAACACCGACGAGCTGGGCGAGCGCTTGAAACGGGAAGCGAGCTGACGGAGCCGATGCCGAGGTGAGGCCGGGCTTCTTCCTGAAAGAGTCCTTCCGCTCGATCAAGCGCAACGCCCTGCCGAGCTTCGCGGCGCTGGCCTCGGTGCTGGTGACGACGCTGGTGCTGGGCGTGTTCATCCCGGTGGTCGAGGCGACGAACGGCGCGGCGAACGACGTGCGCGGGCGCGTGCTGGTCGACGTCGACATGGCCACGAGCGCGAGCCAGGCGGATGTCGCGCGCGTGCGCGGCGAGCTGCAGCGAGCGCCGCACGTCAAGAGCATCCAGCTCGTCTCCAAGCAGCAGGGCTTCGAACAGGAGAAGAAGCTGAACCCGCAGGCGTTTGCGCTGATCGGCTACAACCCGCTGCCGGACATCTTCCGAATCACGCCGGACAAGCCGGAGAACTCGGGCGCGGTGCGGGCAGAGCTCGACCAGTCCAGCCCGCTGGGCACGCGCCTGGTCACGGACGCGGCGATCGCGGCGGTCCAGAACCGTCAGGCGCAGACCAACCAAATCCTCTCGGCGACCCGCGTGATCAAGATCACGATGGCGCTGCTGGCTGCGCTGCTGGTATTTGCATCGATTCTTTTGATTTCGAACACGATCCGCCTGTCGTTGTTCTCGCGACGGCGCGAGGTCGAGGTGATGAAGCTGGTGGGCGCGACCGACTGGTTCATCCGCTGGCCGTTCGTGCTCGAGGGCCTGTTCCTGGGAGCGGTGGGCGGTGCGGCCGCGGTCGGATTGCTGGCGTTGGCGAAGGTCACGCTGGTGGACCCGCTGGCGAACACGGTGAAGCTGATCTCCCAGCCGGACATGATCGCCTTCCCGCTGTTGATCGCGATCCTGATGGCCTGCGCGATCGCGGTCTCAGCGGCGGGATCGGGCATTTCGCTGCGGCGCTTTCTCAGGGTCTGACGCGTAGGCTCCAGGGGGCGATGCCCCCCCGTAGACGACAGCCGCTGTTGGCGGTGCTCGCGATCTCGCTGCCGTTGTTGCTGGTCTTGGGCGTCTACCTGGGCGGGCACCCCGAAGACCTGCCGAGCTTCGCGCGCTCGGCCTTCGTGGCGAACGAGGAAACCCGCGTGGTCAGCGAAGCGGTCGACCGCATCTCGAGCGACTACTACCGCCCGGTGACGAAGAGCCGATTGACGAACGGCTCGATCTCGGGCGCGGTGGCGAGCCTCGGCGATCGCTTCTCGCACTACCTCTCGCCGAAGGAATTTCGCGAATTCAACTCGCCGCCGAGCTTCACGGGCATCGGCGTGTCGGTTGGGGCAGACCGTCGCGGGCTGCGCGTGGCCAAGGTGTTCGACGGATCGCCCGCGGCTCGTGCGGGCGTGGCGGCGGGCGATCTGATCGTCTCGGTGAACGGGCGCAAGCTCGCGGGAGTTCAGGCGGAAAAGGCGATCGCGCTGATCAAGGGGCGGCCGGGCACGGACGTGAAGCTTGGCGTGGAGCAAAAGCGCGCGGGCCATACGGTGCTGAACACGCTGACGCTGACGCGCGCCACGATCTCAGAGCCGGTGGTGGCCTCGTTGACGAAGTCGGTGCACGGCAAGAAGCTGGGCGTGGTGGCGCTTGCGACCTTCAGCCCCGGGGCGCACGGCGAAGTGCGCGAGGGCGTCGAACACGAGCTGCACAAGGGCGCGCGCGGGATCGTGCTGGACCTGCGCGCGAATGGCGGCGGCCTGGTCGAGGAGGCGCGGCTGATCGCGAGCATCTTCATCCAGAAGGGCACGATCGTCTCCACGCGCGGGCGCAAGGTCCAGAGCGAGACGCTGAGCGCGGAAGGCGACGCGATCTCGTCGAAGATCCCGGTGGTGGTGCTGGTCGACAAGAACACGGCCTCGGCCTCGGAGATCGTGACCGCGGCTCTGCAGGACCACCACCGCGCGACGGTGGTGGGCACGCACACGTTCGGCAAGGGCGTCTTCCAGGAGGAGGAGCCGCTGTCGAACGGCGGCGCGCTGGACATCACGGTGGGCGAGTACTTCACTCCGAACGGACGCAACCTCGGCGGCGGCGGGGTCAAACAGGGGGCGGGCATCACGCCCGAAGTGCTGGTTCGCCACGGCGTCGACAGCAACCACGGCTTGGACGTGGCGCTCGACACGCTGGCGGCGAAGCTCAGGTGAGCGCGAGGCGGCCGCAGGGCCGCGGGGGAGGGCGCGCGCCAAGGTCGAGGGCCGGCGCGGGCGCGGGGGGCGACTCACGCGTGGTGTGGCCGCCGCAGGCGCGGCAGTCGGCGCGCTCGGCGATCGAGGCGCTGATGGGCGAGCGCGGGCTGGCGCGGGGTTTCGAGCGTCACGTACAGCGCGCGGCGAAACAGGCGCGCGATCGGGGCCTGGAGATCCGCGGCGACCTGGCCTCGCGCCGCGACCTGACGGGTCTGCCGACGTTCACGATCGACCCGGCGAGCGCGCGCGACTTCGACGACGCGATCTCGGCGCAGCGGCTGGGTGAGGGGAGGGTCCGGGTGTGGGTGCACATCGCGGACGTGAGCGCGTATGTGCCGGAGGACTCGCCGGTGGACAGGGAGGCGCTGAAGCGCGCGACGAGCGTCTACGTGCCGGGCGCGGTCGAGCCGATGCTGCCGCCGGAGCTGTCGAACGACGCCTGTTCGCTGGTGCCCCGGCGGGAGCGTCTGGCGGTGACGGCGGAGCTTGATCTGGAGGGAGAGAAGGTCGCGGGCGCGGCGTTCTACCGCTCGCTGATCCGCTCGGACGAGCGCCTTGACTACGAGCGAGTGGATCGCATCTTCGCGGGCCAGGAGCGGGCACTGGATCCATGGCGGGAGCCGCTGGCGGCGGCGCGCGAGGCGGCGGCGGCGCTGGGCCGCGCGCGTGAGCGCCGTGGCGCGTTGGCGGTCGACGCGCGCGAGCCGGAGTTCGTGTTCGACGAGCAGGGCAACGTCGCGGAGATCGAGCTGCGCTCGCAGACCGAGTCCCATCGCCTGATCGAGCACCTGATGATCGCGGCGAACGAGGCGGTGGCGGATCTGCTCCAGCGCCAGAAGGTGCCCTGTCTGTATCGCGTGCATGAGCGGCCGGAGGCCGAACGGATCGAGCGTCTGGTGGCGCAGCTTTCGAGCCTGGAGGTGCCGACGCCGCCGCTGCCGAAGAGCATGTCGCCCTCGCAGGCGGCGGAGCTCCTGGGCGATATCTCACAGCGGGTCGAGCGCCACGTCGAGCGCTTGGAGGGTCGCGGACGGCGCGCGTTGAGCTCGCTGATCCTGCGCTCGCTGAAGCAGGCCTACTACTCGCCCCGTAACCTCGGCCACGCGGGTCTGCGCTCGCAGAGCTACTGCCATTTCACCTCGCCGATCCGCCGCTACCCCGACCTCGTGTGCCATCGCGCACTGTTGTCGGCGGTGGGCGGGGGAGAGGCGCCGCCGCGCGGCGGCGAGCTCGCCGAGCTGGGCGTGTGGAGCTCGGAACGCGAGCGCGAGGCGATGGTGATCGAGCGCGACGCGGACGACGTCGCGGCGTGCTTCGACCTGGAGCGACGGCTGTACGAGGGCGGCTGGGAGCAGACGTTCGCGGGCGAAGTGGTGGGGCTGATCTCGGCGGGAGCCTTCGTCGCCTTCGGTCCAGCGACTGGGCATGAGGGCGCGAAAGGCGATCGCGGCAATCGGGACGGGGATGAGGCGGCGGCGGTCTACGAAGGGCTGCTGCCGGTGCGTACCCTGCACACGCCGACGGGCGAGCGCGATTGGTGGGAGATCAACGAGCAGGGGACGATCCTGGCGGGCGAGCGTACGGGCACGACGCTGCGGCTGGGCGATGCGGTGAGGGTGGGGGTCGCGCGTGTGGACACGCCGCGCGGGCGCGTCGATCTGGTGCCGACGATCGAGCCCGACGAGGCCAGCTAGGCTCGCTGGATGGCGAAGGGCAAGGGCAAGCGCAAGTTGGGCGCGGGCGACGTGGCGTCGAACCGCTACGCTTCCTACCGCTACGAGCTGCTGGAGCGAATGGAGTGCGGGATCGTGCTGGAGGGCACGGAGGTGAAGGCTCTGCGCCAGTCGGGCGCGCAGCTGAAGGACGGCTACGCGGCGATTCGCGACGGCGAGCTGTGGCTGCACTCGGTCCACATTCCGCCCTATGCGCCGGCTTCGCGCGAAAACCATGAGCCCGAGCGCCCGCGCAAGCTGCTGCTGCACCGCCGCGAGCTGGACCGCCTGGCGGCGCGTGCCGCGGAGCGAGGGTTGACGCTGGTGCCGACGCGGATCTACTTCAAGGGGCCGCACGCGAAGGCAGAGGTGGCGCTGGCTCGCGGCAAGGATCTATATGACAAGCGCCAGACGCTGCGCACGCGCGAGACGAAGCGGGACATGGAACGCGCGGTGCGCGAAGCGCGACGCTAGGCGGCGGTCTAGAAGTGGCCGAAGGTGTGCCCGCCGGAGGAGAGCACGTAGGCCTGCTCCATCCCGGCGGCGAGCACGGCGATCAGGCCGATGTAGACGGCCCCGACGAGCAGGCGATTGCGTCGGGAGACGCGGTAGTAGGCGGCCTGCTCGAGCGAACGCGTGCTGCGCAGCTTCCAGCGTCGCCAGGTTTCCATGCCGCCGAGCAGGATGAAGATCAACAGGAAGGTGTTCCCGGTGACGAACAGCAGCGCGACCATGGCGCCGAGCCCGAGGAACCACATCACAGGCGCCATCGCGGCCATCGCGCGTCCCCCGTCGAAGGGGACGACGGGCACGAGGTTGATGAGGTTCAACAGGAAGCCGACGTAGGCGAGCGCTCGCAGCAGGTCGCTGTTCGCGGCTTCGCCGATCGCGAGGCACACCGCGGAGCCGGCGGTCCCGAGGATCGGCCCGGCGAGCCCGACGCGCGCCTCGGCGAGGGCGTCATCGGGCAGCGAGCGCATCATCACGACGGCACCGAAGCCGGGGATGAACATCGGCGCGCTGGCCTTTATCCCTTCGCGCCGCAGCTGGATCACGTGCCCCATCTCATGCACGAACAGCAACAGGACGAATCCGATCGCGAAGGTCCAGCCGAAGAACAGCGAGTAGACGACGACCGACACGAGCGCGGTCCCCGCCGTGGTGAGCAGCTTGATTTTCGGCAGGAACAGCAGCGCGCCTTTGATGGCGGCGAAGAACTTGACGATCAGCGCGGCGGCGGCGGCGAGTGCGCTGCCGATCCGCTTGCGCAGGTTCTGCGCCGGGGCGTGCCGCCCGGTGGGCTCGCCAAACGGGTTCTCTCCGGCGTGGGGGATCGACGGCGGAGAGGAAGCCGGGGGCAGCGGCGCAACGGGCGGATGCAGGGAAACGTCACCGCTGTCCATGACCCCATTGTGGCAGCCGCGATAAGCGTCCCCTAACGATCCGGCGCGGTCCGGCGAGGCGGCGATCGCGGCGGCTTTCGGGGGCTTGTGCGGCGAGGCAGCGAGATGCCCGCTCGTGGCTCGGACTTTTTTCTGGAAAGTGCGGGGTGGACGCCGTGGCGCGCTTGCAAAGCGACGAGGGCGGAGCTAGTTTGAATTCAGACGCGGAACCGAGCCGCAAAGAGCGAGGCCACTGAGGTGTGAGGCCGCGCCACCAGCAAGGGAAGGCCTTCGGGCCGGACGGAGCGGGTTCCTCAAGCGGCCCGGGACCGCGTCGCTTTCGTTCCCGGGGCGCGCGCCGACAGTTCGGCTCCAGAGGTGGCTTCCAGACGTGGCTCTCGAGTGGCGGCGACGACGTGTTAGGGGCGGCGCAAGCTGCGCATGACCACGCCGGGATGGCGAGCCACCTTCGGGCCGAGCACGAGCGCGAACAGCGTGAGCGCGAGCCAGGGGCGCAGGTGCGGGCGGATGCGCTGGATACGTCCGTCTGCTGCGAGCTCGAAGACCATCGCGTCATCGATCGAGAGCGGGCCGACCGAGGCGCGCCCGAGCACGACTCGAACGGAGCCCTCGCCGACTTCGCTGTGCCATTGCAGCGAGCGGAGGCTGCCGTACACGGCGCTCAGCAGCACGCGCAGGTCGTCGACCCCGCGGAACACAATGCGTGCCGATATCGGCGAGAAGAGCTCGGCGTCGGGTGCGAGCGTTGCGAGCAGGTCCTCGATCCGATTGGCCTCCGAGGCGGCCCGATACCGTGCGACGGCGTCGTCCACACAGAGATCCTCCCACATGGCCGTCCGGCTAGACTGAACTGCAGCAACATTCCCGGGGACGACAGGCTTCGACGTGGTCGGCTCGTGGGGATGGTCGCGAGTCGAGGTCCCGGGCGGCCTCGTAAAACACCCGGGAAAACCATAAGTGCGGACTCTCACGAGTACGCCCTCGCCGCTTAGTCAATAGCTAAGCCGTGAGGTCTCGGGCCCCGCTCGCCTGCGGCGGGGAAGGCCGGGATCAGAAAGCAGGCTCACCTGGTGCGGTCCGCCTCCGCCAAGCCGGGGAAAGCTAAGGGGGCTGGCCCCTCGCAACCCGGCCGGCGTGGCTAGCGACGGGTGAGATTAGAGCGCCGGCTACGCTCGTAGAAGCCATTTTCACGCGATTGCGGACGTGGGTTCGATTCCCACCGTCTCCACTTTTTCTGACGTTGCGCAGCAAACCCGGCCGTGGGCAAGCGGTCGGGCGTCAGGACACGGTAGATCGACCGGATGTCGGCGTTGCCGTTGACGCTCGGCTCGGCGACGGCACTCGATCCCGACCGCGTCTCTGGGTGCCAATCACGATCAGCATTTGGCTAGCCTCAGGCAGTCATGAGCCCTGAACGCGGCATCCGGTTCTTTCCCTGGGCTGGTCGACGGGTCGCCTACGCGGTCAACGGGGATGGGCCGCCGCTGGTCGTCCCCGCCTGGTGGGTCAGCCACATCGAGCGCGACTGGCAGGATCCGCGCTTTCGTCGCTTCTTCGAGGCTTTGGGAAACGGGTATCGGCTCGTGCGCTACGACCGGCCAGGCGTGGGGCTCTCGGACCGGGACGCCACGCCCGGACCGCTGACGATCGACGCCGAGGTGGAGTTGCTCGGTGGGATGCTCGACGAGCTCGGCTGCGAGCGTGCGGCGCTGTTCGGCGGCTCCTCGGGAGGTTGCACCGCAATAGCGTTCGCGGCGCGCTTTCCCGAGCGGGTCGAGCAGTTGATGCTGTATGGGACATACGCTGACGGGTCGGCCATCGCGCCCCCCGACGTACGGGCAGCGGTCATTGGAGCCGTTCGCTCACACTGGGGTCTCGGATCGCGCCTGCTCGCGGACGTCTTCCTCGGCGAAGAGGTCGGCGTCGAGCGGCGTCGGTTCGTCCAGGCCCAGCAGGAGTCGTGCGATGCGGAGACGGCGGCGGCGCTTCTCGAGCACGTCTACCACACCGACGTGCGAGCGCAACTCGAGTACGTGCGAGCGCCTACGGTCATCGTGCATCGGCGCGCTGACCGGGCGATCCCATACGAGCTCGGCCGTCAGCTGGCGGCGGGGATCGGGGGAGCGAGCCTCGTGTCGCTCGGTGGCAGTGCCCATTTTCCGTGGTTGGAAGACGGGTCCGGCGTGGCCCGAGCGCTGCGAACAGGGCTGAGTGCGGACGTGCGAGACGCGAGCATCGATGCGAAGGCACTACCTGGGCTGCTGTCGCCGCGCGAGAAACAGGTGCTGTCGCTTGTAGCCGAAGGGATGACCGAGGGGGATATTGCGGCGCGGCTCATCGTAAGCCCCCACACTGTGCACCGGCACATGGCGAACATCCGAGCGAAGCTGGCGCGAGGATCGGCGGCCGCGGCGGTCGCCGAGGCCACGCGCCTCGGCCTGATCTGAGGCAGCAGACCGTCCTCGATCGGGAACCCGTGGTCCCGAGGGGCCATAGCCTGAGGATGGCCGCGGTAGGGGATGTGGAGCATGCGCTCGGCGCGTAGCGTCATCACCATGCAAACAACAACTCAAATTCCAGCGGACTTGTCCCATGCGACGACGCTGTGGGCTCGCACCTCGGCACGGATCTACGACCCGTTTCTGTGGCTCTCGGAGCGTCGCGGCCTGCGCGCCCGCCGCGGCGAGCTGCTCGCAAACGCGCGCGGGCTTACGCTCGAGATCGGCAGTGGGACCGGACTGAGCCTGCCCCACTATCCACGACAGCTCGATCGGCTCGTGCTCGCCGAGCCAGACCCGGCGATGCGCGCGCGCCTCGAGCGCCAGGCAAAGCGCCTCAGGCCGGAGGCGTCGGTCATCGACGCCCCCGCAGAACGACTTCCGTTCGCGGACGGCACGGTCGACACCGTCGTCTCGATGCTCGTGTTGTGCACGGTCGATGCTCCCGAGCTCGCGCTGCGCGAGATCGCCCGTGTGCTCGCCCCCGACGGCCAACTGCTGTTCATCGAGCACATCCGGGCCGCGTCGCGCGTCCGCGCGTTCCTGCAGGAGCGGCTAGCCGCGCCATGGCGCACGTTTGCCAATGGCTGTCGGTGCGATCAAGAGACGGTGATGATGATGGCCGCGTGCGGCTTCCAGCTCGACGTCAGCGAAGCCGCATGGCGCGGCATGCCCGCGATTGTGAAGCCTCTCGTTTACGGTTGCGCCCGCCACTCCGAAGCCAACCCTGACCGAGCCGCCGAATCAGCTCGGGCAGTCGTTGCCGCGCGTAGCGGCGCGCGATGAAAGAGCCCATGGGCACCGTTGAGAGCGGGCGCGGGCTCGCAACCAGGACTACAGGAGGAAATGCGGTGATCGGCGTGAGTGTCACATTCCAATACGACGAGGCCTTCGATCGCGCCCGCGTGGTTTCCATTGCGGAGAACGCCCGCAAAGCGTTCGAGGGTATGCCCGGACTGAGGTCAAAGGTCTTCACCATCGACGATGCGCGACGGCGCGCGATGAATTTCTACGTATGGGACTCGCCGGATCGCGCCGAGGCCTTCTTCTCTGGGGAGATGCGCGAGCGCGTGACCGGCCTGTACGGCGTCGCGCCCACGATCGACTTCGTGGAGATCGCTCAGCTCGTCGACAACGCGGGCGCTGCGCACCCAGAATGACCAGTTCGGCATAGCTCACCGACATCGTCTGCGGTGCTGTGCTCGCGGCTGGAACCGCACGCGGGGTTGCGCTCAGCACCCGCTGGTGTTTACTATGCGGGTGCGCAGGTGCGCGTATGTTCAAATCGCTGGAGGGGGAGGGGCCGATGCGTATTGAGCAAGGGAGCGAGGATCGTCTGGTCGTGGGCCGCGTGAGCGGCGGTAGCCGACTGATCGCGGGCTCTGTAGTGCGGCGTCGTTCGCCGCTACGCGCGATCCCTGTGCTCGTCGTGCTGGCCGTTTGGCTCGTGGCCGCCGCCACAGCGTCCGCCTTCAGCGCGAACGGGAGTGTGGAACAGGCGTACGTCACCGGCCTGGCTCCCGGTGCCCAGATGTCGCTGCTGAGCAAGAAGGGCGAAACGCTGGCCACACAGACCGCTGACTCGCTCGGTGGGCTGCTGTTCCGGAAAGTCGCGCCGGGAAAGCACTACCGGGTCCGACTTGTCTCGACGGGCGAAGAATCCGGACCGATCAACGTCCACACCCAAAGGGCGCCGTCGTGGAATCGCAGCATCTACAAGCAGTCGATCCCAAGCAGCGGATACGGGTATCTGACGACGCGCGACGGCACCCAGCTTGCGATCGACGTCCACCCGCCGACCACTGCGCCCACGAAGCACAAAGGTCAGGTTCCCACGCTGATCGAATACTCCGGATACGGCTACGCGAACCCTGCGGGTCCGGAAAGCGGCCTCGCCCAGGTCGCCAACGAGCTGGGTTTCGCAGTGGTCGACGTGAACATGCGCGGCACCGGCTGCTCGGGCGGCGCCTTCGACTACTTCGAACCGCTGCAGAACCTCGACGCATACGACGTGATCCAGACGATCGGCCACCAGCCGTGGGTGCTGCACCACAAGGTCGGAATGTTCGGCGTCTCCTACGGGGGGATCAGCCAGCTTTTCGCCGCCCAGCTACGCCCGCCGGCCCTCGCGGCGATCGCGCCGCTGTCGGTGGTCGACGCGACGGCGACGACCCTCTACGCCGGCGGCATCCTCAACACCGGCTTCGCCGTGCCCTGGGGCGAAGACCGCCAGTTCGACGCCGAGCCGGCCGGTCCCTCCACCGGCGAGCACTGGGCCTACGAACAGATCCAGAACGGCGATCAGACCTGCGCGACCAACCAGGACATGCACGAAGAGGCGACAGACCTGCAGGCGGAAGTCAAAGAAAACGCGACCTACAACCCGCCCGTGGCCGACCCGCTGGACCCGGTCTCGTTCGTCCACAACATCGACGTTCCGACGTTCATGGCATGCCAGTGGGAGGACGAGCAGACCGGCGGGCACTGCGCCGATCTGGCGGAGCACTTCACCGGCACCGAACGCAAGTGGTTCACGTTCACCAACGGCGCCCACATCGACTCGCTCGATCCCTACACGCTCAACCGCTTGGACGACTTCTTGGAGCTGTACGTGGCTCGCCAAGCGCCGATCAACAACACCGGGATCCTGCACGGCGCGGCGCCGATTGTGTATCAGTCCGCCTTCGGCCTCCCGTCGGGAGACCAGGTCACGCTGCCGTCGGACCCGATCCAGGAAAAGCCGAAGTACGCAGAAGCGCTGGCGGCCTTCACGGCGCTGCCGGAGGTTCGGGTGCTGTTCGACAACGGCGCGGGAGCCTCGCCGAGCGGCAAAACCACGCCCGGCAATCCCTACCCCGGGTTCGAACAGTCGTTCTCGGCGTTCCCGGTCCCCGGCGCGACCGCTCGCTCGTGGTACCTCGGGCCCGAAGGTGCGCTCGATGAAGAACCGGCAGCATCCGACGGGGTCGACTCCTACACCTCGGATGCGAGCGCCACGCCGCTGACGGACTACACGGGCGGCACCGGGCCGGGTGGGCTATGGGGCGTCGCGTCCCAGTGGAAATGGAACTGGGTGCAGCCACCGGCGGGCTCCGCCGTGTCCTACGTGTCCGCGCCGCTGGCCGGCGACACCACGGCGGTCGGGGGCGGCGCCGTCAACCTGTGGGTTAGGTCATCGACTCCGGACGTCGACCTGCAGGCGACGATCAGCGAGGTGCGCCCGGACGGTAACGAGACCTTCATCCAGAACGGCTGGATCCGTGCCAGCGAGCGCAAGCTCGCCACCACCTCGGAAAACATGTTCAAGGAGACTCCCGACGCGGTCACGCCGATCCCGACGTTCCTCGCCTCCGATCTGCAGTCGATGCCCGCCGGCGAATTCGTCCCGGTCACGATCCCGCTGTACTTCGAGGGGCACGCCTACCGCGCCGGCTCGCGCATCCGGGTCACGATCTCGGCGCCGAACGGCACCCAGCCGGTGTGGTCGTTCGACCAGACGCAGCCGGAAGGCACGACCTCGAACGTGTCGATCGCGTTCGGGCCCGGCATGCCCGACAGCCTCACGCTGCCGATCGTGCCCGGGGTCAACGTCCCCACGGGGCTGCCGCCCTGCCCAAGCCTGCGCAACGAGCCCTGCCGTCCCTATCAAGCGGTTGCGAACGAAGGTTCCTGACGGCGGCTCGCCTGCCCAGCTGAGGGAAGCCTCATCCGACGCGGTACTCCTCGTCGGTGACGTGCTCGCCCCAGCTCGCGACGTTCCCGTGCTCGTCCTGCGGCTGTATCGCGATGTGCGCCATGAAGCGGTCGGGCGCAGCGCCGTGCCAATGGTCCTCGCCGGGCTCGAAGAAGACGCGGTCGCCGGGACGGATGACCTCGATCGGGCCTCCGCGCCGCCGGCAGAGCCCGACGCCCTCGGTGACGTAGATCGTTTGGCCGAGCGGGTGCGTGTGCCACGCGGTGCGGGCGCCCGGCGTGAAATGCACATTCGCGGCGGCGATCGGGTAAGGGCCCGACGGTGCGGCGAGGGTGTCGATGTAGACGTTGCCGGTGAACCAGTCGGCTGGACCCTTGGTCGTCGCGATGCTGCTCTTGGTGATCTGCACGGTGTCTCCTATCGGCGTTTTCGGGAGGGCCGCCGGGAAGCTGAGCCGGACCCGTTGTCGGCGGGATTGATCGTCGAGCCTGGCCGTCGCAGCGCGAAAGTCGAGGTTCGAGCCTGCGCGGAAGCATGACATCGACCTTCGCCTTCGGCCGCGCCATCGCCCACTCCGAAGCCCGACGCTCGCATCGGTACTCCCGGTGGGTGCGTGTGTTGATACAAGTACGGATATGAGACGCGCGCGTACCATCTGCCTCGCCCTGTTCGGCTCCGTTGTACTCGCGGTGCCGGCCCAAGCCGCGGCTGACGAAATCCCGCCACCGACGCTCAAGGTCAAGGCGGCGGCGGTCCCGATCCCCGGCTTTCCGGGCACGGGCAACATCTATGGCAAGGGCGCCGACGTCGAAGCCACCCTCGAAATCTCCGGGTCCGGATACGGCGCCACCCCTCAGAACCCGAATGGGAGCGTCCCGCCGATCTCGGGCGTGAACGTCTACCTGCCAAAGGGCGTCAAGCTGCACCCGTCCGGCTTCGGCTCCTGCGCCGAAGCAACGCTCGAGAACATCGGCCCCAGCGGCTGCCCCAAGAGCTCGGTCGCGAGCCCGATCGGGAGCGTGCTCGGGGAAGTGACGTTTGGAAGCGAACGTGTGCCCGAGAGCGCCACGCTTCAGGGGTTCTTCGGTCCCGCGGGCAGCATCCTGTTCTACACGCAGGGCTCGACTCCCGTGAGCCTCGAAGTCGTCTCGACCGGGCGATTCGTGCGTAGCTCCGGCAAATACTCCTGGGAGCTGGAGACGCTCGTGCCGCCGGTCGCCACCGTGCCCGGCGCGCCGTTGGCATCGGTGAGCAGGATCCACATCAAGGCCGGCGCCGCGTACAGGTCGCACGGGAAGGTGATTCCCTACGGGACCGTGCCGAAAAAGGGCGAATGCCCGAAGGGTGGCTTCTACGGCAAGACCGAAGTCACGTTCGGGGGGACCTTTGGCGCCGCGCGCGAATTCGGGATCCCCGCCAAAACCGTGAGCAACGTGATCCGCGTTCCCTGCCCGAGCAGGTAGCGCCCGAGCGCCGACCGGCGGACTTTCGCACCGGATTTGGACCCGAAGCGATCAGGGTCCTGCGAGTCGATCGAGCAGCGTGTCGATCGCACCCCGCGCCGTCTCCGAAGCTGTGCGCGGCTCGTCGGCGTAGGCCAGGAACAGCGCGGCCTCGTTCAGCGCCGCGAGCAGCATCTGTGCCAGCAACTCGGCCTCGCCCGTCGGCAGCCGCCCTTCCTCGGCCAGCCGCAGCATGCTCGCGCGCAGCCCTCCGAGCGAGTGCCGTTCGTCCAGCTCGCGCCAGCGGGCCCAGCCGACGGCGATCGTCGGATCGAGCAGGGCGATGCGCTGGATCGCGGGGTCGAGCGCCATCTGCAGCCAGGCGTGCGATCCGGCCCGCAGTCCCTCGAGCGGGTCCTTACTGCCGGTGGCTGCCGCGACCGCCGTGGTTCGCTCCGCGATATCGATCAGCACCTCGGCGAGCACGGCGTCGAACAGATCGGCCTTGCTCTTGAAGTGGTGGTAGAGCGCCCCTCTGGCGACGCCGGATGCCTCGAGCACCGCCTCGATCGAGGTCGCCTCGTAGCCGTGTGCGCCGAACTGGCCACGAGCCGCCGTCACGAGACGCTCGCGCGTCGCGGCGCCGCGCGCCCTTCGACCATCCATCGTGCTCACGCTCGCCATCGATCCATTGTAAACCGACTGACGGTCTGATACTTTGCGAGCCGTCGTGAAGATCGAGATGTTCAACGTCGGCTGGATCTCCTCGCCGGCCGTGATCTGGCGCCAGGGCGAAGATCCCGAGCGCAGGCTTCGCTTCCCGATCCCGGCCTACCTGATCGAGACGGAGCAGGAGCGGGTCCTGATCGACACGGGCCTGAACCCGCAGGGGGTCCGCGACGCCGAGGGTCATTACGGCCGTAGCCTGTTCGAGCTGGAGCAGGAGCAGGCGATCCACGAGCAGATCGACACGAGCACGCTCACGAAGATCGTGCTGACCCACCTTCACTTCGATCACGCGGGTGGCCTGGCGCTGCTGCCGGCCTCGATCCCGACCTACATCCAACGACGCGAGTGGACGGCCGGCCACGAAGCGGAGGCTGTGAAGCGCAACTTCTTCCTTCCGCGCGACTACGCCGAAGGCGAGCGCGAGCTGATCCTTCTCGATGGCGATCACGACCTCCTGGGCGATGGCTCGATCGAGCTGCTGCTCACGCCGGGCCACACGCCTGGCCACCAGTCGGTCCGCGTCGGTGAGGAGTTGATCCTCGGCGTCGATGTCGGACACTTCGCGACGACGCTGGACGATCTGCGCTTTCCCAGCTTCGCCGATGACTTCGAGGCTCAGGCACGATCGGCGCAGCGGCTGCGCAAGCTGCGGGACGCGGGTGCCCGGGTGGTGCCGGGGCACGACCCCGAGGTCCTGAGGCCAGGGCCCGTGGCCGCCTGAGCCGCGAAAAGAGCGCCGCTGCGAGAATCGCGGGATGAGCAGCCACGGCACGTTCAGCCCGTCCCACCGCGGCGGTTCCGGGCAGCCGCTCGTCTGCTTGCACGGCTTCACGGATACCTGGCGCACCTGGGAGCTGGTGCTGCTGGTGCTGCCGGTGCTCGAACGCCGCCACGACGTGCCGGCACCGACGCTGGCCGGTCACGCGGGCGGCCCGCCGATCGCGGACGAGGCCGACGACGAGCGCTGCTCGATGCGATCGAGCGCGCGATGGACGAGGCGGGCTTCGCCGATGCGCACATCGTCGGCAACTCGCTGGGCGGCTTCCTCGCGCTGAAGCTCGCCGCCCGCGGCCGTGCCAGGACGGTCGTTGCATTTGCTCCCGCGGGCGGCTGGGCGCCGGGCGATGAGGCTTTCGACGCGACGCTCGTGCCGCACTTCACGACGATGCGCGAGCAGCTACGCAGCGCGGTGCCACATGCCGAGGCTCTGCTTGCGACGCCACAGGGCAAGCGCATGGCGACGCAGTTCACGACCGTGAACTACCAGCACATCCCGATCGCGCTGCTGGCCCATCAGATGCGCGGCGTGGTCGCATGCGAGGCCGCCTCCGCGCTGTTGGCCTCGGCGCAGCGCGAGGGTGGACACTGCAGGCCGAGCGCATCGAGTGCCCCGTACGGATCGTCTGGGGCACCGCGGACCGGCTGCTGCCCTGGCCGTCGGCTGCGGCTCGCTTTCGCGATGACTGGCCGGCGAACGCCGACTGGGTCGAGCTCGGCGGAGTCGGGCATTGCCCGCAGCTCGACGTACCACGCGAGGCCGTGCAGTTGATCCTCGGCTTCACCTTGCTGTGACGGCTTCGGAGGCGGTGGGCGGCGGCCATGCCGCCCGACCCCTCAGCTTGCCTCAGTCCGCGGCGGGTGCGGGTGCCGGGTCCGGCCTGATCACGACGGTGTCGAGAACCTCGTCGATCTCATCGGCGGGCATGCCGACGCGATCCGCGTGCTTGCGCACGGCCTCGACGTCGCTGGCCTGGTAAATGCAGACCGTGCCGAGCCTGCCGTCGGATTCGGCGATCACATAGCTGCGGATCCAGCGGATGTCGTCGGGGAACTCACTGTCGGCCACCTCTTTCGAGCGCGCGGCCACGCCTTCGAGCTCCTCGGCCGAGCCCCATGCATCCCTACGGCGAATCGCGTACATCTTCATGCTTGGATCCTTTCTTAGTCGGTCACATCTAGGACTGACTGCCGGCCCTTTCCTTCCTGGGCTCGTGGTGATGACACTACCCTCGAGGCGCCTATGGGTGTGTGAGCCCGAGCACAAGCGGCGATGAGTTTCCCGGCGCAAGGACGTCTGATCTGGCAACGACCGCAAAAGGAGGACCGAGATGGGAAAGATCGTCGTAACCGAGTTCGTCTCGCTCGACGGCGTGATGGAGGCGCCGGGCGGGGGAGAGTCCTACAAGCACCAGGGCTGGACCTTCGAGATCGACCGTGGCCCCGAGGGCGACGAGTTCAAGCTCAACGAGGCGCGTGCCGCGGAGGCGCTGCTGCTGGGGCGCACGACCTACGAAGGCTTCGCCGCGGCCTGGCCCGGCATGGAGGGGGAGTTCGCCGACAAGTTCAACGGCATGCCGAAGTACGTCGTCTCCTCGACGCTGACGGACCCCACCTGGAACAACACCACCGTGCTGAGCGGCGAGCTCGCGCAGGAGATCGCCAAGCTGAAGCAGGACGTCGCGGGGGAGCTGCAGGTTCACGGCAGCGCTCAGCTCGTCCAGGGCCTGCTCGAACACGGCCTGATCGACGAGCTGCGGCTGATGGTGTTCCCGGTGGCGCTCGGCAGTGGCAAGCGGCTGTTCGGCGACTCCGATCAGAAGCGGAGCCTGTCGCTGAGCGACTGCAAAACCGTGGGCGACGGGATCGCGGTGCTCACCTACCTCGCGGACTGAGGCCGGCTCACGCGATCTCGCCCGCTCTGCGATACCGTCACTTGACATGGGAGGACGCGCACGTACACGAGCGCCGGCGACGGTCGCCTCGTGCTTCGTGCTCGTCTTCGGCGCCGGTGCTGCCGACACGGCCGCCGGCGCCCGTGCGACGGCCGCCGCACCTGTCGGCGCCGCCCACGCGGGGAAGAAGGAAAAGGGACCGGGACCCTACGAGTTCGGCTGCCCGATCCTGCCCGCGGACAACCCCCTGAACCAGGAAGTCGCGGGTCTCCCGGTCAGCTCGGAGTCGGCGCAGTACATCGAAAGCATCGGCCTGAGCGCCCACCTGCACCCGGATTTCGGTCGCGACAAGCACTTCGGCATCCCCTACAAGGTTGTCTCCGAACGCCAGCCCAGGGTCCCGATCGAAATCACGGAAGATCCCGAAGAATCAGACCCGGGCCCCTACC
The DNA here is from genome assembly GCA_036267655.1 of Solirubrobacteraceae bacterium. Classification (GTDB taxonomy): domain Bacteria; phylum Actinomycetota; class Thermoleophilia; order Solirubrobacterales; family Solirubrobacteraceae; genus Palsa-744. The sequence goes on from DATAVP010000033.1 coordinate 22,689, forward strand.
CGATCCCGCCGAACGCGAAGGTCGAGGGCGCGGGCGAAGAAGGCGACCGCCACGTGCTGGTGCTGCAGCGCGGGAGCTGCGAGCTGTACGAGCTCTACGGCGCCGAACGCGCGGGCGAGGGCTGGGAAGCGGCCTCGGGCGCGGTCTTCGACCTGCGCAGCGACGCGCTGCGCCCCGAAGGCTTCACCTCAGCGGACGCGGCGGGTCTGCCGATCTTCCCGCTGCTCGCGCGCTACCCCGAGGTGAAGGCCGGGGCGATCAAGCACGCGCTGCGCGTGACGGTTCCCGCCTCGCAGCGCGGCTACATCCACCCGGCGACGCACTTCGCCTCCCACAGCACGAACCCCGCGCTGCCGCCGATGGGTCTGCGCCTGCGGCTGAAAGCCGACTACAGCCTCGAAGGCTTCTCGGGGCAGGCGCTGATCGTGATGGAAGCGCTCAAGCGCTACGGCCTGATCGTCGCGGACAACGGCTCGCCCTGGTACATCGCCGGCGCGCCGAGCCCGAAATGGGACGAAGCGAGCCTGGCGCAGCTCAAGGGCGTTCCGGGCTCGGCCTTCGAGGCCGTGGAAACCGGCCCGATCATCCACTGACGGGCGCGACCTCGCCCGCGGCGCCCTCTGCGCGCGCGGCGTCGGAGTGCGCACGGCTGTCGCGCGAGGAGATCAGCACGATCGTCAGCAGCGCGCCCGCCACCGCGAAGCAGCCACCGACGAAGAAGGCCCGGTCAAAGCCCTTCGTCAGCGCGACCGCGGCATTGTGCGTGCCCGCGTGCATCAGGTCCTGGGTACGGCTGTTCGCGACCGTCGCGAGGATCGCAAGCCCGAGCGCGCCGCCGACCTGCTGGGCGGTGTTCACGAGTCCCGAGGCCAGGCCGGCCTCGTGCGGCTCGGTGCCGGTCACAGCGGCGATCGTCACCGGCACGAACGACAGCCCCAGCCCGATCGCGGCCAGCACCGAGGGGCCGAGCACGTTCGCGGCGAACGTGCCGCCGGTGCCGGGCACGCGCGAGAACCAGAACAGCCCCGCGGCCACGAACAGCAGCCCCGCGAGCAGGATTGGCTTGAAGCCGAAGCGCGTCACGCCGACGGACGCCGCCCCCGCCGAGAAGATGATCCCGAAGGCCAGCGGCAGGTAGGAGAGCCCGGCCTTCAGCGCGGAGTAGTGCAGCACCTGCTGCATGTAGAGCGAGACGAAGAAGAACATCGAGAACAGCGACATGCCGATCAACAGCGCGACCGTGTCCGCGCCGCGCAGGGTGCGCAGCCGGAAGATCGAGAACGGCATCAGTGGCGCGCGCGAGCGCAGCTCGATCGCGAGGAAGATCGCCAACAGCACGATCGCGCCCGCGATCTCCAGCAGCGTTTCGGTCGAGCCCCAGCCGACGTTCACAGCTTCCACGAGCGCATAGACGAGCAGCGCGAGCCCCGCGGTGACCGTGACAGCGCCGGGGATGTCGAACTGGCGGGTCTCGCTTTCGGCGTGGCTCTCCACCAGTAGCCGAGGCGCCAGGAACGCGCACAGCGCGCCGATCGGGACGTTCACGAACAGCACCCAGCGCCAGGACAGGCCGCTCGTGAGGATCCCGCCCAGCAACACGCCTGCGGCGCCACCCGCGCCCGCGACCGCGCCCCACACGCCCAGCGCGCGATTGCGCTCGGCGCCTTCGGAGAAGGTCGTCGTGATGATCGAGAGCGCCGCGGGGGAGACGATCGCGCCGCCGAGGCCCTGCACCGCCCGCGCGGCGATCAACCAGGGCTCCGACTGTGCGAGCCCGCCCGCGAGCGAGGCCAGCGAGAACACGACCAGGCCGACCATGAACATCCTGCGCCTCCCCATCAGGTCGGCGAGGCGTCCGCCCAGCAGCAGGAAGCCGCCGAAGGTGAGCGTGTAGGCGTTCACGACCCAGGACAGGTCGTCCTGGGAGAAGTGCAGCGCCGTGCCGATCGAGGGCAGCGCGATGTTCACGATCGAGGCGTCGATCACGATCACGAACTGCGTCATCGCCAACAACACGAGCGCGAGGTTCTTCGCGCGGTCGCTCAACTGCTCCGACGATTCTGTGTTGCTTGCCACCGGCTCGGTGGCCAGGTCTGCGCTGGGGGTCATGGCACGCCCTTCCTGATCGATTCGCGCTCGATGATATGAACGCTCGCCTTCACGACGAACGGGCTTGGCGAAAATGGACAGCCGCGGCTTGTGCGTGGTGCGTGCGGGGCGCTGCGGACGACTAAGCGCCCGACTCCAGCCGCGCCTGCTCCTCGGCCGTGCGCTCGGCCCAGGGGACGCTCTGCAGCCGTCCGTCGGGGATCGGCTCGCCGCTCTCGACCGAGAGGCCGTAGACGCCTTCTGCCAGGCGCTTCTCCGCCCGCTCGATCGCGGTCAGCTCCTCGCGCAGCGAGGCCGCGAGACCCTCGTCGATCTCGCGCTCCAGCAGCTCCGGTGCGACATCGCCGCTGTCGAAGCTCGCCGCTTCCTGATCGCCCTCGGGCTTCGCCACCTGCCCGAGCGCGCCTTCGATGCGAGCGCGCTCACGTGCCAGCAGGTCGCGTGCCTGGGTCGAGTCCATTGGCCCAGTATGAACGCGAGCGCGCTCCGACGCCGTCCCGGCGCTCAGACGGCGCTCGAGCGGATCGCCTCCGCGACCTGGGCGGGGTCGTCGAAGAAGGGCACGTGACCCGCGCCGAGCGTGAGGTGGCGTGCGCGTGGCAGCAGCGCCCGCGCGCGTGCGGACTGCGGGCGGTAGAGCAGCAGGCGGTCGTGGAGGCCCCAGGCGATCGTCAGCGCGACCTCCGCTCCGATCTCCTCGGGACCGCTGAATAGGTAGCTGTCGAATGCTGCGATCGCCGGGGAGAGCGCGGGGGAGGCCCAGGCGTTGCGCAGGATTCGCGGCGGCTCCTCGGGCGGCATCCGCGCCGGCCGGCCGAACGTCTGCCAGAACAGGGCGTTGCGCCCCGCACGCGTGCCCGATGCCGCGATCAGCGCCGGGCGCAGCGCGCGCGGCATGCGCGACACCGCGCGCAGCGACTGCTGGCTGAAGCGCCGTTCGCCCGCGGTCCAGAAGCCCACTGGCGAGATCGCGCAGACCGAGCGTGCCGCGCCGCGCCTGGCCAGCTCGAGGCTGATCCCGCCGCCCATCGAGTTGCCCGCCACGTGCGGGCGCTCCAGGCCCAGCTCGGCGAAGAACTCCGCGAAGCGATCGGCGTAGGCCTCGATCGTCGGCTCGACCCCCGCGGGCAGCGGCGGCGAGCCGCCGAAGCCGGGCGAGTCGCAGGCGATCACCTCGTAGTCGCGTGCGAGCAGGCCGATCACGGGCCGGTTGATCTGCCAGCTCAGCCCGACGCCGTGCAGCAGCACGAGCGGCGGGCCCGAGCCCTCGCGGTGGTGGTTGATCACGCGGCCGCCGCCGCCGTGCTGGGCGTGGCGACGCGCTCGCGGATCAGGTCCGCGGCGCGCTCGGCGACCATGATCGTCGGAGCGTTCGTGTTCCCGCCGGGGATCACCGGCATGATCGAGGCGTCGATCACCCGCAGAGCCTGCAGGCCGTGCACGCGCAGCTGCGAGTCGACCACCGCCAGCTCGTGCGTGTCGCTCATCCGCGCGGTGCCCACCGGGTGGTAGAGCAGGTCCATGCGGCGGCGCAGGTCGGCCTCGAGCTGCTCGCGGTCGATCACTTCAGGACCCGGCTTCAGCTCCTTGACGACCACCTCCGCGAGCGGCGACTGCGCGGCGATCTCGCGCGCCAGCTCCATCCCGGCCAGCAGCGACTCCAGGTCCTCGGGCTCGGACAGCGAGTTCGTGAGAATGTGCGGCTTCGCGGTCGGGTCCGCCGAGCGCAGCCACACCTGCCCGCGGGCCTTGGGCGATACCAGCACGGGACCGATCACGGCACAGTGCCCGTCGTATTCCTCGGCGCCGTGATTCTCGAAGTAGGCGGGACCCATGTGGAACTGGATGTCCGCCGCGGGCAGGCCGCCGCGAGTGCGCACGAAGGCACAGACCTCCGCCACCGTCGAGGTCAGCTTGCCCGAGCGGCGCAGCAGCCACTCGGCGAGGTGCTTGGGGGCATCGGCCTTGTACAGCGTGTTCTGGTCGGAGACCTCCCAGAGCACGGTCACGAACGGATGGTCCTGGAGGTTGCGCCCCACGCCTGGCAGCTCGTGCTTGGCCTCGACACCCGCGGCGCGCAGCTCCTCGGCGGGGCCGATCCCCGAGAGCAGTAGCAACTGCGGTGAGTTGATCGCCCCGGCCGAGAGCAGCACCTCGCGCTCGGCGCGGACCGTCTCCTCGGCGCGGCGGCCCTTGCGCACGCGCACACCGACCGCGCGCTCGCCCTCGAGCTCGACGCCCAGCACTGTCACCTTGGTCCGCACCTCGAGGTTCGGCCGCTTCAGCGCAGGGTGCAGGTAGGCATCGGCGGCGCTGAAGCGCTGCCCGCCCCGCTGCGTGACCTGGAACATCGAGACGCCGTCCTGCTCGGGGCCGTTGTAGTCGGCGATGCGGGGGATGCCCGCGGCGGCGCTTGCATCTAGCAGGCGCTTGTCCAGCGGTCGCGGCGAGCGCTGCTCGGAAACCCGCAGCGGGCCGCCCGTGCCGTGGAACTCCGAGGCGCCGCGGACGTTGTCCTCGGCCTTCGTGAAGTAGGGCAGCACGTCGCGAAAGCCCCAGCCCGGGGCGCCTTGGGCCTCCCAGGCGTCGTAGTCCAGCGGACGTCCGCGCACGTAGAGCATCGCGTTCATCGAGCTCGACCCGCCCAGCGTCTTGCCGCGTGGGATGTACAGCGAGCGGTTGTTCACGTGCGGCTCGGGGTCGGTCGCGTAGTCCCAGTCGAGCTTTGAGTGGAACTGTTCGCCGAAGGCCGCGGGAATCTTGATCTTCGGCGAGCGGTCGCGCCCGCCGGCCTCGAGCAGCAGCACGCGCACGGAAGGGTCCTCCGAGAGACGGTTCGCCAGCACGCAGCCCGCCGACCCGGCTCCGACGATCACGTAGTCATACATCGATGCTCCTCTCAGTCGCCCGTGAACACGTACTCGCCGGCCTCGAGCGTGCGCGTCTGCTCGAAGTACTCGCGCATGTAGCCGGGCCAGTTCGCGACGATCCGTCCGCTCTCGTCGCGATACCAGGAGTCGCACTGCGTCCAGGCTGTCCCGGCGAAGCGCGCCTGCAGCGCACGGTCGCTCTCGCTCTCGACCTCGCGCTTGACTTCGATCGCGCGGGCGCCGCGAGCCGCGAGCTGCTGCAGGGCCTGGCGTATGTATGCCGCCTGCGCCTCGAGATAGAAGATGATCGAGCCGCCGGAGGTGTTGGTGTTCGGCCCGTACATCACGAACATGTTTGGAAAGCCCGGCACGGTCATGCCGAGATGCGCCCGCGCGCCCTGCTCCCAGGTTTGGTTCAGCTCGACTCCACCCGCGCCCGCGATCCTCATCGGGAACATGAAGTCGTTGGTCTTGAAGCCCGTGCCCCAGATGATCGTGTCGAGCTCGTGTCGGGCGCCGTCGGCCGTGACGATGCCCTCGGGCACGATCCGCGCGATCGCCTCGGTCACCACCTCGACGTTCGGCCGCTGCAGCGCGGGCAGGAAGGCCGAGCTGAACAGCACGCGCTTGCAGCCGAAGGTGTAGTCGGGCCAGACCTTGCGGCGCACCTCGGGGTCCTTCAGCTGCGAGCGCATGAACGCCGCCGAGCGCAGGCCCAGCAGGCGTCCGAGCGTGCGCGGGTGCAGGATCGACGCCGTCAGCGCCTCGCAGTACTGGTACATGAAGTTGCGCCGGAATCGCTGCAGGCCGGGCGTGTATTCGATCGCGGCCCGCATCAGGCGCGGGTAGCGCCGGTTGCGCCGCGGCAGGAACCAGTTGCCGGTGCGCTGGAAGACCGTGAGCTGCGCGGCCTTGACGGCGACCTCGGGCACGAACTGGACCGCGCTCGCGCCGGTGCCGACGACCGCGACGCGCCGTCCCCACAGCGAGTGCTCGTGATCCCATTCGGCGGAGTGAAAGCTGCGCCCGGCGAAGGTCTCGACCCCCTCGATCTGCGGATGCGCGGGCTGGTGAAGCTGTCCCGTGGCGAGCACGAGCGCCTCGGCCTCGAAGCGCTCGCCCGCCTCGGTGTCGAGCAGCCAGCGCCCTCGCTCGGCTTCCCAGACGCAGGCGCTGACCGTCTGTTCGTATTCGATCAAGCGCTCGACGTCGTGCGTGCGCGCGACCTCGCGCAGGTAGTCGTGGATCTCGGCCTGCGGCGAGCACAGGCGCGACCAGTCGCGGCGCTGAGCGAAGGAGAAGGAGTACAGGTGGCTCGGCACGTCGCAAGCCGCACCGGGGTAGCCGTTGTAGAACCAGGTGCCGCCCAGCTCGGGGGCGCGCTCGAGGATCGTGATCTGCGCGAAGCCGTGGCGTTTGAGCTCGATCGCCGCGGCCACGCCGCCGAAGCCCGCGCCGACGATCAGCACCGAGGACTTGGGCCTCGCTGCGCTGATCGGACGCACTGCGGTTTCTGCGGCGGACATGCTTCCTCTCCAGACGCTCGCCTGGATTGTCCACCTTCGGCGGCTCGCGTGCCGATCGGAGCTGCGTCAGGTGCCAGGCGGTTCGCGCCCCAGCAGCCGCTCGCCGACGCCGCGCATGGTTTCTTCGCCGTAGGCCTGCGAGGGGTCGCCGGTGCTGAAGACCGAGACCGTGAACGTGACGCCGCCGCGCTCCAGGCGCGCGGTCTCGTTGAACAGGCCCTCGGAGGGCAGCGCGCCGGTCTTGAAGAACACCTGCCAGCGCGGGCGCGCCACTTCGGGGATGCCCCAGCTCTGCTCCGCCTCGATGCCGGCCATCAGCCCTCGGGCATAGGGCCAGAACTGGTGCGGGATCAGCTTTTCGATCGTGATGAAGAAGCGCGCCTGGTCGGCGGCGGAGGTCTGGGTGTAGGCCCACCAGCCGATGCCGGGCGCGTAGTCCTGCATGCCCGCTTCGCGTGCTACCCGCGCGACCGCGGCGCCGCCGACGCGGTCGAACACCGCGGAGGCGTCGTCGTTGTTGGATTCGTGGATCATCGGGTAGAGCAGCGAGCGGTCGAGCGCGCTGATCGACGCGTGGTCTGCGTTCAGGCGCTGCAGGAAGGCCGTCAGGAACATCACCTTCACGACGCTGGCGCTCTGGAAGTGCGAGCGCAGGCGCGTGCCGCTCAGGCGCCCCTGGCTGTCGAGCACCGCCAGCGAAGTTCGCCCCGCGCGGTCGTTCAGGTATTCCACGGCGGCGGCGATCGCCGCGCGCGAGGGGTAGGCGGGCACGCGCGGCTTGGGCCGGGGCTTGGCCGCCGGCTGGGTCGCGGCGCCTGGCGCCGTGGCTGCGGGCGGCGTCGTGCTGCCCACCGGGCCTGCGCCGATCGCCAGCGCTGCCGCCCCGAGGCCCAGAGTCGCGGTGAGCACCGCGAGCATTGGGAGGGGACGTTTCCTGGCCGGCACCGGCTGAGAGGCTAGCGCCCGCACCCGCCGTCACGACGAGTGCGGGCGCTCACGGACGGGGGTCAGGCGCAGGGCACGACGCTCGCCGCCTGCGCCGAGCGTCGAGCCGCCGCGAAGTCTCAGTGCTTGCGCTTGCCCTTCTTGGCCTTGTGCCTGAAGCCCACGCTCGTGAACGCCACCGAGACCGATTCGGCCTTCGACTTCGGCAGGAAGCCGACGCGCGCCTTGAATTTCAGCTTGTGAGCGCGCCGGCCCTTGACGCCTTTGCGTGAGAGCGGCGCCTTGATCGTGAACTTGCCGGCCTTCGCAAATTTCTTGTAGGTCGTCTTGAGGTTGCGGTTTTTGACGCTGACGCGGCCCGCGGCGAAGGTCTGCACACGGAGCACCAGCTTGTTGTTCTTGATTTTTTTGCTGAGGATCTTGATCCGCGTCTTGCCCTTGCCGCCGGTGCAGCCCGAGACTGCGATCGGGGTCGCAACTTTGACGATGGCCCCGCTCTGGGCCGTGATCGTCGTCGGCATCGTCAGCGTCTGCGTGCACAGCGCCCCGACCGCGGTCAGCGCCGAGTTCGGCCCGCTCGGCAGTTCGAGCACGAAGCTCGAGACCGGCACGTCGGGAATCGAGGCAAACGTCGACTTCGTGACGCCGCCTTTGATGTCGGTGTTGCTTTCGAGGATCACGCGCACGCCGCCGTCGCCTTCGAGCAGCAGGTCGAGGTCGGGGAACGCGGCGCCGCCGTGTGAGACCAGATAGGCGGGACCCTTCAACGGCAGCGGCAGTACCGGCGTAGCGACCGTGGCGTTGCCGACTTTCGAGCCGGCCGGGCAGCTGAATGGATTGGCGGCGTAGGTCGCTTCAGGGCACGCTTTCTGCAGCGTGGTCAGCCGCGAGGGCAGCGTTTTCGGCAGTTCCGCCACGACCGAGTGGATGTTCGCCTCGTGCGCGCCCTGCAGCAGGTTCACGCGCAGCGCGGCACCGTTCGCTTTCAGCGTTTTCGGGTCGGTCGAGGCGCTGGTCGCGGCCGAGAAGTTTGGTTTGAACGGCAGCGCTTTGCAGTTGCCGACCGCGAACGGGCTTGACAGCCCCTGCGTCGCGCCGCCGGTCGAGCTCAGCACGGTGTTCGTGGCCAGCGGCCCGCAGTTGGTCGGGTTGAACAGGAAGTTGCCGCGGTTGACCGCGACGTTGATGTTGCGCAGGCGCAGCGGCACGCCCTTGAAGATCGACGGCAGGTCGGTCGTCGTGACGATCACGCGTCCGCTGTGCGGATCGACGCTGATCGTCGCGTGCGTGACCACGTTGCCGAGGTCGAACGGACCCGCTGCGGCGTGGATCGGGATCGACAGGCCATAGGGCGCGCCCTGATACGGGCCGGTCAGGAACACGGGCCCGGTGAACGAGTACGGTTCGCTGCCTGCGCCGACAGACGCGGTCGCAACGCCGATCTGGCTCGCCGCGGAGCAGCTCCCCGCCTGTGCCTGCGGTTCGTTGCACAGCGTGACCTTCGGGATTTCGCCGACCAGGCCCGCGGGCAGCACCGTCGAGACCTTGCCCAGGTACTGGTTGCCGTCATCGCGGGCGAGGTTGAACGTGTACTGCGTGTAGGCGCCCGCGTTCGGGGAGCTCGTAGCAGTTGTCTGTGCGAGCGCGAACGGCGTCGAGGCGGGACAGCCGCTCACGGCGAAGGGCGTCGAGCCGCCAAAGCTCGCCCCGGTGTAGGCGCTGAACGAGAAGCTCGTGCTCGCCGGGTCGCACGACAGCGGGTTGGCGAGCACCGCTCGCGGTCCGCCGTTGAGCGTCAGCGTCAGATCGCTGAAGGGCAGCTGCGGGTTGCCGAGGAAGCTCACTTCCAGTTGTCCTGTCGCCGGATTCGGGAAGACCTGGCCTTCGAGGCGTACCGACACGTCGTAGACGCTCTCGGCGTCGATGAACATCAGGAACGGGTGTGGCAGACCCGTGATCGCGGGCGTGCCGTCTTCCTGGCCGAGATACACGTTGCCCGCGAGGCTGCCGGGCGGCAGGTCGGTTTCGATGTTTACCGTGCCGATCTTCGAGGCCGTCGGGCATTCGGCCGGCGCCGCGGAGCCTTTGTGGAGCTGGCTCTGGGTGCACGCCTGCAGGCCGTTGACGGCTGCGGGGTTCAACGTCAGCCCTTCCGGCAGCGTGACATGCGCGTCGTTGATGTCGGCGGTGTTGAGCTGGGTCGACTTTTCGAACTGCGGGACGTGCACGTCGGTCGTGATCCCGTCCGGGCTTTCGTGCTGCGAGGTTTCAGGCGCGATCGTCGCCGTGGGTTCGAACGGCAGCGCGGGGTTTTCACAGCCGTCGACGCTGACCGGCGGCGTGGTCGGCAGGCTTGCCTTTTCCACCGGGGGGTAGGTTTCGAGTTCGAGATAGGACGTCGAGGGGGCGGCGCAGCTGCTCGGCATGGTCAGGAAGTTTTCTTTGCCTTCCTTGCCGGCGTGGCCGTCGAAGAACAGCTTCGATTCGACGGTCTTCAGCGGTGCATTGATGACTTCGAGCCCGAGGAGTTCCACCGCGACTTCGGTCGGGATGTTGTTGATTTCAAACCACTCGTGGAAGTCGCCCGAGGGGACGCCACGCGCGGCGAGCGAGTCTTCGTGGGCGTAGCTGACGTGCCCTTCCAGCAGCAGATGCACGTCTTTGACCAGGGGCGGAATGCCTTCGACGTCGATCCCGAACACCAGCGGGAGTCCCGGTTCCTGCGGCAGGTTGTAGACGCTGCCTTCGAGCGTCAGCGTCTGCGGCGCCAGTGGGATTTCGACGTAGGCCTTCAGTTCGACGAAGCCGGCTTTCGTGTCCGCCGCGCATTTGTTTTCTTCGAAGTCCGAACGCGAGCAGACGGCCAGCGCCTGCGGGTCGGCCGCGAGGCCGGGCGGCACGTCGACGCGCAGGCGCTTGAGCGCCGAACCATTCGGGGCGGCGCCGGAGTTGCTCAGTTCAAAGCCGGTCAGGCCCCATGGGGGGTGGCCCGCCGCCTGGGTGTAGAAGGCGCTGGGCGGGCTGGCGTATTCACATTCTTTGACCTGGGCTTCGTTGCCGTTGCAGGTGCCCGCTTCCCACTTGGCCACGCCCAGGCTGCCGGCGGCGTGCGCGGCGGCGGCGGGCAGGATCAGCAGCGAGATCAGCAGCGCCGCTACGCCGAATCCACGGCGTCGGCTCAAGGGCCGGCCGGCGCGTTGCGACAGCGCCTCGGCTACGGCATGGGCAGATGACCTCGTCGTGCTTTGATCCCTCACTCTGTACCTCCCGTTGAGACTTAGGCTCTGTCTGTCGGGTGATAGAGAGATGCCCGACGCAAAAGGGGATTACCCCTTTTGCCGGGCTCTATGCAGAGGCGGGTGGCGGCGCGGCGCTCCGCCGCCGGGCTGCTACTGCTCGCGCGGGATGTAGGGCGCCAGCTCGCGCCGAGCGATCGACAGCTTGTGGACCTCGTCGGGGCCGTCGGCCAGGCGCAGCGTGCGCAGGTGCGCGTAGGCCGAGGCCAGGCCGAAGTCCTCGGAGACGCCGCCACCGCCGTGCACCTGGATCGCGCGGTCGAGCACCTTCAGCGCCACGTTCGGGGCCGCCACCTTGATCGCGGCGATCTCCGTGCGCGCGTGGCGGTTGCCGACCGTGTCCATCATCCAGGCGGCCTTCAGCGTCAGCAGCCGCGCCATCTCGATCTCGATCCGCGACTCGGCGATCCAGTCCTGGACGTTGCCGCGCATCGCGATCGGCTGGTCGAAGGTGACGCGCGAGATCGCGCGCTTGCACATCGCTTCCAGCGCTCGCTCGGCCGCGCCGATCGCCCGCATGCAGTGGTGGATGCGCCCTGGGCCGAGCCGCGCCTGGGCGATCATGAAGCCGTCGCCCTCGCCGGCGATCAGGTTCGTGGCCGGCACGCGCACGTCGGAGAAGTCGACTTCGCCGTGGCCGTCCTGATCCTCGTAGCCAAAGACTTTCAGCCCGCGCATGATCGTCACGCCGGGCGTGTCGATCGGGACGAGGATCTGGCTCTGCTGTTTGTAGGTCGGACCGTCCGGGTCGGTCTTGCCCATCACGATCATGATCCGACAGTGGGGGTGCAGCGCATTCGTCGTCCACCACTTGCGCCCGTTGAGCACGTAGTCCTCGCCGTCGCGCTCGATCCGTAGCTGGATGTTCCTCGCGTCGGAGCTGGCGACATCGGGCTCGGTCATCGCGAAGGCCGAGCGGATCTCGCCCTCGAGCAGTGGCGTCAGCCAGCGCTGCTTCTGCTCGGGGGTGCCGAACTGGGTCAGCACCTCCATGTTGCCGGTGTCCGGCGCCGAGCAGTTGCAGGCCTCCGAGGCGATCGGCGAGCGCCCGAGCATCTCCGCGAGCGGGGCGTAGTCGCTGTTGGAGAGCCCCGCGCCGTGCTCCTCGTCCGGCAGGAACATGTTCCACAGCCCTGCGTCGCGAGCGCGTTTCTTCAGCTCCTCCATGATCGGAGGCTGGAAGTGCGGGTCGCCCGAGTCGCGCAGCTGCTGGGAGTAGACCTCCTCGGCCGGGTAGACGTGCTCGTCCATGAACGTGCCCAGGCGCTCCTTGAACTCGGTACAGCGCTCGCTCGGCTCGAAGTCCATCGTCTCTCCTTTGATCCGGCCTCGGGCCGGTGAACGGAACAGAACGGTGTATATCGACTCTCCGCAGCTCGCGGCCGATGCTTCATCGGCGGCCGCTACCGTGTGCGCGCCGATGAGGTCGATGAGATTCCATCTGCCGGTCGCGCCGGCGCCGCGCCTCAGCGGGGCGCTGGTCGTGCTGGCGCTCGTCGCGTTGTCGGGTTGCGGGGGCTCGGGCGGCGCGGGGTCGAGTCGCGGCTCGCACACGGGCTCGTCCGCCACCGGCTCGGGGATTGCGTCCGGCGCGGGCGGCGGCGGGACGCGCGGGCCCGGAAGCGGCGGTGGAGCAGGCGCCCGCGGACCGCGGCGACGCCCGAACATCGTGTTCGTGCTGACCGACGATCTATCGCAGAACCTGGTCCGCTACATGCCGCACGTGTTGCAGATGCAGCGCGGGGGAGAGACATTCAGCAGCTACTTCGTAACCGACTCGCTGTGTTGCCCCTCGCGTGCGTCGATCCTGACCGGACGTTTCCCGCACGACACACGCGTGTTTGACAACAGTCCGCCCGAAGGCGGCTATGAAACCTTCAGCGAACGCGGCGAGCAGCGCGAAACCTTCGCGGTGGCGCTGCAGCGGGTGGGTTACCGCACGGCGCTGATGGGCAAGTATCTCAACGGCTACCGGCCGAACGCCCCCGGCGGAAAACTGGTGCCGCCCGGCTGGAGCGAGTGGGACGTCGCGGGTGACGGCTACCCGGAGTACGGGTACCACATGAACAGCGACGGTCATGTGCGCGCCTATGGCTACCGCCCTGGCGACTACCTGACGAACGTGATCGAGCGCAAGGGGCTGTCGTTCATCGACAGCTCCGCCGCGGCGCGCCGACCCTTCCTGCTGGAGCTCGCGACCTTCGCGCCGCACTCCCCTTACACGCCGGCACGTCGCGACTACGGCGAGTTCCCCGGGCTGCGCGCCCCGCGCACGCCCGCCTTCAACACGGTCGGCACCGAAGAGCCCGCCTGGCTGCGCAGCTTCCAGCCTCTGGGTCCTTTTCAGGTCGCGAAGATCGACGCCAAGTTCCGCGAGCGCGCCCAAGCGGTACAAGCGGTCGATCGGATGATCGGCGCGATCGAGACCGAGCTCGCGGCGAAGGGCCTTGCGCGCGATACCTACATCGTGTTCAGCTCCGACAACGGCCTGCACATGGGCGAGCACCGCCTGCGGCCGGGCAAGCTGACGGCGTTCGACACCGACATCAACGTCCCGCTGATCGTGACCGGCCCCGGCGTGCCCGCGGGACGCACGGTCGGGCAGATGAGCGAGAACATCGACCTGTGCCCGAGCTTCGAGGAACTGGCGGGCGCGCAGGTCCCGCCGAGCGTGGACGGTCACAGCCTGCTCGCGCTGTGGCACGGCCGCCGCGCGCCGGCCTGGCGGCGCGACGTGCTGATCGAGCACCACGGGCGGGTGCTCGACGCCGGCGACCCCGACCTGCCGTCGCGGGGCTCGGGCAACCCGCCCAGCTATGAGGCGATCAGGACGCCCCGCAGCCTGTATGTCGAGTACGCGACGGGCGAACGCGAGTACTACGACCTCAGGCGCGACCCCTTCGAGCTGCACAATCTCGCGGCGGCGCTCTCGCGTGGTCGCGAGCGGCGCCTGCACCGCACGCTCGTGCGGATCGAGGACTGCCACGGCGCGCGCTCGTGCTGGCGCGCGCAGCACGGCGCCACCTGAGGTCATAGGCTGGCGCGATGAGCGACGAGCCCGGCACGGCGAGCTACCGCGAGGCCGGCGTCGACTACGACGCGTTGGACGCGGGCAAGCGCCTGGCGATGGCCAACGCGCTGTCGACCTCGCCGCTGCTGGCGGCGCACGGCGCCCGCGCGCTCGACGCCTCGCGCGGGGAGCCGGCGTTCGTGTTCGAGCTGGACGGTCGCAGCTTCGCGTTCGTGGTCGAGGGGCTCGGCACGAAGTCGATCGTCGCTCGCCACGTGCTCGAACAGCAGGGCGTCAACCGCTTCGGCGACGTCGCCTATGACACGGTGGCCGCGATCCTCAACGACCTCTGCTGCGTGGGCGCGCTGCCGCTGGTGGTGAACGCCTACTTCGCGACCGGAGCCTCGGACTGGTATCGGGACCCGGAGCGCTCGGCCGCGCTGCTCGAGGGCTGGCGCCGTGCCTGTGAGGACGCGGGCTGCGCCTGGGGTGGAGGCGAGTCGCCGTCGCTGCCCGGGTTGCTCGACGAGCGCGACATCGAGCTCGCGGGCGCCGCCGTAGGCGCGCTGCCCGCGGGACGTGCGCCGATTCTCGGCGAGCAGCTCGCGGCGGGCGATGAGATCGTGCTCGTCGCCTCCAGCGGGCTGCATGCCAACGGCGCCTCGCTCGCGCGGCTGATCGCGGGGCGGCTGCCCGCGGGCTACGCGACCGAGCTGGCCGACGGCACGAGCTTCGGCGAGTCGCTGCTCGCGCCCTCGCTCATGTATGTGCCGTTGATCGCCGCCGCCCAGCAGCAGGAGCTGCCGCTCACATATCTCAGTCACATCACCGGCCACGGGCTGCTGAAGCTGATGCGCCCGCCGCGCGAGCTGACATATCGGATCGAGCGGCTGCCGCCGACGCCTACCGTGCTGGAGTTCCTCGTCGCGCAGGCGGGCCTGGAACCGCACGCGGCCTACTCGACGTTCAACATGGGCGCGGGCTTCGCGCTGTACTGCGCGCGCGGGAGCGGCTCGACGCTCGTGGAGCTGGCACAGGGCCTCGGCCTCTCGTCGCTGCTGGCAGGGCGCGTCGAGGAAGGGCCGCGTCAGGTGATCCTCGAACCGGTCGGGGTCACCTTCGCCGGCGATGAGCTCGAGCTGTCGGCGGGCTGAGCTGCTGAAGCGCGCTTTGGCGCGGGCGCTGAAGTCTAAGCCTTAGCTGGAGGTCGAGTATTCCCCAGAATCGGGTTGTTCGACCGCTTGGTAGCGATTTGCGGGCGCCGGAGCAGGGCCGATTTGCATGATTGCCTGCAAATGCGGGATACGGAGCCGCTTGCAACTTGCAGCGGTCGGCAGCGATGGATAATGTTGTCTGAAGACGTCGCCACTGTTCTCCGGTCAGTTTGCCGGGGATCTCGATATCGCCGGACCGGCAATGGTTCCGGAGCTACCCGGATCGAGGCGGACCTGTCCATCAACAGAGGAGAGAAACTGATGCGCAGAGCATCCACCTGTCTGGCCTTGCTCGGCTGCCTTGCCGCTGCAGCGCTACCGGCCGCCGCGTCGGCCGCGCCGACGGTCACCATGAAAGCCAAGGCCCTGCCGATCCCGAAGCCCGGTGGCGGCACATACCCGCACACGGGCAACATCCTGCCCGGCAAGGGCGGGCTCGGAGCGGCGCTCGAAGCGAACTTCGTGATCTCGGGCTCGGGCTACGGCGCGACGCCGCAGAAGCCCGAAGGCGGCATCCCGCCGCTGGCCCAGGTCAACTTCTTCCTGCCTGCGGGCGCGAAGATCAACGGCTCCGGCTTCCCGACGTGCTCGGAAGCGATCCTGAAGAACACCGGCCCGAGCGGCTGCAACAAAAGCTCGGTCGCCAGCCCGGTCGGCAACGCGCTCGGCGAAGTCTCCTTCGGCACGGAACGTGTCCCTGAGGAAGCGAAGCTGCAGGCGTTCTTCGGTCCGAGCAAATCGCTCCTGTTCTACGTCCAGGGCTCCAGCCCGGTATCGCTGGAATTCGTTTCGACCGGCACCTACGTCAACTCCGGCCAGGCGCCGTACGGCCTCGAGCTGAAGTCGCTCGTGCCGGCGATCGCGACGGTCCCGGGCGCCCCGCTCGCATCGACCAAGAACATCAACGTCAAGGTCGGCGCGGCGATCAAAAAGGGCAAGAAGCTGATCTCCTACGGCACGCTTCCGAACAAGTGCCCGAAGGGCGGCTTCCCCGTCAAGGCCGAACTGATCTTCGGCGGCTCCTACGGCGGCGAACGTGAATTCGGGATTCCCGCGGAAACGGTCACGGTGACCTACAAGACTCCGTGCCCCAAGTAGTCGAGTAGGACGGCGATCGCGCCCATGGGGGGCGTAAAATCGCCGGCAGCGAAACTCGGACGGGCGGCCTCACCGCGCAGGTGGGGCCGCCCGCTCGTTGTATGAACTTCAAGGAAGGAAAGGGTTGAGGACGAAGATCGTCGGGTGGAGGAGAGGTGCGGCCGCGGTCGCGGCCCTCTTCAGCGTGGCCGCGCTTGCAGCGGTCGTGCTTCTAGCCACCTCGGCGGGGGGCTCCAACGGGAGCTACACGGTTCGCGCGGTGTTCGACGACGCCGCCAACATCATTCCCGGGGAGAACGTCAAGATCGGCGGTGTGAAGGTCGGCACGGTCGGCTCGGTCACGCCGACCTCCCAGGCCAAGGCCGCCGTCGTCCTGCACATCTCCAACGCCGGCTTCAAGGACTTCCGCGCCGATGCGAGTTGCACGATTCGCCCGCAGGCGCTGATCGGGGAGAAGTTCGTGGACTGCCTGCCGACCCAGCCGCGCGTCGCGGGCACACCGCTGCCGCCGGCGCTGAAGAAGATCCCCAAGGGTCAGGAAGGCGCGGGCCAGCTCCTGCTGCCGGTGAACAACACGCACAGCCCGGTGGACGTCGACCTGCTTGGCGACATCTCGCGGTTGCCCGAGCGCCAGCGCTTCACGATCATCCTCAACGAGCTCGGCGCCGGTCTGGCCGGGCGCGGCAGCGACCTGCACGAGGTCATCCAGCGTGCCAACCCGGCGCTTCAGGAACTCAACAAGGTGCTGGGGATCCTCGCGCGCGAGAACCATGTGCTCGCGAAACTCGCCGTCGATTCCGATCAGGCGCTGCAGCCGTTTGCCGCCGTACGCGACAAGGTCGCGGACTTCATCGAACAGAGCAACACGGTCGCGCAGGCCAGCGCGCACCAGCGCGGTGCGCTTCAGCGCAACCTGCAGCTGCTGCCCAAGTTCCTCAAAGAACTCGGTCCCGCGATGGATCGTCTCGGTCGCTTCGCCGATCAGACGACGCCGGTGTTCAACGATTTGAAAGTTGCGGCGCCGGGCATCGACAAGGCATTCACGAGCCTGCCCGCCTTCTCGAAGAGCTCCACCAAGTTCTTCGAAAACCTCGGGCAGACCACGAAAGTCTCGGGGCCCGCGCTGACCGCCGTGCAGCCGCTGCTGGCGCGGCTGGCGACGCTTGGCAAAGAAGCCAAGCCGTTTGCCTTCAACGCCTCCGAACTGCTGACCAGCCTGCGCGACACCGGCGGCCTGGAGCGGCTGCTCGACTTCATCTTCCTCGGCGCCGGCACGACCAACGGCTATGACGCGCTCGGGCACTTCCTGCGCGCGGAAATCGTCGGTACGACCTGCTTGACCTATGTGGTCATCCCAAGCTCGATCTGCGCCTCCGGCAAACTGTTCAACACAGGCAAAGCGCCGAGTTCGGCTTCAACGGCGTCGCTCAAGTCGGCGAAGATCGCTCGCAACAGTGGCACGAGCATCGTGATGGCGCGCACGCTGGCCGTACTGAAAGGCGCGACCCCGGCACAGGCGCGCGCGAAATACCCGGGTGCCATCGAAGTCGCCCCGGGCACCGCGAGCACGAGCGCGGGCTCCGAAGCAACTCCCGTCTCAAAGCCTGTCGGTGGCGCGAGCGCGGGCACGACCTACTACACGCCCTCGGCCGAAAGCTCCGGCGCCGACGGCATGCTCCTCAACTACCTGCTGGGGAACTGAGCCAGAGATGACCCGCCCGTCCAAGCTCCTGCTCCCCGCCGTCGCGGTTCTGCTGCTGATGCTCCCGGCGAGCACGCTCGCCGCCGAAGAAGGCGCGACGACGACCGGCTCGACCACCGAAACCGCGCCGCCGGTAGAAACCACGTCCGCCGCGCCCGTGCCGGAAGCGCCGACGCCCACCACGCCGAGCGCGGGCACGACCGTGGAAGCGCCCACGCCGACCACGGCGACGCCGAGCGCACCGCAGGTCACGGCCGCGCCGCAGGTGAGCGGTCAGAGCGCTCAGGGCAGCAGCCCGTCCGGCAGGCCCGGAGCCGGCGGCCAGGGCGGATCGAAGTCCCAGGGCGGCGAAGCGGGCGCCAAGCAGGAAGGATCAAACGGCGGCGCCAAGGCCACGCCCAAGCGGGGCAAGCGCGCGCCCAAGCCCTCTGCGCTGACGCCGCCACTGCCGCTGTCGCTGTCCTCCTCGATCGCGGGCGTGCCGGGCTTCTTCATCGAAAGCTTCCGCATCCCGCCGTTCCTGCTGCCGATCTTCCAGGCGGCGGGCACCGCCTACGGCGTTCCCTGGCAGGTGCTCGCGGCGATCAACGAGGTCGAGACCGACTACGGACGCGACCTCAGTGTCTCCAGCGCGGGCGCCGAGGGCTGGATGCAGTTCCTGCCCTCCTCGTGGGAAACGTACGGCGTCGACGCGAACGGCGACGGCTTCAAGGATCCATACAACCCGGCCGACGCGATCTTCGCCGCCGCGCGCTACCTGCGTGCGGCCGGTGCGACGAGCGACGTCCGCGGCGCGATCTTCTCCTACAACCACTCCCAGGCATATGTCGAATCGGTGATGCTGCGCGCGAAGCTGCTCGGCGGCACCCCCGACCAGCTCCTGGGCGCGATCACCGGCCTGACCGAGGCCCGCTTCCCCGTACACGCCAGGGCGCACTTCAGCGACGGCTTCCTTCAGGCCCCGGCCGCGACGGCGAGCGGCTCCTTGGCGAACGCCTCGGGCGAAATCCCCGGCACCACGATCTACTCCGAAGCGAACGCTCCGGTGATCGCGGTTCAGGACGGCCAGGTCGTGCAGATGGGCGACTCGCCGACGCTCGGGCACTTCATCTCGCTGCGCGACGCCTATGGCAACACCTACACCTACGCGAAACTCGGCAGCGTCGCGACGCTCTACCCGGTGCTCAAGCCCCATGACGGCAGCACCTCCGAGCAACCCTCGACGCACACGGGCGAAGCCGACGAACCCCATCCGACGGGCCCGGCCACGGCGGGCACGCACACCGCCACCGCGGCGCCAAGTGAAGAAGCTCAGGGGATCTCGGCCCTCTCGCTGGGTGCCACCAGCGGACTGGAAGCACCCGCGCCAGGCTCTGGAACGACCACGACCCAGTCCGGGGCATCCGGCGCTCAGCCCGACGCCGGCTCGGCCGCGCCCTCCGAGGGCGCCCAGGCGGCCCCATCGGAAGCGAACTCCGAATCCAGCGAATCGGCGCCCGCCGCAGGCTCTCAGGAATCGAGCGCCTCGACCCCGTCGACCGGCACGGCCCCGCGCGAGTTCCGCTCCGGTCCCGACGACGTCTACCTGCACGAACTGCACGCGGGCGCGAGGGTGATCGCGGGCACCGTGCTCGGCCACGTCGGCGAAGCCGAACCCGCCGAGGGTCAGGGCGGCGAATCGCGCATGTTCTTCCAGATCCGGCCCGCGGGCGTAGGCGCTCCCCTGATCGACCCGAAGCCGATCCTCGACGGCTGGGTGCAGCTCGAGAACAGCTCGATCTTCCGTGCCAAGGGCCAGAACCCGTTCCTGGCCGACGCGCCGACCGCGGGGCAGGTGCTGCTCGAGTCAAAGGAACAGCTCCAGCAGCAGGTGCCGGCCAACTCCGACATCGACATCTACCCCTGCGGGCGCCAGGACGTCCAGACCGGGCAGATTGACCGCCGCGTGCTGGCGACGCTCGAGTTCCTCGCGGTCTCGGGTCTGAAGCCGACGGTCTCGGCGCTGAAGTGCGGGCACTCCGAGCTGACGACCGAAGGCAACGTGTCCGAGCACTCGACCGGAGACGCAGTCGACATCTCCGCGATCAACGGCATCCCGATCGTCGGCCACCAGGGGCCGGGCTCGATCACCGACACGACGATCCGCAAGCTGCTGACGCTGCAGGGATCGATGAAGCCGCACCAGATCATCAGCCTGATGAGCTATCCCGGCGCCGACAACACGCTCGCGAAAGCCGACCACTACAACCACATCCACGTCGGCTTCAGGCCGTTTGCGCAGGCCGGCCTGGCCGGGTCGCTGACCTCCTCGATCACGCCCGGGCAGTGGATCAAGCTGATCTCA
This sequence comes from Solirubrobacteraceae bacterium, assembly GCA_036267655.1. Taxonomy (GTDB): domain Bacteria; phylum Actinomycetota; class Thermoleophilia; order Solirubrobacterales; family Solirubrobacteraceae; genus Palsa-744. Next base: position 42,803 of record DATAVP010000033.1, read on the forward strand.
CGCCTTGGTGAAATCCCCGACCCGAAGGTTTCGAACGGCCCCTCGGCGGCGGCGATCCCCGTGCACGCGAGCGCGACCCAGGGGGCGGGCGACTAAGGCGATGGCGACGACTACTCCACCCAGCCCGCCGCCGCCCGCGCCACCGCCGCCGCGCGAGCCGCTGCCGCCACGCCGCGCTCGTTCTGCCCGCGGGCGCTTCGGCCGGCCGCTCGCGATCGGCGCCTTGGCGGTCATCGTCGTGGTGATCGCCTACCTGGTCTTCGGCGGCGGTGGCGGTGCGACCTACAAGCTCGAATTCGCCGAAGGCGACCAGCTCGTCCGCGGCGATCAGGTGCAGGTCGGCGGTGTGCCGGTCGGCAGCGTCACCGAAATCTCGCTCACGCACGACTTCAAAGCGATCGTGACGATCCACGTCGACTCCTCGCTGGCCCCGCTGCACGCGGGAACCAAGGCGGAAGTCAGGGTGCCTTCGCTCTCCAGTGTCGCCAACCGCTACGTCGCGCTGAGTCCGGGCCCCAACAACGCGCAGGCGCTGTCCTCGGGCACGAGGCTGCCCGCGAGCCTGACCAAGGACGTGACCGATCTCGATCAGCTCTTCAACACGTTCAACCCGAAGACGCGCAAGGGCCTGCAGCAGTTCATCCAGGGCACGGCCGAACAGTACGTCGGGCAGGGCAAGACGCTTGGCGAATCGACCGAATACTTCGCGCCGTCGATCAACGCCACCGACCACTTCTTCGCCGAGCTGGTGCGCGACCAGTCGACGTTCACGAAGTTCCTCGTCGAAACGGCCAAGGCCGTGACGACGATCGGCGCGCGCAAGGACCAGCTCTCGGATCTGGTCGAAAACGCCAACACGACGTTCACGGCGATCGGCTCAGAGCAGGAGAACCTCGCGAAGGGGCTGAAAGAACTGCCGGGGGCCTTCCAGCAGGGCGAGCGCACCTTCGCGCAGCTGCCCTCGACCTTCGGTGCGCTGAAAAAGCTGGTCGACGCCTCCAAGCCGACGGTCAAGCCGTTGACGCAACTGTTCACGAACCTCACGCCGCTGGTGACCACGGCTACGCCGGTCGTCAAGAACTTCGCGCTGTCGTTCAACAAACCCGGCCCGAACAACGACCTGACCGACTTCGCCAACGCGCTGCCGGCTCTGGTTGGGCAACTCACGACAGCGACGCCGGTCGCGGTCCAGTCGCTGCGGGAATCGGTGCCGATCACCGCCTTCTTCGGTCCCTACTCGCCTGACTTCGAGGGCACGCTGCGCGAGTTCGGACAGGCGAGCGCCTACTACGACGCCGACGGTCACTACGCCCGCCTGAGCCCGGTGTTCCCCGACTTCTCGCTGGGATCGAACAACAACCTGACGCCTGCCGCGAGCGTGACGCAGGCGCTTGCGGGGCTGAAATCCGGGCAGCTTCGACGCTGCCCGGGCGCGTCGACCCAGCCCGCGGCCGACGGCTCCTCGCCGTTCGCCGACTCAGAACAGCTCAGCTGCGACCCCTCTCAGACGCCATGAACCGTCGGCGCAACACATCCCTGGCCGGCAGCCCGCTGTTGATCGGAGCGGTCACGACGCTGATCGTCGTGGTGGCCGTGTTCCTCTCCTACAACGCCAACAACGGCCTGCCGTTCGTGCCGACGTACAACGTCAAAGTGGTGCTTCCCGAGGGCTCGGGCCTGCAGCCGGCCAACCAGGTGCGGATCGCGGGCACTCGCGTCGGCATCATCGGCTCGCTGACGCCGCACCAGAACCCCTCGACCGGGAAGATCACCGCGGTCGCGACGCTGAAGCTGGAAAAGAAACTCGAACCGCTGCCCGCCGACACCAAAGCGATCGTGCTGTCGGTCTCGGCGATCGGGCTGAAGTACCTCGAACTCGAAAAGGGCCACTCGAGCAAGACGATCAAGGCGGGCCAAGACATCCCGGTGGACCAGACCAGGGAACCCGTCGACATCGATCAACTCTTCAACATGTTCGACGAAAAGACGCGCACCGCGATCCAGATCAACACGAACAACTTCGGCGATGGTCTCGCGGGTCGTGGCCTGGAACTGAACGAAACGATCCACACCCTGCGCCCCCTGGTCAACCACGGGATTCCGGTCCTGCAGAACCTCGCCTCGCCGCAGACCGATCTGCGCGGGTTCTTCAAAGGGCTTGACCGCCCGGCGGAAGAGACGGCGCCGGTGGCCGAGCAGAACGCGGCGCTGTTCAGCGAGCAGGACACGTTCTTCAAGGCCTGGGCGGGCGTCGCGAAATCGCTCGAAGAAGCCACCGCGGAGGGTCCGGCCTCGCTCGAACAGGCGATCTACTCGCTGCCCCACGAGGCGGCGTTCACCGAAAAGAGCACCGAATTCATGCGCCTGCTGCGCCCGAGTGCGAAAGCCCTGACGACGGTCGCCCAGCCGCTCGGCCACGCCTTCGCGGTCGGCGCGGTCAACCTCAACGAAGCCACCAAGCTGAACGACGAGCTCTCCGAATCCGCACAGGCGCTGCAGCAGTTCGCCGAAGACCCGATCGTGACCGCGGGCCTGGAAGACTTCACGCAGACGCTGCAGTTCGGCAACCCGCTGCTGGCGGGCCTCGCGCCGGTCCAGGCGTACTGCAACTACATCACGCTCGCGTTCCGCAACGTCGCGAGCCTCGAGTCCGAGAACGTCGGCGTCGGCACGGTCGGGCGCGCGGGCGGGAAGCTCGCTCCGCTGGGCCCCAACAACGAGGGCTTCGCCTCGGCCGTGCCCGCCAACGGCCCGTCGGTCGAAAAAGCCAACATCTCCTCGAACGTGATCGTCGACAACAACCACCTGCACCTGAACCCATACCCGAACGTCGGCGGCCCGGGCCAGCCGAAACTCTGCGAAGCGGCCAACGAGAGCTACGAAGCCGGCAAGCTGGTCGACGGCAACAACCTGCCGGGCAAGGTCGCGACCAACCGCGAATTCACCGATCGCGAACAGGACCTGTATGGCGAAAAGTACTCGTCGGCCCAGCTCAAGGACCTCGGGCTCGCCAAGGCGGCGCCGAGGAAGGCGACCAAGAAGACGTCCGCCAAGAAGACGAAGGGGAAGAAGAAGTGAGCCGTCTTCGCTGGTGGCGCCGCCACGATGAGATCCCGGTCGTCGAACTGAACCGCACGAGCCCGATCCGCTTTGCGATCGTGTTCATCGTGATCGTCGCGATCGCGATCTACTTCGGCTTCACCAAGCACGTCCCGTTTAAACACGGCTTCCGCTTGAACGCGCAGTTCGCCAGTGCGCTGAACATCAAAGGCAAGTCGCCGGTGCGCATCGCGGGTGTGGACGTCGGCAAGGTCACGCACATCAAGCGCCAGGGCTCGATGGCGCTGGTGAGAATGGAAATCGAAGGCCGCGGTCTGCCGCTGCACTCCGACGCGACGGTGAAGGTCCGCCCGCGCATCTTCCTGGAAGGCAACTGGTTCGTCGAACTGCAGCCCGGCAGCCCGTCCGCCAAGACGTTGTCCTCGGGCGCCACGCTGCCCAGCACGCAGTCCTCGGATCCCGTGCAGATCGACCAGGTGCTCGACGCGCTGAACACCGACACGCGCGCGAACCTGCAGGACTTCCTGATCGGCTACGGCGACGGCCTGACGCGCAAGCCCTCGAAGGCCGACGACGCCGAACAGGACCCCGAAGTGCGTGGGATCAACGCCGCTGAAGCGCTCAACAAGACCTACCGGCGCGCGCCCTCGGCCGAGCGTGGCGGCGCGATCATCAACCAGGCGATCGCCGGCACCGAACAGCACGACCTCTCCAAGCTCGTCAAGAGCATCGGCAAAGTCACGAGCGCGCTGAACGTGCACGAGCAGCAGTTGGGCGAACTGATCGGCAACTTCAATAGCTTCTTCCACTCGTTCGCCGTGCAGGCGCCGAGCCTGCGCCAGGCAGTTGCGGTGCTGCCCAGCTCGCTGCACAGCATCACCGCCGGGTTGCGCGAACTCGACCGCGCCTTCGGTCCGACAAAGACGTTCGCCACCGACATCCTGCCCGGCGTGAAAAACACCCCCCGGACCGTGACCGCAACGCTGCCCTGGATCGAACAGGTGCAGGCGTCGCTCGCGCCCAACGAGCTCGGCGGAGTCGCCAAGGGGCTGCTGGCGGCGACCCCGCAGCTTGCGCAGCTGACCGCCGAACAGACGCCGTTCTACAAGCAGACCGAACTCTTCAACAAGTGCCTGACAAAAGTCTTCATCCCGGCGGGCAACACACGTCTGCAGGACGGCTCGGCCACGAGCGGCGTCGAGGACTACAAGGAGTTCTGGTACAGCCTGACCGGCCTGACGGGCATCGGTCAGACCTTCGACGGCAACGGCACGCTGACCAAGTTCCTGATCGGCGCCGGTGGCCCGACGATCCGCTCGGGCAAAGCGAGCGCCGAGAACCACCCGAACAACAACGGGCTGCAACTGCTCGCGCACGCTTCGCTTGCGCCGCAGGGGACGCGCCCGTCGTTCCCGAAGACCGAGCCGGCCTACAAGCCGCTGGTGCCCTGCTACACGCAGGCGCTGCCCGAATTCAACGGACCGCTCTCGCAGGGCGCGGCGGATGGATCTGAATGATGTCCACGCCTGAGACGACACCCGGACACAAACGCTCCGGCGGCCTGACCGTCCGCGACCAGATCGAGCGCTACCGCACGGCGTTCATCGCGGTCATCACGATGGTCGTGATCGCCGCGGCGGTCGGCGGCTACATCCTCGCCCACGAGAATCTCAAGCTCCCGGGCTGGGTGCCGATCTTCGGGCGCGACTACTACACGCTGAAGGCCGACATCCAGACCGCGCAGGCGGTGACGCCGGGCCAGGGCCAGGCCGTCACGATCGCGGGCGCGAAGGTCGGCGAAGTCGCCAGCGTCGACCTGCACAACGGCGTCGCGACCGTGACGATGAAAATCACACCGAAATACGCGCGGATCTACCGCAACGCGACGCTGCTGCTGCGTCCGAAGACGCAGCTGCAGGACATCACGGTCGAGGTCAACCCGGGGACGCCCTCGGCGGGCAAGCTGGCGAGCGGCACGGTGCTGCCGCTCTCGCAGACGGCGCCGAACGTCAACTTCGATGAATTCCTGTCCTCGCTCGACGCCGAAACGCGGGCCTATCTGCAAGAGCTCCTGGCGGGCGCGGGCGAAGGCTTCAAGGGCAACGGCAAAGCGTTCTCCGCGACGCTCAAGCGCTTTGCCCCGCTCACCCGCGAGGTGCAGGAAATCTCCAAGGAGCTCGCTCTTCGCCACGAAAACACCGCCCATGCGATCCATAACTTCCGCCTGCTCGTGGAAGCGCTCGGCGGCAAGGACAAGCAGCTCTCCGAGCTGGTCGACGCTTCCAACGCCGTGTTCGGCACGTTCGCCAAGGAGGACCAGAACGTCCAGAGCCTCGTGCGGCAACTCCCGGGCGCGCTGAAGAAGACGCGCAGCGGCTTGGGCAAGCTCGCGACAGCGGCGCACGTGCTCGGTCCGACGCTGCACAAACTGCAGCCGTTCGCGAGCGCGCTGGGGCCGGCCAACGAGGCGACGCGCAAGCTCGCGCTGGCGACGACGCCGATCATCAAGAACGAAATCCGCCCGTTCGCGCGCGAAGTGCTGCCCACGATCAACGAGATCGCACCCGACACCAAAGAGCTCGCCGAATCGTTCCCAAAGCTCGCGACGAGCTTCGGCGTGTTCAACGAATTCTTCAACGAGCTCGCGAACAACCCCGGCAAGAGCCAGGGCGGCTTCCTGTTCTTCCTGGACTGGGCCAACCACAACCTCAACAGCGTGGTCAGCTCCTCCGACGCCAGCGGCGTGCTCGGGCGCACGCTCGTCTACCTCAACTGCGAAGTCGCGCCGATCTTCAAAGGCGTTGCGGAAGTCAACCCGAACGTGAACCTGCTGGTCGGGCTGCTGCAGCCGCCCGACGCGCAGACCTGCATCAGTCAGGGGCTGGTCAAAGGCGGCGTGAAAGCCAGCGCCGTGCATTCGGTCAAACCCGTCAAGGCGCCCGGCGCCGGCCTGCTCTCGGGCCTCACGCCGACGTTCGGCAAAGCGGGGGCGAAGCCGAAGGCCACGGGCGGGAAGAGGGCGGCAAGGCCAAAGGCCGCGAGCAACGCGAAGCAGGCCGCGAAGAAGTCGAAGGGGGGTGCTCGCTAGATGCAAAAGCGCGCGCCGACGCTCGGCAACATGCTCGTGATCATCCTGTTCGTGCTGAGCTGCTTCGGGCTGCTGCTGTTCCTGTGGGAGTCCTTCGGCGGGCCGTTGCCGCTGAAGCCGAAGGGCTACCGCATGACCGTCGCCTTCCCCGAGTCGCTGGCACTGGCCGAACAGTCGGAAGTCCGCGTCAGCGGCGTCGACATCGGGCGGGTCGTCGCACTCAAGCTGGGCGACGGCGGGCGCACGCGCGCGGAAATGGAAATCAACAAGAAGTACGCGCCGATCCGCGCCAACATGCACGCGATCCTGCGTCAGAAGACGCTGCTGGGCGAGACCTACGTGCAGCTGATCCCTCAGGAAGGCGGCCACAAGGGCGCGTTCCTGCCCGACAAAGGCCAGCTCGCCGACAGCCAGGTCGAACCGTCGGTGACGCTCGACGGGCTGCTGTCCGCGTTCGATCCGAAGACCAGGCGCGACTTCCAGATCTGGCAGCAGTCCGTGGCCGAAGGGATCGACGGCCGCGGCGAACAGATCAACGCCGACTTCGCCTCGCTGCACCCGTTCGTGGAACACGCGAACACGCTGGTCGGGATCCTCGACTCCCAAGAGGGGGCCGTGCGGCAGCTCATCAAGAACACCGGCGTCGTGTTCAACGCGCTCGGCAGTCGCGACCACCAGCTCGAAGGGCTGATCGTCAACGGCGAGCGCACCTTCCACGCCGCCGCCGAAGGCAGCCAGGCATTTGCCGCGGCCTTCCGGGCGCTGCCGGACTTCGAGCGCAACTCGCGCACGGCGCTGAAAGAACTCGATCGCTTCGCCGACGACGCGAGCCCGTTCCTGGATGAATTCAAGACCGTCGAGAAGAAGCTCTCGCCGCTCCTGAACGCCGCCAAGCCGTTCGCGCCGCAGTTCGACAACTTCCTCAGCTCGCTCGGGCCGCTGACGAAGGCCGCCAAGAAGGGGCTGCCGCTGACGAGCAAGATGTTGTCGCTGACGAAGACGCAACTCGAAGAATTCCGCCCGATCCTGCACAACTTCGATCCGTTCCTGCAGTACCTCTCGGAGTACGTGCCCGAGCTGCAGGCGTTCTTCGCGAACTTCACCGCGGCCACGCAGTCGCACGGCAAAAACACCAATACCCCCGGAGGGCCCTCCGAGCACTACCTGACCGCGATGAACACGCTCACGCCCGAGAGCCTCGCGGTCTACTCGCAGCGCATCGGCACCGATCGCGCCAATCCCTACCCCAAGCCGGGAGCATTCGGGACGATCGGCAACGGCGGCCTGCAGGTGTTCAGCAACGGCAACTGCGCGACCACGGCTCCGTCGGTGAGCGGCCCGGCCAACGCGACGATCTCCCAGACCTTCATCGAACAGCTGATCCAGGGCAAAGTGGCCAACGCGCCCGAAACGCCGAACGCGATCCCGGCGCCCGCCTGCAACCAGCAGGGCCCGTTCACCTTCAACGGCTTCACCGGGCAGTTCCCGCACGTCCTCTACGGTGGTAAATGATGAGCGCCGAGGATCAGTACGCCGACTATCAGTACCACTCGACCGAACTCGACCTGACGGGCGACCCCGACGCGGGCGACTGGTCGATCCGCTGCACCGACGTGCACAAGCGCCTCGGCGGCGTGCCGGTCCTGAACGGGCTGACGCTCGCGATCCCCGACAACACGATCACGGTCGTGCTCGGCCCCTCGGGGACCGGCAAGAGCGTGCTGATCAAGCATCTGATCGGGCTCATGTTCCCGGACTCGGGCGACGTCGTCGTGCATGGCGAACACGTGCCGAAATTGACGATGCCCAAGCTGCTGGCGCTGCGCCAGCACACCGACCAGAGCGAGGCGCAGATCGCCAAGACCGTCACCGACCGCCTCACCGACGTGGGGCTGGCCGACGCGATGGACGACGCCCCCTCGCAGCTCTCCGGCGGCATGCGCAAGCGCGCGGGCTTCGCGCGCGCGCTGGTGATGGAGCCCGACGTGGTGATCTTCGACGAGCCCGATTCGGGCCTTGACCCGGTGCGCACGGCGCTCCTGTGCGATCTGATCCAGGAGATGCACCAGATCCACAAAGGCACCTACATCGTCGTCACCCACAACATCGCCTCGGCGCGGCAGATCGGCGAATACATCGCGGTGCTGTGGAAGGGGCGGATCGTCGAGGCCGGCGACGCCGAGCGGATGTTCTCCTCGGACAACGCCTTCGTCAGGCAGTTCCTCAGCGGCTCGGCCGACGGGCCGCTGACGATGGACTAGCGCACGAGCATCCGTCCGCGCCCTATGCGAACATACGTTCGTACATGGTCGTGTGCGTCCACATCCCTCGCTTCGAGCTGACGCTCGCCGCCGGCAGCGCGCGAGCGCTGGTGGGAAAGGCGCTTGCGATCGCTCCGCGACCGGGCTCCCAGCAGTGCGTGGGGGAAGCGTCGGGCGCGGCCGAGGCACGCGGCGTACGGCGGGGCATGGCGCTTGGGGAGGCGCTTGCCCGCTGCCCCGACCTGGCGCTTGTGCCCGCCGACCCCGTCGGCGTGGAGGAGGCGTGGGAGGCCAGGCTGCGCGCGCTGGAAGCGATCGGCGCGGCGGTGGAGCCGGCGCGCGCGGGGCTCGCCTACTTCGCGACCGAGCCGCTGCGCGGGCTGTATGGGTCCGACGCCGCGGTGATCGCCGAAGCGTGCGAGGTGGGAGGGGGAGCGGGGGTCGCGGGCGGGCGGACAAGCCGCTCGCCCGGGCGACGCTTGATCGCGGGGGGCGATCGGCACATGCGCGTGGGGGCGGGACCGACGCGCTTCTGTGCGCTCGCGGCGGCGCTGGCGGTGCGCTCTCGCCGCCCGCTGACGTTCGAGGACGGTGAGGCTCGGCGCTGGCTGGCGGGGCGCCCGATCGAGCTGCTGGGCTTCCGCGCGGAGACGGAGCAACTGCTCGAGCCGCTGACGCGCCTGGGCGTGCGCACGCTCGGCGAGCTGGTGGGACTCGGGCGCCCGGCGCTGAGCGACCGCTTCGGGGAGGCGGGGGCGTTGGCGCATCGGCTGGCCTGTGGGGAGGACAGCCCGCTTCAGCCGCGCCTGGCGGAAGAGCGCCTGGAGGAGACGATGCGCGTCGGCGACGCCAGCTCGGGCGCCTCGCTGGAGCGCACGCTCGGGGTGCTGGTCGACCGGCTGCTGGCGCGCAGCGAGCGACGGGGGCGCTCGCTGCGCGCGGTCACGCTCTCGGCGCGGCTGCTCTCGGGAGGCGCCTGGCGCGAGCGAGCGGTCTTCCGCCAGCCGCTGGCCGATCGCGAGCGGATCTCGCTTGCGCTGTCGCTGCGCTTGATGATGCTGCCGGCCCCAGCGGCCACGCTGGGACTGACCGTCGAGCGCTTCGGCCCGCCGGCGGGCGAGCAGCGCGCGCTGCTGGACCAGGCCCACGCCGCGCGCATGGCGCGCCTGCGCGAAGCGGTCGCGCAGATGCGCGCCGCGGCCGGTGAGAACGCGGCGATGCGGGCTGTCTGCGTGGACCCCGACTCGCGCGTGCCGGAGCGGCGAGTCGTGCTCACACCGCTGCCGGGCTGATGGCGCCGGCTGCACGGGTCGCGCTCAACCTGCCCCGCCCGGCACGGGTCCGCACGGGACCGGGCGGCGTCCCGGCGGGTGTGGACGATCTGACGGTCGAGCTGGTGAGGGAGTCCTGGCTGGTCGAGGACCGCTGGTGGACGGATCGGCCGCTGCGCCGCCGCTACTGGGAGCTGGTGAGCACGAACGGACGCAACCTGGTGGTCTTTCACGACCTCGGTGCGGGAAGCGCCGGCGGCTGGTTCGCCCAGGGGGCGTGATGCGAGCGAAGGGCGACTGGGCGCGGGGCGCGGGGCGGGCTTGAGCGCGTGTCGCCCTCGACGCCGCCATACGTGGAGCTTCACTGCCACTCGGCCTACTCGTTCCTGGACGGCGTGTCGCTGCCGGATGAGCTGGCGCAGAGCGCACGCGAGCTCGGTCATGCAGCGCTGGCGCTGACCGACCACAACACGGTCTCGGGCTCGATGGAGCTGGCGCAGTTCGCGGCCGACAACGGGATCCGCGCGATCCACGGCGCCGAGATCGATCTGACGGACGGGCGTCACCTGACGCTGCTGGTCCGCGACGGGCGCGGTTGGCGCAACCTCTGCCGGGTGATCACGCACGCTCACGCGCACACCCGCGAGGGATCGGCCCGGCGCGAGCGGGGCGAGCCCTCGATCGAGCTGCAAACGCTGCTCGACCACGCCGAGGGCTTGGTCTGCCTGACGGGCTGCGCCGAGCACTCGGCGGTCGCTCGGCCGCGTGCGGGCGGAGGCTCGGCGAGCGCCACCGGCGCCACGGGCGGGCACGACGAGCAGACGGCGCGACGCTTGCTGGAGGCGTTCGGCCGGGAGGGGCTGCGCGTCGAGCTGCAGCGCCCCTACGCCCGCCACGATCGGGCTCGCAACCGCGCCTTCGAGGCATTGGCGCGGCGGCTGGGCGTGGCCTGCGTGGCGACCGGCAACGTGCATGCGCACGCGCGTGGTCGGGCCGAGCTTCAGGACGCGTTCGTGGCGCTGCGCAACCACACCATGCTCGACGCCTCCGAGCCGCTGCGCCGCGGCAACTTCAGCCATGTGATGACGACGCCGCAGGCGATGGTCAGTCGCTTCGCCGACCACCCGGAGGCCGTGCGCGAGACGCTGCGGCTGGCCGAGCGGCTGACGTTCGACTTGACGCACGATCTCGGCTACCGCTACCCGGGGGCGGAGGACGCGGGCGCGGAGCGCGACCTGGCGGAGCTGTGCGCGACGCGGCTGCACGAGCGCTACGGGGGGTCGGCGGCGCTGGCCGAGGCGCAGGCGCGCCTGACGCAGGAGCTGAACGTGATCGGCAAGCTGGGGTTGGCGGGCTTCTTCCTGCTGCACCACGAGATGCTCGAGCTCTCGCGCGTGGTTGCCGCCGAGGTGCGGGGGCCGGACTCGGTGCGTGCGCTGTTGGCGCCGGGACGCGGGCGCGGCTCGTCCGTCTCCTCGCTGGTCTGCTACCTGATCGGGCTCTCGCACATCGACCCGATCAAGAGCAAGCTGACGCTGGGGCGCTTCCTGCACGAGGATCTGCGCGGGCTGCCGGACATCGACCTGGACTTCCCGCGCGACATCCGCGAGGTGCTGATCCCGCGCGTGCACGAGCGCTTCGGCTCCGAGCGCGCGGCGCTGGTCGCGGCCTTCCCGACCTTCCGCGCGCGCGGAGCGATCCGTGAGCTGGGCAAGGTTCTTGGGCTGCCGTCGGGTGAGATCGAGCGCGCGGCGCGCAGCGCCGAGCGCTACGGGGCGGCCGAGCAGGACGTCGCCGTGGCGGGCGCGAGGATGCAGGGAGGACAGAGCGGGGGCGGGGGCGAGGCGGAGCAGGACGCGGCACGCCGGCCGTCGGGAACGGGCACGGGCGCCGCGGCAGGCGCCGCGCCGCGCTCGGAGCGCTGGCGCTGGCTGTGGCGCCTGGTCGATGAGGCTTACAGGCTGCCGCGCCACCTCTCCCAGCACTCGGGCGGAATGATCATCGCGACGCGCCCGCTGATCGACTGCTGCCCGGTGGTTCCGGCGGCGATGCAGGGCAGGCAGATGGTGCAGTGGGACAAGGACTCCTGCTCGGACGCGGGCTTTCTGAAGATCGACCTGCTCGGGCTGGGGATGCTTTCGGCGGTCGAGCGCTGCGTGGAGACGATCGCGCGGACCCGCGGCGAGCGGATCGACCTCTCGCGGATCGACTTCGATGACAAGCCGACGTTCGAGGCGATCGGCGAGGCCGACACGGTGGGCGTGTTCCAGATCGAGAGCCGCGCGCAGATGCAGTCGCTGCGGCGTACGCGCCCGCAGAACCTGGACGACCTCGCGGTTCAGGTGGCGATCATCCGCCCGGGCCCGATCCAGGGCGGGGCGATCAACCCCTACATCGAACGCAGGCGCCGTCTGCGCGAGGACCCCTACTACGAGATCCCCTACGAGCATCCTTCGCTGCGCGCGGTGCTCGAGGACACGCTGGGGACGATCATCTTCCAGGACCAGGTGATGGAAGTGGCCGAAGCGATTGCGGGCTTTACCCCCGGCGAGGCGGAGGGGCTGCGCCGGGCGATGAGTCGCAAGCGCTCGCAGGAGCTTCTGCAGAGCCACCGCGAGCGCTTCGTCGCGGGCGCGATGAGCCACGGTGGCGCCGACCCGCAGACGGCCGAGCGCGTCTGGCAGATGGTTCAGGGGTTCGCGGGCTTCGGCTTCCCGAAGGCCCACAGCGCGGCCTTCGGCCTGCTGGCCTACCAGTCGACCTGGCTGCGCGTGCACTACGGGCCGGAGTTCCTGTGCGCGCTCTTGAACGAGCAGCCGATGGGCTTCTACGCGCCGGACAGCCTCGTGCACGAGGCGGAGCATCGTGGCATCGCGATCCTGTGCCTGGACGTGAACGCCTCGGCGGCGGAGTGCACGGTGCGGGACGGCGCGGTGCGACTGGGGCTCGGCTACATCAAGGGCGTCGGCGGCGGGGAGGTGCGCGAGCTGGTGGCCGAGCGCGAGCGGGGCGGTCCCTTCACGAGCCTCGGCGAGCTGGCGGGGCGCGTCGGGGCGCGGCGCGGGACCCTGGAACAGCTGGCCTGGTCGGGAGCGTGCGATGGGATCATGGCGGGGTCGACGCCGCTCGGGGTGCCCGACAGGCGCGCGGCGCTGTGGCAGTTGGGGATGGCGACGCCGGGCGTGAGCGCGGGCGATGACACGCAGCTGGCGCTGCCGCTGGAGCTTCCACAGGCGCCGCGCCTACGGAAGCTGGGACGCTGGCAGCGGTTGATCGCCGACTACGCCACGAGCGGCGTGACGATCGGCGATCACGCGATGGCGGTGCTGCGCGAGCGGCTGACGGCGCCGAGCGGCGCCGACCCGGTCGTGCTGGCGACCAGCGCGCAGCTCACGCGCCTGCCGAGCGGCAGCTCGGTGGCGATGGCGGGTCTCGTGATCGCCCGCCAGCGCCCGGGGAGCGCGAAGGGGACGATGTTCCTGCTGTTCGAGGACGAGTTCGGGACCGCGAACCTGATCGTGCCGCGGGCCGTGTACGAGCGCTATCGGCATTTGGCCCGAGCCGAGCCGCTGCTGCTGGCGCGGGGCCGGGTCGAGCACTCGGAAGGAGTGGTGAACCTACTGGTGCGCGAGCTCGCCGAGCTGGAGCGGTTCGTCTCGGGGGGCGTCGAGGGCGAGGAGCGCGAGGCGGCGATGGCACGCGTGCATCGCCTGCCCGCGTCCGAGCGCGAGCTGGAAGCCGAGCGCGAGGCAGAGGCGGAGGATGACGAGGCGATCGAGGTTGGGTCCAGCATGCGCGCCGTGGCGCCGCCGGTCCAAAGCTTCGCAATGGGCCGGCGACGCTAGCTACGGCGGGTCAGCTGCTCACCAACGAGCGCTGCGTGTCCTCGGCGTCGTTGACGGCCCACGCGAGCCGCTCGATCAGCTGCTCGGCGGCGTGGTTGTCGCTGAGGTGAAGCGAGTAGACGCGCTCGTCAAGCAGCACGGGCGCCTCGCGTTTGTCGAGTGGGTCGGTCGTGACAATGATCCTGGGCATAACTCCCTCCTCGGGAATCGGGGTCATGTCCTCCCTTCCCACACGTTGGAGATCGCGCCTGAAGCGCGGCTTAATTTTGAGCGCTTGTGGCGGGTGGATCGCCCCGTCGCGGCTACGCTGGGCGCATCGCACGACTCGGAAACACCGATCTCGATGTCTTCGGCCTCTGCCTGGGTGGCAACGTGTTTGGCTGGAGCATCGAGGAAGCGCGCTCGTTCGAGGTGCTCGACGCCTACGTGTCGGCAGGCGGAAACTTCATCGACACGGCCGACAGCTATGGGCGCCGCGGGCCGGGCGGCGCGGGCGAGTCCGAGCGCATCATCGGGCGCTGGATGGCGGCGCGAGGCAATCGCGACAAGCTCGTGATCGCGACCAAGGTCGGCATGTCTCCCGAGCTGCCGGGGCTCTCGGCGAGGACGGTGCGAACCGGCGCGGAAGCCTCGCTGGAGCGCCTGCAGACCAACCGCATCGACCTCTACTACGCCCATCAGGACGATCGGCAGACTGAGCTGTCCGAGACGCTGGGCGCGTTCGGGAGGCTGATCGAGGAGGGTTTGGTCCGCTACGCGGCGGCCTCCAACTACAGCCCCGAGCGCCTGACGGAGGCGCTGCGGATCGGCGGCGAGGATGGCATGGCTCCATACGTGGCGCTGCAGCCGCACTACAACCTGATGGAGCGCGACTACGAGCGCGAGCTGGCGCCGCTGTGCGAGCGCGAGGATCTCGCCTGCGTGCCCTACTTCGCACTGGCGCGCGGCTTTCTCAGCGGCAAGTATCGCCCCGGCGGCGAGCAGGTCCAGAGCCTCCGTTCCTCCGGCGTCGAGGACAGCTACGCGAACGAGCGGGGATACGCGGTGCTCGATGCGCTGGACCAGATCGCCGCGGCGCACGATGCGCCCGTGGCGGCGGTCTCGCTGGCGTGGCTGCTGGCCCAGCCGACGGTGCTCGCGCCGATCGCGAGCGCAACCTCGCCCGAGCAGCTCGACGAGCTGGTGGCCTCGGTTGAGCTCGAGCTCTCCGCCGCCGAGCTCGATCGCCTCGCCGAGGCCTCGGGCTGAGGCTCAGCCGGTCGCGGTCGGAGTCGCCCCGAAGCTCAGCGCGATCCCGTCGGGGTCCACGAACGCGGGACGCTCGGCGCCGTGCTCGAAGGTGAAGCCGATCTCGCGCAGGCCCGGGGCGCTCGGCGGCGAGGGGCTCGCGCCGCGGCTCTGCCAGGAGTTCAGCCCGATGTGGTGGTGGTAGCCGCCCGCGGAGAGGAACGCCGCCGAAGGCAACTGTGCCTGCTCCTCCAGGCCGAAGGTGTCGCGATAGAAGGCGACCGCTCGTGGCACGTCGGCGACCTTCAGGTGCACGTGCCCGACACCGGTGCCGGGCTCGATCCGCTCGGCGGCGTCCTCCGGCTCGCCGGGGGCCTGCGCCAGCAGGTCGTCGAGGTCGAGCGCCAGCGTCACCATGCGCACGCCGTGACCGCCGGGCGGGCGCTGCCAGCGCTCGCGCGGGCGGTCGACGTAGATCTCGATCCCGAGGCCGTCGGGGTCGCTGAGATACAGCGCCTCGGAGACGCCGTGATCGGAAGCTCCGTCGATCGGCCAACCGGCTCGCGCGACCCGCTTGATCGTCTCGGCCAGCCCCGCCCGCGAGGGATGCAGCCAGGCGACGTGGAACAGGCCCGTGCTGTGCGGCGAGAGCGCCGTCGGGTCCGCGATCGCGCTCAGCTCGAGCGCGGGGTGCCGAGGATCGACGCCCAGCAATGCCCGCTCGTCCTCGCGCGCGATCAGCGGCAACCCCAGCACGCGCTCGTAGAAGTCGGCACTGCGCTGCAGGTCGCTCACGGCCAGGCGCACCGAGTCGATGCTCAGGTCGGGGTCGATCGTCGTCGGAGCGCTCGCCATCAGAGCGAGGCTACAACTCAGCGCGATTGCACGACGAGCGTCTGAAACGCGCGCCCGATCGGTCCCTGGCGATCGTGCAGCACGCCTTCGGAGATCGCCGCGCCGCCCTCGTGCAGGCGCGTGCGAGCGTCGAGGCCGATCCACTCGCCCCGCGGGGCGCGCTGCAGGTGGATGCTGAGGTCGGCGTTGATGAACAGGAAGCGGTCGAAGCGCAGCGTCGCGCTGACGCCGTTGCAGAAGTCCGCCGTCGCCGCGACTCGCGCCAGCGGCGAGGGCGGCTCACCGGCGAGCAGCGGGTAGCGCAGCCGCTGCCACACGCGCCCCGGCCCCAGCCGCCAGGGGTCGTTCAGCCAGCGCATCTCCATCGCCGTCCCCGCGAAGCTCGCTTCGCTGGAGGCGTTCAGCGAGAAGGGCAGCTGCTTGCCGCTCTCGGGCGGGGGCATCGGCGCGTCGCGCTGCGCGGGCAGCTCGGTCACGCCGGAAGCGTCTGTCGCCTCGGCCGCGGCGGCCTCGGCGCCCACGGCGGCGTCGGCGGCCTGCACGGCGTCGTGCGGCACTGCCTGCACGCGTACGGCCGCCGCCCTGACGATGGTCTCCCCGTCGGCGCTCAGCTCGGCGGCCAGCTCCTGGACCCGGCGCCCGGGCCGCACGATGCGAGTGCTGAGCGTCAGCGGCGCCATCGGGATCGGGCGCAGGAACTCGAAGGACAGGCGGCCGATTTGCAGCTCGGAGCCCGGCTCGATGCCCTCGAAGACCGAGGTGATCAGCGCGGCGGGCGCGCCGCCGTGCAGCGCCCGCGGGTCCCACGGGCCGCGCGCCTGCTCGGTCGGGACGAAGCCCTCGCCGTCGGTGAGGAAGATGCTCTCGCCGGGTGCGTTCTCGTCGGCCGCGCCCGCCTCCTCGCTGCGGACGGCGCCCGGGTCGGCCTCAGTCGCCATCGACCGGTAGGCGGGCGACGAACTCGCGCAACGCCTCGGGATCGCGCAGTGGCGGGCCGTGCCCGAAGCAGACGAGCTGCGGTTCGAGCGCGGCGAGCTTGCGGATCGAGGCGCGGTTGCGCACGGGATCGGGGGTGAACACCGTGGGCGGCTCCTGCAAGCCGCGTTTGCCGCTCAGCAGGTTCATACCGTTCAGCACGTCGCCCAGGATCAGCACGCGGTCGGCCTCGCGCCAGTAGGCGATGTGCCCGCGCGAGTGCCCGGGCGCCTCGAGCACGGTGAAGCCCGCGACCCCGTCCCCCTCTTTCAGCGCTCGCGCCACGGGATGCGGGGGCCCGGTCCAGAAGCGCTGTTGAAACCCGTTCAGCCAGCCGGGCGCCTGACTGTTGGAGATCGCGCCGGGGGTCTGCATCGCATCGACGTCGCCCTCGCCGCACCACAGCGGGATCTGCAGGCGTTCGCAGATCGCATGGCTCGCGCCCTGGTGGTCGGGGTGGGCGTGGGTCAGCGCGTGTGCCTTCACGGTCCGATCTTCGATCTGGTGCATGATCCGCGACTCGCCCTGGCGCGTGGCGGCGTCGATCAGCACGTCCTCGGCGAGGTAGACGTTGATCGCGTTCGGCGGGAAGCCCCGCAGCAGATAGAGGCCGTCGGCTAGTTGTTTCATGGCTCGAGCGCTTCGACGGCGGATATTAGTGGTTGCTAAAAAGGCGGGACGAGCCGGGACGCCGGCTCACGAGCGCCGCTGCTCCCAGGAGAAGCCGCGCACCGCGAAGAACAGTCCGAACACGCCCCACAGGCCGATCACGGCGAGCGCGTCGAGGTGGTTGCCGATCCCGGAGCCGGTCACGAACGCGCCGAACAGCCCGTCGATCAACGGCTTCAGCGGTAGCGCTTCGGCGATCTGGCGCAGGAAGCCGGGCGCGCTGGAGGAGTCGAACACGTAGAAGGAGATGAACACGACCGGCAGGAACACCGCGTTCACATAGGCGGCGGTGGACTCGAAGTTGGGGATCGCGTGCGCGAAGGCGACGCCGAGCGCGGCGAGCGAAACGACGCCGACGAGCACGAACACGATCAGCTCGACCCAGTCGCGCGGCCAGCCGATCCCGAAGATCAGCTTGCCGGCCAGGATCACGATCCCGATCTGCAGCGCGGCGTTGGTGACGGCGTTGGCGGCGACTCCCCCGAAGTAGGAGAGCGTCGGCAGCGGCGTGCCGCGGATGCGCTTGAGCACCCCGCGCTCGCGCAGGAACACGATGTTGTAGGCGAGCGCCGTGAAGGTCGTGGACATCACGCTCATCGCTGCGATCGCCGGGATCAGGCGGTTCAGCTCGTGCTGGTTGCCCGCGAGGATCGCGCCGCCGCCCGCGAGGAACAGCAGCGGCAGCAGGAAGTTGAAGAAGGCAGCGCTTGGGTTGCGCCAGAACATGCGGCGCTCCAGGCGATACTGGCGCCAGCCGAGCGTGAGCGTCTCAGCCATCGGTCCCCCGCTCGGCCGCTGCGCCGCGCTCGATCGCTGCGCCCCGCTCGATCGCGGCGGCGCCCTCCTCGCCGGGGGCGGCCCCGCCATCGGCGGTCAGCTCGAGGTAGACATCCTCGAGCGTGGGACGCCCGACGCTCAGCTCCTCGAGCTTCTCACCCCGCGCGAGCGCCTGCGCGGTCAGCTCGGCCAGCAGCGCGGTGGGGTCATCGGTCTGGCGCTCGACGAACCGCCCGTCGCGGTCGCGGTAGGCGACGCGGTAGTGCGAGGCGCCGACGCCGAGCTCGCGGGGCGGGCCGATCGCGAGGATGCGTCCGTCCTTGACGATCGCGACGCGGTCCGCGAGCTCCTGGGCCTCGTCGAGGTAGTGGGTCGTGAGCAGGATCGTCTTGCCGAGGTCGCGCAGCTTGCGCACGGTCTCCCAGGCGCTGCGCCGCGCCTCGGGATCGAAGCCGGTGGTGGGCTCGTCGAGGAAGATCAGCTCGGGGTCGCCGATCAGCGCGAGCGCGAAGTCCAACCGCCGCAGCTGCCCTCCGGACAGCCGTCGGCTGCGGACGTCGGCCTTCTCCTGAAGCCCCGCGAGCGCGAGCACCTGCTCGACGTCGCGCGGGGCCGGATAGAAGCTCGCCCAGTGGCGCAGCGCCTCGCGCGGAGTGATGTGGCTGTAGATCCCGCCCGACTGCAGCACGATGCCGATTTTCTGGCGCAGCGCGCGGCTGCGTCTGCCGGGGTCCTGGCCGAGCACGGAGACCTCGCCGCCGCTGCGGGCGCGGTAGCCCTCGAGGATCTCGACCGTGGTGGTCTTGCCGGCTCCGTTCGGGCCGAGCAGGCCGAAGACCTCGCCGCGGCGGACCGTGATGTCGATCCCGCGCACGGCCTCGAACTCGCCGTAGCGCTTGCAGAGTCCCTGGACTTCGATTGCGGGGGTCGTGCTGCTCACGATCCCATCATCGCAACAGCGATGCGCGCTTCGAGCGCTCCTACCAGTGCACGCCCCGCGTCAGCGTGGCCATCGCGATCTGCTCGAAGGAAGCTCGCTCCTCGACTTCCTGCTGGCCCTTGGAGGCGGCGGAGTCGGGGAACACGCGGTAGGCCAGGTGCAGGATGCGGTCGACGGTCTTGGGTGAGAGCGCGTAGGCGATCTCGCCGACGGTGCCCAGGCGCGTGCCCATGTGCTTCGGCCGCCCGCGCAGCGCCTCGCAGATCATGTCGGCGGCCTCGTCGGGCGTGAGCGTCGGGAAGGCGTCGTACATTTTCGTCGGCGCGATCATCGGCGTGCGCACGAGCGGCATGTGGATCGTGGTGAAGCTGACGCCGTCGCCGATCACCTCCGAGGCCACGACGCGCGTGAAGGCGTCGAGTGCGGCCTTCGAGGCGACGTAGGCGGAGAAGCGCGGCGGGTTCGTCTGCACGCCGATCGAGGAGATGTTCACGACGTGGCCCGAGCCGCGCTCGCGCATGTGCGGGAGCAGGCCGATGATCAGCTTCACGGCGCCGAAGTAGTTGAGCTGCATCGTGCGTTCGAAGTCGTGGAAGCGGTCGTAGCTGAGCGAGATCGAGCGGCGGATCGAGCGTCCGGCGTTGTTGACGAGCATGTCGACGTTGTGGTCGGCGAGCACGCGCTCGACCAGGCCGTCGACCGACTCCATGTCGGCGATGTCGGCCGCGTACACGTAGGCGGTCCCGCCGGCGGCGACGATTTCGGCGCGCGCCTCCTCGAGCTTCTCGACGTTGCGCGCGATCAGCAGCGGGATCCCGCCGGCCTCGGCGATCTTCAGCGCGGTCGAGCGCCCGATCCCGGAGGAGGCGCCGGTGATCATCACGTGCTTGCCCTCGAGCGCCTCTTTCAGCGTGCGGCCCGCGCCCATGCGGGGCTCCATGTCGCGCTCCCAGTAGTCCCACAGCCGCCCGGCGTAGTCGTGCAGCGCGGGCGGGCGCTCGAGCGCGGTGCCCGCCAGCACGCGGCCGGTTTCGCGCGTGTCGAAGCGCGGCACGAGCTCCATGTGCGCGAGCACCTCCTCGGGGATGCCGAGCTCGCGCAGCGCCAGCTTGCGCAGCTGACGCCAGGGCGGCAGATCGAGCGCGAGCGTCAGCGGCCACTTCGGCAGCGGGTTTGTGATTCGTTTGTCGACGCTGACCGCGATCCGCGGGGCGTGGGCGGCGGCGGCGAACTCGTTGATCAGCTCGTCCACGCGCTGGCGGCGCGGGTCGGTCAGGTGGAAGGCCTTGCCGTCGAGGTCGCGCTCGTGGGCGATGTGCTCGAGCGCGTCGACCACCCAGTCGACCGGGACGACGTTCGTGTTGCCGAGGTCTGGTCCCACGAGCGGCGCCCACTCCGGCAGCAGCTGGCGCGCGCGCTGGATCGCCTTGAAGAAGTAGTAGGGGCCGTCGACCTTGTCCATCTCGCCGGTGCGCGAGTCGCCGACGACGACGCCGGGGCGATACACGCGCCAGGGCACGTAGGGCTGCTCGCGCACGATCCGCTCGGACTCGAACTTCGTGCGGTGGTAGGGCGAGGGCAGCTTCTGGCCCTCGTCGAACATGTCCTCCTGGAACAGGCCCTTGTACTCGCCGGCGACCGCGATCGAGGAGACGTGGTGCAGGCGCCCGGCGTCGATCGCCCGCGCGAGTTCGACCGCGTGCGTGGTGCCGCCGACGTTGACCGCGGTGTTCAGCTCCGACGGGGCCGTCATGTCGTAGACCGCGGCGAGGTGGAAGAAGTGGTTGATCTTGCCGCGCAGCTCGGCTACCTGCTCCTGCTCGACGCCCAGCAGCGGGCGGCGCAGGTCGCCGACCACGGGCTGCACGCGTTTCTCGACCGATGCCCCCGCCACCGCGCTCCAGCGCTCGATCAGATCGCCGATCCGCTCGAGCGAGCTGGCGCGCACGAGCAGGAACACCTTGCCCTGACGTTTGTCGAGCAGCTGCTCGACGAGTCGCCTTCCGATGAAGCCGGTTGCGCCTGTGACGAAGTAGGCCATCGCGCTGCGAAGCCTACCTGTAAACAGCCCGTCCAACGAGCGGGCTTCGCGCCTGCCTCAGGCGCCCGTCCCCGCGCCGCCGCGACCCTCGCCCGCGGCGAAGCGCGCCGCGCCGCGGGCGCCGTCTTCGAAGACCTCGGGACCCGCCTTCGCCTCTAGCGCGAGCCCGTCGGCGAGCGGCATCCCAAAGCCCTCGATCGCGGCCCGGCGGTCGGCGAGCATCGTGCGCTGCGGGAAGCGCGCGAGGCCCTCGGCGAGCGCCAGCGCCCGCTCCAGGTGCGCACCGGGAGCGACGACCTCGGTCAGCATTCCCATCGCGTGCGCCTCGGCCGCATCGATCATGCGCCCGGTGAGGATCAGATCCAGCGCCCGGCCCATGCCCACAATTCGCGGCAGGCGCTGGGTGCCGCCGTCGATCAGCGGCACGCCCCAGCGGCGCTCGGGATAGCCGAGCGTCGA
This sequence comes from Solirubrobacteraceae bacterium, assembly GCA_036267655.1. Lineage (GTDB taxonomy): Bacteria > Actinomycetota > Thermoleophilia > Solirubrobacterales > Solirubrobacteraceae > Palsa-744. Next base: position 64,271 of record DATAVP010000033.1, read on the forward strand.
GCCCTCGGTCGCGATTCGCAGGTCGCACCACAGCGCGAGCTCGAGCCCGCCTGCGAGCGCGAAGCCCGAGATCGCGGCGATCGTCGGCTTGGAGGGGGTCAGCCGCGTGAAGCCCATCGGTCCCTCCTGGCTCATCAGCCGATTCACGAAGGTCTCCTGCGCCTTGAGGTCGGCCCCCGCGCAGAAGGAGACGCCGCCCGCGCCGGTGAGCACCATCACGCGGGCCTGTTCGTCGGCCTCGAAGCGAAGGTATGCCTCGTGCAGCAGCGCCGCGGTCGGGCCGTCGACCGCGTTGCGGCGGTGCCGGCGGTCGATCGTCACGAGCGCCGCGCTTCCGCGGCGCTCGTAGCGGACCGGTTCGGGGGACTCTTGGCTCACGGCTCGTCGGCCCGACGCCGACGGGCTACCAGCCGCCGCGCCAGCGGCCGTTGCTCAGGTCCGCTTTGTGGGCGACGCGCGCTTCCTTGCGCTTTTCGAGGTGTTTCTGCAACAGGCTCATGAACAAGATGAACAGCGGGAAGAACACGATCACGATAAAGCCCGCGTCCGTCACGACTTTGTCGTTCGTTACGCCGTAGAAGCCGCGGCCGTCGTTCTCGGCCTGGGCGATCGCCGGGAGCGCGAGCACGAGCAGGGCCGTCCAGAGGAACAGGATTGTCTTGGCGCGGCGCATTGAGGGCGGAATCCTATCGGAGCCGCACGGCGCTTCGCCGTAGCATCAGCCCCGTGGCGTTGCTAATCGCATCGGACATGCACAAGGACATGGCGGGGCAGCCGCTCTTGCGCGGGGTGTCGTTCAAGCTGGAGCGGCGGGAACGGATGACGATCGCGGGGCGCAACGGGGCGGGGAAGACGACGCTGTTGCGGATGCTGGCGGGGGAGACGGGCATCGACCGGGGCGAGCTGAGCATCGCGAAGGGGGTGCGGATCGCGCTGCACGACCAGCGCCCGCCGCGCGAGCGGGAGATCGCCTTGCGCGACTACGTGCTCTCGGGCTGCGCGGAGGAGCTGCAGATCGAGGCGGAGTTGCAGAAGCTCGAGTCGGAGATGGCGGCGGGCAGCACGGACGAGGCGCTGTTGGCGCGCTACTCGCGTGCGCAGGCGAACCTCGAGGCGCGGGGCGGCTACCTGTGGCGCGACCGGGCGACCGTGATGGCGCGGGGGCTGGGCTTCAACGAGCAGGACCTGGATCGTCCGCTGGACACGTTCTCGGGCGGGCAGCTCACGCGGGCCTCGCTGGCGCGGGCGCTGGCGACCGGGGCGGACGTGCTGCTGCTGGACGAGCCCACGAACCACCTGGACATCGAGTCGCTGGAGTGGCTGGAGCAGACGCTTGTGGACCTCGATGCGGCGGTGGTGCTCGTGGCGCACGACCGCTGGTTCCTGGAGGCGGTGGGGACCGCGGTGCTGGAGCTCGAGGCGGGCCGCTCGCGCTTCTTCGCGGGCACCTGGCACAACTGGCGCAGGGAGCAGGCCGCGCGCGACATGGCGCTCGGCAAGTCGATCGACAAGCAGCAGGCGGAGATTGCGCGGATGGAGCGCTTCATCGAGCGCTTCCGCTACAAGGCCACGAAGGCGAAACAGGCGCAGTCGCGCGTGAAGAAGCTCTCGAAGATCGAGCGGATCGAGCGCGACCCGCAGGACGGCCGCTCGCTGGAGTTCCAGTTCGCGGCCCCCGAGCGCTCGGGACGCGTGATCTTCGAGCTGCTCGACGGGCGCGTGGAGATCGGCGGCGAGGGCAACGGCGGCACACCTCCGGTGGTGCTGCTCGACCGCGCCGAGCTGTGGCTCGAACGAGGCGAGCACGTCTCGCTGGTGGGGCCGAACGGCTCGGGCAAGACGACGCTGATCGAGACGCTCGCCGGGCGCCGCGCGCTGGCGGCGGGGAAATTGAGCACGGGCCACAACGTCAAGGTCGGCTACCTCTCCCAGCACGCCGAGGAGCTCGGGGCAGGGGGCGACCCGGGGCAGAGCGTGCTCGACGCCGCCCAGCGCGCCACCGGCTTGACCCAGGGCAAAGCGCGCGCGCTGCTGGGCGGCTTCCTGTTCTCGGGCGAGGAGGCCGAAAAGCCGCTGGCGGGCCTCTCGGGCGGCGAGCGCAGGCGGCTGTCGCTCGCGATCCTGGTCCATTCCGGCGCGAACGTCCTGATCCTCGACGAGCCCACGAACCACCTCGACATCGAGAGTCGAGAGGCGCTGGAGGACGCGCTGAGCGGATTCACGGGCGCGGTGCTGCTCGTCTCACACGATCGCGCGCTGCTCGACGCCGTGGGCACGCGCACGGTCGCGGTCGAGGAGCAGGCGCTGCACAGCTACGAAGGCGGCTGGCCCGAGTACGTGCGGGTTCGCGACGAGAGGGCTTCGATCGATCAGAAGACCGGTCCGCATGCGGACCGGTCCGGGACCGCGCATGCGCGGTCCCTCCAGGGGGCGCATGCGCCCCCTGGCCAGTTGGCACATGTGCCAACTGGAACAGCAAACACTGCGAACGGCTCCGCTCCGAAGCCGGGCTCAAAGCCGAAGCCGAAAGGCCCTTCCAAGAACCGCCTCAGCGCGCAGGACAAGGCCACGCAGGCGGTCGAGCAGGCCGAGGCCGCGATGGCGAAGCTCGAAGACGAGCTCGCCGATCCGGCGGCTTGGGCGACGAAGTACGAGTCGGCGAAGTCCGAGGCGCGGCACACGGCGGCAAAGCGCGCGGTCGAGCAGGCCTACGCGGAGCTGGAGGTGTTGCTCGACTGAGCGCTGCCGGGGTGTCTGCCCGCGCATGCGAGCCCTAGACTTCGGGCATGGAGCTGAAGGCCCTGCGCAACGTCGCGATCGTGCTCGCGATCGCCGCGGCGGTGTTCTTCCTGCCGGGCGGCGGGCAGGCCGCGAGCACGGCCGAAGCCATCATCCTGATCGGCTTCGGCGTCGGCTTCGGCTACCTGGGGCTGCGCATGTACCGCGAATACCGCGTGACGCTGCACGGGCTCGGCGACCGCCATCGCGCGATCCTCTACGGCTCCGTGGCGCTGATCGGCTTCCTGATCGCGGGCTACACGCGGATGGTCCACGAATCGCGGACCGTCTTCGCCGTGCTGTGGTTCGCGCTGGTGCTGCTCGTGCTCTACGGCCTGATGGTCGTCTACCGGCACTGGCGCTCTTACTGAGCCGGAGGCTCAGTCGGGGAAAGCAGCCGCCCCGGGCCAGTTGCGACCGTTGGCCAGCCACTGCTCCAGCAGGGGGTCCACCACGCGCCGGCGGGTCCTCGAGTCATCGTCGGCCACGATGTGCCCCTCGCGCTCCAGGCGCGCGAGCGTGTCCTGGTTGCCGCCGGTTTTGCTGACCCCGTATTGCTCCTGTGCGTCTCGACCCTGTAGGGGGAGAACGCGTCGTGAGATCACCGCCATCAAGCGACGCTCGCTGTTGTTCCACGAGTCCCACGCCGCCTGCACCTCCGGATTCGCATCGTGGGTCGCAGCCGCATAAGCGGCGACCCACTCTTCGCTTGTAGCGGTTCCGGAAGCCTTCGTGTTCTCGTAGAGGTGGTGTGCGAGCAGCATCGCTCTCTGTGGGTGGCCGTCCGCGGTCCGCAGTAGCAACTCCAGCGCGTCGCCTGCGTCTCGGCCGCCACTCTCGAAGCGAGACCCGATGTACTCCGCGAGATCCTCGGTACCGAGTCGCGGGAGATCGATCGGCTTCGCCTGCGCAAAGAATGCGTGGCGACGGTCTGAGAACAGGTCGCGCATCAACCCGGGATGGGAGCCCGAGAACACGTAGGCCGCCACCTTGCCGTGCTGCTCGAGCTCGGATCGAATCGCTCCCGCTATGCCGCCTCCGATACGTACGACATCCTGAAACTCGTCGAATGCGATCGCACATTGGCGTCCGTGGCGCTCCTGCAGTCGTCGCGGCAGACTGAGTCGATCGAGCAGGGCCGGTGTATGTGTCTCGGGCGAGAACTCGACGCCGACCCCGCCGGGCGCCGCCCTCACCCGCGGCTTCAATGTGGAGAGCACTCCCGCGAACCAGCGCTTCAGCTGACCGTCGAGCTGCTGTCTGTAAGCGCGCTCTACGCGCTCGGCGACGTCGGCGGCCGTCAGCACGCCGAGGAAGTTCACATAGATCGGGACAAGGCCGTCCTTGTCGGCAGTCGCGAGCGCAGCCTTCAGCAATGAGGTCTTCCCGTACCGGCGCGGCCCCTCCAGGCGACTGTTGCGTGTCTCGGCTGCGCGGTCGCGCAGCAGCGCCAGCTCGCTGGTCCGGTCGGCCAGCAGATCGGGCGGTTCCAGCGGGTCCTCGTAGACGAAAGGGCTACCCATGGAGCCTAAATATAGCACCAAACGGTGCTAACATATAGCACCTAGATGCGCATAAAGTCGCACCTTTGCTTGGCGACACTTGTAGTTGGTCGGCCTCCTCGCACAGGGTGGCCCGGCGAGGTCGCGCCAATCCCGGTGCCTCGTATCCTCGAAAGCGATGGCGACCGAGGCACCGAGCAGCGAGGGCGAGGCGCGCGCGAGCCTGGTCGAGCAGCGTCGCGCGCTGCCCGATCAGCCGGGCGTGTACCTGTTCCGCGACGGCAAAGGCCGCGTGATCTACGTCGGCAAGGCGAAGTCCGTGCGCAAGCGGGTCGCCTCGCACTTCTCGAAAGCCCAGGTGCCCAGCAGCCCGGGCCACGCCGAGATGGTCGCGAGCGTCGAGAGCCTCGAATGCGTGGTCGTCGCCACCGAGGCCGAGGCGCTGCTGGCGGAGCAGAGCTTCATCAAGCAGTACCGCCCCCGCTTCAACATCCGCCTGCGCGACGACAAGTCCTACCCTTTCATCGCGATCTCGCTCGACGAGGACTTCCCGCGGGTGTACTTCACGCGCGAGCGCCATCGCCCGGGCCGCGCCTACTTCGGTCCCTACTCGAACGCCAAGCGCGTGCGCGGCACGCTGGAGGTGCTGGCGAAGGTGTTCATGTTCCGCTCCTGCACCGGCGCCGAGCCCGGTCGGCGCAGCGGCAGCCCGTGCCTGGACTACTACATCAAGCGCTGTGAGGCGCCCTGCGTGGGCTACGTCTCCAAGGATGACTACCGCGCCGGCATCGACGGCGTGATCGACTTCCTCTCCGGTCGCTTCAAGGCAATCGAGCGCGAGCTCGAGCAGCGCATGCGCGCCTCGGCCGCGGCCGAGGAGTTCGAGCAGGCGACGATCGAGCGCAACCGCCTGCGCGCCGTGCACTCGCTGCTCGAGCGCCGGCGCGTCGCCAACGAGGCGGTCGGCACCTTCGACGCGATCGCGATCGCGCTCGGCGGGCGCGAGGCGAACGCGCAGATCTTCCAGGTGCGCGACGGCGTGCTCTCAGACCGCCAGTCCTTCTACCTCTCGAACGAGACAGAGCGCAGCGAGGCGGAGGTCGCCGAGGAGTTCATGCTCCAGTACTACGCCGGGCACATGTCGATCCCCGCGCTGCTGATCGTGCAGCAGGGGGTCGAGCAGCAGCCCGCCCTGCAGGAAGCGCTCGCGAGCCGTCGCGAAGGCCCCGTCGAGCTGCGCGCCGCCGAGCGCGGCGAGAAGCGCCGGATCCTCGAGCTCGCCGCGCGCAACGCCCAGCTCGCGCTCGAGACCGAGCGGCTGAAATCCGAGCGCCGCCGCCAGAGCCGCGTCGAGGCGGTCGAGGGGCTGCAGCAGGCGCTCGGGCTCGACGTGCCCCCGATCCGGATCGAGTGCTTCGACATCTCCCACCTCGGCGGCACCCAGACCGTCGCCTCGATGGTCGTGTTCGAGGGCGGCGCCCCGAAGAAGTCCGACTACCGCCGCTTCAAGATCCGCTCGCTCGCCGAGGGCGAGTCCGACGACTTCGCCGCGATGGCCGAGGTGCTCGGTCGGCGCTTCGCCCAGTTCGAGCGTCAGGCCGACCTCTCCCCGCACGACCCCGCCTACGACGCGAGCTTCGCCGCGCTGCCGAACGTGGTCGTGATCGACGGCGGCAAGGGCCAGCTGTCCGCGGGCCTCGGCCCGCTGCGCGGCTTTCGCGAGCGCGGCGTCGCCGTGGTCTCGCTGGCGAAGCGGATCGAGGAGCTGTTCATCCCCGGCCGCCGCGCCCCGCTCGTGCTCGACCACTCCACGCCCGAGCTGCAGCTGCTCCAGCGCGTGCGCGACGAGGCCCACCGCTTCGCGATCACCCACCACCGCGGCCGCCGCGACAAGGCGATGACCAGCTCGCTGCTCGACGAGCTGCCCGGCGTCGGCCCCTCGCGCAAGCGCGCGCTGCTCGCGCACTTCGGCTCGCCCGAGAATGTCACCGCGGCCTCCAGCGAGGAGCTGCAGGCCGTCTCCGGCGTCCCCGCCAAGCTCGGCAGGGATATCTACGCGTTCCTGCACCGCGCGGGCTGAGGAACGCTCCGCCGGGCGGCGCCTCGGCCCGGCTTGCAAGTTTTCAGCAAATTGACAGAAGCGTCCGCGGGTCGAGCACAATGTGTGCATGGCCGTGATACGACCTCTGCGCCCGCTGCTGCCCGGCGCCGAGCGCAGGTCCGAGAAGGCTGCGAAGCCCGTGGTCGAGACGCGGCTGCAGGATCTGGTCGTGATCACGGGCTTCTCCGGCGCGGGCAAGTCCACGGCGATGAACGTGTTCGAGGACGCGGGCTACTTCTGCGTGGACAACCTGCCGCCCGAGATGATCCGCTCGCTGGTCGAGCTGTTCGTGCACCAGGGCTCGAAGGTCGAGCGCGCCGCGGTGGTCTCCGACGTGCGCGGCGGCGTCTACTTCGAGGCGCTGCGCGCGGTCGTCGACGACCTCGACGCGCTTGGGCTCAGCCATCACGTGCTGTTCCTCGAGGCCGCCGAGCAGACGCTGGTGACCCGCTACAAGGAGACTCGCCGCCGCCACCCGCTCGCGCCCGAGGGCAGCGTCGCGGCGGGCGTGGCCTCCGAGCGCGCGCTGCTCGCGCCGCTGCGCGAGCACGCCGACATGGTGATCGACACGACCGGCATGTCCGCCGCGATGCTGCGCGGCAAGATCGCCGACGAGTTCCTGCCGCACAAGGCCGCGGGGCGGCTCGCGCTGACGTTCCAGAGCTTCGGCTTCAAGCACGGCCCCCCGCGCGAGGAGGACCTGGCCTTCGACGTGCGCTTCCTCGCCAACCCGCACTACGAGCCCGAGCTGCGCGAGCTGACCGGCCTGGACGCGCCGGTGGTCGAGTACATCGCGCGCGACGGGCGCCTGGAGGAGTTCTACGAACGCCTGCACGGGCTGCTCGACTTCCTGCTGCCGCAGTACGTCGCCGAGGGCAAGGCCCACCTCGTGATCGCGATCGGCTGCACCGGCGGGCGCCACCGCTCGGTCGCGATCGCCGAGCACCTCGCCGAGCGCTACCGCGAGAACGACGAGCTCGACGTGGCGGTGGCCCACAGGGACATCGACAAGCGTCCGCGCGGGGCGTAGCGGGCGCGAAAAGGCGGCGCTGATAGCCTGCCCCGCGTACGCCGGGCGAGGGGGCGATGCCCCCGAAGGCCCGGCATCGTTCATTTTCGCACCAGGAGGACTGAATGCCCGTTCGCGTTGGGATCAACGGATTCGGCCGCATCGGCCGGAACGTTTTCCGCGCCGCCAAGGCCCGCGGGGAGGAGATCGGCGAGGCGATCGAGTGGGTCGCGGTCAACGACCTCACCGATGAGGCCACGCTCGCGCACCTGCTCAAGTACGACTCGATCCTCGGCCCCTATCCGGGCACGGTGAGCGCGCGCGAGGGTGCGCTCGAGGTCGACGGACAGGAGCTCAAGGTGCTCGCCGAGCGCGACCCCGGCGCGCTGCCCTGGGGCGATCTGGGCGTCGACGTCGTGATCGAGTCCACGGGTCTGTTCACCGACCGCGCCGGCGCCTCCAAGCACCTCGCGCAGGGCGCCAAGAAGGTCGTGATCTCCGCGCCCGCCACCGACCCCGACGCCACCGTTGTGCTGGGCGTCAACTTCGAGGAGGCCTACGACCGCGAGGCGCACCAAATCGTCTCGAACGCCTCCTGCACCACCAACTGCCTGGCCCCGGTCGCGAAGGTGATCAACGACACCGTCGGGATCGAGCACGGCCTGATGACCACGATCCACGCCTACACCGCCGACCAGCGCCTGCAGGACATGCCGCACAAGGACCTGCGTCGCGCGCGCGCCGCGGCGATCAACCTGATCCCGGCCTCGACCGGCGCCGCGAAGGCGATCGGCCTCGTGATCCCCGAGCTGCAGGGCAAGCTCAACGGCTTCGCGGTCAGGGCGCCGGTGCCGACGGGCTCGGTCGTCGACCTGACCGTCCAGTGCGGGCGCGAGACCAGCGTGCAAGAGGTGAACGACGCGCTGAAGGCCGCGGCCGACAGCGGTCCGCTCGCCGGCATCCTGCAATACACCGAGGACCCGATCGTCTCCAGCGACATCGTCAAGTCGCAGTACTCATCGATCGTCGACTCACTGTTGACGTCGGTGATGCAGGGCACGATGCTGAAGGTCGTCGCTTGGTACGACAACGAGTGGGGCTACTCCAACCGGGTCGTCGACCTGGTGCAGAAGGTCCTGTAGGAGGCGGCATGCGGACGCTGGACGATCTCGAGCTCGACGACGCGCGCGTGCTCGTGCGCGTCGACTTCAACGTGCCGCTCGCGAAGGGCGCCGACGGTCAGCCGGTCGTGGCCGACGACACCCGCATCCGCGCGGCGCTCGAGACGATCGAGGAGCTGCGCGGCCGCGGCGCGCGGATCGTGCTCGCCTCGCACCTGGGGCGCCCCGAGGGCAGGCGCGAGGCCGACCTCTCGCTGGCGCCGGTCGTCGCGCGGCTGCGGGAGCTGACCGACGCGCGGGTGACGCTCGCCCCGGCGGTCGTCGGCGAGCAGGTCAAGGCGCTGGCCGAGCAGCTCGGCGAGGGCGAGCTGCTGGTGCTCGAGAACCTGCGCTTCGAGCCTGGCGAGACCACGAACGACCCGGCGCTGGCACAGGCGCTGGCCGAGCTGGCGGACGTGTACGTCGATGACGCCTTCGGCGCCGCCCACCGCGCCCACGCGAGCACCGAGGGCGTGGCGCACCTGCTGCCGAGCGCCGCGGGGCGGCTGCTGGCGCGCGAGGTGGCGACGCTCGCGAAGATCCTCAAGAGCCCGCCGCGGCCGCTGGTGGCCGTGATCGGCGGCGCCAAGGTCGCCGACAAGATCGGCGTGATCGACCGCTTCCTCGAGATCGCGGACGTCGTGATCATCGGCGGCGCGATGTGCTTTCCCTTCCTCTGTGCACAGGGGCACGCGGTCGGCGACTCGCTGTGTGGCGCCGAGGATGTCGAGCACGCGCGGCGCGCGCTCGCCAAGGCCACCGACCCGGGTCGTGCCAGCGTCTCGCTGCCAACCGACCTCGTGATCGGGACCGCGCTCGCCGCCGATGCCGAGCATCGCGTGCTCGACGGCATCGAGGTTCCCGAGGGGTGGATGGGGCTGGACATCGGGCCGCGCAGCGCCGAGCGCTACGCCGAGCGGATCGCCGGTGCCGGGTCGGTCTTCTGGAATGGGCCGATGGGCGCGTTCGAGCTCGAGCCCTTCGCGGCCGGTACCCGCCGTGTTGCCGAAGCGGTCGCCGCGGCGACCGGCGTAACGGTCGTAGGCGGCGGCGACTCGGCGGCCGCGCTCGCTCAGTTTGGCCTCGCGGACACCGTCGACCACCTGTCGACGGGCGGCGGCGCGACGCTGGAGCTCGTCGAGGGGCGCACGCTGCCGGGCGTGCAGGCGCTCGAGGCGCTTGACGGTGCTGGCGCGGGCGTGGCTTCGTGAGCGCTCGCGTACCGCTGATCGCGGGCAACTGGAAGATGTACAAGACCGAGCGCGAGGCGGAGGACTTCATCCAGGCGCTGCTCCCGCGTGTCGCGGCCGTCGACAGCGCCGACGTGGCGATCTGCGTGCCGTTCACAGACCTGCGCGCGATGGTCGACAGCGCGCGCGGCTCGCGCGTCGAGGTGTACGCCCAGAACATGCACCACGAGCCCGAGGGAGCCTTCACCGGCGAGATCTCCGCGCCGATGCTCGAGGACGTCGGCGTGCAGGGCGTCGTGCTCGGCCACTCCGAGCGGCGTGAGCTGTTCGGCGAGACAGATCGCGCGCTCGCGCTGAAGCTTCCCGCTGCGCTCGCGGCAGGTCTGACGCCGATCCTGTGCGTCGGCGAGACGGAGTC
>DATAVP010000034.1:0-1503 GCA_036267655.1 Solirubrobacteraceae bacterium
GGCCCGCTGCTCCCGCGCTCGCGCGCGCCCGGCGTCGTCCACGAGCGCGAGGCGCTGGAGCGCTGGATGCGCCAGTCGGTGATGAGCGCGGGCGACCAGGACGCTCTCTGGGCGTGGCTGCAGACCGCGTCGGGCACCACCGATCTGCCCGCGTGGCAGCGCCTGCTGGCCAACCTCCCGTTCGCTGATCCTCGTCGCAGCCTCGCCGCCTCGCGGATCGCGCAGTTGCGCGCCGACGCCGGTGCAGACGGCGACGCCGGCACGGGGCGCCCGCCGGACGCCGGCGTGTAACGCCCGTGTAACGCCCAGCCGCCCTGGGTGGGTTAGTGTCGAACTCAAGTCGCGCTGCCACCGCCACGCTGGTGGCGCCGTACCCGAGAGAGAGGAGCCGGGTCCGTGCCGGGTGATTCCGCACGCGTCCTCACCGACGCGCCCGTTGCTGCGTCCAGTCGCAGCCTGAGCACCGCCCGCGCGGTGCTGCGTGTCTTTGCGCTCCTGCTCGAGCACCCCGAGGGGGTGCGCGCCGACGAGGTAGCCAAGGCGCTGGGCAAGAGCGTCTCGACCGCGTACTACCTGCTCACCAGCCTGTGTGACGAGGGCTTCGCCGTCCACGAGAGCAAAGGCGTGTACCGCCGGGCCCGCGGGCTGGAGGAGCTCACCGCGGCTGTCGGTGAGCATGCCAATCCCACCCCCGCGCTGCACGACGGCCTGGCCGGGAGCGTCGATCAGTTGTTCCTGCGCACCCGCAAGCGTTCGTATCTCGGGGTGGTCAAGGCTGGGCGGATCGAGATCGTCGCCTTCTGTGGGCGCCAGGGCGTGCCGCGGATGCCCGGCCTGGGCTCGGAGATCCGCGACAGCGCTCACGCCCTGGCCATGGGCAAGGTCGTGCTCTCGCTGTTGTCGCCCAGTGCGCTCGCGCGCTACGTGGCCCGCGGCCTCACCGCGTTCACGCCCCACACGATCGTCTCACCCGATCAGCTCGCCGCCGATCTGCAGCACGTCCGCGACGCCGGCTACGCGGTCGACCGCGAGGAGTTCGACGAGAACTTCTGCTGCATCGCCGCGCCCGTGTTTGACGCGCATGGTCATTTCGTCGCGGCGCTCGGCGCCTCGATGACCGCCAACGTGTTTGACGCCGATCGCGACAAGTTGGCGCCGATCGTCGTTGACGTGGCCAGCCACGCCGCCGGTCGCGCCGCCGCCACCGAGCCTCCCGCGCACGTCGGCGAGACGCGCCGGCACCGCCTGGGCGCCAAGAACTTGCAAGCACATGCGAAAAGCGCGCACTTCTTGTCAGGGGTCACTCCCGCGGCGTAGCTTCGAAAACAGGACCGTCGCGCGGTAACGGCTGCGTGCGGTGACGAGGGAAACCAGCGAAGGAGAGAAGCGTGAGTAGACAGAGCATCACGAAGGCTCACAACAAGATTCAGGAGCTCTCCTGGGAGCCGACGTACGTCACGCCTGTCGAGAAGTACGCCACGGACTACACCTTCGAGAAGGCGC
>DATAVP010000035.1:0-54662 GCA_036267655.1 Solirubrobacteraceae bacterium
GAAGCTGCCGTCTGCGAAGGGCAGTCGCTCGGCGTCGACCTCCTGCGTCGTCACGTCGACTCCAAGCTCGGCGGCGTTCGCGCGCAGCGCGGCGAGCATGCCCGGCGAGATGTCCGTGCAGGTGGCGCGGCCGATCAGGCCAGCGCGCAGGAGGTTGAGCGTGAAGTAGCCGGTGCCGGCGCCGATCTCCAGCGACCGCGCCCAGCCGTCCGGACGATGGCCGACGGCCTTGTCGATCTTCGCCAGCACCTGCTCGCGGCCGACGTCGCCGAAGTCGATGCCCCACTTGGCGTCGTAGTGGCCGGCCGCCACATCGTGATAGCGGGTGTTGACCTCGCGGATCTCCTCTGCGCTCAGGGCGGGCGGCACGGTGGGGCACCATATACTCGCGCGCCGTGCTTTCGCCTCGCACTCCTAGCTTGACAGTCCCCTCTGAGGGTATTTCTTGACCTCAGTCCACTACGAGCAGCGCGACCAGCCGCAGGGCGTTCCGCCGCTCGCGCTGACCGGCGAGCGCACGCTGCCCGACGTTCCCGAGGAGAACTACTGGTTCCGCCGCCATCTCGTCGTCTACGAGTGGATCGCCGCGCGCGTGGGGGGCCTGCGGGTGATCGACATGGCCTGCGGCGAGGGCTATGGCTCCGATGTGCTCGCCCGCGCCGCCGCGAGCGTCGTCGGCGTCGACGCCAACCCCGAGGCCCACGAGCACGCGCGGCTGCGCTATCGCAGGCCGAACCTGCGCTTCGCACGCGAGCTGATCGAAACCTTCTCCGAGCCCGCCGATGCCGTCGTCTTCCTGCAGACGATCGAGCACCTCGCCGATCCGGGCGCCGCGCTCGACCACTTCGCCCGACTGGCCTCCGACGGCGGTGAGCGGACCGGGGATCGGCCCGCGAGCCCCGCGCCCTCCAGCGCCGCTTCCGCCTCCGCCGGTCCAGCCGAACTCGCGCCCGCGAGCCCGGGGACGGTGTTCGTCTCAACGCCGAACGTGCTCACGCTCGCTCCGAAGGGCGCGCCGCGCTCGGGCAACCCCTGGCACGTGCACGAGTACCGCATCGAGGAGTTCGACCGGCTGTGCCGCGAGCACTTCCGCGAGGTGCGGATGTTCGGCCTGTTTCACACGCGCAAACTGCGCGTGCACGAGCTGGCGCTGCGCCTCGGCTGGGATGAGCTGCACGCGCGAGCGGGCCTCACCAAGCGCTTCTATGACTGGTTCACGCCCGCGATCGCCATCTCGGACTTCGCGATCCGGCCCACGGGGCAGGCGCGGATGGAGGCGGCACTCGACTTCATCGCGGTGTGCCGGGTGTAGCGATGGGGGGCGTGGGGGAGCGGGGCCGGGGCGGCGCGAGTGGTCCTGGCGCGAGCGCGCACACCACGGCACGCGGCAGCGATCGCGGTGCGCTTGCGATCGTGCTGCACACGCACATGCCCTACGTCGAGGGCTTCGGCACCTGGCCGTTCGGCGAGGAGTGGCTGTGGGAGGCGATCGTCGGCAGCTACCTGCCGCTGCTGGAGCTGTTCGATGCGGGCGCGTCGCTGACGCTGTCGCTGACGCCGGTGCTGTGCGACCAGCTCGAAGCCCCGGGCCTGTACGAGCGCTTCGAGACGTTCGTCGATCAGGTGCGCCGCCACACGCACGAGGAGGACGCCGCGGGGCTGCGAAGGGCCGGCGAGCAGGTGCTTGCCGCGGAGATCGATCGCTCCTGGGGCGACTACGAGCGCGCGCGTCAGGCGCTCGCGCGGCGCGGGGGCGATCTGCTTGCGTCGCTGGCTCCCCACGCCCACTGGACCTCGGCCGCGACGCACGCGGTGCTGCCGCTGCTCGCGACCGACGACGGCGTGCGTCTGCAGGTGCAGACCGGCGTGGCCTCGCATCGCGCGCGCTTCGGGGACGGCTGGCGCGGCGGCTTCTGGCTGCCCGAGTGCGCGCACGTCCGTCGCCTGGAGCCGCTGCTCGCCGATGCGGGCGTGCACGCGACCTGCGTCGAGCTGACCGCCCGCTACGGGCTCGGCGCGCCCGAGCACCTGCGCCCGCTGCGAGACGAGGCGGGCGTGACGCTCGTGCCGATCGACCGCGCCACGATGGACTTGGTCTGGAGCGACGGCGGCTATCCGGCCGACGCGGCCTACCGCGACTACCACCACCACACGATTCACCACCACACGCCGTGGAGCAACGACGGCAGCGCCTATGACCACGCCCGCGCGCTGGCGAGGGCAAACGCGCACGCGGCCGACTTCGTCTCGCGCACGCTGGAGCGTCTGCGAGGGAGCGGGGCGGGGCTGCCGAGCGGCGGGCTTGCGGTTTGCGCGCTCGACACCGAGCTGCTCGGGCACTGGTGGTATGAGGGCGTGGCGTGGCTCGGCGCCGTCGTGCAGGAGTGCTCGCGCCAGGGCCTCGAGCTCGTGCGCCTCGACGAGGCTCTCGAGCGCATCGAGCCCGTGTCTGCGCCCGAGCAGCGCCGCGCCGGTGCGGGCGCGAGAGTGCGCTCGATATCACCGTCGGAGGGGGGCGTCGGCGAGCGGGATCGGCCGAGCTCCTGGGGGGCGAACGGCGACCTGTCCACCTGGTCGGGGCCGGCGGTCGCCGAGACGGCCTTTCAACTGCGCGAGGCCGAGCTAAAAGCGATGGCGCTCACGCCCCGAGCCGGGCGCGCCGCACTGCGCGAGCTGCTCGCGTTGCAGTCGAGCGACTGGGCGTTCATGCTCACGCGCGGGATCGCCGCGCCCTATGCGCGCGAGCGGCTCGAGTTCCATCGCCGCGGTCTCGTCGCGGCGCTCGACGCGCCGGAGGCGGGCGGCGCGGGCGCGACGCGGAACCTCGCCGCGCACATGTGAATTCCTGGCCTGAGCGATATCACTCCCAGCGCATCGAGTGCGGCGCCTCGCGCATGCGGATCACGCGCGCGGGCACGCCGCCGACGACGGCGTTCGCGGGCACGTCCTTGGGAACCACCGAGTTCGTGCCCACGACGCTGTTCTCACCGACGCTGACCCCGCGCAGCACGCAGGCGCCGTAGCCGATCCAGACGTTGGGCCCGACGCGCACGTCGCGCTTGTAGATGCCCTGCAGGCGGATCGGCCGATCGACCTCGGTGACGCCGTGGTCGAAGTCGATCAGCATCACGCGGTCGGCGAGGATGCACTCGCGCCCGATCGAGACGTGCTGGTAGGCGGAAATCGTGCACTCCTGGCCCATCACGGTCTTCGCGCCGATCTCGACTTCGCCCTCGTGCACGCGGATCTTGCTGCCGTGCCCGACCCACGCCCAGCGGCCGATCCGCAGCGTCGCGTGGCGGCCGATCTCGAGCTTGACCTGCGGGCAGATGAAGCACAGGCCGTCGGTCTTCAGGCGACCGCGATAGCGCAGCTTCAACCACAGCCAACGCACGATCAGGCGCACGTAGCGGCGGTCGAGCATGTGGTTCGCGCGCATGAAGCGCAGCAGCGTCAGCGGGCCGCCGTGCAGCGGCTCGGGCGCGCGCCGCAGCACGGCGGCGATGCCCTCGGAAGTATCGGTTGCCGGCGCGTCGGCGAGCAGCTCCATCGCGGAGGAATCGTATTGCCCTGCGATGATTGCGCCCTCGATGGCCGAGGCGAAGCTCGATCCCACCCTGGCGCAGCGCCTGCTCGACGGCGACCGCCGCGCGCTGGCTCGCGCGATCTCGCTGGTCGAGGACGATCGGCCGGAGGGGTGGGAGCTCGTCAGGGAGGTCTACCCGCACACGGGCAAGGCGGCGGTCGTCGGCTTCACGGGACCGCCCGGCGTGGGCAAGTCGACGCTGATCGGAGCGCTCACGAAGGCGCGCCGGGAAGCGGGCCGCAGCGTGGGGGTGCTCTCGATCGATCCCTCCTCGCCGTTCACGCAGGGCGCGCTGCTCGGTGATCGCATCAGGCTTTCAGAGCACTTCCTGGACCGGGGCGTGTTCATCCGCTCGATGGCCAACCGCGGCGCGCTCGGCGGGCTCTCCGAGGCGGCGCTGCAGGCGGCGCTGCTGCTCGACGCCGCTGGTCGCGAGGACGTGTTCGTGGAGACCGTCGGCGTGGGGCAGGCCGAGATCGACATCATCGATCACGCCGACACGATCGTGCTCGTGCTGATGCCCGGCTCGGGCGACTCGATCCAGGCATTGAAGGCGGGCGTGATGGAGATCCCGGACGTGATCGTGATCAACAAGGCCGACCATCCGCTGACGGACACGATGGTGCGTGAGATCCGCGGCGTGCTCTCGCTCGCGAACCTCGACCGCTCGCCCGAGGAGGTGCGCGGCCGCTGGCGCGTGCCGATCATCAAGACCGAGGCCGGCCACGGCAGGGGCGTAGATGAGCTGATCGCGAGCTTGGATGAGCACCGGGCCCACATCCTCGCCGCGGGTCAGCTCGCCGAGCGGCGCGCGCGCAACCTGCGCAACGAGGTGCTGGCGATCGCCACGGCGCGCATGCGACGGCGTCTGGAGGCCGAGCTCGCCGAAGACTCAGAATTCAAGGAGCTGATCGAGCAGGTGGTCGAGCGCCGCCTGGACCCCGCCAGCGCGGCGGCGACGCTGCTCGAGCGCGAGACCGTCGGTGGCGGCCAAGCCGAGGTCACCGAGCCCGCCGAGCGCCGAGCGGGATAGGCTCGCACTCGATGGACTACCTCGACCTCGCCGACCGCAACTGGCCGCTGCTGCGCCGCCTGATGGGCGGGCACGCCTCGATCTACCGGGCGACGAACGGATTGATCGGCCACCGTACGCCGGGCTTGCCGCCGACGCTGCTGCTCGACCACGTGGGGGCGAGGAGCGGAACGAAGCGCACGAGCCCGCTGGTCTACGGCCGCGACGGCGAGAGCTTCGTACTCGTGGCCTCCAAGGGCGGCTATCCGAAGAACCCGGCCTGGTTTCACAACCTCAAGGCCAACCCCGACACGACCGTGCAGGTCGGCTCCAAGCGGCTGGCCGTGCACGCGCGCGTGCCCGAGGGCCAGGAGCGCGAGCGGCTGTGGGAGCTGATGGTCGGCGTCTACGGCGGCTATGCGGGCTATCAGCGGCGCACCGACCGCGAGATCCCGCTGATCGTGCTCGAGCCGCGCATCTAGGCGCCGAGCGCCCGCGCGATCACCATCTGCTGAACCTCGTCGGTGCCCTCGCCGATCGTGAGGATCTTGGCGTCGCGATAGAAGCGGCAGACGGGGTACTCCTCGATGAAGCCGTAGCCGCCGTGAATCTGCACGGCCTCCTCGGCGCAGCGCACGGCCAAGCGGCCGGTCTTGAGCTTGGCCTGTGCGGCGGTCAGCGTGAAGTTGCGCTTCGCGTCCTTCTCGCGCGCGGCCTTGTAGACGAGCAGCCGCGCGGCCTCGATCTCGGTGGCCATGTCGGCGAGCTTCGACTGGATCGCCTGGAACTTGGCGATCGACTTGCCGAAGGCCTTGCGCTCTTTGGCGTACTTCAGCGCCTCGTCGAGCGCGCCCTGGGCGAGCCCGACGCCCATCGCGGCAACGCCGATGCGACCGATGTCGAGGATGTGCAGGAACTGCTTGAAGCCCGCCCCGCGCGGCCCGAGCAGGTTGGCCTCGGGCACGCGGCATTCATCGAAGGACAGCGGGCGGGTGTCCGAGGCGTTCCAGCCCATCTTGCGATACGGCTCGCCCTGCCCGTAGCCGGGGGTTCCGTTGGGGACGATTATGTTCGATATCTCTCGGGTTGCGCCGTTGCCCGCGTCCGGCGTGGCGTCCCCGGTAACGGCCGTGATGCAGACGAGGCCCGAGATGTCGGTGCCGGCGTTGGTGATGAACTGCTTGGCGCCGTCGATCACCCATTCGCCGCCGTCGAGGCGTGCGCGCGTGCGCGTGTTGCCGGCGTCCGATCCGGCCTCGGGCTCGGTCAGCCCGAACGCGCCCAGCAGCTCGCCCGCGCACAGCCGCGGCATCCACTCGCGCTTCTGCTGCTCGTCGCCGAACAGGTAGATCGGCTGCGTGCCGAGCGAGGTGTGGGCGCAGAGTGTGATCGCGACCGACGAGTCGACGCGCGTCAGCTCCTCGACCGCGAGCGCATACGCAAGCGTGTCGCCGCCGCCGCCGCCGTACTCCTCGGGGAAGGGGATGCCCATCAGGTTGAGCGCGCCCAACTGCTTGACGATCTCGTACGGGAACGACTTCGTTCGGTCGAGCTCCTCGGCGACGGGCGCGACCTCGCCCTCGGCGAATTCGCGCACGGTGCGACGGATCAGCTCGTGGTCAGGGGAGAGGTCGAAGTCCATGGCGTCGCCATTCTCACAGTTCGCGGGTCGCGGAGGCTCGGAAGTCGGTAGATTGCGCGAATGGGACGACTGGGGGGCCTGTCGGCGGCGATTGCGGCACTGGTGCTCGTCAGCGCGGCGCCCGCGTCGGCGGCGACGTTCACGGTTACTGGCACGCTCGACGTGCCGGGATCGTGCATCGGCGCCTCCTGCCCGACGCTGCGCGCGGCGGTGTCGAAGGCGAACGAATCGCCGGGCCCCGATCAGATCATGCTGCAGCCGGGCGTGTTCCGCTTGGAACGCAGCTCCAAAACGCACGAGGAATCGAACGTCAGCGGCGATCTCAACACCCAAGGCGAACTGACGATCAAAGGCGCGGGGGCGCAGGCGACGACGATCCTGGCGGCGTTTCCCGCAAGCGAACCCGATCGGGTGATCCAGGCCACGGGCAACGCCAACCTGACCGTTGCGGACCTGACGGTCTCGGGAGGGCGCAACGAACCCGAAAACGCGATCCCCTTCGGCGGCGGGATCGACTCCGACGGCAGTGGCATCCTCGACCTCGAGCGGGTCGTCGTGTCGGGCAACAGGGTCAAAGGCCCCGCCGTAGCGGGTCTCGGGGCGGGCTTCTACAAGGGCGACGGTGAGCTGGTGGTGAACGACTCGGCGGTCCTGAGCAATACGGCCCCGTTCGGCGGCGGCGCGGGCGCGTGGATCGGTCAGTCGGCGACGGGGACGATTACGAACACCACCTTCGCCGGCAACGTCGCGGGGCGCTTCGGCGGCGCCCTCTACTCCGAAGCCACGATCCCCGTGAAGCTCGCCTTCGTGACCGTGACGGCGAACGAAGCGCAGGAATTCGGCGGGGCGGGAATCGGAGGCGACTTCAGCCTGCGCGATTCGATCATCGTGGGGAATACGGCTCCGGTGAGCGCCGACTGCGAAAACACCGAATTCGTGCCGCCGCCGATCGACGAAGGCGGCAACGTCGTGGGGCCGTCATGCGGCTTCACGCAGGCGAGCGACGTGACAACCACGAACCCGTTGCTCGGCGCGCTCGAAGGCTCCCCGATCCCCTACCTCGAACCGCTCGCGGGGAGCCCCGCGCTCGACCGCGCGCTCGCGCCCTGCCCGGCGACCGACGTTCGCGGTGTCGCGCGACCGCAGGGCGGGGCCTGCGACTCCGGCGCCGTCGAGCGAGTCGTCCCGGTTCTCGCCTCGATCTCTGCGCCGACGCTGATCGCTCCCGGTGGCGGCAAACCGACCGGCGCTAAAGCCCCGGCGCTCACTTCCGCGAGCCAGAGCAACGCGGTCTGGCGCGCGGGCAACAAGCTCGCGAACATCGCCAAGCGCCTCCCGGTCGGGACGGTCTTCTCGTTCGCGCTCGACCAGCGCGCGGGGGTCACGCTCACGTTCACGCAGCCCGCGCTGGGCCGTCGCGTCGCGGGGAAGTGCGTCGCGCCGCGGCCCACGAATAGCCGTAAGCGTTCGTGCAAACGGACGGTTACGCGCGGGGCGCTCACGCTTCTCGGGCATGCCGGCACGAACAAGGTGTCCTTCCAGGGCCGGATCTCCTCCGCGCGCAAGCTCAAGCCGGGTTCCTACACGGTGCGGATCGCGGCGAGCACCGCGGCCGGTCGCTCGCAGACGCGCACGCTGAGCTTCACGATCGTCAAGTAGCGCGCACGCGCGCCTCTAGGATGGCCAGCGATGTCGCGAGCTCGCTGGATCCAGCACTTCCTGTTCACGCGCGGGCGCACGTACCGCTACGGAAGCGATCGCTCTCAGCGTGGCGATCTGCATCTGCCCGCGGGCGAGGGCCCGCATCCGGTGATCGTGCTGATCCACGGCGGCTCCTGGCACAGGCGCTACGGCCGCGCGGTGATGCGCGCGATCGCGGCTGCGCTGGTGATGCGCGGCCGGGCGGTCTGGAACATCGAGTACCGGCGCATCGGCGACGGCGGGGGCTGGCCGGAGACGTTCGCGGATGTGGCGGCGGCGATCGACCACCTGGACGGCTTGCACCCGGCGCTGGACTTGAATCGCGTGGACGTGCTGGGGCACTCGGCGGGCGGGCAGCTCGCGCTGTGGGCTGCGGGCCGTGGGGGACTGCCTCCGGGCGCGCCGGGCGCCTACGCCGGCCGCGCGCGCGTGCCGCTGCGGCGCGCGATCTCGCTGGCGGGCGTCTGCGATCTGACCGGCGCCTACGCGCTTTGGCACGGCGGCGCGGTGCGGGCGCTGATGGGCGGCTCCCCCGAGCGCATGCCCGAGCGCTACGAGGCGGCGGACCCGCTGCGAAGCGTGCCGTTGGCGCTGCCGGTGCTGCTCGTGCATGGCGTGCTCGACGTGACGGTGTCGGTGGAGCTGAGCCGCAACTACGCGCGTGCGGCGAGCGCGGCGGGCGGCGAGGTCGAGTTGGTGGAGATCGAGGGCGAGGCCGGGGCGCACCGGGCGTTCATCGATCCGCGCGGGGCGGGCTGGGCGTCGGTGGTCGCTTGGCTGGAGCGAGGACCGACGCCGAGTCGGCGCCGGCCCGCCGTCGCTACGAGCTGAACGAGCGCGCGAGCTCGACCAGCAGGCGCACGCCGTAGCCGGAGGCGCCCTTGCCGACGTAGGCGCGGCCCAGATCCCAGGCCGAGCCCGCGATGTCCAGGTGCGCCCAGGGCGTCGAGCCGACGAAGTTCGAGAGGAACGCGGCGCCGACGATCGTGCCGGCCTTGCGCGCTTCGGGCGCGTTGTCGAGGTCGCCGTAGGCGCCCTTGATCAGCTCCTCGTACTCCTCGTGCAGTGGCAGCCGCCAGACGATCTCCCCGGTGCGCTCGCCCGCGCCGAGGATGCGCGCGCTGAGCTCGTCGTCGTTTGA
Organism: Solirubrobacteraceae bacterium; assembly: GCA_036267655.1. GTDB lineage: Bacteria > Actinomycetota > Thermoleophilia > Solirubrobacterales > Solirubrobacteraceae > Palsa-744. Next base: position 9,083 of record DATAVP010000035.1, read on the forward strand.
CATCAGCCCCGCGTAGGTCGAGCCGAGCGCGACGATCACCGCGCCGGTCAGCGTCGCCAGGTCGACGATCCGCTCGGCGCCCTGAGCGACGGCGTGGCATAGGCAGTCGGCCAGCACCAGGCGACCCTCGGCGTCGGTGTTGTTGACCTCGATCGTCTTGCCGTTCGCGGCCTTGACGATGTCCCCCGGCTTGACCGAACGGCCGCTGGGCAGATTCTCGGTGGCGCCGACGACGGCCAGCAGCTTGACCGGCAGCCGCAGCCGCGCGATCGCGGCGACGGCCTCGATCACGGCGGCGCCGCCGGACATGTCGAACTTCATCTCCGACATCTTCGGGCCGGGCTTCAACGAGATGCCGCCGCTGTCGAACGTGACGGCCTTGCCGACGAAGCCGAGCACCGGGCCGCTCGCGCCCGGTCCGTCGTAGCGCAGCGTGATCAGCGCGGGCTCCTCGTATGAGCCCTGTGCGACCGAGGCGAAGGCGCCCATCCCGCGCGCGAGGATCCCCTCGCGACCCTCGGTCTCGATCGACAGGCCCTCGACCCCGGCGGCGAGCGACTCGGCATAGGCGGCCAGCGCCGTGGGCGTGAGGTCGTTGCCGGGCCTGTTCTGAAGGTCGCGGGCGGCGTTCACGGCCGCCGCCACGATCGCGGCCTCGCCGACGGTCTCGCCGAGATCGGCGGGGGCCGAGACGATCAGGCGCTCGAGCGCCTTGGGCGGGGCGTCCTGCCCGCCGGACGGCGTCGACTTGTGACGCTCGAAGCGGTAGTCGGCGAGCATCGTGCCCTCGACGATCGCGCCCGCGATCTCGGGCGCGCAGTCCTGCGGAAGTGCCCAGCAGAGCGCGAGGCTCGACAGCTCGCGGGCACGTTCGCGAGCCACGCTTGCGAGCACACGCGCGCGCTCGGGCGTGAACGCCTCGCGCTTGCCGAAGCCGACCAGCAGCCAGCGTTTGCCCTCGGCGTGCGCCAGCGCGAGCGATCGGAAGCTGGAGCGCGCCTCTGCGGAGGAGACCAGCGCGACTGCCTCGGTGGGCGCCTGCTCGGGAGCACCCTCGCCCTCGAACAGGCCGAGCGCGATCGTGTCCGCATCGCTGTCGGCGATCTGCCGGGTGGTAGCGGACACCTGCATCGGTCGAGGACGATAGCCGGATCGCTAGCATTCCCGTCCTCTCACGAACTTTCCCCACGAAGACTGGAGAGCCGTTTCCAAATGCCCAAGACCGTGATCCTCGGCAGCGCTCGCACCCCGATCGGCAAGATGGGCGGCGGGCTCTCGACGCTCGAAGCCACTGAGCTCGGCGCGGTGGCAATCGAAGCCGCGCTGGAGCGCTCCAGCGTCGAGCCCGAGCAGGTCGACCACGTGATCATGGGCCAGGTGCTGCAGGCCGGCCAGGGTCAGATCCCCTCGCGCCAGGCGCAGATCAAGGCGGGCGTCCCGAAAGAGGTCTCCTCGGAGACGATCAACAAGGTCTGTGCCTCGGGCCTGCGCGCCTCGGTGCTGCTCGACCAGGCGATTCGCGCAGGCGATCTGGAGGTCGGCGTCGGCGGCGGCATGGAGTCGATGTCCAAGGCGCCCTATCTGCTGCCCCAGGCGCGCTTCGGCTACCGCATGGGCGACGCGAAGATGCTCGACGCGATGGTCCACGACGGCCTCACCAACCCGTTCTCGGGCAAGCAGATGTTCGTCGAGGCCACCGAGATCGGAGACGAGCTCGAGATGACCCGCGCGGACCTCGACCGCTGGGCGCTGCGCTCGCATGAACGGGCGCTGGCCGCGATCGACGAGGGCCGCATGGCCGATGAGACCGTCCCGGTGACGGTCAAGGGCCGCAAGGGCGACACGGTTGTCGAGGTTGACGAGGGCCCCCGCCGTGGAAGCTCGCTCGAGGCGCTGGCGAAGCTGCCGGGGCTCGTCGGCAAGGAGGGCTCGCACACCGCGGGTAACTCCCCCGGAGTGAACGACGGCGGCGGCGCGCTGGTGCTGTCCTCGGATGAGTGGGCGCAGGCCAACGGCAAGGAGGCGCTCGCGGAGATCGTCGCTCACGCGCAGAGCGCCAACGACTTCGCCTACCTGGCGACGACGCCCGCGAGCGCGGCGAAGAAGGCGCTCGAGAAAGCGGGCCTGCAGCCGGGCGACATCGACCTGTGGGAGATCAACGAGGCGTTCGCCTCGGTCACGCTGAACTCGATCCGGATGCTCGGCATCGACGAGGAGCGCGTGAACGTCAACGGCGGCGCAGTCGCGCTCGGTCACCCGATCGGCGCCTCGGGCGCTCGCATCCTCGGCGCCCTGATCCACGAGCTGCGTCGGCGCGGCGGCGGCTACGGCTGCGCGGCGATCTGCTCCGGCGGCGGGCAGGGCGACGCGCTCATCTTGAAGGTGTGAGCCAAGCCGTGGAGGGCATGAACGGCGCCGCCCCTCGCGCGGCCGCCTTCTTCGACCTCGACAAGACGCTGATGGCGGGCTCCTCGGGCGTGTTCTTCGCCCGGGCGGCCTATGAGACCGGGATGATCTCGCGCTCGCGGCTGCTCAAGGACCTCTACGAGAACCTGCGCTTTCGCCTGCGCGGCTCGACCGACGACCGCGCCGACGACGTGCGCAAGCGCGTCGGCGAGATGATCGCGGGCGTGCCGGTGCGCGACCTGCAGCGCCTTTCCCCGCGCGTGCTCGCGGGTGTGCTCCCGCGCCTGTACCCGCAGATGCTGCAGCGCGCCTATGCGCATCAGGACGCCGGTATCCCTGTCTACATCCTGACGGCGGCCTCGCAGGAGATGGCCGATCTGCTCGCCCACGTGCTCGCCTTCGACGGCGGTCTCGGCTCGCGCTCGGAGGTGGTAGACGGCTGCTACACCGGCAGGCCCGCGGGACCGTTCAACTACCGCGAGGGCAAGGTCGTCTCGATGCAGGAGCTGGCCGCACGCGAGGGCATCGACCTCGCGGCCTCCTACGCCTACTCGGACTCCGAGTCCGATCTGCCGATGTTGCGCGCGGTGGGCCAGCCCGTCGTCGTCAACCCCGACGCCGAGCTGCGCCGGATAGCCGCGCAGGAGGGCTGGGAGGTGCTGCGCCTGGATCGGCTCGGCCAGCGCCTGAAGGTGCTCGCCGCGGTTGGCGGGGTAGCCGCGCTGGGCGGCCTCGGCAGGGCGGTGCGGGGGAACCGCACAACGACGCGAGCGGGACGTGGCGGCGCGCGATGGCCCGCCCGCATAGGCTGAGGGGCACGATGTCCACCACGAGCCAGGGCAAGATCCGCGTCGTCGTCGCCAAGCCAGGTTTGGACGGCCACGACCGTGGCGCGAAGATCATCGCGCGCGCGCTGCGCGACGCGGGCATGGAGGTCATCTACACCGGCCTCCACCAGACGCCCGAGCAGATCGTCGAGACCGTGATCCAGGAGGACGCAGACGCAGTCGGGCTGTCGATCCTCTCGGGCGCGCACATGACGCTCGTGCCCCGCGTGGTGGAGCTGCTGCGCGAGCAGGACATCAACGACGTGGTGGTGACCGTCGGCGGGACGATTCCGGCCGAGGACATCCCCGAGCTGAAGGATCTGGGCGTGGCGGAGGTCTTCACTCCCGGCGCGCCCACACAGGCGATCGTGGATTTCATCCGCGAAGCGACCGCCGCTCGTGCTTGATTGACTCGTCAGTCAACCGCCGAACCGAGTACCATTCAGCCGCAATAGACCCCAAGGAGTTAGCTGAGAATGAAGATATGCGTCCTGGTGAAGGAGGTCCCGGACGCCGCCGTCGAGAAGAAAATCAATCCCTCGACGGGGCGCATGGACCGCAGCGGGGAGAAGAACCTCAACCCGTATGACACGCACGCCATCGAGGCGGCGATGCAGATCAAGGAGGGCGGCGCGGTTCCGGTCGAGGAGATCGTGGCTGTGACGATGGGCCCCGAAAGCGCGGTGCGCGCGCTGCACAAGGCTGTCTCGCTGGGTGCGGATCGCTCGGTGCACCTCGCCGACGAGGTCGTCGCGGGCTCTGACGTGGCCGCGACCGGCTATGCCTTGGCCAAGACGCTCCAGCGTGAGAGCCCCGACCTCGTACTGCTGGGACAGCAGTCCGACGACGGCGAGTGCTACACGATCGGCGCGGTTGTGGCCGAGCACCTGGGCATGCCCTCGCTGACGCAGGTGATCAAGATGGACGTCGACTCCGAGGCGCTGCGCTGCGAGCGACAGGCCGAGTACGGCTACGACACGGTCCAGATCAAGCTGCCGGCCGTGATCTCGGTGGGCGACGCGATCAACGAGCCGCGCTACCCGTCGCTGAAGGCGATCATGGGCGCGAAGAAGAAGCCACTCGACAGCGTCAGCGCTGCCGACGTCGAGATCGACGCCGGCAAGGTCGGCGGCGAGAACTCCGCGGCGCAGTGGGTCGCGGCGAAGGCGCCGCCCGCGAAGGCCGCCGGCGAGATCATCGAGGACGAGGACACCGGCGAGACGGTTGAGAAGATCGTGGCCTGGCTCGACGAGAGGAAGCTGATCTAGATGGCGAACATCCTGGTTTACGCGCTGCACTACGACGGCGCGATCAACAAGAACTCGCTCGGCGCGGTCTCCGAGGGCGCAAAGCTGGCCGCGGAGCTTGGCGGCGAGGCGCACGCGATCCTGCTGGGCGAGAACGTGCCGCAGGATCTGGCGGCGACGCTGGGCAAATACGGCGCGAAGAAGGTGCTCGTGGCCGAGGGTCCCGAGGGTCTCGCGCAGCCGCTGGTCGACGCGATGGCGGCGGCGATAACCGGCGGCGACTACTCCTATGCGCTGTTCGGCGGCGGTCTGCTCGGCTTCGAGATCGGCGCAGGTCTGGCGGCGCGGCTCGGCGCGGGTGTGGCGATGGAGGTCACGGCTGTGCGTGCGGAGGGCGGCGAGCTGATCGCGGAGCGCCCGATCCTCGGCGACTCGGCGATCTCGGAGATCAAATACCGCTCGGACGTCGGCATCGTCATCGGCCGCCTGAACGCGTTCGAGATCAAGCAGAGCGGCGACGCCGACGCCCCGGTCGAGCAGCTCAGCTTCGAGCTGAGCCGGCAGGCCACACAGGCGACGATGGTGACGCGCGGCGAACAGCGCGGCGCGGACGTGGACATCGAGGGCGCGGACATCCTCGTCGCCGGTGGACGCGGTCTCGGCAAGGCCGAGGGCTTCCAGCTCGCGGAGGACCTGGCCAAGGCGTTTGGCGGCAACAGCGCCGTCGCCGCCACGCGCGCGGTGGTCGACGCAGGTTGGTACCCCTACGCCGCGCAGATCGGCCAGACCGGCAAGACGGTCGCGCCGAAACTGTATTTGGCGGCCGGCATCTCGGGCGCGATCCAGCACAAGGTCGGCATGCAGGCCTCGGAGAACATCGTCGCGATCAACAAGGACGCAAACGCGCCGATCTTCGAGTTCTCAGACCTCGGCATCGTCGGTGACCTGAACAAGATCCTCCCGAAGCTCACGGAGGCCGTGAAAGCGAAGAAGGGAAGCTAGACATGTCGGCGCACAACGGCAACGGCAAGGTCGCACCCAACCAGTTCCCGCCGCCGGTGAACCCGCAGAAGGAGTTCATCAAGCACGGGCTGGACGACGAGGACGAGCTGATCGAGGTCGGCGTCGCGATCGTCGGAGGGGGGACCGCTGGGCTGGCGTGCGCCAACCGTCTGCTGCAGCTCTTGGCGGATGACCCCGAGACGATGGAGCGCCTCGGCGAAGTGCCGGTCGCGGTGGTCGAGAAGGCCAAGACCTGCGGCGGGCACAACCTGTCCGGCGCCGTGATGCGCCCGAAGCCGCTTGAAGAACTGTTCCCTGAGATGACCCGCGAGCAGTGGCGCGAAGAGGGCTTCGCTTTCGGCGAGGTCGAGAAGGAGGCGGTCTACATGACGCCGACCGCCAAGACGAAGCTGCGCATCCCGCCGCCGCCGCCGTTCAAGAACCACGGCAACGAGGTCATCTCGGTTTCGGCGCTGGCGCGCTTCCAGCAGCGCCAGGCCGAGGAGGCCGGCGCCTACATCCTGACCGAGACCTCCGCCACGCAGCTGGTGGTGGAGGACGGCAAGGTGCTCGGCGTGCGCTCCGGCGACAAGGGCCGCGGCAAGGACGGCGAGCCGCTCGGCAACTTCGAGCCCGGCACCGACATCAAGGCACAGGCGACGGTGCTCGCCGAGGGCTGCTGGGGCCATTTGACCGGCGCGGCGATCAAGGAGTTCGACCTCGCCAAAGACCGCGAGCCGCAGGTCTGGGAGCTCGGCGTCAAGGAGGTCTGGAAGGTCGCCAAGCCGCTCGATCGCCTGATCCACACGATCGGCCCCTGGCCGCTGAAGATCTCTTCGAAGTACGGACAGATCGGTGGAACCTGGATCTACCCGATGAAGGATGAGAAGACCGGTGACGATCTCGTCTCGATCGGTTTCGTGATCGATCTCGAGTACGCGGACGCCACGACCTCGGCGCACGACCTGCTCCAGCAGTTCAAGACGCACCCGCTCGTCAGGGGCATCCTCGAGGGCGGCGAGCGCGTGGCCTGGGGTGCGAAGGCGCTTCCCGGGGGCGGCTACTGGTCGATGCCGAAGCTGACGATGCCGGGCGCGCTGTTGGTCGGCGACGCGGGCGGCATGGTCGACACGGTCTCGCTCAAGGGCGTGCACCACGCGATCAACTCAGGCAGGCTCGCCGCCGAGGCGATCTACGCCGCGCTCTCACGCGGCGAATCGAGCTTCGAGTCCTTCGAGCAGGCGATCGAGGACTCGGTCACGGGCAAGGAGCTCTACGAGGTCCGCAACACGCGCCAGCCCTTCCAGAAGGGCTTCATCGCGGGCGGGCCGCTCGTCAACCTGGCGATCGCCACGAAAGGCAAGCTGCCGCCGGGCCGGCTGGCCTGGCACCGCAACGACGCCAAGCCGATGTTCGTCGGCAACACCGCGAAGGGCTATCCGAAGCCGGACGGCAAATACATCTTCGACAAGCTCTCCTCGGTGTTCATCACCGGCAACGCCACGCGCGACGATGCGCCGAACCACATCCGCCTGCACAAAAACGTCCCTCGCGAGATCGCGGAGACGTGGCGCTGGATGTGCCCGGCGGGCGTCTACGAGATACCCGAGGACGCACCCGAGCACGGCGACGTCGACGTGATCGTCAACTACACCAACTGCGTGCAGTGCGGCGCGATCACCGCCAAGGGCGGACGGCTGACCACGCCCGAGGGTGGGGACGGCCCGCTCTACCAAATCCTCTAGCGACACGAGGGGGCGGCGCGCTACTGCGTCCTCGCTCGCTCGCGTGCAGAGCACGCCACGTTCGCTGCGTCCTTGTATCGCTTGCCCCTCGTGCCGCCAGGTGGTGGGGCAGTGCGCTACTGCCTCATCGGTGGCTCGCGAAACATCCGCGGGAAATCGGTGTTAGGGGGTTGTCATGGAAGGCCGTCCAGTCAACCCTGTGTCCGCGAAGCATCTGCCCACGCGCGTGGTGCTCGCCTTCCTGTTCCTGCTCGCGTTGGTCGGCGTGGTGCTGCTGGGAGCCGGTGAAGCCGGCGCACAGAGCACGCTGTCAGGCGGCCTAACCGGTCAGCAGCTCACGACCCCGAGCACCGGCGCCCCGTCGGCGACGCTTGAAGAATGCGTGACCACCGGCTCCCAGGAAGAACGCGCCGCGACGTTCTCGGGAGAAATGACGGCCGTCACGGGGACGGTGCGGATGGCGGTCCGCATCGACCTCGAGGAGCGCATTCCGGGCGAAGCCGAATTCCACACGGTCACCGCGACGGGGCTCGGCGTGTGGCGGACCTCGGACGCGAAGGTGAAGGTCTACAGGTATCTCAAGCAGGTCACGAACCTCGGTGCGCCCGCCTCCTATCGCGGCTTCGTGCGCTTCCGCTGGCTGAACGCGAAGGGGCACCCGATCAAGCGTGCGGATCGACTGACCGGCAGGTGCCTGCAGCCGGCGGCGCCGGGCGAATCCGCCGAACCGCCGCCCACGACCACGACGCCGGGACCGGGCTCGAGCGGAACGACCGCGGCCACGGGCTCGAGCGCGACCGGTTGAGCGCGCCGAGGCGATGTCGGAGCGAAGCCGGGGTCGAGAGACGGAGCCACGGCTTGCCCGGCGCACTTCGGCCGCTAGAATGATCGAACGATGAAGGCCAAGATCCACCCGACCTACACGCGAGCCCGCGTTCACTGCACGTGTGGCAACGAGTTCATCACTCGCGCCACGCAGGACGAGCTGCGCGTGGAGGTGTGCTCCAACTGCCACCCGTTCTACACGGGTCGTCAGAAGCTCGTGGACAGCGGTGGGCGCGTCGAGCGCTTCCAGCGCCGCGTGGCCAAGGGCCGCTTGGCCCAGACTCGGTCCGCCAACTAGTCCGATGTCCTCCCGTCTAGCCGGTTCGCCGACGACGACGGTCGAGAAGGGCGACTCGCTGGAGACACTCCAGGCAAACGGCGTGGCGGCTCCGCCGAACGGCGCCGTCGGGGCGCAGGTGCAGGGCGCCGACGCCGATGCCGACGGTCAGCTGAACGCGCGTCGCGACGCTCCCGTCGGCGGCCAGGCCGTGCTCGAGGGCGTGATGATGCGCGGCGTTTCCAACTGGGCCGTGGCCGTGCGCAAGCCGAGCGCCGAGCAGCTCGCCGAGGGTGAGCGCTCGCCCGAGGAGGCGGCGCTCGGGGAGATCGAGGTCACGAGCTTCCCGCTTGACTCGGCGCTCAAGCGCCACCGGCTGCTGCGCCTGCCGATCCTGAGGGGGATCGTCGCGCTTGGCGGCTCGCTCGTGATCGGCTTCCGCGCGCTCGAGGTCTCGGCCAATGCGCAGCTTCCGCCCGAGCCGAAGGACGAGTCAGGCGATGCCGACGCCGAGCCCGCCGAGCCCGAGGAGATACCGAAGGCGGTGTGGGCCGGGACCGTGCTCGTGGCGCTGGTGTTCGCGATCGTGCTGTTCTTCCTGATCCCCGTCGGGCTCACGAGCCTGATCAAGGACCAGCTCGGCTCCTCGTTCCTGTTCTGGCTGATCGAGGGTGTGGTCCGCACGACGATCTTCCTCGGCTACATGCTGCTGCTTTCGCGCCTGCGCGACCTGCGGCGCGTGTTCGAGTACCACGGCGCCGAGCACAAGACGATCTCCTGCTTCGAGGCCGGTCTGCCGCTGACGCCGCAGAACGCCCAACGCTTCTCGCGGCTTCACCCGCGCTGTGGCACGAGCTTCCTGCTGGTGGTGATGATCGTCGCGATCTTCGTGTTCGCGCCGATCGGGCTGCCCGCCTGGTACTGGCTGGTCGCCACCCGCATCCTGGGCGTCCCGATCATCGCCGGGGTGTCCTTCGAGCTGATCAAGTTCGCCGGGCGCAACCGCAGCCGCGGCTGGGTTCGCGCGGTGATGTGGCCGGGGCTGAAGCTGCAGCTTCTGACTACGCGCGAGCCCGACCTCGACCAGCTCGCGGTCGCGATCGCGGCGCTGGAGGCGGTGCTCGAGCGCGAGACGCCGGGCGACCTGTCTGCCGAGGATCTGGTCGGCGTCGAGGTTGTCGCTTAACCGCAAGGACGCGGCGGCTCGCGCTGGAAATGGAAGGGCGGCCGCGCGGAGGCTCCGCAGGCGGCGCATAGACTCAGGGCCGCGATGATCGAAGACCTCGTCAAGCAGATCGAGAGCCGCTTCGCCGAGCTCGGCGAGCAGATGACCGATCCCGAAGTGATCTCAGACCGCGAGCGTTATGCCGAGGTCGGCCGCGCCTACCGCCAGCTCGAGCCCGCCGCCAAGCTCGCCGAGCAGTGGCGCGAGGCGCAGGAAACCGCCACCGGCGCCGAGGAGCTGCTCGCCGAGGAGGGCGAGGACTCCGAAATGCGCGAGGAGCTGACCTCGGCGCGCGAGCGGATCGAGCAGCTCGAGGAGGAGATCCGCATGGCGATGGTCGAGCGCGACCCCAACGACGAGAAGAGCGTGATCGTTGAAATCCAGGGCGGCGCGGGCGGCGACGAGGCCGGCCTGTGGGCGGGAGACCTGTATCGGATGCTGACGAAGTACGCCGAGCGCCGCGGCTGGCAGGCCGAGCCGATGGAGGCGGGCGACGGTAAGTACACGTTTGCCGTCAAGGGCGACGGCGCCTACTCGGTGTTCAAGTTCGAGGGCGGGACTCATCGCGTCCAGCGCGTCCCCGCGACCGAGTCACAGGGCCGCATCCACACCTCGACCGCGACCGTCGCCGTGCTGCCCGAGGCCGAGGACGTCGACGTCCAGGTCGACCCGAACGATCTGCAGATCGACGTCTACCGCTCCTCGGGGCCGGGCGGGCAATCGGTCAACACGACCGACTCCGCGGTGCGCATCACGCACAAGCCGTCGGGCATCGTGGTCTCGATGCAGGACGAGAAGTCTCAGCTGCAGAATCGCGAGAAGGCGCTGCGCGTGCTGCGCGCGCGTCTGTACGAGCGTGCCCTGGCCGAACAGCAGGCCGAGCTCGCCGCCGACCGCCGCTCGCAGGTGGGCACCGGCGACCGCGCCGAGAAGATCCGCACCTACAACTACGGCGAGCGGCGCGTGACCGACCATCGCATCAAGCTGACGGTGCACAACCTCGACGACGTGCTCGAGGGGCAGCTCGAGGAGCTCACGGCCGCGCTGCAGGCCGACGAGAAGCGCCTGCGCCTGCAGGCGCAGGCCGCTGCGTGAGCGCACCGCCACGGGGAACACCGGTGCGCGAGGCGCTGGAGGGTGCGATCACCGCGATCACGGCCGCGGGCTGCGAAACCCCCCGCCTGGACGCGGAAGTCCTGTTGGCGCACGTGCTCGAGGTGCCGCGCGAGCGCCTGATGCTCGACCGCGAGCTGGTCGTGGCCGGAGCTTCGGTGCGCGTCTTCCAGGACGCGGTCAGGCGCCGTGCGGTGCTGCGCGAGCCGGTCGCCTACATCATCGGCAGCCGTGGCTTTCGCCATATCGATCTGCGGGTCGACCCGCGCGTGCTGGTGCCGCGGCCTGAGAGCGAGCTGCTGGTCGAACACGGGCTCACGCTCGCGCCCGGTCTGCGCGTGCTCGACGTCGGCACCGGCAGCGGCGCGATCGCGCTGGCGCTCAAGCACGAGCGCCCCGACCTGGAGCTGAGCGCCAGCGACGTGAGCGAGGACGCGCTCGCGCTCGCCGGCGCCAACGCGCGGGCGCTCGGTCTGGATCTCGGCTTGATCTGTGCCGATCTGCTTCGGGGGGTGCCCGACGAGTTCGACGCCGTGCTCGCGAACCTGCCCTACGTCGCCGAGTCCGAGCGCGCGGCGCTGGCGCCTGAGATCGCCCGCCACGAGCCGCCCGGAGCGCTGTTTTCCGGCCCCGAGGGCCTCGACGCGATCGCCTCGCTGATCGAGCAGCTGCGCGATCGCCCGCGCGTGGCCGACGTGGCGCTCGAGGTCGGCGCCGGGCAGGCGCCGGCCGTCGCCGGGATGCTCCGCGGCGCGGGTTTCACGAATGTTGAATGCTTGGTCGATCTTGCGGGTATCGAGCGAGTGGTGACAGGAGAGCGTCGATGACCGCGACCGCAGCCTTGAGCGTCGATGAAGCGACGCGGCTGGGCGAGTGCGTCCGCGGCGGCGGCGTGGCCGTGTACCCCAGCGACACGGTCTACGGCGTCTGCTGCGACCCCGACAACGAGGCCGCGGCCCAGCGGCTGTATGAGCTGAAGGGACGCCCGCCGACGCGACCCGCCGCCGTCATGTTCTTCGCGCTCCAGCCCGCGCTGCAGGCGCTGCCCGAGCTGGGGGAGGGCGAGCGGCGCGCGCTGGGCGCGCTCTTGCCCGGGCCGGTCACGCTTCTGCTCGAGAACCGCTCCGAGAGCTTCCTCGCCGCCTGCCGGCAGGATCCCGCCACGCTCGGTCTGCGCGTGCCGTGGCTGCCCGAGAGCCTGCACGCGCTTGCCTCAATCGCGGAGCCGGTAATGCAGACCAGCGCGAACCTCTCCGGCGAGTCGGACGCCCGAACGCTCGGTGAGGTGCCCTCCACGCTGTGCGAGGGCGCCGATCTCGTGCTCGACGGCGGCACACTGCCCGGGACCCCGTCCACCGTGATCGATCTGCGCGGGTACGAGGCTACCGGGAGCTGGCACGTGCTGCGCGAAGGCGCGCTGACCGCCGAGGCCGTGCGCGAGCTGCTCGACGGCGAGCGCTGAGCGCCGATCCGCAGAGTGCCGACCTCCGCCGGCGTCGATCGACATCGAGCGCCGATTTCATTTGCTAGCCTCGTGAGAGCTGCCGCGACTGGCGCCTGAGGTGGGATCGACCACCGGGGAGCGGCGAGCTCAACCGCCGCGCGCCTGGGCATCAAGTCTTCACTCGATGAAGGAGGCCGCTGTGTCCGAGCTAAGCCCCGACTACTTCAACCGCCCGCTCAGCGAGGTAGACCCGGAGATCGCCGACGTTCTGCGCGGCGAGCTCGAGCGCGAGCAACGCACGCTGGAGGCGATCGCCTCGGAGAACTTCGTGCCCCGCGCGGTGCTCGAATGCCAGGGATCGGTGCTGACGAACAAGTACGCCGAGGGCTACCCCGGCCGTCGCTACTACGGCGGCTGCGAGTGGGTCGACGTCTCCGAGCAGCTCGCGATCGACCGCGCCAAGGCGCTGTTCGGCGCCGAGCACGCCAACGTGCAGCCGCACTCGGGCGCCCAGGCGAACACCGCCGTCTACCACGCGCTGCTGCAGCCGGGCGACACGATCATGGGTCTGTCGCTCGCGCACGGCGGGCACCTCACGCACGGCATGAAGATCAACGTCTCGGGCCGTCTGTATGACATCGCGCCCTACGAGGTCGACCGCGAGAGCAGCCTGATCGACATGGACGAGGTCGCGCGCATCGCCCGCGAGCGCCGCCCGAAGATGCTGCTCGCGGGCTGGTCGGCCTATCCACGCCGGCTCGACTTCGCGCGCTTTCGCGAGATCGCCGACGAGGTAGGGGCGCTCCTGATGGTCGACATGGCGCACTTCGCCGGGCTGGTCGCCGCCGGGCTTCACCCGAACCCGCTGGCGTTCGGCGCCGACGTCGTCACGACGACGACCCACAAGACGCTGGGCGGGCCGCGGGCCGGGACGATCTTCTGCAAGGAGGAGTACGCGAAAAAGATCGATTCCGCCGTCTTCCCGGGGCAGCAGGGCGGGCCGCTGGAGCACGTGATCGCCGCCAAGGCCGTCACCTTCAAGATCGCGGCGAGCGAGCTGTTCGCCGAGCGCCAGCGCCGCACGCTGGAGGGCGCGCGCGCCTGGGCGGCTGAGCTGCAGAAGGCCGGTCACGGCGTCAAGGTGCTGAGCGGCGGCACCGACGTGCACCTGGTGCTGGTCGACCTGCGCGACTCCGACCCCGAGCTGACCGGCAAGCAGGCCGAGGACCGCCTGCACGCGATCGACATCACGGTCAACCGCAACGCGGTCCCGTTCGACCCGCGTCCGCCGATGGAGGCCTCCGGCCTGCGGATCGGCACGCCCGCGCTCGCCACGCGCGGACTGCAGGCCGAGGACTTCACCGAGGTCGGCAAGATCATGGCGACCGCGCTGACGCCCGAATACGAGTCGCGCTCCAGCGAGCTGGCCGGGCGCGTGGCGGCGGTCGCCGAGCGCTACCCGCTCTATCAGGAGCTCGGCGCGGGCACCCCGGTCTAGCCGCGCGGGCATTCGCCCGGGCGTCGGCCCGGCGTCGAGCGCTCTCGCGCTCGTGCGCGGCGACTTCGCGTCACGCTCGCCCAAGCGGGCTCGGCGCTGGTGTGCGACGTCCCCGCCTGCGATGCTGTCTCGGTTCGATGGCGCATCCAACCGAGCTCGACGCTCTATACGCCTTCCTGCTCGCCGTCGCCGTGACGGCGCTGTTGACGCCGCTCACGATGCGCTTCGCCAGAGCGGTCGGGGCGATCGACGAGCCGCGCGAGCGCGGGCTCTCCGAAAGCGCGACGCCGCTGCTCGGCGGCCTTGCGATCTTCGCCGGGACGCTCGTCGCCGGGCTGATCTGGCTGCCCGCGGGCTTCGGCAAGGAACACGAGCTCTGGCACGGGGTGCTGCTCGCCGCCGCGGTGATCACGTTCGTCGGCGCATTGGACGATCGCTTCGAGCTGCCGCCGCTGGTCAAGCTCGCCGGTCAGATCGCCGCTGCCGTGATCGTCGTTCACTACGGCGTCGCGGTGAAGGCGATCACGCTGCCGTTCATCGGCACGCTCGCCTTCCCGAACGCCGGCGTTACGAACGCCGGCCCGGTGCTGACCGTGCTCGGGCTCGTCGCGATGATGAACGTCGTCAACTTCTCCGACGGCGTCGACGGTCTGGCCGCGGGGGTGTGCGCGATCATCGCGGGCGCCATGACCGTGATCGCCTTCGATCTCGGTCGTCCGCAGCCGGGTGTGCTGGCCGCGATCACCGCGGGTGCTGCGCTCGGCTTCCTGCTGTTCAACTTCCCGCCCGCCTCGAGCTTCATGGGCGATTGCGGCGCCAACCTGCTCGGCCTGTTGATGGGCGTGATCACCGTCGAGGCCGCCGTCAAGACCGCGGCCGTCGTCTCCTTCGTGCTGCCGCTGATCCTGCTCGCCGTGCCGTTCCTCGACACGACCTTCGTCGTGCTCAAGCGGCTGAAGTACCGACAACCGATCTACCGTCCCGACAGCGAGCACTTCCATCACCGCATGGCCCGCATCGGCTTCTCCAGCAGGCGCACGATCGCCTACCTGTACGCCTGGACGCTGATGCTCGCGGGACTCGCGCTGGCGTTGCGGTTCGTCCCCTACAGCGACCACAAAGGCCACCTGCACACGGGCTGGACGCTGGTCATGATCGGCCTCGGCCTGATCGCCGCCGCCGCCAGCGTGTACCTCGTCTACGTGCTGGAGATACTCAAGTTCAGGCGCCTGGACGCGATGCGCCTGCGGCTGCTGCGCCCCGAAGCCTCAGCGACGGAGATCGAGCAAGGCGTCGTGCGAGACCTGGAAACGGGCGAGATCGATGCGATCTCGATGAACGATGGTGCGCACGCGCCCGTGGGAGACGGGTCGCGGCGGCGTGAGCAGCCCTTCGGCGAGCGGCAGGTGGATCAGGACGACGTACGCGCAGAGCAGCAGCGTGGCGGCACACAGCCGCCGGTCGCCGCTGACGGCCGCTAGCGGCAGCACCCAGATCGCGTACCAGGGCAGCAGCCAGGCCGTGCAGAGCAGCAGCGCGATCGTCGTCCAACCCGTTGCCACGCGCCAGTCGGCGCCGCGCGCCGTGCGCCACAGTGCCAGGCACAGCACCGCCACGAACGCCGCGGCCCATAGGTTGCGCCACCACTGCGGCGTGCCGCTCAGGCCGAACAGCCGCGCCGTCTCGGCGGGCAGGCTGTGTACCGCGACCAGCTGCTGCTGCTCGCCCACCGCGCCGAGGAAGCCGAGCGCATGGCTGCCGAAGCCGATCAGCGCGATCGCGCCGAGTACCAGCAGCGCGAGCACCGCGCCCTGCAGCGTGCGCAACCGCTCCCGCGCGCCCGGGGCGCCCAGCAGCATGAACGGCAGCGCCAGCCCCGCGGTCACCTTCACCCCGACCCCGGCCACGAGCGTCGCGGCGCCGGCGCGAAAGCGCGGCTGCGCGCCCGCGGTGAGCGCCAGCGCCGCCGACAGCGCCAGCAGGATCAAGGTGTCGTTGTGCGCGCCGCCCGCCGCCAGCACCAGCAGCACCGGGTTCAGGCCCACGAACGCGACCGCAAAGCGCCGCGATTGGCCCAGCCGCGCCGCCGCCCGCGCGATCAGCCAGACCGCGCCGAGGCTGCTGAGCACCACGAGCGCTTTGAACGCCCACAGTCCGCCCGACAGGCCGAGCGGCACGAAGGCGTAGCTGAGCAGCGTGAACAGCGGCCCGTAGGGGGAGTGCTGGTAGGGCCAGCCCAGGAACGAGAAGACCTCGTCGCCCGAGGCCTGCGCCGCGACGTGGGTGTAGGGGTCAAGGCCGTGCAGCGCGCCCAACCGCGCGAAGCCGATGTAGCCGAACACGTCCTGGGAGATCAGCGGCGGTCCCAGCAGCAGGATCGCGTGAGCCGCCACGACCGCTCCCGCGATCGCCCCGAGCGGCAGCGCCCGCGATGCGAGCAGCACCAGCACGTAGCTCGCGCACATGATCAGCGTCAGCGTCTGAAAGCCGCCGGAGCCGATGCTCATGCCGAGCCCTTCCAGCGGCCCCGCCAGCCAGCCGATCCAGCCGCCGCTGCGGGACGGCACGTACTGCGAGGGCTCGCCCGCCGCGCCCGCCGCCGTCAGGAAGGTGCTCGCGAGCACCCCGAGCAGGCCGAGCAGCCCCAGCGCTCGCAGCGGGCCGCCGCGAGGCCTCGCGGCGGTTCCTCTCCAGAGGGGTGGATCGTGGCGGCGAGAGGCGCCTGCGGCCGCGAACGGGGCGCTGGGCGGGGCCGGGGCGATCGGCATTCGCATCATTGTTACGTCTAGCCCGCGCGCAGGCGTGTGATGCGGAATGTAGAATCTTTATGTAGCCGCAAAACGCGTTCCCGGGGGCACCTGTCGGTGTACGTGTGTGCGGCACGCAAGGCGCCTGCTCTTGGCGCGCTGCCTTTCTTCATGCGACTTCGCCGCCGCAAACCCACATCGCGCCGTACCCCCGGGCCTCGGCGCGTCCTGATCCTGTCCGCCGACGTCGGCGAGGGTCACGCCGCGGCCGCTCGCGCGCTGGCGGCGCAGCTGAAGCACGCGCCCGAGCCCACCGAGGTCACCGTGATCGACGGCCTCGGCGCGATGGGCCGCGTCTTGAAACCAGTCGTCGAGGACGGCTACCGCGTGCAGCTGCGCTTCGTGCCCTGGACCTACACGATCGTCTACGGGCTGCTCAACCACGTGCCGCCGATCCGCGCGATCGCCACACGCCTGCTGCGCCTGTTCGGCTCGCGCCCGCTCGCGCGCACGATCGCCGAACACGACCCCGACGTCGTCGTCTCGACCTACCCGGCCGTGACCGTCGTGCTCGCCCGCCTGCGCCGCACCGGCGAGGTCAAGTGCCCGACCGTCGCCACGATCACCGACCTCACCGGCCTGTTCTTCTGGGCCCAGCCCGGCATCGACATGCACATGGTGATGTACGGCGAGTCGCTGTCCTCGGTCGAGCGGATCGCCGGACGCGACAGCGTGCGGCTCGTGCAGCCGCTGATCTCCGAGGAGTTCCTCGAACAGCGCTGTCCGCGAGAGGCGCGCCGTGCCCTGGGGCTGGCGCAGGAGGGCCGCATGGTCGTCGTCTCCGGGGGCGGCTGGGGCGTCGGCGACGTGCTCGGCGCGGTACGCGAGTTCATCGAGGTGCCCGAGGCCAGCAGCATCGTCGTGCTGGCCGGGCGCAACGAGCAGCTCGCCGAGAAGCTGCGGCGCACGTTCGCGAGCGAGCCGCGCGTCCACGTCTACGAGTTCACCGACAAGATGCCCGAGCTGCTGGCTGCGGCCGACGTGCTCGTGCACTCCACGGGTGGCGTCACCTGCCTGGAGGCGATGGCCGCGGGCACGCCCGTCGTCTCCTACGGCCTGCCGGTCGGGCACGCGCGCGTGAACACCCGCGCGATGGCGGCGCTCGACCTCGTGCGCTTGGCCAACGACACCACCGAGCTGCGCGAGCACGTGCGCGCGAGCTTCGCCGCCGAGCCCGAGGAGCAGGCAACGTCCGAGGACGCACGCGACCTCGCCGCCGCCGACGTCGTGCTGCAGGCGCCGCGGCGCGTGCGCCCGATCCCGCGCTGGCGGCTGCGCGCCGTCGCGCTGGCCACGCAGCTCGTGCTGCTGCTGGGCGTCGGCACCTGGATGATGTCCACCGACGACGTCACCGCTCTGGCGAGCAAGATCCTGCACGTCCACGCGCTCAAGCAAGTCAAGACCGACCAGCCGGACGTCGGCCTGATCCTGCACGTCCCCGCGGGCGAGGTCGCGCCGATTGCCTCCGAGCTTGCCGAACGCGGCATCCACGCATCCTTCGCCGACGACGGCGGCGTGCCCACGGCCGCGACGATCGACCGCCTGCACACGCTCGGTGACGAGATCGTGCCCGAAGTGACCGGGCACTCGATCTTCCATTGGGTGCGCACGCGCGGCGCCCTGCACGCGCAGGCGCGCGCGCTCGGCCTCGGCCACCGCTTCTACTTCCTGCAGCCGCCCGGCGGCCTGACCGTCGGGCAGCTCGTGCTCGCGCGCACCGCCGGAGCCACGCCGGTGTGCGGCGCGCAGCGACTCAGCGCCGAGGACCCGCTGCCTCAGCGCACCACGCGCGCGGGCGACGTGCTGGTCGTCGAACTCGACGGCTCGGTTCCGTCGGTGGCCGGGCTGGAACGGCTGATCTCCTCGCTCGGCGCGCGCGGGCTCGGCGCCGAGCCGCTGGACTGGCTGACGCGCTCGCCCTCCATCAGGGCGACCAGCAGCTGAGAGCGCGCCAGCAGCGCCGCGCCGACAACCAGCAGCGCCAGCGAGGCCGACAGCGGCACGCCGTCCCAGGGCGTGTCCGCGAAGCTCTCCCCGAACAGCAGCGGCGCCACGACGATCGGAATCACGGTCTGGGTCACGAACACGACCGGCGCCACCTGGATCGCGGGTCGCTCCTGCAGCGCGCTCATCTCGCTCAGCACGCCGACCCCCGAGGCGGCCGCCGTCGAGAGCCCCCAGACGATCGCCAGGCCGACGTTTCCGCGCGCGAGGTCGTCGGAGGCGAGCTTCGTCGCCACGCCGCTCCAGGCACCCGCGATGCCGGCCCCCAGCATCGTCAATGAGGCGGGCGGGTGCATCAGCAGGCGCAGTGCATAGGGAAGCAGGCTCGCGATGCCCAGCCCCACCAGCACCAAGGTGATCGCCAGGTTCTCCGAGCCGTGCCCGGTCGTACGCGGCGGCGCCGCGAGCCCCGCGCCGATCACCCCGACCACGATCGCGATCACAGCCAGGTGCTCGGTGCGCCCCGCGTGCTCGCCGAGCATGCGCTGCGCCAGGAACAGCAGCACCAACAGCCCCGCCGCCAGCGCGGGCTGGACCACGACCAGCGGCGCCAGCAGCAGCGCCACGAGCTGCAGCGGCCAGCCGAGGATCGACAGGCCCGTGCCGAGCAGCCAACGCGCGCGGCGCACGAGGCGCCACACCAGCGCCAGACGCAGGTGCTCGCCGTGCGGCGACTGCTTGGCGTCCATCGCCTGCAGGGCGATCCCTAGGCTGTAGAGGGTCGACGCCGCGACGGCCGCTCCTATGCCTAGCACCAGATCGACCATGTCCGCACACGATCATCGCACCCCGAGTCCCCCGATCGCGGGCGCCGTGGCCGCAATCGCGATGGCGGGCTACCTGCTGCCGGGTCTGGCCGCGGCGGTGCCCGCGCTGCGCGGGCCGCTCGGGGTCGAGGACCGCACCGCGGACGGCTGTGGCTTCGCGCTCACCTTCGACGACGGCCCGCACGCGCAAGGCACGCCCGCGGTGCTGGCGCTGCTCGCCGAGGCGGACGTCCGGGCCACCTTCTTCCTGGTCGGCGAGCAGGTGCAGCGCAACCCCTCGCTCGCACGCGAGATCCTCGCCCAGGGCCACGGCGTCGGCCTGCACTGCCAGCGCCATCGCAACCTGCTGCGGCTCGCTCCCGCGCAGGTGCGCGTCGACATCGACCGCGCCGAAGCCGCGATCGGCGAGGCCACCGGCCTTGCCCCGACGCTCTACCGCCCGCCCTACGGCGTGCTCAACGCCGCCGCCCTGAGGTTGGCCCGCACGCGCGGTTGGCGCACGCTGCTGTGGAGCCATTGGGGGCGGGACTGGGAGCGGCGCGCCACCGCCGAGTCGATTGCCCGGCGCGTGACCGACGGGGCGGGGGAGGGGGCGGTGCTGCTGCTGCACGACGCCGACGACTACTCGGCCCCCGGCTCGTGGCGTAACACGGTCGCGGCGCTGCCGCGCGTGCTCGAGGTGCTCGCCGAGCGCGGGCTGAGCGCGGTTGCCCCCTGAGCACGGGCGCAAACGCGCCTTAACGGGCCCGTAACATCGCCGGTTCGGGATAAGATCCTCGCTTGTCCTCTGCCGTATCGATCGACCGCGGCGGCTCGCCCACCGCGCTGAGGCCCGCCGCTCTGCAGCACGAGCCGGCGGCTGCGCTGAAGCACTCCAGGCCACCCTCGGGCGCTCCCGCCGAGCGCACGCGCGAGCCTGCTCGAACCCGCCCTCGCTGGTGGGGCGAGCTGCTGGTGATCGCCTGGCTGTGCTGGGTCTATGACGCGATCACGAACTTCGCACCGCTGCGGCTGTCGGTCGCGCTCGGCAACGCGCACGACGTGCTGCATCTGGAGCGCACCCTGCACATCGACCCCGAGCTGACGCTCGACCGCTGGCTGGCGGGTCACCACACGCTGGCGCTGATCATCGCCAACTACTACGACAACGCGCACTTCGTGGTCACGCTCGGGCTGCTCGGATACCTGTGGTGGAAGCGCGCCGACATCTACCGGCCTCTGCGCAACGTGCTCGTGCTCGTGAACGTGATCGGATTCGTCGTCTTCTGGCGCTTCCCGGTCGCGCCGCCGCGGATGCTCGCGGGCTTCACCGACGTGGTCGCCTCCACGCACGCGTTCGGCTCCTGGCACACCGGCGCGCTGGCCTCCCAGGCCAATCAGGTCGCGGCGATGCCCTCGCTGCACATGGCCTGGGCGGGCTGGTGCTCGCTGGCGCTGTGGCGCATCTCAGGGCGCGCGTGGGTGCGGGCGCCGGCACTCGTCTATCCGTGCTTGACGGCCCTGGCGGTGCTCGCGACCGGCAACCACTTCCTGCTCGACATCGTCGGCGGTTTGCTGGTGCTCGGCCTCGCGGTGCTGCTCGTCGGCTCGCCCGAGCGTCTGGCGGGGCGGCTGCGGCCCTCGCGCGTGCGCACGCTTCTGGGGCGGCGCTCGACCGCGGCCAAGCCCATCTGAGGGCGCCGTCCCGGCGGCCTCTGCGCGGGCGCCCGAGACGGGTCTGCGACGCGCACAAATCCCGCAAAACCGGCGTGTCTTATGTCACAAAGTTGTTACGAAGTCCGAGTTCCTGGTAGAGTGCAGGGCGCTGCCGCAGACTTCGCGAGGCGCGTCCGAAAGGACCGGCTGTGCGCCTCGACTCCTCTGCCGCGACCGAGCGGCCGGAGTTCTCGTCGGGTCTGTAGGGTGGCCCCACTGACATGCCAGATTCCGCCGACACCAACGAGGATCCCCCGCGCCTGAGCGGCTCCGGCAAGGACGAGCCGTTCGAGGTTCCGAAGCTTCGGCCGCGCTTTCAGCCGCGCGCCAGGCAGCTCGCCCGTTGGCAGTGCTTCCGGCGCTCGTCCGAAGCCGAGCGCAGGGTTCGCCCGAGCCTCACGACGCATCGTGGGCGCGGCGCCCTGAGGGCGTGCCCCGCGGGTCCGCGACTGGGCTCTAGCCTGCCTTCGCCCCGCCGCCGTAGGCGCCTGTGGACCAAGTGCCACGGACGACTCCCCGGATCGCTGAGCTGAAGTGTTCACGCTCCGCTACCTCGACGTGTGCCTGGTGCTCGCGACGGCCCCGTTCGTGCTCGCCGGCGGCCTGCCGCTCACGGGCTACCTGATCGCCGCGGGCGCGTGGATCCTCACGCGCCTAGCTGCCGCTTTCCTGCAGGCGCAGGCGCGGCGCGCGGGCGACATGAAGATCAAGGCGGGACTACAGCTCGCCGGCATGATGGGCCGCGTCTGGATCGTCGCGCTCGCCGTGATCCTGGCGCGCGTGATCGGCGGCAAGGACGACGGGATCATGGCCGCCGCGCTGATGCTCGCCGCCTTCACGGTCTACTTCGCGATGTCGTTTGTGACCCGCGACGGCCCCACGCGGGCCGGGCCCTCGGCCGCCGGTGGGGCTGCGCCTGGGAGGCCAAGCACGTCATGAGTACGACCATGGGAGCGGGGGGTGTGCCAGCGGCCGACACGGCCGTCGAGACGCCACGTTCGTCAGGCGCCCCCGCGGGCGGGCAGGACGAGCCCAAGAAGAGCGTCAAAGGCAAGCTGCTGATCGCGGCGGGTGTGTGGATCGGCGGGGTGATCGTGCTGGTCGCGATCTACGGCTTCAAAGGCACCCGCAACACCGACTTCCAGCCCCAGAACGAGTTCAAGCTCGACAACTGGGTGCACCTGGGGATCTTCTCGATCAACAAGGCCGTGCTCTACCTGTTCCTGGCGGCGATCGCGACCTGCGTGAGCATGATCTATGTCGCCCGGCGCATGCAGGCGCGCCCGAACAAGGTGCAGGCCGCGGTCGAGGGCCTGTTCGAACTGATGCGCGACAACATCGCCGGCGGTGGGATGGAGGAAAAGATGGCGGCGAAGTGGTTCCCGTTTATCGGCGCGTTGTTCCTGTTCATCCTGTTCTCGAACCTCGTTGGCTACATCCCGCTGCCGACCAACACCGAGCACAAGATTGTGATCTTCGGCGCGCACATCCCCTCGTTCTCGCTGTATGCCGCGACCGCCAACCTCTCGATCCCGCTGGTGCTGGCGCTGGTCGTGTTCTTCGCCTACACGATCGAAGGCGTGCGCGCAAAGGGGCCGATCGGCTACCTCAAAGGCCTCGTCCCCGGTGGCGTACACGGCGGCATGGCCGTCGCGATCTTCTTCTTGGAGGTGCTCTCGAACTTCATGCGGATCCTTTCGCTGACGATTCGTCTGTTCGCCAACATCCTGGCGGGGCACCTGATCATCTTGTTCATGGCGGGAGCGCTCGCCGTGATCCTGGGCGTTGCTTGGCTGGGCTGGTTCACGATCCCGTTCGCGATCGCTCTGTTCGCGTTCGAGGTCGGGCTGGTGGCAGCCCTGCAGGCGTTCATCTTTGCCACGCTCACCGCTATCTACCTCGGCGGCGCGGTCGCCGAAGACCACTAAAGGAGCCAATCGTCGTGCACATAGCTTTGATCACCCTTCTGGCGGCCGCTACCGAAGAAACCGCCAAGGCCGGAAAGTCGATCGGCCTCGGCGTCGGCGGTGGCCTCGGCGCCGTTGGAGCGGGCGTCGGCATCGGCATCATCTTCGGCAAGGCCATTGAAGCGATCACCCGTCAGCCCGAGATGCGTGACGAGATCACGCAGCTGCAGTGGCTGGGCTTCGCGTTGACGGAGGCCTGCTTCTTCTATGGCCTCGTGGCCGGCCTGCTGGCCGCGTTCATCGTCTGAGCCATGCCCGACGCTCTCGCACAACCAGTGGTGCTCGCCGCGTCGAAGGGCAGCTTCCTGATCAAGCCGGGCATCGGCTTGATGCTCTGGACGCTGCTCGTGTTCGTCGTGACGATGGTGCTGCTCTCCCGGCTGGCCTTCCCGCGCATCTCCGAGGCGCTCGAACGCCGCAAGCGGGGCATCGAAGAATCAATCGACACCGCCGAGCGCACGCGCAAGGAGGCCGACGAGCTGCTGCACGAATACCGCGAGCGCCTGAAGGAGGCGCGTGCACAGGCCGAAGAGATCATGCAGCGCGCACGCCAGGCCGCCGACGCTCACGAGCAGGAGTCCAAAGAGCGCGGCGCGCAGATCATCGACGAAGCCGCCAAGAAAGCCGAGCGTGACATCGACGCGGCGAGCAAACGCGCGCTCGACGACATCCGCAAGGAGGTCGCCGACCTGACCGTGCTCGCGACCGAGAAGGTCACGCGCAAGACGCTCGACTCCGAGGACCAGAAGCGGCTCGTGCAGGAGGCGCTCAGCGAGCTCGACTTCTCCTCCATCTCCTCGGGAGCCTCGAACAACTGATGGACGAGCTCGCCGAGGTATATGCGCGCTCGCTGTTCGAGGTCGCGCTCGCGCAGGGCAAGCTGGATCAGCTGCGCGAGCAGCTCGGCCAGTTCGCCGATGCGCTGGACTCCAACCGCGAGCTGGCGGTGTTCTTCTTCTCGCCCTACTTCTCCACGAAAGAGAAGCAGGACGCGTTGGGGCGGATCCTCGAAGGCGCCGACCCCACGTTCCTGAACTTCCTGAAGCTGTTGATCGAGAACCACCGCATGCCCGTGATCTTCCGCACGCGCCAGCAGTTCGAGCGCCTGTGGGAGAAGGAGAACCAGCTGCTGCCCGTCGAGATCACCAGCGCGATCGAGCTCGACCAGGAGACGACCGAGAGCCTCGGCCGCAGCATCGGCGAGCGCGCTGGACGCAAGGTGAAACTGGCCGCGCACGTCGACCCCGACATCCTCGGCGGCGTCGTGCTGCGGGTCGGCAACTCGATCCTCGACGCCTCAATTCGCAATCGACTGGAGCAGCTGCGCAGGCACGTTGCCCAAGGAGCCTCTTAGGAAAAGACATGCAGATCAATCCAGACGAGATAACAAGCATCCTCAAGAGCCGCATCGAGGGACTCGACGGCGGTCGCGCAGAGCTCACCGAGGTCGGCACGGTGCTGTCGGTCGCCGACGGCATCGCCCGTCTGCACGGTCTCGAGAACTGCATGTCCTTCGAGCTGCTCGAGCTGCCCCACGGCGTCACGGGCCTGGCGCTGAACCTCGAGTCCGACAACGTCGGCGCGGTGCTGTTCGGCGAGTGGGAGCACATCTCCGAGGGCGACACCGTGCGCCGCACGGGCCGTCTGCTCGACATCCCCGTCGGCGACGGCCTGCTCGGTCGGATCGTCGACCCGCTGGGCCGCCCGCTCGACGGCAAGGGCGACATCGACACCTCCGAGCGGCGCCCCGCCGAGTTCAAGGCGCCCGGCGTCGTGCAGCGCCAGCCGGTCACCGAACCGATGCAGATCGGCCTGAAGGCGATCGACGCGATGATCCCGATCGGTCGCGGCCAGCGAGAGCTGATCATCGGCGACCGCCAGACCGGCAAGA
Organism: Solirubrobacteraceae bacterium; assembly: GCA_036267655.1. GTDB lineage: Bacteria > Actinomycetota > Thermoleophilia > Solirubrobacterales > Solirubrobacteraceae > Palsa-744. Next base: position 33,823 of record DATAVP010000035.1, read on the forward strand.
CGGCGATCGCGATCGACGCGATCATCAACAACAAGGACACCGGCGTGGTGTCGGTGTACGTCGCGATCGGCCAGCGCATGTCGACCGTGGTGGCGCTCGCGCAGACGCTCGACGAACACGGCGCCCTGGATAACACGATCATCGTCGCCGCGCCCGCGGACGAGGCGGCGCCGATCAAGTTCATGGCCCCCTACGCAGGCTGCGCGATGGGCGAGTACTTCCTCTACAACGGCCGCCACGCGCTGTGCGTGTACGACGATTTGACCAAGCACGCCTACGCCTACCGGCAGATGTCGCTGCTGCTGCGCCGTCCGCCGGGCCGCGAGGCATACCCGGGCGACGTCTTCTACCTGCACTCCCGCCTCTTGGAGCGCGCGGTCAAGCTCAACGACGACCTCGGCGGCGGCTCGCTGACGGCGCTGCCGGTGATCGAGACGCAGGCCGGCGACGTCTCGGCCTACATCCCCACGAACGTGATCTCGATCACCGACGGGCAGATCTTCCTGGAGTCGGCGCTGTTCAACTCGGGCGTGCGGCCCGCGATCAACGTCGGCATCTCGGTCTCGCGCGTCGGCGGCAACGCCCAGATCGGGCCGATGAAGAAAGTCGCCGGGCGGATCAAGCTCGAGCTCTCGCAGTTCCGCGACCTCGAGGCCTTCGCGCAGTTCGGCTCCGACCTCGACGCCGACACGCAGAAAACGCTGGCCCGCGGCGAACGGCTGGTCGCGACGCTCAACCAGCACGAGCGCGAGCCGCTCGCGGTCGAGGATCAGGTCGTGCAGATCTTCGCGGCCACGAACGGCTTCCTCGACCGGCTGAAGACCGCGCGCGTGGGCGAGTTCCTGACCGAGCTGGTCGAACGGATGCACTCCCAGCACAAAGACGTGCGCGAGAAGATCGCGGGTGGCGACTGGTCCGAGGACACGCAGAAGGCCGTCCGCGACGCGGTGCAGACGTTCGCCGAGGACTTCGGCTACGACCTCGACGAGGAGGGACAGCCGCTGGATGAGGACGCGCCGCTGCGCAGCGGCGAAGGCTCGTCGCAGGCAGAGGCGCAGCCGACGGAGGGCGCAGAGCGCGAGGAGGAGCCGGCAGCCGCCTAGCGCGGACGCTCGCTCAACGCCATGGCCTCACAGCGCGACGTCAAGGACCGGATCTCCTCGGTCAAGAACATCCAGAAGATCACGCGGGCGATGGAGATGGTCGCCGCGGCGCGGCTGCGTCGCGCCGAGCAGCGGATCGCCGCGCTGCGGCCCTACGCCGACGCGCTGCGGCGGATGACGCGCCAGGCCGCGCAGGCCGCGGGCGCCGAGGCCGGACGCCTGCCGCTGCTCTCAGAGCACGAGTCCATCGACAACGTCGGCCTGTTGCTCGTCACCGGCGACCGTGGGCTGGCGGGCGGCTTCAACTCGCAGATCATCCGCGCGGGCGTGCGCATCGGCGACGAGTACGCCGAGCAGAACGCGCAGATCGCCTGGTATGCCACGGGCCGCCGCGGGGTCTCCTCGCTGACCTTCCGCGGGCGCGAGCTCGGCGGCAGCTACACGGGCTTCGCCGACAAACCCGCCTACGCCGACGCGCGCTCGGTCGCCGACGATCTGATCACCGGCTACATCGACGGCAAGCTCGACCGCGTGGAGATCGTCTACAACGCCTACATCTCGCCGCTGACCCAGCAGGTGACGCGCGAGACGCTGCTGCCGATCTCCCAGGCCACGATCGCGACCGAGGAGCCCGAGCAGGACGATCAGGACGCCGCCGCGGGCAGTGGGCCGCGCGCGCTGGTCGACTACGAGCCCGACCCCGAGGAGATCCTCAAGCGGCTCGTGCCCGACTATGTCGAGATCTCGATCTATCGCGCGCTCGTGGAGTCCACGGCGGGCTTCTTCGGCGCGCAGATGACCGCGATGCGCAGCGCGTCCGACAACGCGGGCGAAATCATCACGGACCTGACGCTGCAGATGAACCGTGCCCGCCAGGCCGAGATCACGCAAGAGATCATGGAGGTCGTTGCCGGAGCGGAGGGCCTTACCTGATCCGCCGCCGGGTCCAGGCAATCGCCAGCAACGATTTCAATTAATTTTTAATATTTAAATATTTAAAGAGATAAAGAGGAGAAGCGAAACGCAATGGAGGCCAGCACCGCCACCCCGAAGAGCACGAACGGGAACGCCAACGGGAAGAACCTCGGGCGCATCGAGGAGATCCAGGGAGTCGTGATCGAGGCCGTGTTCCCCGACCGTCTGCCCGAGATCAACCACGCGATCACGGTCGCCCGCACGGCTGCCTCCAAAGAGGAGGAGGGCGAGGGCATCAGTCCCGGCGCCGAGGACGAGCTGCTGGTCTGCGAGGTCCAGCAGCACCTCGGCGACGACCGCGTGCGCGCGGTCGCGATGGACACGACCGACGGCCTGGCCCGCGGCCTGGAGGTGGTCGACACCGGCGCCCCGATCACCGTGCCCGTCGGCGACGCCACGCTCGGGCGCATCTTCAACCTGCTCGGCGAGCCGATCGACCTCGGCGAGCCACTGCCCAAGGACACGCCGCGGCGCAACATCCACCAGGACGCCCCGCGCGTCGAGGACCTGACGCCCACGACCGAAATGTTCGAGACCGGGATCAAGGTCATCGACCTGCTCGCGCCCTACGCCAAGGGTGGCAAGGTCGGGCTGTTCGGCGGCGCCGGCGTCGGCAAGACGGTGCTGATCCAGGAGCTGATCCACAACCTCGCCAAGGAGCACGGTGGGCTGTCGGCCTTCTGCGGCGTGGGCGAGCGCTCGCGCGAGGGCAACGACCTGTGGCTGGAGATGAAGGAGTCGGGCGTGCTCGACAAGACGATGCTGGTCTTCGGGCAGATGAACGAGCCCCCCGGAGCGCGCATGCGCGTCGCGCTCTCGGGTCTGACGATGGCCGAATACTTCCGCGACCAGGGCCAGGACGTGCTGCTGTTCGTGGACAACATCTTCCGCTTCGTGCAGGCCGGCTCCGAGGTCTCGGCGCTCTTGGGGCGGATGCCCTCGCAGGTCGGCTACCAGCCCACCCTGGAGACCGAGATGGGCCAGCTGCAGGAGCGCATCACCTCGACCAAGAACGGCTCGGTCACCTCGATCCAGGCGATCTACGTGCCCGCCGACGACTACACCGATCCGGCGCCCGCCTCGGTGTTCGCGCACCTCAACGCCACCACCGCGCTGTCGCGCTCGATCTCCGAAAAAGGCATCTACCCCGCGGTCGACCCGCTGGACTCGACCTCCACGATCCTGAAGGCCGACATCCTCGGCGAGGACCACTTCCGCGTCGCCAACGAAGTCAAGGAGATCCTGCAGCGCTACAAGGAGCTGCAGGACATCATCGCGATCCTCGGGATCGACGAGCTCTCCGACGAGGACAAGCTGATCGTGCAGCGCGCCCGCAAGATCGAGCGCTTCCTCTCCCAGCCCTTCTTCGTCGCCGAACAGTTCACCGGCACCCCCGGCGCCTACGTGCCGATCGCCGAAACGATCCGCGGCTTCGAAGAGATCATCGCCGGCAAGCACGACGAGGTGCCTGAGTCGGCCTTCTTCCTGAAGGGCACCATCGAGGAAGTGGTCGAGGCCGCCCGATGACCGGCGCACCTCTGCGTCCTCGGTCGCTCGTGTGCAGAGCACACCACGCTCCCTGCGTCCTTGATCCGCTTGGTCCTCGAGCGTCCTTGGGGCTCTGATGGCGCGCACGAAGTTCCCAGTCGAAGTCCTGACCCCCGAGGGCGAGGTGTTCAGCGAGGAGATCGAGATGCTCTCCACGCGCACCGCCGTCGGCTCGATCGGCGTGCTTGCCAACCACGAGCCCGTGCTCGCGATGCTCGAACCAACCGAGCTGCGGCTGTATCGCTCCGAGGGCGACATCGTGCGCTTCGCTCAGGCCGAGGGGTATCTGCAGTTCGCCGAGAACCGTGCGCTGGTGCTGGTCGAGGAGGCGATCGCCCCCGAGGCGCTCGACCGTCAGACGTATGAGACGCGCCTGAAAGAAGCCCGGCAGGCCGCGGAGCAGGCCGAGGAGGGCACCGAGCAGCAGGCCCGCGCCCAGCGCGACATCCGCCGTTACGAAGCGTTCCTCGCCGTCGGGCAGTAGCTGTCGGCTACGCTGCCCGCATGGCGAGCCCCGATCCCGCAGCGGCGCACTTCGCCGGCAAGCGGCCGGGGTGGTTCACGGCCCACGTCTTCAACCCGCTCGTCAACCTCATCATGCGCTCGGGCATCAGCCTGCTCGGCTCGCGCGTGCTCGAGGTGCGCGGGCGCTCCAGCGGCGAGCCGCGGCGCACGCCCGTGAACCTGCTGAGCATCGAGGGCGCCCGCTACCTGGTTGCCCCGCGCGGGGAGACCCAGTGGGTGCGCAACCTGCGCGCCGCCGGCGAGGGGCGGCTGCTGCTGGGACGGCGCAGCGAGCAGTTCAGCGCCGTGGAGCTGCGCGACGAGGCCGAGAAGGTGCCGATCCTGCGCGCCTACCTGAAGCGCTGGAAGGCCGAGGTCGGCGTGTTCTTCGACGGTGTCGGCCCCGACTCCCCCGAGCCCGAGCTGCTCGCCGCGGCGCCGAAGCACCCGGTCTTCAAGATCACCGCCTGAGTTCTTGGCGAGCCCCTGGGATGGACCTGACCAGGTTGACCTGGTCTGATACCATCTCTGCAATGGCTGAGACGGTGACGGTCAGTGAGGCAAAAACTCAGCTCTCGCAGCTGATCGAGCGCGCCGCGAACGGTGAGGAGATCGTGATTCGTCGGGGCAAAACGCCGGTTGCCAAGCTCGTCGGCTATCCAGCGCCGCTGGTGCGTCGCAAGCCAGGAGGCTTGCGTGGGCAGATTTGGATGAGCGACGACTTCGACGAGCCGGACGAGGAGATCGAGCGCCTGTTCGGTATGCGGGATTGAGCGCGCTGCTGCTCGACAGCCATGCGCTGCTCTGGTGGGAGGCGGATGACGCCAGGCTGAGCGAGCGTGCCCGCGAGCAGATAGAAGGGCCGAATTCCGTGGCTTTCTTCAGCGCGGTGTCGCTATGGGAGTTGGCGATCAAGCAGGCCCTCGGGAGATTGCGGCTCCCCGACACGCTGACCTCTCAGCTCCTGGAAGAGGGCTTTCAAGAAGTCCCGATAACCGCGGCTCACGGCCTGCTGGCCGGAGGGCTGCCCCGTCACCACAGCGATCCCTTTGACCGAATGCTCGTCGCGCAGGCACGCAGCGAGGGTCTGACGATCGTCACCGCCGACTCTCGCATCGGGGCCTACGACGTACCGGTGCTCTGGTGACGGCCTCGCCCCGCTAGCCTTCGCTGCCTCATGAGCTCAGAGCGCGCCCCGATAGGAGTGATCGGCACCGGCTATGTCGGGCTCGTCACCGCCGCCGGATTCGCCGAGCTCGGCAGCGAGGTCTGGTGCGTGGACATCGACGCCGAGAAGATCGAGCGGCTGCGCGCGGGCGAGGTGCCGATCTACGAGCCCGGCCTCGATGAGCTGCTGCGAAAGAACGCCGAGCGGCTGCACTTCTCGACCGAGCTCTCCGATGCGCTCGAGCACGCGAGGCTCTTGTTCGTCGCCGTCGGCACGCCTCCGACCTACTCCGGCGACGCCGACCTGTCCGCGGTCAACGCCGTGATCGAGGCGATCCCCGGCTCCAAGGACCACGCGCTCGTGATGAAGTCCACCGTGCCCTCCGGCACCGGCGTATCGGTCAGGCGCATGTTCGAGGAGCAGGGCAAGGGGGGCCTCGCCTACGTCTCCTGCCCCGAGTTCCTCAAGGAGGGCTCGGCAATCAAGGACTTCATGCACCCCGACCGCGTCGTCGTCGGTGACGTCGGCGATTGGGCGGGTGACGCCGTGGTCGAGCTGTACGCGCCGCTGCAAGCGCCGCTCGTGCGCACCGACATCGCCAGCGCCGAGATGGTCAAGCTCGCCTCCAACGCCTTCCTCGCCACGAAGATCTCCTTCATCAACGAGATCGCCAACGTCTGCGAGGAGACCGGCGCCGACGTCGTCGAGGTCGCGCGTGGGATGGGTCTGGATGACCGCATCGGCCCCAAGTTCCTGCAGGCCGGGATCGGCTTCGGCGGCAGCTGCTTCCCCAAGGACGTCGACGCGCTCAAGCAGCTCGCCGGCAACTCCGGCTACCACTTCCAGCTGCTGACCAGCGTGATCGAGGTCAACGAACTGCAGAAGCGGCGCGTGATCGGCAAGCTTCACAAGAACCTCGGCGGGCTCGTCGGCAAGCGCGTCGCGCTGTTCGGCCTGGCCTTCAAGCCGAACACCGACGACATGCGCGAGGCCTCCTCGCTTGTGCTCTCCGCGCGGCTGAACGCCGACGGGGCGATCGTCACCGCCTATGACCCCGTCGCCGAGGAGCAGGCCCGCAAGCTCGTCACCGGCATCGCCTTCGCGGGCTCGCCGCTGGAGGCCGCCGCCGACGCCGACGCCGTCGTGCTCGTCACCGAGTGGCCCGAGTTCCTGGCGCTCGACTGGAGCGAGGTCGCCGCGAGGATGAAGGGCAACCTGCTCATCGACGGGCGCAACGCGCTGGCCCCCGAGGCCATCCGTGCCGCCGGGCTCATCTACGAGGGCGTCGGGCGCGGGGAGCGCCGACGCGAGCCGCGCGATCGTGTCGAGGCCGAGGAGGCGAGGGTCTGATGCAGGCGGTGATCCTCGTCGGTGGAGAGGGCACGCGGCTGCGGCCGCTGACCTCGACCGTGCCCAAGCCCGTCGTGCCGCTCGTGGACCGGCCCTTCATCGCGTTCATGCTCGACTGGCTCGTGACGCACGGGATCGACGACGTGATCATGTCCTGCGGCTTCCTCGCCACCAGCGTGCGCAACGTGCTCGGCGACGGCTCCGCCTACGGGGTGCGCCTGCGCTTCGTCGAGGAGCCCGACCCGCGCGGCACCGCCGGGGCGCTGAAGTACGCCGAGTCGATGCTCGACGAGCGCTTCCTGATGCTCAACGGCGACGTGCTCACCGACATCGACCTGACCGTGCAGATCGCCCAGCACGAAGAGAGCGGAGCGACCGCGACGCTCGCGCTCGTGCCGGTCGCCGACCCGAGCGCCTACGGCCTCGTGCACCTCAACGACGACCGATCGGTGCGCGACTTCCTCGAGAAGCCGAGCCCCGACGCGATCGACACGAACCTGATCAGCGCGGGCGCCTACGTGCTCGAGCGCTCGATCCTCGAGCTCGTGCCGCCCGACCGCAACGTCTCGATCGAGCGCGAGGTCTGGCCGCGGCTGATCGGCGACGGGCTCTACGGCTTCCCCGCCGAGAGCTACTGGCTGGACATCGGCACGCCCGAGCGCTACCTGCAAGGCACCTTCGACATCATCGAGGGCAACGTCAAGACCGCCCTCGGCGAGCGGCTCGGCGGCGACTGGCTCGCGATCGACCCCGGCGCGCAGGCGCACGGGCGCGTGATCCCGCCCGCCGTGCTCGAGCGCGGCGTGACCGTCGCCGAGGGCGCTCAGGTCGGCAGCTTGGTCGTGCTGGGGGAAGGCGTCTCGATCGGGTCCGGGGCAAGCGTCGAGCGCTCGGTGATCCTCCGCGGCGCCGAGATCGGCGAGGGCTGCACGCTGCGCGACTGCATCGTCGCCGCCGGCGCCCGCGTCGGCCCGCGCACCACGATCAGCGGCGGCGCCGTGCTCGGAGAGGGTGTGACCGTCGGGGCGGATAACGTGATTGCCCACGGGGCGCGTATCTTCCCGGGGGTAGCGCTGCCCGACGGCGCGATCAAGTTCTAATCCAGGAGGCGAGCAGCAGATGAGCGAAGGCGCCCCCAGCGCCACACCAACCGTGCAGGAGCTCTCGCGCGAGGCGATCGCGACCGTCGACAGCTCCGGCCAGCTCGACGACGTGCTCGGCCTGCCCGAGCACCTGCGCGACGCGCTGTGGCGTGTGGAGTCGGCGATCATGCAGGACTTCGACACCTCTGCGGGCCTGGTCGTCGCGGGCATGGGCGGCTCCGCGATCGGCGGGGCGCTCGCCCGCGCCGCGCTCTCCGACCACGCCACGCGCCCGATCTTCGTCACGCGCGCCTACGGGCTGCCGCCGTGGACGACGCCCGACACGATGGTGCTGTGCGCGAGCTACTCCGGCGACACCGAGGAGACGCTCGCCTGCTACGAGTCCGCCGGGGCGCTTGGCGCGCGCCGGATCGTGACCACGACCGGCGGGCGCCTCGCCGAGATGGCGCGCGCCGACGGCGTGCCCGTGATCCCGCTGCCCGGCGGCTTTCAGCCGCGTGCCGCCGTCGCCTACATGACCGTCGCCGCGCTCGAGGTCGCCGCGCTGTGCGGCGCCGGTCCGCGGATGACATCCGAGATCGACGTAGCCGCCTCGCACTCCGAGCAGCTCGTCGCCGAGTGGGGCCCCGACGCCCCCGAGGACTCGCTCGCGAAGGAAGTCGCCCGCGGGCTGCTCGGCACGACGCCCGTGATCGCGGGCGCCGGGCTGACGACGCCGATCGCCTACCGCTGGAAGACGCAGATCAACGAGAACGCGAAGCAGCCCGCGTTCGCGCACGAGTTGCCCGAGCTCGACCACAACGAGATCGTCGGCTGGGAAGGCGCACAGGACGTGGGCCGCTTCTCGGCGGTGTTCCTCGACGACTCCGACGCCCACCCACGGGTGAAGGAGCGGATGGATCTGACCGAGCGCTCGATCGCTGCCAATGCCGTGGCCAGCTTCCGGCTGGAGACGCGCGGGCAGACCACGATCGAGCGGGTCACATCGCTTGTGCTGCTGGGCGATCTGGTCTCGATCTATCTGGCCGCGCTGCGCGGCGTCGACCCCGGCCCCGTGAAGGCGATCGACGAGCTGAAGGCGGCGCTCGAGCAGCGCTGAGCGGCGTCCAGGCCCCGCCGGACGGGGCCGTGCGGTGTGATACCTTCGGGGCGACGGCCGAGGAGCGCTGCGACGGGCTCCGGTCCCGCCACGCTCGGCCCGTTTCCCTGAAGCAAGGGCGCTCACCTGACCGGACAGGAGAACAGTCAGCAATGACTCCCACCGCCGTCGCAACAGAAGCCGACTTCAAGGTCGCCGACCTCTCGCTGGCCGACTTCGGCCGCAAGGAGATCGTGCTCGCCGAGCACGAGATGCCGGGCCTGATGTCGATCCGCGCCGAGTACGCCGCCGCCCAGCCGCTGAAGGGCGCGCGCGTCACCGGCTCGCTGCACATGACGATCCAGACCGCGGTCTTGATCGAGACGCTGACCGCGCTCGGCGCCGAGGTGCGCTGGTGCAGCTGCAACATCTTCTCCACCCAGGACCACGCCGCCGCCGCGGTGGCCGTCGGCCCCGAGGGAACCGCCGATGATCCCCAGGGCGTGCCGGTGTTCGCCTGGAAGGGCGAGACGCTCGAGCAGTACTGGTGGTGCACCGAGCAGGTGCTCAACTGGCCCGAGGGCGAGGACGGCTCGACTGGGCCGAACATGATCCTCGACGACGGCGGCGACGCCACGCTGCTGGTGCACAAGGGCACCGAGTACGAGGCCGCAGGCGCCGTGCCCGACCCCTCGACAGCGGAGTCTGAGGAGCACGAGGTCATTCTCAGGACGCTGACCCGCACACTCGGCGAGGACCCGCAGCGCTGGACGCGGATCGGGCAGGGGATCAAAGGCGTGACCGAGGAGACCACCACGGGCGTGCACCGTCTGTATGAGATGGTCGAGTCCGGCGAGCTGCTGTTCCCGGCGATCAACGTCAACGACTCGGTCACGAAGTCGAAGTTCGACAACCTCTACGGCTGTCGGCACTCGCTGATCGACGGCATCAACCGCGCCACCGACGTGATGATCGGCGGCAAGGTCGCGGTCGTCTGCGGCTTCGGCGACGTCGGCAAGGGCTGCGCCGAATCGCTGCGGGGCCAGGGCGCCCGCGTGATCGTCACCGAGGTCGACCCGATCTGCGCGCTGCAGGCCGCGATGCAGGGCTATGAGGTCAAAACGCTCGAGGAAGTGCTCGACAGCGCGGACATCTTCATCACCACCACCGGCAACAAGGACATCGTCACCGCGGCGCAGATGCAGCGCATGAAGCACCAGGCGATCGTCGGCAACATCGGCCACTTCGACAACGAGATCGACATCGCGGGGCTCTCACGGCTGCCGGGGATCGAGCGCGTGAACATCAAGCCGCAGGTCGACAAGTGGGTGTTCTCCGACGGCCACGCGATCATCATGCTCTCCGAGGGCCGGCTGCTGAACCTCGGCAACGCCACGGGCCACCCGAGCTTTGTGATGAGCAACTCCTTCTCCAACCAGACGATCGCCCAGATCGAGCTGTTCACGAAGAACGACGAGTACGAGAAGAAGGTCTACGTGCTGCCGAAGCACCTCGACGAGAAGGTCGCACGCCTGCACCTCGACGCGCTCGGCGTGAAGCTGACGAAGCTCAGCGAGGAGCAGGCCGCCTACATCGGGGTTCCTGTCGAGGGTCCGTACAAGCCAGATCACTACCGCTACTAGTCGGGCAGGGCGGGCGCAGTCGGATGAAGGCCATGGTGTTGGCGGCGGGTCTCGGAACCCGGCTGCGCCCGCTCACATTCGAGATCACGAAGCCGATGGTGCCGGTGCTGGATCGGCCGGTGATGGAGCACATCCTCGACCTGATCGACCGGCACGACTTCGAGGGGGTGATCGCGAACCTGCACTACTTCCCCGAGATGATCCGCGAGCACTTCGGCGAGCGGATCTCCTACCAGTTCGAGGAGGAGCTGCTGGGCACGGCGGGCGGGGTGCGCGCCTGCGCGGAGTTCTTCGGCGACGAGCCGTTCCTGGTGATCTCGGGCGACGCGCTGACCGACATCGATCTGAGCGCGTTCGTGGAGCGCCACCGCCAGGCGGGGGGGATCGCGACGCTGGCGGTCAAGCGCGTGGCGGACACGCGCGAGTACGGCGTCGTGCTGCACGACCGCGAGGGGCGGATAACGGGCTTTCAGGAGAAGCCCGAGCCCGAGGAGGCGCTGTCGGACCTCGGCAACTGCGGCATCTACCTGTTCGACCCGCGGATCTTCGACTACTTCCCCGACCGCCCGTTCGTGGACTGGGCCAAAGACGTGTTCCCGGCGCTGCTCGCAAACGACGTGCCGTTCTTCATCCACGAGGTGGGGGAGTACTGGAACGACGTCGGCTCGCTCGGCGAGCTGCGTCAGGGCACCTTCGACGCGCTGAACGGCGAGCTGCGCCTGGAGATGCAGGGCGATGAGGTGCAGCCCGGCGTCAGCGTCGTCGGCCCCTCGCCGCTGCGCGCCGACACCGAGGTCGAAGGCTCGGTCTGGATCGGGCGCGACGTGCAGATCGGCGCGAACGTGCGCCTGATGGGGCCGATCGTGCTCGGCGACGGCGCGCGGGTTGGCGACGGCGCGCAACTACGCGAGAGCATCCTGTTCCCCGGCACCGAGGTCGCCCCGGGGGCGATCCTGATCGGCGCGATCGCCGGGCACGAGGGGATCCTGCAGAGCATGCGCCGCCACGGCGGCTGACGGCTCACCGCGCACGGTACGAGTCGGGCATCGTCGTAGCGGTCGTGACGGCGTCGATTTGCGGCGTACAGCGCCCGGTCGCCGGGACCGGCTCCGCATTCGGGCCCGGCGACGTCGGCGCTTAACACGCTCGGGCCTGCCGAAGCGAGCCGAGCGCGGAAAGTGAGTCTTGAGACAGTTGTCAGCATAACGCATGCGCAGTGGATTGTCTACAGAGCTTTAGCTCTCAGACGACCTCGTAGCGCTCGCGGCGCTGCTGCTCGCGCTCTGACTCGATGAGCGCGCGCACGAACAGCACCACGAGCGCGACGCCCATCACCAGCGACTGCTCGACGGCCATGATGAAGCCCGCGATCGACTGGTCGTCGTGCGCGGAGATCCCCCACACGCGGCCGTGGTGGACGTAGTAGGAGTAGAGCGCGCTCGGCGCAAACGCCAGGCCCATGCCGAGTGCGCCGACGAACAGCTTGGTCGAGCCCATGTAGGCGATCGGCCCCATGCCACCGAGTCGCAGGCGGGCGCGGATCGGCGAGAGCAGGTGCCACCAGTAGAGCGAGCCCGCGAGCAGGAAGCTGACGTGCTCGAGCACGTGCACGACCGGGTGGCGCAGCGCGACGTCGTAGGCCGCTGGAATGTGCCAGAGCCAGATCACGCTGACGTAGAGGAACACCGCGAAGGCCGGGCTCGCGAACGCGCCCGCGCGGTGCTCGAGATCCTGCACGGCGCGCGTCACCGGCCGCAGCAGCACCTTCGTGAAGCCGAGGATCGCGAGGATCGGCACGACGTCCAGCAGCAGCATGTGCTGGATCATGTGCATGAAGAAAAGCTGGTCGGCCAACGCGTCGATCGGAGACACGAGCGCGGCAAGCGTGAAGATCAGCGAGGCCAGGAAAGAGGCCAGGCGCCAGACCGGCGCGTCGTTGGCGGGCCGCGCCGAGTTGCCGGTGCGAACCTTCCACCAGCGCGAGAGGTAGGCGCCGCCCACGATCGCCACGCCGATCAGGACCCCCGGCTCGAGCGTCCAGGACAAGTTCGCGCTCACGTTCGCTGCCACCGGGATGATTCTGGCAGCGGCCGGCGAAATCGGTGTGGACGAACGATCGAAATCTCCTATCGCGATGGACATCCGCCAACGGCGGGCGTAGCATCTTCTGAGCGCCAGAGAACCGACCAAAGGAGCCTGTGATGAAGATAGACATCAAGGGTCGCAATGTTTCGGTAACCGACGAGGTCCGCATGCACGCGGAGCGCCGTCTGGACAAGGTCGCGCGGCAGGTCTCCGAGTTCGCGCGCGTGGAGATCGAGGTCTTCAAGGAGCCAAATCCCCGGGTCTCCGATTGTCATGTGGCCGAGGCGACCCTCTATCTGAAGGGCACCACGCTGCGTGCCCGCGACCGCTCCCCCGAGATGCTGCACTCGCTGAACCTGATCGTCGACGAGCTCGCGCGCCAGGTCAAGCGCTACCGCGACAAACGCCGCCACCGTCGCGAGGCGCGGGTCGCCGCCGCCAGGGGCAGGCGCGCGGCCGAGGTCGCACGGACGATCGAGGCGCCGGTCGTGGAGCTGCCCGCAATCGGGCTGCCCGCCACCTGAGCTCGAGCCGTTTAGGTTCGCGCTCCTCCGGGTAGAGACATCCGCGTTCGGTTGTCTCAATGGAGGGGTGTCTGTGGGGTCCTACGGTCGGGGAATCGCTCGCTTGCGCGTGCGGGCGCAGGCACTCGTCATCGGGCTCGGCTTGGCAGTGACGTTGCCGGGCACGCTCGCGTTCTCGAGCACGGCGCAGGCGAAGAAGCCCTCGGCCTCGCTGCCCGCGCAGGAGGGCACCGCGCCGCGGCCCGGCCCCGAAGTCCTGTACGAGCCGCTCGCGCAGGCGCCGCAGCTGGAAAACGCGAAGGGCAGCGGCTGGCGCGCGGAACCGATCCTGATCTCGGGCGCGAGCGCATACCGCCACGGCGAGTTCCTCTATCAGGGCTACCTCTACGACGACCACGGCGCCAAGGAGGTGCTCGACCCGACGAACCCGATGATCTCGCCTGGCGGCGACCCCACGGGCGGGGACACGTTCTCGGAACCCGACGGCACCTACACCTACCCGACGGGACCCGGCTATGACGAGAACGCCGCGAACCTGATCGAACTGCGCGTGCGCACGAAGGGCAAGGCGACGGCCTTCCGGATCACGTTGAACACGCTCGAAGACCCGAGCCTGGTCGCGACGGCGATCGCGATCGGCGGCGCCGAAGGCGAAACGCACCCGTTCCCGTTCGGGGCGAACGTGAGCGCCCCCGCGCAGTACTTCCTGACGGTCCACGGCGAAACCGCGAGCTTGACCGATGCGGCGAGCGGCGCCGAAGCGCCGGGTCCGGCGCCGAAGGTGAGCGTCGACCCGGCCCGTCGTCAGATCACGGTCGAAGTCGCCCACAACCAATGGAACCCCGGTCTATCGACGGTTCGCCTCGCGGCGGGCGTCGGCCTCTGGGACCTCGCCACGAACAGCTACCTGCTGCCGGGTGCGGTCGCGGGCGCGACGCAGCCGGGAGGCGCGGGCGTGGACCCGACCCCGCCGGCCTTCTTCGACGTGGCGTTTCGCTTCAACGCGCAGGAGCCGATGCCGGGCACGCCGGGCGCGCAGACCGAGCTGAACCCCGCCTACTGGCGCGAATCGGCGCAGGCGCAGGCGCTCGCGAGCGGCGACATCAGCGCCTTTCACGCGGACGTCGACTTCGCGAAGCTGAAGGCCAAGAGCGATGACGACATGCCCGGAGGGCCGACCGGCGTGCCCCAGAGCGGCGCCTTCGATCGGATCCTGGCCTCGCACTTCTCAGACGGCCAGGGGGCCGACTACGCCACGGGCGGCTGCGGAAGCTCGGCGGGCTGCATCGGCGAGATGCGCGGCCGGCTCCTGCCCTACGCGATCTACGTCCCGAGCGGTAGCCGGCCGAGCGCGGGCTGGGGCACGACGCTGCTGCTGCACTCGCTGTCGGCGAACTACAACCAGTTCGCGGGCTCCAAGAACCAATCGGAGTTCGCGGCGCGCGGCGCGGGCTCGGTCGTGTTCACGCCTTCGGGGCGCGGGCCGGACGGCTGGTATTACGACCACGCGGGCGCGGATACCTTCGAGGTGTGGGCCGATGTCGCGGCGCACTACCGCCTGAACCCGAGCTTCACCGACATAGCGGGCTACTCGATGGGCGGCTATGGCACCTACAAGTTCGCCGGCCAGTTCCCGGACCTGTTCGCGCGGGCGCAGCCGACCGTCGGTCCGCCGGCGCTCGGCGTCTGGGCGCCGCCGGCCGAACCCACGGGCGGCGAGCAGTCATTGACGCAGCGGATGCTCGGCTCGGTGCGCAACGTCCCCTTCCTGATCTGGGATGAGAGCACCGACGAGCTGGTGCCGATCACGGGTGTGCTCGAACAGGTCAAAGCCTTTGACGAACTCGGGTATCGCTACGAATTCGACCAGTTCCAGGCGGGCGAGCACCTGACGCTGGCGCTGAACGACGAATACGCACCCGCGGCCGCATTCCTGGGGACGGAAACGATCGACCCCGATCCGGCGCACGTCACCTACGTCTACAACCCGACGATGGACTTCGCCTCCGACGGCACTGCGGCGGGCCATGCCTACTGGGTCTACGACGTCGGTCTGCGCGAAGCGGGCGGCAGTGCGCCGCTCGGCAAGGTCGACGTGCGCTCGGAGGGCTTCGGCCAAGGCGATCCGCCCGCGCTCGAAACCCAGCACGGTGCCGGGGCGCTGACGGGCGGGCAGATTCCGGCGATCCCCTACACGAGTCAGAGCAAGGCCTGGGGCGCCGCGCCGTCGGAAACGGCCGCGGACGCGCTCCGGATCACGGCGAGCAACGTCGCGCACGTGACGATCGACGCCGCGCGTGCGAAGGTCGATTGCAAGGCGCACCTGGACGTGGTCAGCGACGGTCCGCTGACGGTCACGCTCGCGGACTGCCACGGCAAAGGCAAATCGGTCTCGCAGAGCTTCGGCTAGGCGGCCGCGCGGGGGCGGCCCCGACCGCGGGCGCCGAGGGTGCGCGGCAGCTCGCCCGGGCTCGCGTGGCGGCCGCGGTAGGGGGTAGACGGCATCGGCGGGAAAGCTATCCTTGGCCAATGCCCTCTCTGCTCGATCGCGCGCTGAACGCCGGCGAGGCGAAGAAGTACAAGACCTACCAGAAGCGGGTCGCGCTGATCAACGCGTTCGAGCCCGAGCTCGAACACGACTCGGACGCCGAGCTGCGCGAGCGGATGGACGCGCTGCGCGAGCGCTCCGCCGACGGCGAGTCGTTGGACGCGCTGCTGCCGGAGTGCTTCGCGATCGTGCGCGAGACCGGCAAGCGCAAGATGGAGATGCGCCATTTCGACGTGCAGATGATCGGCGCGATGGCGCTGCACGACGGGCAGATCTCGGAGATGAAGACCGGCGAGGGCAAGACGCTGACCGCGACACTGGCGGTCGTGCTCAACTCGCTGGCGGTGCGGGAGGGCGTCGAGACACCCGAGGGCGAGCGCCCGGAACGGAAGGGCGTGCACCTGGTCACGGTCAACGACTACCTGGCCCGCCGCGACGCCGAATGGATGAGCCCGATCTACGACGCCCTGGGCGTGAGTGTCGGGATCATCGAGAACCAGCAGCCCTATGACGAGAAGCAGGCGGCCTATGCGTGCGACGTGGTCTATGGCACGAACTCGGAGTTCGGCTTCGACTACCTGCGCGACAACATGGCCACGGACCTCGCGGAAAAGGTCCAGCGCGGCCATCCGTTCGCGATCGTGGACGAGGTCGACAACATCCTGATCGACGAGGCGCGCACGCCGCTGATCATCTCGGGCGCGCCCGAACAGGCGGCTGACCTGTACGTGAAGTTCGCGCGCCTGGCGCCGCGCATGACCGAAGGCAAGACCCCCGAAGGGATGGACCCGCGCTCGAAGAAGTCGTTCGTGGCCGACTTCGACTTCGAGGTCGACGAGAAGCAGAAGACGGTGGCGATTACCGAGCAGGGGGTCGCGAAGGCGGAGAAGTTCCTCGGCATCGACCACCTCTACCGCGCCGAGAACGGGCACCTGGTCAACCACCTGATCCAGTCGCTGCGCTCACAGTCGCTCTACAAGCGCGACGTCGACTACGCGGTGATCGACGGCGAAGTGAAGATCATCGACGAGTTCACGGGCCGCATCCTCGACGGGCGGCGCTGGTCGGAGGGGTTGCACCAGGCGGTCGAGGCCAAGGAGGGCGTCTCGATCCAGGAGGAGAACCAGACGCTGGCGACGATCACCTACCAGAACTTCTTCCGCCTCTACGACAAGCTCTCGGGCATGACGGGCACCGCGCTGACGGAGGCGACGGAGTTCATGAAGATCTACGAGCTTCCGGTGGTTCAGGTCCCGACGAACATGGAGATGGTCCGCGACGATCGCAACGACCAGATCTACAAGACCAAGGAGGGCAAGTGGAACGCGGTGATCAAAGAGATCGCGGCGCGCCACGAGAACGGCCAGCCGGTGCTCGTCGGCACGATCTCGGTCGAGGTCTCAGAGCTTCTGGGCGACCGCCTGACCAAGAGCGGGATCAAGCACACGGTGCTGAACGCCAAGCCCGAGCACGCCGCGCGCGAGGCGGAGATCGTGGCCGAGGCGGGACAGCCGGGCGCGGTCACGATCGCGACGAACATGGCGGGCCGTGGCGTGGACATCAAGCTCGGCGGCAACGCCGAGCACCTCGCGCGCCTGGAGCTCGCGCGCCAGGGCGTCGAGCCCGACGCGGAGGATCACGAGCAGCGCCTGGCGGATGTGCTCCCAAGCTTGGAGGTGAAGATCGAGGAGGACCGCCAGCACGTGATGGCCGCGGGCGGCCTGTTCATCTGCGGGACCGAGCGCCACGAGTCGCGACGTATCGACAACCAGCTGCGCGGCCGCGCCGGCCGTCAGGGCGACCCTGGCGAGAGCCGCTTCTTCCTCTCGGCCGAGGACGATCTGGTGCGCCTGTTCGCGGGCGACCGCATCTACCGGATCCTCGACAAACTCGGCGGTGTCGACGAGGAGGGCAACGAGGAACCGATCGAGGCGAGCATGCTCTCCAAGCAGATCGAGAAAGCCCAGAAGAAGGTCGAGGAGCAGAACTTCCTGATCCGCAAGCGCGTGCTCGAGTACGACGACGTGATGAACGAGCAGCGCCGCGTGATCTACGCCTACCGCGACGAGGTGCTCGAAGGCAAGAGCATCGGCGAGGAGGCGCGCCGCGAGGTCGCCAACGTGATCGAGCGCACGATCGACCAGTACACGCCGGGCGACTTCATGGAGGATTGGGACCTCGACGGCTTGTTCACCGCGCTCGGCCAGTTCTTCCCGCTCGACTTCGAGGAGCAGGATCTCGACCCCGAGCGCGTCGACCGCACCGTGCTGACCGATCGCATCACCGAGATGGCGATGGAGCGCTACGAGGACCGAGAGCAGTCGCTGGGCGAGGAGCTGATGGGGGCGCTGGAGCGCTTCCTGCTGCTGCAGATCATCGACGAACGCTGGCGCGAGCACCTGTTCGACATGGACTACCTGCGCGAGGGCATCCACCTGCGCGGCTTCGCCCAGATCGATCCCTTGGTCGCCTACAAGAACGAGGCCTTCACGCTGTTCGGCGACCTGATGAACAGCGTCTGGACCGACTTCGCACGCATGATCTTCAACGTCCAGGTCAACGTCGAGGGCGAGAACGGCGGCGGTGGCGGCGCTCCTGCGCCGAGCTTTGCCGCGGCGGGCAGCTCCACGCGTGCCGGACGGGTCTCCTACTCCGGCGGCGAAAGCGCCGCGGGGGCGGGTGCGATGGCCGCAGCGGCTGCCGCGGCAGGCACCGGGCAGGGCTACGCCGAGAACGGCGAGGCAGAAGCGATGCCGGTCGTGGAGCAGCGCGTCGTCGATGAGGAGCATCAAGTTGGACGCAACGATCCGTGCTGGTGCGGCAGCGGCAAGAAGTTCAAGAAGTGCCACGGCTCCTGAGCGTCCGTGGGCGCTCAGCCCGTGGGGCGCAGCGGCGACAGGGGCGACCCATGTTCCCGGCGCGGCGTACCGAAGGCGAGTGGTAGCGACATGAAGGTTCGCGGCCTGTTCGAGACGCACCTGACGGTCTCGGACCTGCCACGGTCGATCGAGTTCTACCGAGACGTGGTGGGTCTGCCGCCGGCGCTCGAGCTGCCGGAGCGGGGAGCGGCGTTCCATTGGATCGGCCGCCCCGGGCAGGCGATGCTCGGCCTATGGTCGGTCGGCTCGGCGCCGATGAACATGCAGCTCCACATCGCTTTTGAGATGGCGCTCGAGGACGTGCTGGAAGCCCCACAACGCCTGCGGGAGGCCGGCGTGCCGCCCCTGTCGTTCTTCGGCGAGCCGACCGAGGAGCCGAGCTGCATCGGCTGGATGCCGGCTGCGGCGGTGTACTTTCGCGACCCCTCCGGGCACATGTTGGAGTACCTGGCGATGCTCGAGGAGCAGCCGCGTCCCGAGCGGGGAATCTGCGCTTGGAGCGAGCGTGAGGCCGGTGCCTCGGCCTAGACCGAGGGAAGGCCCCAGGGCGCGTCGAGCGCGATGCGCCAGCCTTCGGGACCCCGTGTGTAGACGACGACGGAGCTGCTGCGCTGGGTGAAGGGCTCGCCGTCGCCGTTGGCGCCGCTCAACGTGAGCGTGCCGATGACGGTCGCCACGTCACCGGCCTGGAACACGCCGGTGACGTCTATCTCCATCGCGAGGCCGTTGTCGACGAGTGCCTGCAGGGCATCGCCGATCGCGGGCCTGCCGTGGATGCTCTGCCCGTCGGGTTGGACGATCGCGGCGTCGTCGTTCCACAGCGCGACCGCGGCCGGGACCTCGCCCGCGCTGATTGCCGCAGCGAAGGCCTCGGCCAGCTGCTCGGGGGTGTCGGTGGGCACGGCCGCGAGGATATTTGAGGAGCCGCACTCGACGCTGCGCCTCCGCGGCGGAGATTGCGCCTGGAATGGGGCCGCGGCGGCGGCGTTGATAGCGTGGGGGCATGGCCACCACCGCTCCCAGCGAGTCGACTCCTGAGCGGCTGGCCTCGATCCGTGAGCAGATGAAACTGCTCGCGGACTATCTTTGACCCGGCTGCGCTGGGCGAGCGCGTGGCGGCGCTCGAGGCAGAGATGGGAGCCTCCGGCTTCTGGGATGACTCCGACCGCGCGGCGGCGGTTTCGGGCGAGCACGCGCGCGCGAGCAGGCGCCTGGAGCAGTTCAACGCGCTGACAGGCGACGTCGAGGACCTCGACGCGCTGGCGGAGATGGCGGCGGAGGAGGAGTCGCTGCAGGCGGAGGTGGACGAGCAGATCGCCTCGGTCGAGGGGCGCTTGGCCGAGCTGGAGGAGCAGCGCCTGTTCTCGGGGCAGTACGACTCGGGCGATGCGCTCGTGAGCGTGAACGCGGGGGCGGGGGGAACCGACGCGCAGGACTGGGCGGAGATGGTGCTGCGCATGGAGATGCGCTGGGCCGAGCGCCGCGGCTTTCAGGTCGAGCTTCTGGAGGTGAGCCCCGGGGAGGAAGCGGGGATCAAGTCGGCGACGTTCCAGGTCTCGGGCGAGAACGCCTACGGGCTGTTCGGCGCCGAGCGCGGCGTGCACCGCCTGGTGCGCCTCTCGCCCTTCGACTCGGCACACCGGCGCCAGACGAGCTTCGCGGGCGTCGAGGTGGCGCCGGTGGTGCAGGACACGGGCGAGGTCGAGATCAACGAGGACGATCTGCAGGTCGACACCTACCGGGCCTCCGGCGCAGGCGGGCAGCACGTCAACAAGACCGACTCCGCGGTGCGGATCACGCACCGCCCCAGCGGCATCGTGGTCCAGTGCCAGAACGAGCGCTCGCAGTCCTCCAACCGCGCGACGGCGATGGCGATGCTGCGCGCGAAGCTCGCCGAGCGCGAGGAGGCGCGCCAGCGCGCCGAGATCGCGGCCGAGAAGGGGGAGGCCCAGGACGTCAACTTCGGCTCCCAGATCCGCAACTACGTGCTGCACCCCTACACGATCGCCAAGGACCTGCGGACGGGATATGAGACCGGCGACGTCGGGCGCGTGCTCGACGGCGACCTCGACCCCTTCGTGCGCGCCTACCTGCTGTGGGCGTCGCGGTCGTGAGCGAGCTCGACATGGCTTCGCTCGTCGAGCTCGTCGAGCGTGCGCTGGCGGAGGACATGGGCTCCGGCGACGTGACGAGCGAGGCGACCGTGCCCCAGGGCACGCGCGCTCGCGCGAGCATCGTGCAGAAGGCCGACGGCGTGGTGTTCGGAGTGGATGCGGCGCTACAGGCCTTCGCGCAGCTCGACCCGCGCGTCGCCGTCGAGGACCGCGGCGTC
>DATAVP010000036.1:0-63792 GCA_036267655.1 Solirubrobacteraceae bacterium
GCTTCGGCGACGGGCAGGCCGAGCATCGCCGACGACTCGGGGATCGCGGCGGCCGCGCTCGACGGCGCCCCGGGCGTGCGCTCGGCGCGCTACGCGGGCGAGCACGCGACGGACGAGCAGAACCTGGAGAAGCTGTTGCGCGAGGCGCCGCCGGGCAGTGAGCTGGAGTACGTGTGCGCGATCGCCTACGTCGATCCGCGTGACAACGTCGAGCAGCTGTTCGAAGGTCGTTGCACGGGTCGCCTGGCTGCGAGCCCACGCGGCGAGCGCGGCTTTGGCTATGACCCGGCGTTCCTCCCGGACGACGGTCCGGAGGGCTTGACGATGGCTGAGCTCGGCGATCGGCAGAAGGACCTGATCAGCCATCGCGGCCATGCGGCACGCGCCCTGTTCGCCTGGCTGGCCGCGCGTGGGCGCGGCGGGCAGGCCTACTAGAGCAGGTTGATCGCCGCGGCGATCGCGACGGCGAGGCCGAGGCCGGCGTAGCCGTTGTATCCGCCGAGCAGCAGCAGCAGGCCGGTCAGGAGCGCGACGAGCACGGTCACGATCCAGGCGATTCGGGTGACGCTCATCGGCGCATTCTTGCCGATCGCCCGGTTGCGCCCCGTCCGTGGATGGTGTTAGCGTCGAACGATCGGTTTCACGAACGAGGAGGAACCAAAGTGACGAAGGCCGAGCTGGTCGACCAGGTGGCGGATCGCACCGATCTGACCAAGCAGGATGCCGGTCGCGCGGTCGACGCGGTGCTCGCCACTGTCGAGGATGCGCTGCGTCGCGGCAGCGAGGTCACGGTGGCAGGCTTCGGCAAGTTCCACGTGAGCGATCGCGGCGCGCGGATGGGCGTGAACCCTCGTACGGGCGAGCGCATCCAGATCGCGGCGAGCCGCGTGCCTCGCTTCACGGCGGGCAGCGGCCTGAAGAGCGCGGTGAAGGGCCGCTGAGCCAGGCGAGCTCGTTCGCCGACAGGCTGTCCGCTCGGGTCGCCGAGCGCGAGTCGCAGATCGTGCTCGGCCTCGACCCCGACCCCGAGGCGCTGTGGCCGGGAGCGGTGGCCGGGGCGAGCGCCGGGGGCACCCCGGCAGAACGTGCGGCGCTCGCGGTGCTCGAGCACTGTCGGGCGGTGCTCGACGCGACTGCCGAGGCATGCGTGGCGGTGAAGCCGCAGCTCGCGCGCTTCGAGCTGCTGGGCGCCCCGGGCTGGGCGGCGCTGGAAGCGGTGATCGCGCACGCGCATCTGTGCGGGCTGCTGGTGATCGCGGACGGCAAGCGCGGCGACATCGACGTCACGGCGCAGGCCTACGCGGGCGCGCTGTTCGGCGGGCGCGACACGCCGTTCGGGGCGCTGAGCGGCCTCGGTGCGGACATGGCGACGGTCAACCCGCTGATGGGCGTCGACGCGATCGCTCCGTTCATCGCGGGCGCACGCGAGGCGGGTGCGGGCGTGCTGGTCCTGGTGCGCACCTCGAACCCCGGTGCGAGCGATGTCGAGGACCTGTCGCTCGCCGACGGCGGCGCGGTATGGGAGCGGATCGCGGCAATCGTCGGGCGTCTGGGCGCCGAGGCGATCGGGGAGAGCGGCCTCAGCGACGTGGGCGCGGTCGTGGGCGCGACCGAGCCCGCACACCTGGCGCGGGCTCGCGAGCTGATGCCACAGGCGGTCTTCCTGCTGCCGGGCGTGGGTGCGCAGGGCGGCCGCGTCGAGGATCTGGCGCCCGCGTTCGCGCCGGGGCGCGCGGGTGGTCTGGTCTCGGCCTCGCGCAGCATTGTGAACGCCCACCTGGCGGGCAGAGGCGGTTCTTCGGGCGGCGATCCAGCGGGTGCCGCGCGCGCGGAGGCCGAGCGCCTGCGCGAGACGGCGTGGGAGCTTTCGACAGTCCGCTAGCCTTGTGAGCTGTTCCGCGGCGGATCTGTCGCGGACTGGGCGGAAGCTGCAAGAGGAGCCACGATGATCATCACGGTCACGCTCAACGCCGCGATCGACAAGTCGCTCTCGGTGCCGAACTTCCGCCTTGGCAGGCGTCATCGCACGGTGGAGCAGCGCACGATGGCGGGCGGCAAGGGCGTGAACATCGCACGCACGCTGAAGGCGCTGGGCCAGCCGGTGATCGCGACGGGCTTCGCGGGCGGGGCGACCGGCACGCACATCGTCGAGCAGCTCACCGAAGAGTCGATCCTCAACGACTTCGTGCGAATTCGCGAGGAGTCGCGTACGAACACCTCGGTGCTGGACCCGACGACGGGCGATCAGACCGAGATCAACGAACGCGGCCCGGCGGTCACCGAGCGCGAGGTGGAGCTGTTCCGCGACAAGCTCCTGTACCTCTCGCGCGGCGCGGCGATCGTCGTGTTCGCGGGCTCGCTCCCGCGTGGGGTGGAGCCGGACCTGTACGCGGGCTTGATCCGCGACCTCGAGCGCTTGGAGGTGACGACGGTGATCGACACCGACGGCGAGGCGCTACGCCAGGCGGCGCGGGCGGAACCGGACGTGGTCTCTCCGAACGTGCTCGAGGCCGAGGAACTGGTGGGGCACGAGTTCGCGGGCGAGCAGGAGCGCTCGCAGGTGGTACGCGAGATCGCGGCGCTGGGGCCGCGCGAGGCGATCATGACGCTGCCGGACGGCTGCATCGCGCAGGTGCTGGTGGATGGTCAGGCGCACCTGAAACGCGCCCACATAGAGCCGCGCGAGCCGATCGCCAGACGCGGCTCGGGCGACGCCTTCCTGGCGGGCTATGTCGCCTCTCGCTACGAGGGCCGCTCGCCGGATCAGTGCCTGCGCCTGGGTGTGGCCTGCGGGGCGGAGTCCACGGGCCGCCTGGAAGCCGGGCTGATCGAACCGCGCGAGGCGCGGCGGCTGATGGGCGACGTGGAGCTGTCGGCGGTCGAGCAGCCCGCGCAGGTCACTTAGCGCTCAGCCCCCGGCGACGTCGCGGCGCAGGAACACGAGATATGCGCCGAGCAGGCAGGGCACCGCATAGAGCGCGCAGACCCAGATCGAGTGCCAGATCGGCGACCAGTCGGTCGGCGTTCGCAGGAGGCCCTGCCAGGCGTTGTACTCGGTCGTCAGCAGGTATGGCCGGGCGCCTTCGAGGCCGGGGATCACGGGGATCAGCGCGAGCACGAGCGTCACCGCGAGCGTGCCGACCACGGCGGCGGCGCTGTTGCGCGTCACGGTCGAGAGCAGCACGCCGACGCTGACGATCGCGGCGATCGGGATCAGGTAGCAGACGTTGGCGGCGAGGACCAGGAGCAGCGCTTCGCCGGGCGGCACGCGCGTGCCGGACAGCGAGACGATGTCGTGAAAGCCCCAGGAGGCGATCCCGGCGACGGTGGCGACCAGCGCGGCGAGGAAGACCGCCGCGGCCGCGTAGGTGAAGGCGGCGAGGGCCTTCGCGGCGAACACCTGCCCGCGGTCGACCGAGCGCGTGAGGATCGTCTTCAGCGTGCCGTTGCCGTCCTCGTTGGCGACGATGTCACCCGCGACGAGCGCGCTCGCGAGCGGTAGGAAGAAGGTCGAGGTGAGAATCAGCGACAGCACCGGCGTCACGAGCCCCGACTGCGTGATCTCGGCGAAGAAGATGCTGTCTCCGCCGCGGCCGTGGTGCGCGTGGAAGTGCTGGGCGATCACGAAGATCACCGGCACGAAGATCGCGATCGCGAAGCCGAGGTAGCTGCGCTTCTGCGAGACCAGCTTGCGCAGCTCCCAGCGCCAGATCGCGAGCGTGCTCGGGCGGCGGGCGCCGATCGGGGGAGATCCCGCGAGCGCGGGTGGAGCCGCGGCTGAAGCGCTCATCCGATTCCCACGGGCTCGGCCGGGAGCGCAGGCCCGGGCTCGGCCCCGCCGGAGGAGCCCTCGCCCTCGGTCAGGCGGAAGAACAGGTCCTCGAGCGTCGCGAGCTCCGGCGTCAGCGAGAGCACGCCGATCTCCGAGTGCGCCAGCGCGAGCGAGACGGCTCCGGCTGCCTGCTCGTCGGCGTCGAAGGCCAGCGCGTGCTGGCCGGCGTGGGCGTTCTCGATGCCCGGCAACCCGCGCAGGATTTCGAGCGCGCGCGTGTCGTCGGTGGTGCGCAGCTTGTAGCCCGCGCCGCCTTGGCGGCGCAGGTCGGCAAGCGCGCCCTCGTAGACGACGCGCCCGGCGTCGACGATCGCGACGCGGTCGCACAGTTCCTGGACCTCGGGCAGCTGGTGGCTGGAGAGCAGCACCGTGATCCCCTCACCGGCCAGGCGCTGGATCAGGAGCCGCATGTCGCGCATCCCACCGGGGTCCAGGCCCGTGGCGGGCTCGTCGAGGATCAGCAGCCGCGGGCGGCGCAGCAGCGCGGCGGCGATCCCGAGCCGCTGGCGCATCCCGTGCGAGTAGCCCCCGACACGGTGCTGGGCGCGCGGGGCGAGCTCGACGATCTCGAGCACCTGATCGATCAGCTCCCGCGCGCCGCCGCCGTCGAGCGCGGCGAGCAGCTCGAGGTTCTTGCGCGCGCTGAGGTAGGGATAGAAGCGCGGCGCTTCGACGAAGCCCGCGACGCCCTGCAGCGCGCGAGCCCCGGCGCGCAGCGGGTCGCGCCCGAACAGCTCGACGCTGCCCTCGGTGGGGGCGATCAGCCCGAGCGCCATGCGCAGCGTCGTGGTCTTGCCCGCGCCGTTTGGCCCGAGAAAGCCGTAGACGTCCCCGGCATTGACGTTCAGGTCGATGTGGTCGACGGCGAGGACCTCGTCGTAGCGCTTCACCAACCCGCGCGCTCTGACGGGCGGCGCCTCGTCGTCCCCCGCCGGGCGCGGCGAGGAGTCGCTCACGCTAGAGACCTCGCGCGACTGCCTCGATCTGCGCCGGTGTAACCGAGCCGACGAGCAGGTAGCGCACGCCGGAGCGCTCGAAGCCCAGAACCGTGCCGAGCGCGGTCGAGAGCTCCGCGGCGTCGGCGTTGCCTACTTTGACCTTCGGAAGCTGTTCGGGCAGTTCCAGCGGCTTCTCGCCCGGCTTGGCCTTGCTTTCGAGCACGCCCACCGCTGTGACGCCGGTGCCGTCGGCTCTCAGCTGCGGACGGTTGGCTCCGTTCCCGCCGTGCGTGCCGTGGCCCTCGTGCTTGCGCGAGAATGCGACTTCTTCGACCTTCGCGTTCGACGGCGGCTTGAATTCGAACACCGAGTCGGAGACCGCGCCGAAGGAGACGTTGCTGGTGGCGAGTTCGATCACCGGCGAGGAGTCCTGCGATGAGTAGACCGCCGCGCGCAGCGGCACGCCGTTGTTCGCGTCCCACGACAGCTCGGCGCCGCCGAGCAGGCTGCCGCTTTCCTTCGGCGAGACGCGGACCGTGTATGCGGGCCGGCCCGCGACGTCGGTGGGCTTGGCGCCGGAGACCGTGACGTGCTCCAGCTTCGCAAGCGCTTCTTCGATCTTCGCCACGCTCGGGACCTGGCCGGAGGCGCGGTGGGCGCGATCGCCGCCGGCGCCTTGCTCGGCAGGGGGGTTCACGCGGTAGAGGGTGTTGGAAGAGGCGTCGTAGACGGTCAGCGTCTTGCCGTCGTAGAGCACCTGCGTATCGCCGTCTTCGTTCTGCAGCTCCAGGCGCGTGCGTCCGTCGGCGGCGACCCACAGCCGTCCCGAGGCGCCGCTCAGCAGTGGATTGCTCGTCAGGCTGTCGGAGCCGCCACCGCCGCTGCCGCCGCCGGCGAGGTTCGCGCCTTCGAGCAGGTGGTCGGTCAGCTTCACTTCGGCGCTGTAGCCCTGCACCGAGGGAGCCGCGAGCGCATCGTGCACCGCCTGCGCGAGCGGCTTCGCCGGGGGCGTGGGCCCGGTTCCGAGGGCGAAGGCGATCGCGGTGGCGGAGACGCCCATGGCGAGCACGATCGCGCACAGCAAGAGCAGGCGGGAGAGCGGCAGTCGGCGAAGGATGTTCATGACGGTGCGTCCATAACCTGCGCGTCGGAAGCTCGAGGATCGAGCCTGTATTCAGGTTAGCGCCGGACCTTGACCCTCCCTAAAGGGACCATTCGCGGCCTCCAGGCGATATGTTCTCGCGCGCATGGTCATCGCCATCGTTCTCAGTTGGGTACTGCTGGGCCTCGGGGTGTTCTTCGTCGCGATGCGCGGCGGGCCCCGCGGCGCGCGTCAGTCGCTGCACACCGAATCGAAGGCCAGTCGGCGCTCGGTCACGCTCGGCGTGATCGTGCTGTTCGCCTTTGGCCTGGCGGTGCCCGCGATCGTGCTGGCCTTCAACGGCGATCACAAGGCGGGCGTCGGCGTCGGTGGCGTGCAGCTCAACGCGAACGAGCAGGAAGGCCGCGAACTGTTCTCGAAGTCCTGCGCGGTCTGCCACACGCTCGCGGCGACGAAGTCGGTGGGCCAGATCGGCCCGAACCTCGACATCCGCGTCGGGGCGGACATCTCCACGCCCGCGGGCCGCAAGGCGCTGGTCCTCAGCGCGATCCAGGAAGGCCGCGCCCGCGGCCTGGGCCAGATGCCGGCGCTGCTCTATCAGGGCAAAGAAGCCGAAGACATCGCCAGTTTCGTAGCGGCCGTCGCAGGCCACTAGCGCCGAGCGCGGCCATTGGCGGCCCCAGCCGGTTTGGCCAACCGTCGATACCGGCCGGTGATCGCCATCGATAAGGTCATGCGCGCATGACGGAGTCGCCGAAAACCGCGGAGGACGTCAAGGCGATCGTCGCCGAGCGGGAGATTCGCTTCATCCGCTTCTGGTTCACCGACATCCTTGGGCAGCTGAAGTCGTTCTCGATCAACGTCGACGAGCTCGACGACGCGTTCGAGAACGGGATGGGCTTCGACGGCTCCTCGATCACGGGCTTCAACGCGATCGAGGAGTCCGACATGATCGCGATGCCCGATCCCGCGACGTTCGCCGTGCTTCCTTGGCGCCCGGAGGAGCAGGGCGTGGGGCGGATGTTCTGCGATGTCGTGACGCCCGAGCGCACGCCGTATGAGGGCGACCCCCGCCACGTGCTCCGCCGCGCGCTGGAGCGTGCCCACGCGATGGGCTTCGAGGTCTTCAACGTCGGCCCCGAGCTGGAGTACTTCCTGTTCCGCGACTCGGTCTCGACCGAGGTGCTCGACAAAGGCGGCTATTTCGACCTGACGACGCTCGACGCGGGCTCGGACGTGCGCCGCGAGACGGTGCTCGCGCTCGAGCAGCTCGGCATCCACGTCGAGTACACCCACCACGAGGTCGGCCCCTCCCAGCACGAGATCGACATGCGCTATGCGGACGTGATGAAGATGGCCGACGACTGCATGACCTACCGCATCACGGTCAAGGAGTACGCGATGAAGTACGGCTGGCACGCGACCTTCATGCCCAAGCCGCTGTTCGGCGAGAACGGCTCGGGAATGCACACGCACCAGTCGCTGTTCTCGGGCGGTAAAAACGCCTTCTACGACGCGGAGGACCAGTACTTCCTCTCCGACGTCGGCAAGGCCTTCATCGCGGGCCAGCTAAAGCACGCCCGCGAGATCTGCTCGATCTTCGCGCAGTGGGTCAACTCCTACAAGCGCCTGGTCCCCGGCTTCGAGGCCCCGACGTACGTCGCCTGGTCGCGCCGCAACCGCTCGGCGCTCGTGCGCGTGCCGCTGTACCACCCCGGCAATGAGAAGGCGACGCGGATGGAGCTTCGCTGTCCAGACCCGGCCTGCAATCCCTACCTGACCTTCGCGGCGCTGCTGCAGGCGGGCCTGGAGGGGATCGAGAAGGGCTACGAGCTGCCGGAGCCGATGGAGAAGAACCTCTACCACCTCTCCGGCGAGGAGCGCCGCCGCCTCGGCGTCGAGCAGCTTCCCGAGAGCCTCGGCGAGGCGATCGAGCTAACCGCGCAGTCCGAGCTCGTGCTGCGCACGCTCGGCGAGCACATGTTCAACCGCTACGTCGAGATCAAGCGCCAAGAGTGGGACGACTACCGCGTGAACGTCACGCAGTGGGAGCTCGACCGCTACCTGGCGATCCTCTGAGAGCCGCCCGCTAGGCCCGCGCGGGCACCGCGCAGGCGATTGGCCGCGCGGGGGAGAGGTGCCAGTGCATCGCCTGCAGCAGGTGCCCGAACGAGCTCGGGTGGCGCGGCGCGATCTCCGCGAGCAGCCGCAGCACCGAGACCGCGTGGCGCTCGTAGTCCTCATCGCCGGTCAGCTGAGCCAGGCGCAGCAGTCCGACCGCCGCGCTCGAGCCGCCCGCGGGGATCGGCGAGTCCTCGAGGTCCTTGCGCCGTGCGATCAGCGGCGTCTGGTCTGAGGCAGTCGAGAAGAAGCCGCCCTGCTCGGGGTCGGCAAAGCGTCCGATCAGCTGATCCGCGAGCGCCACGGCCTGCGTGAACCAGCCCTCCTCGCAGGTGGTTTCGAACAGCACGAGCATCGCCTCGAGCAGGAAGGCATGGTCCTCTAGGTAGGCGCCGAGCTTGGCCTCGCCCTGGCTGTAGGTGCGCAGCAACCCCCCCTGCCGATCGCGCAGGTCGCGCAGCACGAACTCGGCGCAGGTGCGCGCCGCCTCGAGCAGCCGCTCCCCCAGCGCGGGGTCGATGCCTTCGGGCCGGCGCTCGCGCAGCGCGGCGCCGCTCTCCGCGAGCGCGCAGATCATCAGTGCGTTCCAGGAGGTCAGACGCTTGTCGTCCAGGCCCGGCCGCACGCGCGCGGACCGCACCGCCAGCAGCCGCTCGCGGATGCGCTCCTGGGCCGCGGCGTCGAGACCGGCCTCGGTGGCGGCCCGAGCTTCGCCGCGCAGCACGTTCAACCCAGGCTCGGGATGGTGTGGGTCTGAGAAGTTGCCCTCCGCGCTCGCGCCGAACCAGGCGATCGCCGACTCGGCCTGCTCGCCCAGGACCTCGCGCAGTTGCGCGAGCGTCCACACGTAGTAGCGGCCCTCGACGCCCTCCGAGTCCGCGTCGAGCGCCGAGAAGAACCCGCCCTCCGGGCCGCGCATCTCGCGCAGCGCCCAGCCCAGCGTGTCGAGGCACACGTCCAGCAGCGCCGGGTCATCGAATCGCTGCCAGCCGTGCAGGTAGGCTCGCGCCAGCAGCGCGTTGTCATAGAGCATCTTCTCGAAGTGCGGCACCGTCCAGGAGCGGTCGACGCTGTAGCGGGCAAAGCCGCCGCCGAGCTGGTCGTGGATGCCGCCCGCCGCCATCGCGCGGAGCGTCGCCAGCGACATCTCGCGCTCGCCGCGCAGCATCAGGAACTCGATCGCCGAGGCCTGCGGGAACTTCGGCGCGGAGCCAAAGCCACCCTCGCTTCGGTCGAAGGAGCCGCGCAGCTGCTCGACCGCGCCGTCGAGCGCCTGCGGTGTGATCGCGGCGGAGGAGGCCTCGAGCTGCGCGCCGCCTGAGAGGCGCTCGCGCAGTCGCTCGCCGCCCGCGCGCACCTCCTCGCTGCGCTCGCTCCAGGCCTCGGCAATCGCCTGCAGCACCTGCGTCCAGGCGGGCAGTCCGTGCCGCGGCTCGGGCGGGAAGTAGGTGCCGCCGTAGAAGGGGAGCTGCTCCGGCGTGAGGAACACGTTCAGGGGCCAGCCGCCGCTGCCGGTCATGCTCTGCACGGCCTCCATGTAGAGCGCGTCGACGTCGGGGCGCTCCTCGCGATCGACCTTCACGCAGACGAACTCCTCGTTCATCAGCGCCGCCGTGCGCTCGTCCTCGAAGGACTCGCGCTCCATCACGTGGCACCAGTGGCAGGAGGAGTAGCCGATCGAGACCAGCAGCGGCTTGTCCTCCGTCACCGCCCGGCTCAGCGCCTCATCGCCCCAGGGCAGCCAGTCCACGGGGTTCTCGGCGTGCTGGCGCAGGTACGGCGAGGTCTCCTTCGCGAGGGCGTTGGCCATGCCGGTGAGCCTAGTACCGGTGGGCGGGGCGTTCGGCGCGGGCGTTTCAGCGCAGGCCGTGCTTGGCTTCGGCCACGAGCCCCGGCAGCGGGAAGTCCGTGGCGTGCGCGGGCCATTCGCCCGCGCCGGCGCCGGTGCGTGAGAGTTTGACCTTCGCGAGGCTCACGTTGAAGCGCTGGCCGCCCAACGTGCCGCTGACCCGCTTGTTCGCCGACAGCGTGACCGTGCCGTGCGCCGCGCTCGCTCCCGCGATGCGGATCGTCGCGGGCTGCAGTTCGTGGTTCTTGACCGGGAAGCTGCCGCTGAGGCCGACGCCCGAGACGAACGAGAAGTTCTTCATCACCGCCGCCGATGAGGTGATTCGGGCATAGCCGCCGCGTAGCCCGCCGAAGCTCGACCCGCTCGGCAGTTCCTGCTCGGCCTGCAGCGTCGCCGCCACCACCTGTCGGTCGAGATCCACGATCGCATCCAGCACCGCGGTCAGCGTGCGCCCCGGCTTGCCGTGCAGCCCTGACGGGGAGCGCACGAAGGCGAGCTTGCGCGGCGCGACCGGTGTTGGCGCGAACGTGTTCGCCGAGGAGCTGCACGGCTGTATCGGCGCGGGTGCGAAGAAGGCCGCGACCGCCGCCTGGGCGCAGCCCGAGAAGTCGCTGCCGAGCACCGAGTGCCCCGTGTAGGGGACGGTCAAGAGCTGCGCGTCGGGGATCAGCGCCGCGACCGCTTTCGCGCCCGAGGTCGGCGTGCGCATGTCCTGCTCGCCCGAGAGGATCAGCGTCGGCACGTTCGGCAGCGCCACCTGGGCTGGAGGCGCCGGCGCCGCATCGGGCCAGGAGTCGCAGATCGGCACGAGGCTGTTGTCGTAGGCCGCGGTCGCGTCGAACGGGTAGAAGTCGCCGCTGGGGATCGCGTGCAGCGCCCCCGTCGCTTCGGTCAGCCGCGTCGCAGCCGGGGCCGCGCGCTGCCAGGGGAACAGCGTCTCTTCGCAGGAGGTCGCCAGGTACAGGGCGTTGCCTTCTTCTTCGCTGTGGGCGCGTTCGGCTTCGGGGTCGGGCTTGATCGGGATGCTCGGCACCAGTCCCTCCGCGATCAGGTTCAGACGCAGCAGCGGGTCGGGATCGGCCTTCAGGGCCGAGTGGACCGCCGCGGGCAGCAACGCCCGCAACGCCGGGTTCAGGTCCCCGGCCTGCAGGATGTCCAGCAGGTCCGACTCGCCCAGCGAGACCGAGTGGCGTTTGCCCGAGCCGTCGAAGGCCGAGCCGTTGAGGCGGTGCTTGCGCAGTTTCGCGATCAGCTTCGCCAGATCGCCGACGGGGCTCGTGGTGATCCCGGCGCAGGCACGGTTCAAGCACAGCTCCGAGAGCACGGGCGTGATCGCTTGCAGGCGGTTCACGCCGTAGGCTTCGGGCCCGTTCGACGGCACGACCGAGTCGAGCACCAGCGCTTCGACGTGCTGGGGGTAGCGTTCCGCGTACTCGAGCGCGACCTTCGTGCCGTAGGAGGTGCCGTACAGGACCAGCTTCTTGTAGCCCGCCGTGTGGCGGATCGACTCGATGTCTTCGACCGATTCCTGGGTCGTGAAGCCGCCGCGCGCTTCGCCGATCTGCAGCGCGCACAGTTCGATCAGGGGGGCGAGCGTGCTTTCGCTCGCGCTTTCCAGCGCGGCCACATCGTTGAAGACCGGGCAGTTCAGGGGGGCCGATTTGCCGGTGCCGCGCTGGTCGAACACCAGCAGATCGCGCGAGCTCAGCGCCGGGGCGATCGCGGTCGCGAGCTGTTCGGCCAGCGGGTTCGCCGCCTGGCCGGGGCCGCCCGCCAGTGCGATCACCGCGCTCTGGCTCTGGATCGTGCCTGCCGATTTGCGCTGCAGCGCCAGCGTGATCGTGCCGGGCGCTTTGCCGCTGCGATCAACCGGCACCGGAAGCGTCGCGCATGTGAACCCCGTCACGTTTGCGCACGGCACGAACGGCAGCGCCGCGCTCGCCGGGGCGGTTCCCAGCGTGCCCAGCAGCCCGGCCGGGAGCGACACGGCGACGATCAGCGAGGTCAGCGTCTGCCGTGGCATGCCGCGGAACGTTAGCGGCAGGCGTGGTCGATAGGGCGCAGTTGCAGGCGTGTTTCCGATGTCGAGCAGCTACCCGAACCCGCGAGGCGGGAACCCGCCTCGCGATAGCCTCTCGGCCATGGCAGAGGAGCGCGCCACGATCGAAGCGGAGGGAGCCCCTGCCGCGGTCGGTCCCTACAGCCATGCCGTGCGCTTTGGCGGGTTGTTGTTCTGCTCGGGGCAGATCCCGCTCGACCCCGACAGCGGCGAGCTTCTCGGCGACACGCCCGCCGCACAGGCCACGCGCTGCCTACAGAACCTGCAGGCCGTCTGCACCGCCGCGGGCACCTCGCTGGAGAAAGCCGTGCGCCTGACGATCTACACCACCCGTTTGGAGGAGTTCGCCGCGATCAACGAGGCCTATGGCGAGTTCTTCCCCTCGGACCCGCCCGCCCGTGCCGCCCTCGGCGTCGCCGCGCTGCCGAAGGGCGCTCTGGTCGAGATCGACGCCATCGTCGCCCTCTACTAGGGGCGAACGCTCAGGACGAGAGCGAGCCCGCGAAGGGCGCCTCGGCGTCCTCACAAGCCTCGGAGAGCTCTGGCTCCGCGCCGCGCAGCGCGCGGCCCAGCAGTTGCCAGAGCGTCGCGCGCTCGTCGGGATCGAGCGCCTGCAGCACGTCGTCCTCGATCATCTCCTGTTTGTGCTCCGCGCTGTCGAGCGCCTTGTTGCCCGCGGTGGTCAGATCCACGAGGTGGCGGCGGCGGTCGCTGGGGTCGCGCCTGCGCCCGACCCAGCCGAGCTCCTCGAGCTCGTTCAGCAGCAGCACCACGTTGTTCGCGTCCATGCAGAGCGCCTCGGCGATCTCCTGCTGGGGGCCGCCGTCGTGATCGCGCACGTAGCTGAGCGCCATCAGGTGACGCATGTGCATGCCCAGGAGGTCTTCGGTGCTGCGTCGATAGACCTGCTTCGCCAGTCGCGTCAGCAGGGCCATCGAGCCAGGAGCGCATGCCCTCTCAGCACCCATCCCGCGTGATCTTACAACATTTCGCATTGGTTATCAATATAGCAACAACTATAAATTTAATATAGATAATCCCTGCGCTAGGGATCATCCTTGCTATGGTGCTCCTACGCAAACCGAAGGGAGCCGTATGAGCACGACGATCGAACAACTCGAGAACCAGAACTTCGACACGGCCGAGGAGGCGCAGGAGACTGCGGTGCCCTCGGCTTCGCGTG
Source organism: Solirubrobacteraceae bacterium (assembly GCA_036267655.1). Taxonomy (GTDB): domain Bacteria; phylum Actinomycetota; class Thermoleophilia; order Solirubrobacterales; family Solirubrobacteraceae; genus Palsa-744. The sequence goes on from DATAVP010000036.1 coordinate 13,085, forward strand.
CGGTCGAGGCGCTGCACGCCGACGCCCAGCTCACCGCTTCGGCCGCCGAGGCCGCGGGCAGGAGCGAGCGGCGTCGCTGGATCGCTCTTGCGGTCCTCTGCCTCGGACAGCTGATGATGGTGCTCGACTCCACGATCGTGAACGTCGCGCTGCCCTCGATTCAGCACGACCTCGGCTTCTCCCAGGGCAACTTGACCTGGGTCCTGGACGGCTACCTGATCACCTTCGGCGGTTTCCTGCTGCTCGCGGGACGTCTGGGCGACCTGGTCGGGCGCAAGCGCGTGTTTCTCAGCGGGCTCGTGCTGTTCACCGCCGCCTCGATCCTGTGCGGAATCGCCGACAGCCAAGGGCTCCTGATCGGCGCGCGCCTGTTGCAGGGCGTCGGCGGCGCCGTGGCCTCGAGCGTGATCCTCGCGATCATCGTCACCGAGTTCCCCGAGAAAAAGGAGCAGGCCAAGGCGATGGGCCTGTACGCGTTCGTCTCCGCGGGCGGCGGCTCGATCGGCCTGCTCGCCGGCGGCGCGCTGACGCAGTCGCTGGACTGGCACTGGATCTTCTTCGTGAACGTCCCGATCGGGATCGTCGCCTTCGTGCTGGGCTCGCGGCTGATCGTCGAGAACGAGAGCATCGGGCTCGGCGGCGGCGTCGACTGGCTCGGCTCGGTTCTGATCACGCTCGCCACCATGGCCGGCGCCTTCGCGATCGTGAAGTCCAGCGAATATGGCCTGACCTCGGCCCGCACGCTGGGCGTGGGCGGCGTCTCGCTCGCGCTGCTCGCGGGCTTCCTGGCGCTCGAGGCGCGCTTGGAGAACCCGATCATGCCGCTGCGGATCCTCAAGCTGCGCAGCCTGATGGGCTCGAGTCTCGTGCGCGGCTTTTTGATCACCGGCATGTTCTCGGCCTTCTTCCTCGGCTCGCTGTACCTGGAGCGCGTGCTCGGCTACAACGCGATCCAGACCGGCCTCGCGTTCCTGCCGCTGACCGCCGCGATCGCCGTCATGTCGATGGGGGTGTCATCACGCATCGTCGAACGCGTCGGCGCGGTCAACACGCTCGTCGGAGGGCTCGTGGGGATCATCGTCGGGCTCGTGCTGCTCGCGACCCAGGGCGTTCACGCGGGCTACTTCCCCGGCCTGTTCTTCGCGTTCCTGGCACTCGGCCTCGGCGCCGGCGCCTCGTTCCTGCCGCTGTTGACGATCGGCATGGCCGACGCGCCCGCCCGCGACGCGGGACTGGCGTCCGGCATCGTCAACGTCTCGGTGCAGCTGTTCGGCGCGATCGGCCTGGCCGCGCTGGGAACCGTCGCCACCGACCACACCAAAGCGCTGAGCTCCAGCGGCCACGACATAGTGAGCGCGCTGACCGGCGGCTACCACCTCGCCTACATCGTCGCGGCCTCCTGCGTCGGCGTCGGCATCCTCGCCGCGCTGCTGGTGCTGCGCCCGCCGCGGGGCACGGTGCAGCAGCAGGTCGATGAGTTCGAGCAGGAGCTCGATCGCGAGTTCTCGGGCTCCGAGCCCGTCACGCAGCTCGCCTGAGCCGAGGCTGCCCGCGGCGCGATCCGCACGCGCCGAACGCGAGACCGCCGCCCGTTGCCCTGCCCCAGGGGCGGCGGGCGGTCGGTCTTCTCGGTTCGCGGGGTCAGGCTCCCGAGCGCAGCTCGGCGCGCTTTACCTTGCCGCTCGCCGTCTTTGGCAGCTCGCTCGCGAAGTCGACGATCCGCGGGTACTTGTAGGGGGCCGTCTCACGCTTTACGTGCTCCTGCAGCTCGCGCACCAGCTCCTCGGAGGGGGCCGGCTCGCCGTCGCGCAGCACCACGATCGCGCGCACCACCGAGCCGCGCTCCTCATCCGGCGCCGCGACCGCCGCCGCCTCGGCGACTGCCGGGTGGGCCACGAGCGCGGACTCCACCTCAAACGGCCCGATCCGGTAGCCCGCCGAGATGATCACGTCGTCGTCGCGACCCTGGAAGCGCAGCCAGCCGTCGCCGTCCTGCTCGACCAGGTCGCCCGTGCGCCAGGGTCCGCCCGCGCGGCGGTCATCGATGCTCCAGACGCCGTCCTCGCCGCGCTGCACTCCCTCGCCCAGATAGCCCAGGAAGAAGGTCGGCACCGTGATCGGGTTCGCGGTCAGCTCGCCGTCTTTGACCAACAGGCCCACGCCCGGCAGCGGCTTGCCCATCGAGCCCGGCCTTGCGGGCACGCCCAGCGGCGCACCCGTCAACTGCCCGGTCTCGGTCTGCCCGTAGCCGTCGCGGATGTCCAGCCCGGTCACCTCCTGCCAGGCGCGCAGCACCTCGGGGTTCAGCGCCTCGCCCGCCGCCACCATCCCACGCAGCTCCGACATCGGCTGGAGCGTCGCTCGCTTCGCGATCACGCGGTACTCGGTCGGAGCCATGCACAGCAGGTTCACCCGCTCGCGCGCCAGCAGCTCCAAGCGCTCCTGCGGGTCGAAGCGCCCGTCGTGCAGCAGCGCCGTCGCGCCCCGCAGCCAGGGCGCGATGAAGACGTTGCGCGCCGACTTCGACCAACCGCTCGCCGCGGTGCACCAGACCAGCTCGCCCGCCCGCGGGCCGAGCCAGTGCTTGGCCTGCAGCCGTTGGCCCTCCAGGTAGCGCTGGGCGTGGACGACCGCCTTCGGCTCGCCCGAGGTGCCGCTCGTGAACGTGATCAGGCACGGGTCCTCGCGGGAGAGCTCGGCGACCGGCGCGTGCTCGGAGTCGTAGAGATGTTCGTCGGGGATCAGCATCACCCGGCAGTCGGGGCTCGCGGCCTCGAGCTCTGCGCGGTTGCGCTCGTCGGCGACGATCAGCGCCGGGCGCACCGCCTCGATCCGCATGCGCAGGTCTTTCGCGCGCAGCTGCTCGGTGCAGGGCAGCACCACGGCGCCGATCCGAAACGAGGCAACCATCGCGAACACCCACTCGGGGCGGTTGCCGATCAGCGTCATCACCACGTCGCCACGGCCGATGCCGTTCGCGAGGAAAGTGCCCGCCAGGCGCGCGCTTTGCTCGGTCACTTCGCGGAACGTCCACTCGCGGCGCTCGCCCTCGCGCGTCAGCTCGATCAGCGCCGGCCGTTGGGCGGGCGCGGCTTCCACGACGTCACGAGCGAAGTTCACGCCGGTATTCTCTCTTGACTAGGAAAAAAACGACTTTGGAGCGCTAATCCGAATGGCCGTAGCCGCCACGCCGTACACCGAGAAGACCGACGAGCAGAGGGCGATCACCGAGATGGTGCACCAGTTCGTCGACGAGCAGATCCTGCCGAACGCCGAGCACTACGACCACGAGGACGCCTTCCCCGAGCCGATCGTCGAGCAGATGAAGGAGCTGGGGCTGTTCGGGGTTACGATCCCCGAGGAGTACGGCGGCATGGGTCTGGACCTGACGACCTACGCCATGATCGTCGAGGAGCTCTCGCGCGGCTGGATCTCGATCTCCGGTGTGATCAACACCCACTTCATCGGCTCCTACCTGCTGATGAAGTTCGGCTCCGAGGAGCAGCGCCAGAAGTACCTGCCGCGGATGGCCACCGGTGAGATCCGCGCCGCCTTCTCGCTGTCCGAGCCCGAGCTCGGCTCCGACGTGCAGGCGATCAAAACCAAAGCCGTCAAGACCGACGACGGCGACTACGAGATCAACGGCCAGAAGATGTGGGTCACCAACGGCCTGCGCTCCGACCTCGTGTTCGTGCTCGTCAAGACCGATCCCGACGCCGAGAAGGCCTACAAGGGGATGACCTGCTTCATCGCCGAGAAGGAGCCCGGCGCGCACGAGAACACCGGCGCCTACGCCGGGCTGGGCGTGCCGCCGCAGCTGCGCAAGATGGGCTACAAGGGCGTCGAGTCGACCGAGCTCGTGTTCGACGGCTACCGCTGTCCCGCCGAGAACGTGCTCGGCGGCGAGGCCGAGGGCTTGAACAAGGGCTTCCCGCAGATGATGGACGCGCTCGAGGTCGGGCGCGTGAACGTCGCCGCTCGCGGCGTCGGCATCGCCCAGCGCGCACTCGAGCTCGGGCTGCGCTACTCGCAGGAGCGCAAGACCTTCGGCAAGCCGATCTCAGAGCACCAGGCGATCCAGTTCAAGCTCGCGGACATGGCCACGCAGGTCGACGCCGCGCGGCTGATGACGCTGCGCGCAGCGCGCCTGAAGGACGCGGGCGAGCGCTCGGACCTCGAGGCCGGGATGGCCAAGCTGTTCGCCTCCGAGGCGGGCCGCTTCTGCGTGGAGGAGAGCTTCCGCATCCACGGCGGCTACGGCTACTCCAAGGAGTACGAGATCGAGCGCCTCTACCGCGACGCTCCGCTGCTGTTGATCGGCGAGGGGACCTCCGAGATCCAGCGCATGGTGATCGGGCGCAAGCTCCTGCAGCGGCATAAGATCTGATCTGATGGCCGAGGATGCCAAGGCGCTGATCGAACTCGCCACACGTCGGTTCATCGAGGAGGTGCCCGCGCTCGAGCCGATCAAGCTCGTCGTCGGGGTCGAACTGCGCGGGCGCGGCGACGTGCAGCACTTCCGGCTGGAGATGCCCGACGTCAAGGTCACCAAGGGTCCGGCCGCCGACGCACGCGTGCGCCTGGACATGCGCCGCGAGTTCTTCAACGTGATGGCGCGCGAAGGCAAGGTGCCCGACTGGGTCGAGGCCTTCACCTACGGCCAGGCCAAGGCGTCGGGCCCCGAGCAGTTCCTGAAGCTGATCGTCAACGTCGTCGAGCGCCACCAGGAGCGCCAGCGCACGCGCAAGGCGCGCAAGTCCGTCTAGTCTGGCCCGGCGGGCCGCAGGACGGCCGGCGCCGCTCAGTGGTAGGACGTGAGCTGCTGCGCCAGGAACGCCAGCGAGAGCAGCAGGAAGATGCACATGACGACGAGTGAGAAATTTTCGTTCATGGCCTGTCCATCACGATACAGCGCCGCTGCGCGGCCTGCCGGGCGCTGTCGAGCGGGGCGACGCATTCGCGTGCCGGGAGGGATAATCGCCCGATGTCCGATCTGAACACGCTTGGGGCGGATTTCGCACATGCGCTCGCCGAGAAGGACGCCCCGCGCATGCGAGGGCTGTTCGCGCCGGAGGTCGACTTCCGCGCGATGACGCCCCGCAAAACCTGGGAGGCGCACGATCCCGACGCCGTGCTCGCGATCGTCTTCGCTAACTGGTTCGAAGGCAGCGACCGGATCGATTCGCTCCAGCGCCTGGAAACAGACGCTTTCGCCGACCGCGAACGGGTCGGCTACCGGCTCGACATCAGCAACCCGGAAGGGCGCTTTCTGGTCGAGCAGCAGGCGTATCTGTCTGAGGGAGAAGGGGAGAGCAGCGGCAAGATCGCCTGGATGCGCATGCTCTGCTCCGGGTATCGCCCGCTCGCGGCTTCGTAGCACCGGCTGCGGGATCTGTGGAGCGCTCCTGGGCGCGCCCCGCGGCCCTGCTCAGAGCGTCGCGTCGCCGTCGTAGAGCTTGATGATCTTGACCGTGCCCTCGGGCGCCGCGTCGAGACACAGGCGGCAGAGCACGCACTCGTCCAGGTTCTTCTCGACCAGCTCCAGCGTGCCGTCCGTGGACTGCGCGTAGATGTCCACGGGGCAGGCTTCGGTCAGCTTCTTGGCCAGCTCGGCGTCTGCGGCCGCGCCGTCGTCTACCTCGACCGCGATGAACAGGCCGTCCTTCCTCATGCCCGGCCCCTCTCCGCGAGCTTGGCCTTGACGAGGTCGGGGATCTCGTCGATTCGCTGCACGACCGGGATGCCGGCTGCCTCCAGACGGGCGATCTTCTCCGTCGCCGAGTCCTCCTTGCCCTCGACGATCGTGCCCGCGTGCCCAAAGGACATGCCCTGCATCTCCTCGTCGTCCATGAACTTTCCGGCCATGAAGGCGATGATCGGCAGGCGCGAGTTGTTCTCGGAGACCCACTGCGAGAGCTGGGCCTCCATGCGACCGCCGGGCTCGGTGTAGATCACGATCGCCTGGGTCTGCTCGTCGGCCTCGAAGTAGGGCATCAGCTCGGCGTAGGTTGAGCCGATGATCGCGTCGCCGCCGATCGAGACTGCCGTCGAGACGCCGAGTCCGGCAGCCGTCAGCGTCGAGGAGATCTCCGTCGTCATGCCGCCGGAGCGGCTCATCACACCGACTGCGCCGGGCTGGTAGGCCACGGCCGCGTTGCGCGCCGGGCCGCCGATGCCGCCCATCTTCGCGACACCCGGGACGATCACGCCAAGGCAGTTGGGGCCGATGATTCGTGCGCCCTTCGCGTCGGCCAGCTCGACCATCATCGCGACGTCGCGGCGCGGGATGCGCTCGGTGACGATCACGATCGTCTTGATGCTCGCATGCAGCGCCTCGAACACGGCGTCCCGCGTGCCCGCGGGCGGAACCGTGACGACCGAGCCGTCCGGCACGACGCCGCCGTTGTGCTCGACGACCTGCTCGACCGTGTCGAACACCGGAACGCCGTGCACCTCACGGCCCTTGCGCCCCGGCGTCACGCCGCCGACGATCTTCGAGCCGTAGTCCAAGCACTCGCGCGTGAGGTTCACCGCCTCGCGGCCGGTGATGCCCTGGATGATGAAGGTCGTGTCCTGGTCGATCAGGATGGACATGGCTAGGCCGCGGCTCCCTGGATCTTGGCCACGGCCCGACCGGCCGCCTCCCACAACGACACCGACCGGTCGCAGTACTCGATCCCGTAGGAGTCGAGGATCTTGAAGCCCTCCTCCTCCCAGGCGCCGGGGATGCGGAAGATCGCGATCGTCTCGCCGGGGTCCTTGTCGAGCTCCAGGCAGGCCTTGATCACGCCGCGCGCGACGATGTCCACGCGCGTGTTCGAGACGATCGACATCATCACCGCGATCTTCTCGACGCCGTCTTTCTGGAGCACCTGCTTGGCCAGGCCACAGGCCTTGGCGACCGACGGGTTGCCGCCGATCTCGGAGTAGTTAGCGGGCTTGCCACCCTGTTGGCGCACGGCGTCGGTAAGCGTCAGCGAGCCGCCGCCCGCTCCGATCACGAGGCCGATGTTGCCGTTGAAGCCGGTGTCCTTGCCTTGGATCACGCCGCGGTGATCGGCGGCGTCGATCGCCTTGACGGCCTCCTCGAAGGAGGTCGGCGTGTGGCCCTCGCGGGTGCCTTCCTCCGCGCCGATGCCCAGTGCCTTGATCAGGGCCTTCTGGCGCGGCATGCCCTCGTTCTCCATCTCCATGTGCGCGTCGAGCGCGACGAACGAGCCGTCCTTCAGCTCCGCCAGCGGGTTGATCTCCGCGAGCGTCATGTCGTTGTCGAGGAACAGCTGGGCCAGACGAGCGAGCACCGGGGTGGCGCGCTGCAGGGCCCGGCCGGTGACGCCGGCCGCAGCGATCACCTGCTTGGCCTGGAAGTCGGAGAACGGCTCGAGCGTTGAGAAATGGCCGCGCCCGACGTGGTCGGGGTGCTCCTCGGCGACCTGCTCGATGTCGATGCCGCCCATGTCGCTGAACAGCATCAGCGGTTTCTTCGCGGCGCCGTCCCAGACGACGCCCGCGTAGTACTCCTGCGCGACCTCGGCCTTCGGGTCCACGAGCACGCCCCGCGGCATGTGCCCGCCGATCTCCAGCTGCAGGATGTCCTTTGCGTAGGCCTCGGCTTCCGCGGGCGTGTCGGCGAACTTGACGCCGCCCGCCTTCATCCGCCCGCCGGAGAGCACTTGCGACTTGATCACGGTCGGGCCGCCGATCCGCTCGGCGATCTGCGCAGCCTCGGCGGGATCGGTCGTGAAGCCGTAGTCGGTCACGGGGATGCCCGCGCGCTTGACGATCTCGCGCGCCTCGAACTCGAAGAACCTCATCTGCTGGACCTCATGCGGCCGGGAAGCCTATAGGGCCACGGCGCGCAAGCGCCGCGTCGCCGCGCGGCAGCTCGCGGCCGGTCCGGGCGCCGGAGCGCTCACGCTGCCGCGGGCGCCGGGACGAAGCCGTACGCCTCCGCCAGCTCGGGGTCCTTCTTGGCGAGCATTTCCGCGAGGTTGACCATCACCTTGCACTGCTTCCAGGTCGCGTCGTCCTGCATCTTGCCGTCGATCATGTGCACACCGCGCCCGTCGGGGATCGCCTCGATCACGCGCTTGGCGAAGGCGACCTCGTCCGGTTCCGGGGAAAACACCTTCTTGGCGATCCCGATCTGGACCGGGTGCAGCGACCAGGCGCCGACGCAGCCGAGCAGGAACGCGGCGCGGAACTGGGTCTCGCAGCCCTCGACGTCCTTGATGTCGCCGTAGGGGCCGTAGAACGGGAGCGCGCCGACCGACGTACAGGCGTCGACCATGCGCGCGATCGAGTAGTGCCAGGGGTCCTGCTGGTAGCTGGCGCGCGGGGCGTCCGGGTTCTCGGGGTCGGGGTCGGCGATCGTGCGGTAGCCCGGGTGCCCGCCGCCGACGCGCGTGGTCTTCATGCGGCGGGAGGCCGCCAGGTCGGCGGGGCCGAAGCTCATGCCCTGCAGGCGCGGGCTCGCGCAGGCGATCTCCTCGAGGTTCGCGACGCCCTGGGCGGTCTCCAGCAGCGCGTGGATCAGGATCGGACGGTCGATCTTCGCCTTCGCCTCGAGCTGTGCGAGCAGGCGGTCGACGTAGTGGATGTCCCACGGCCCCTCGACCTTCGGGATCATCACGACCTCGAGCTTGTCGCCGATCTCGGTGACGAGTTCGGTCAGGTCGTCGAGCACCCACGGGGAGGCCAGCTCGTTGACCCGCGTCCACAGCGCAGTGTCTCCCAGGTCCATCTCCCGGCCGACCTTGATCAGACCGGCGCGGGCCGCGAGCTTGCGGTCGACCGGCACGGCGTCCTCGAGGTTGCCGAGCAGGATGTCGACCGTCGGTGCGATGTCCGGCACCTTGGCGACCATCTTCTCGTTCGAGAAGTCAAGGAAGTGGATCATCCGAGACGGCTTGAACGGGATCTCGCGCACCGGCTCGGGCGCGTCGATGGCGAGGGGCTTGAGGAAGTCGCGGGGGTTGCGCAAGTCGGCTCTCCTGGGTCTGCGGGTATCGGTCGCCTACCGCCTCAACGCTATCGGCTTGGCTGCGCCTATTAGAGTCTCAGGCCCAAGACAGCCATCCGAGGAGACTCCAGGACCCCATGACCGAGACGCAGACCGTCGAGACCGAGCAGGCCGCACGCGAGGCGAGCGGCGCACATCCGTATGGCCGCTACCTGGAGGAGTTCGAGGTCGGCGCGATCTACAAGCACTGGCCCGCGAAGACGGTCACCGAGTCCGACGACCACCTCTTCTGCTTGATCACGATGAACCACCACCCGCTGCACATCAACGACGTGTACGCGCACAAATCCCAGCAGGGGCGCAACGTGGTGGTCGGCCCGCTCGTCTATTCGTTGGCGCTCGGGATGTCGGTTTCCGACGTCAGCGGCAAGGCGATCGCGAACCTGGCCACCGAAGAGCTCAAGCACCCGGCGCCGGTGTTCCACGGCGACACGCTGTTCTGCGAGTCCGAGGTGCTCGAGAAGAAGGAGTCGCGCTCCAAGCCCGACCGCGGCACGGTCAAGGTGCACACGCGGGTGCTCAACCAGGACGGCGTGCTGGTGGCGGAGTTCAAGCGGCTCGTGCTGGTGCCGCGCAAGAACCCGGGCACCGGCGAGGCCGAGGGCAACGTCGAGTAGGAGACGCCGCTTTCGCGCTCGTTGCGGCGCGTATGCGCGAGCGTCTGATTGCAGGCTGCGATACCCTCTGAGGCTCTGAGGACCGCCCGCACGGGCGTTTTTTCCGTTCCCGGGGCCACCGAGGGCCCCTCGGACGGCGCCGACCGACGATGAGCGAGTCGGCGCGCCGATCATGACCGCGATCGAGGAGCCGCTTTACCTATGAACACGACCGCTTCCGCCCCGACCACCAACGAGCGTCTGCTGGCCTGGGTCGGCGAGGTCGCCTCGCTGACCGAACCCGACGACATCCACTGGTGCGACGGCTCGGCCGAGGAGTACGACACCCTCTGCCAGGACCTTGTCGACGCGGGCACGTTCGAGCGGCTCTCCGACGCGAAGCGGCCGAACTCCTATCTGGCGCTGTCCGACCCCGGCGATGTGGCGCGCGTCGAGGACCGCACCTACATCTGCTCGGCGACCGAGGACGCGGCCGGACCGACGAACAACTGGCGCGACCCCGCCGAGATGCGCGAAACCCTGAACGAGCTGTTCGCGGGCTCGATGCGCGGGCGCACGATGTACGTCGTGCCCTTCTCGATGGGTCCGCTTGGCTCGGACAAGAGCCATGTCGGCGTGCAGCTGACCGACTCGACCTACGTCGCGGTGAGCATGCGGATCATGACGCGGATGGGCCAGGGCGCGCTGGAAGCGCTCGGCTCCGAAGGCGAGTTCGTGCCCTGCGTGCACTCGGTCGGGATGCCGCTGGCCGACGGCGTCGAGGACGTGTCGTGGCCGTGCAACGCCGAGAACAAGTACATCGTCCACTACCCCGACACGCGTGAGATCTGGTCGTTCGGCTCGGGCTACGGCGGCAACGCGCTGCTGGGCAAGAAGTGCTTCGCGTTGCGGATCGCCTCGGTGATGGCGCGCGACGAGGGCTGGATGGCCGAGCACATGCTGATCCTCAAGCTGACCTCGCCCGAGGGTGAGGTCAAGTACATCACCGGCGCCTTCCCGAGCGCCTGCGGCAAGACGAACCTCGCGATGCTGATCCCGACGCTCGAGGGCTGGACCGTCGAGACGATCGGCGACGACATCGCCTGGATGAAGTTCGGCGAGGACGGTCGCCTGTACGCGATCAACCCCGAGTACGGCTTCTTCGGCGTGGCTCCGGGCACGGGCGAGGAGACGAACCCGAACGCGATCCACACGGTCGAGCGCAACTCGATCTTCACGAACTGCGCGAAGACCGACGACGGCGACGCCTGGTGGGAGGGTCTGACCAAGGAGCCGCCCGCGCACCTGATCGACTGGCACGGCAACGACTGGACGCCGGAGACCGGGACGCCCGCGGCGCACCCGAACGCGCGCTTCACCACCCCGGCCTCGCAGGACCCCGCGATCGCAGCCGAGTGGGAGGACCCGAAAGGCGTGCCGATCGACGCGATGCTGTTCGGTGGCCGCCGCTCGACCGTGGTCCCGCTCGTGACCGAGGCCTTCGACTGGGAGCACGGCGTGTTCCTCGGCGCGGTGATGAGCTCGGAGAAGACCGCGGCCGCGGCCGGCACCGTCGGCGAACTGCGCTTCGACCCGTTCGCGATGCTGCCCTTCTGCGGCTACAACATGGCCGACTACTTCGCGCATTGGCTGGAGATGGGCCGTCGCAACGGCGCGAAGCTGCCGAAGATCTTCTACGTCAACTGGTTCCGCAAGGACGAGGGCGGGCGCTTCTTGTGGCCCGGCTTCGGTGAGAACTCGCGCGTGCTGTCCTGGGTGTTCGCGCGCTGCGCTGGTCACGGCGCCGCGACCGAGACGCCGATCGGGCTGATCCCGCCCGTCGGCCCCGACGGCATCGACACGCGCGGCGTCGAGGTCTCCGAGCCCAACATGGCCGAGCTGCTGCGCGTAGACGTCGAGGAGTGGAAGGCGCAACTGCCGCAGCTGCACGCGCACCTGGCGCAGTTCAATCGTCTGCCTGACGCGCTGAACGTGCAGCTCCAAGCCTTGGAAGAGCGCCTCGGCTAGAGGAACCCCCCGCTCGGCGCCTGGCGGCGTGGCGGTGAGGGCTATTCGTGGCTGCCGTGGGACTCGCCCGCGGCAGCGGCCGGCGGGCGTGACTCCTCGGCCAGCGATGTGATCGTGAGCGCGCCGCGCGCCGAGGACTCGAGCACCTCGGTGGCCTCCTCCAGCGAGCGTGCGTAGAGCTCGACGAGCAGGTGCACGATGATGCGCGAGTCGTCCTCGTGCTTGTGGAAGCGCACGTGCGTGAAGAACTCGCGCACGCCATGGTCGCCGAAGGCCGCGTAGGAGAGCGCGTCGCCCGCCTCGGGGCCCGAGCAGCTCTCGACCTCGTCGGCGTCGACCGTGACCGTGCACGACGCGACCCACGGGGTCCCGGCGATCATCCGTTCCCAGCGATCCTCGATCGGCTCGACGCGGCTGTTGTTGAAGCCGAGGTGGGGCTGGTCGTGCATGCAGTCCAGGCACTGGACCACCGCCTCCTGCAGCTCGTCGATCACTTCCGCGCGCTCGCCGGTGTCGGGGTCGATCTTGTGGATTCCCTCGTAGTGGACCTGCACCTCCAGATCCTGGGACCAGCAGCGGTAGCAGCGCAGCCAGCTGCGAGCGCCGGTCTCTGGGGTGGACCCCTCCATGGCGATGATTGTAGGACTCCCCCCGCAGCGCCTGCATCCAGCGCTGCGGGGGAGCCTGATCGGAGCGGCCCGCCGTGCACGGGCCGACCGCCTCAGTGCTTCTTCTTGTGCGCTTTCTTCTTCGCCTTCGGGCGCAGCGTGATGCGCTGCTTCTTGCTCTCCACCACCGTGCCGTTCGGCGTACGGATCGTGAACTTGAGCGTCAGGTGCACGGACTTGCCCTTGAAGTGGGCCAGTGCCCCCTTGCCCTTGGCGGTGGGCTTGAGGATCAGCTTGCCCTTGCCGGCTTTCTTCAGCTTGACCTTGCCCTTGCCGAGCAGCACGGGCTTCTTCTTTTTCTTCTTCTTGTGCTTGCCCTTGCTCGCGGCGCTTTCGGCGATCGCTTCGACGCCGCCGAGCGAGGCCGCCGAGGCGATGTTCCCGAAGTCCGGTTCGTTGAACAGTTCGCCCTGCGATTCGCAGGGAAAGCCGCAGTCGATCGGGATTTCGATTTCGCCGTTCGGCCTGATCGTGCCCGCTTCGGACAGGTCGATGCTTCTCGCCAGTTCGCTCGCTGCGCCGTAGTGCGTCTGCGCGGTGCTCGAGTTGTGCGTCGCGTCACCCGAGTAGGTGACCGTGATCGCCGGGAACGTGCTCGGTTTCGCCGGCGGCAGGAACTGCACCGAGCAGCTCGAGACGTTGCCCGACAACGGCGTCGGCGTGAGCGTGCAGGTGTTGCCGCTGCTGAACACGCCGCCGTTCGAGCTTGCGAACGTCACGGTGCCCGTCGGATTCGTCGAGCCCGAAGGCGCGGCGTCGCCGATGGTAGCCGTACAGGTGTCGGATGCCGTCGCGATCACCAGGTTGCAGATCACCTGGCTGACCGTCGGGTGCGAGGCCGGTTTGCCGGCCACGACGCAGACACCCGTCGCGCTGCGTTCCTGCCCGGAGGGACACGGCGCGAGCGCCGTGGTCGCGCCCGTTTCGATCAGCGTCGTGAGGCTGGTCGCGAGGTTCCCGCCGGCGCCGCCGAGAGCGTGTCCGCCCGACAGCGCGGCCCAGTGCTCCCAGTAGGGCAGGTAGCCGCTCGGACCCGAGAAGTCCACGTCCTCGAGCGGCTTTCCGTCCAGACCGAGCTCGGTCATGGTCGACTGGAAGTCGAGGTTGGTCGCGGATGTCCACTGGCTCCCGGGGATCGCCCAGAGTCCCCCGAATTCTTCGCCGGTGTCCCACGGCGGCGCTACCGCCCAGTCCGCTTCGGGAATGCCTTCGTCGAGTTCGTGATCGTGCGGCACGTTGTCGGCGACCAGGACGATCACGTGGCGTGCTTCGTCGCGCCAGCCGACGTTCGGGTTGGTGTCCGTCTCCCAAAGCGCGCGCCCGTAGGATTCGGGGAAGTCGCCTCCTCCGCTCGCGAACAGGGGTTCGATCGCGGTTTTCACCGCGCTTGAGTCGGCAGTCAGCGGCTGGTCGAGCTTCCACGGTTTTTCGGAGCCTTCGGCTTCGGATTCGCTGAACGGGTAGTCGCGGACTTCGGCGACTCCGTAGTGAGCATCGGGAAGCGTGGCGTTGATGTGTTCGATCACGCCGGCGATTTCCGCCTTCGCTTCGCTCAGCACGCTGCCCATAGACCCGCTCGTGTCGAACAGGAACATCACGTCGGTGTGCGCCGGCGTGTCCGCGGCGGCGTTGCCCGCCGCGGGGCCGAAGCCTGTCGCCAGCAGTGCGGCGGCAGCTGCGATCAGTGTGAGCATGCGTCGCGGCATCCTGCTCGCGAGCACGCGTCCTTGCCTAAGCATTTACTCAATCCCCCAGGATCGTGGGTAGTTGTCCGGCCCTGCTTCGCAGCGACCCTAGGGGAACGTCTCGGTACGCCACGCTCGCACTGAGACGTGGGTACGCGTTGGTACGTAGGTCACGATCACCGCCTCGTACCGGTTAACGAGAGCGGGGCGCCCTTGGGGCGCCCCGCTCTGTCGGCTCACCGTCCCTTGAGGGACTAGTGGTGGCCCTTCTTCTTTTTCTTCTTCTTGGCCTTGACCGTGAAGTGGTAGAGCTTCACCGTCGGCGCTCCACCGAGCACGGACTTGTAGGTCAGCTTCGCCGTGAGCTGGACCTTCTTACCCTTGGCCAATGCCCTCTTGACCTTGCTGGAGGGCTTGACCGTGATCTTCAGCGGGACGCCCGCTTTGCCTTTCGCGGTCACTTTGCCCGAGACGCTCGTCTTCGGGTGGCACTTGCCGTGGATCTTGGTCTGGTTGCGCTTGCATTTCTTGGCCTTGGCGATCGACGCGTTGCTCGAGATCGTCGCCGTCGGAACCGTCACTTCGACAGTTGCCGTGCCTTCCTGGCTCGGCACGAACACGATCGTGACCGTGCCGTCGGAGTTGGCTTTGACGCTTTGGATTTTGTAGGTGCTGTTCGGCGTCGGCGGCGCCGGCGTCCACAGGATCTGTGCGGCTGAGGTCGGCTCGGCGTTGTCCGCCACCCCGTTGCCGTTTAGGTCCAGGAACATCTGCATCGTGTCGAGGCCCGCAGCCGTGCCGACGTAGCTGATCGTCGCCACGCCTGCCGAGTTCGTGGTCACGCTGCCCGTTTTCGGGTTCGCGCCGCCGATCGAGTAAACGAGCGGGCGACCGCCGTAGGGCGTTCCCACGTTGTCGGTGGCGGTGACCGTGACCGTCGCCGTCTGCCCGACCGTGTGCGACTGCGAGACCGGCTGCACGCCGAGGCTCGTCGGCACCTGCGAGCGCCCGACGATCGAGTAGCTCGCCGTTTTGCCGGGGTCGAGCGCCGTGGTGAGGTGGTCGTCCCAGCTGACGCCCGCGCCGTTGTCCATCAGGTTTGGGTCGATCGTGTCGTTGAATACCGGGCCACTCGATTTCGCGGCGATCCGGACGGCGTTCCAGATCCCATGATCCTGTTCGATCGTGGGTTCATACGGTTCCGGGCCATCCCAGAACCCCTCCTGGTAGGAGTCCCAGCCGGGCGTGGCTTCGACAAACCCACCGAGCGTGCCCGTGTTCGGGTTCTGCCCGCCGATGAACTTCGGCGGACCGCCAAGGAATACGCCGGTGCCGTGGTCGTCGTTGGCGACGTACAAGTCTCCAGCGACAATCGCGTGGTAGTAGAGCGGAGCCGACGGTGCGTTGCCCGCTTTGCCCGTGACGTTTTCGACGGTGTAAGTGGAGGTGAACTGCGGTTCACCGTTCACATACGTCGTGACATCGGTGACCATCGCATAGTTTTTTCCGTTGTAGCTGACTAGATACTTGGTGTAGTCGGAGTAGGGATCGCTTGCGGTCCCGCTGCCGCTGGGCGTGCCCTGCTGTTCGACGAAGGTGTATTCGTTGCCGCCTTCGGCGCCCGTGATGTGGGGTCCGGCGGAGCCGCTGAAGCCGAAGACCTTTTCTTTCAGTTCAGTCGGCTGGTTCGTCCCTGTGCTCGGGAAGGCGAGGAAGAAACCACAGTCCCCGGGTGGCGCCCCGAACGGGTAGAAGTTGTTGCCGACGTTCGGGTAGTTCGACTGACACTCGCCGAGCGATCCGACGGAGACGACAAGCGGGCTGCCGGGCAACGTCACAGAGCCATCGGCGATCGCGTTCGTGGCGCTGGCGCACAGCAGGCCGACGGCGGCGAGAAGCATGGCCGCGAGGCGCTTGGCCTGTGTCGTCAGCCGGCCTCGCGACCCCGGCGAGCCCGGCCCGCCGGCGTTGAGACGAGTCATACGTATACCTCCTTGTGCCCGAAGCCCCCCTCGGGTGCCGAGGCACTACGGATTTGCGGTGCAGAGCGGCGCACATTACTCCTTGCGCAGGCGCAATCGGTCGGCTGCTGGACGGGAATTGAAGCTCGCTACAAGGCGGCGGTCTGGAGGCGCCGGCGCGCTACCCGAAGGTGAACGCGAAGCCGCTGACGCCCGGCGCGAAGCGCAGGCTCAGGCGGTGGCGCTCGTCGCGTGGCAGCGAGACCAGCGTGTAAAGACGCTGGCCGCGCACCGTGACCGCACCGCCGTGCACGTCGGTCCCGGCCTCGCTCGCGGGGATCGGGCGGCCGTCGAGCAGCACCTGCACCTGGCGCGGGGTGCCGCCCGCCGAGCTGAGCACCAAGTAGACGTCCTTGGCCTGGAACTCGACGTCGATGCCCGCATCGGAGATCGCCGTCGCAGGCTGTCCCGCGATCTTCCAGGTGCCGCTGAAGGCGAAGTCGTTGAGCGGCAGGCTCGCGGTGGGTGGCACGCCGTAGTCGTGCGTGCCGTCTTTCGGCGGATCGATCCAGCCCTGCGCGCGCTCGGTCCCCAGATAAGTCTCCGGCGTCGCCTGCCGGCTTGGGACGACTACGTCCTTCGGACGGCTCTTGCCGCCGACCTGGCTGCCCGCTTCGGCCAGCAGCGCGCGGATCGCGGTTTCGGTCTTGTCGTAGTCGCCCTCGCCGAAGGCCGCGTAGCGCACCTGGCCGCGCGCGTCGATCAGGTAGTCCGCGGGCCAGTACTCGTTGCCGTAGGCGTTCCAGGTGCCCATCTGGTTGTCCTGGACCACCGGGTAGCGCAGGCCGAACTGCTTGATCGCATTCGACACATTCGAGGCGTCGTGCTCGAAGGCGAACTCCGGCGTCTCCACGCCGACGACCGTCAGCCCGTCGTGGCGGTAGGCCGCATCCCACGCCTTCAGGTAGGGCAGCGTGCGGATGCAGTTGATGCAGGTGTAGGTCCAGAAGTCGACCAGCACGACGTGGCCGCGCAGCCCGCTCAGCGAGAGCGGGCGCATTCCGGGAGTGTTGAACCAGTCCTGGGTTTCCATGAATTCCGGCGCTGGTCCGAGCTTGGGCAGCCCGTGCGCGGCCGCCAGCAGCGTCGCCTGGCTGGCGTTCGCGGGGGCGGCTTTCACGCTCGAGGCCGAGCCGCCACAGGCCGAGGAGCCGTTCGCGGGGGCGAACTTCGGTTCGTGCCCCGAGATTTCGTGCAGGTGCTTGGTCACGGTGTCCGAGCACTCCAGCGAGGCGGTCAGGTTGACGTCGGGGATGTGCCGCGCGACGAACTGGTCGAAGTTGACGTCGAGGTTCGTGGCGATCGCGATCGCGGTGATCACCATGATCGCGCCGAGCGCGCGCTGCAGCGTGGGACCGCGACCGGCTTTGCGCACGCGGTCGAACAGGCGGCGCCCGCCGAGCGTCAGGGCGAGCAGCACGAGCGCCGAGCCGAGCGCATAGGCCAGCGCGATCACGACCGTTTTGCCGCTCGCCGCGCTGACGGAGATAACCGCGGCGAGGATCGGGCTGGCGCAGGGGGTGTAGACGAAGCCGAGCGCGCCGCCGACGAGCATCCCCGACCAGAAGCCCTCGCCGCGCGTGCGCGGGCCGAAGCGGGCAAGGCGCGAGAGCGGCGCCTCGATCCGGTCGGCCAGGCGCGGCACGAGCAAGGCCGCGCCGAACACGAGCAGCACCACGATCGCAACGTCGCGCAGCGGGTCGCTGCCGAGCCCCACGCCGTCGACCACCTTGGCTACGCCGATGATCGTCACCGTGAACGTGATCGACAGTCCCAGCACGATCCCCAGCGGCCGCCGACGACCGCCGACGCCCCCGGCCGACAGCAGCGCGGGCAGCACCGGCAGCACGCAGGGGGACAGGGCGGTGCCCGCGCCTGCGAGCACGGCGAAGCCGAGGAGGACGAGCATCGTGAGGAAGCCTACGTGCGGGGCGCGCTGTCAGGCGCCGCTTCGGCGCCGGCGGACCCGGCGCGAGGGGCGGGTCCGACGCGGCGCGGATTCCGCTAGGCGCCGATCCCGACGCGCAGCGTGGCCTCGAAGTCGGTCTTCGAGATCGGCCCGACGCAGGGTGTGGTGGCACCCGCTTCGCGGTAGCGCTCGAGGCCGCCGCTAACGTCGGATTCGTTACCGACGGCGGTCAGTTGCGCGAGGAACTCGTCTGAGATCGCGGCTTGCATCGCCGCCAAATCGCCGGCTGCGGCGTCGTAGCGCTCGATGTCGGCGCCGAAGCCCGAGCGCTCGATCATCGCGCGGTAGAAGGGCAGGCCGAAGTAGGGGATCAGTTCGGTGCGCATCGCCGCGTAGGCGCCGTCGCGGTCATCGGTCAGCGCCGTCGGGACCGCGGGCACGATGTCAAAGCCCTCCAGGTCCAGCCCCACGCGTTCGCGCCCGGCGCGCACCTCGGGTATGACGACGTCCTCGATGTACTGCGGGCAGCACAGCCACAGCAGCACGCCGTCGCCGATCTCGCCCGCCAAGCGCAGCATCGCGGGCGACAGCGCCGCGACATAGATCGGCAGCTGCGGGCGCGTCTCCACGCCCATGAGCTGGAACCCCGTCTGCCACTTCTCGCCGCTCTCGTAGCTCTCGCCTCGCAGGATCGAGCGCACGATCGAGGTGTACTCGCGCATCTCCGCGACCGGCTTGTCGATGCTCTGCCCGTGCCAGCCCTCGACCACGGGGCGATGCGAGACGCCCATGCCCAGGTTCAAGCGCCCGCCCGAGAGCTCGTCGATCGTCGCGGCGGTCTGCGCCATCGTCGCGGGCGTGCGCGTGTAGATCGGCACCACGCCGGTGCCGACGCGGATGCTGCTCGTCGCGAGCGCGTAGGCCGTCACGACCGTCAGCGACTCACGCCCCGCGATGTGGGTCACATAGGCGCACTCGTAGCCGAGCGACTCCGCGAGCTTCACGCGCTCGATCGCGCCCTCCAGTGAGCGGCCCGTCGAGACGAAGCACCCGGTTCTCATGGCGCCAGCATATGTCAGCGGCGCAGCATCAGGTACACGACCGTGAGCGCGACTGCGATCTGCCCGAACGACAGCGCGGTGCCGAGGTTGATCGCGCCGAGCGCGCCCGCGAGCGCGCTGGCGATCACGAACGCGAGCAGGATCAGCAGCAGTTGACGCGGCCGGCTCATCGGTCCTCGCGCGCTCCCGCGGCGGCTTGCTCGAGCGAGGCCACGAGCGCGGCCGTGTCGAGCGCCGGCTCCTGGGCTTGCAGCAGCAGCTCGGCCCGGCGGCGCCCGCCCAGCGCCCGCAGACCGCGCTCGCCGTGCTCGTGCGCGTAGTCGGCCAGGGCGTTTGCGCGTCGCGCCCGCAGCCGACGCTCTTGGACCCCGGCGCGGTCGCGGTGCTCGTCGAGCGCCGCGACGAGCTCCTCGATGCCCTGCGGCGGCGCGAGCGAGGAGACGGCCACGACGCGAGTGTCCTTCGAGCCCAGCGAGCGCAGCGCCGCGCTGACGTCGCGTCGCGTCGCCAGCGCGATCCTCCCGAGGTCCGCCTTCGTGATCACGAGCACGTCGGGTATCTCCATGATCCCCGACTTCAGGAACTGCAGCACGTCGCCGGAGCCGGGCTGCACGACGACGGCCACGGTGTCGGCGACGTCGGCGACCTCGGTCTCGGCCTGGCCGACGCCGACCGTCTCGATTACGACCACGTCGAATGCCGCGGCGAGCGCGTGGGCGGCGGCGCGCGTGGCCCAGGCCAGCCCGCCGAGGCGCTCGCCCGCGGAGGTCGAGCGGATGAACACCTCACGGTCGGTCGGGTCGAACTCGACCCGCGCGCGGTCGCCGAGCAGCGAGCCGCCCGAGCGGCGCGAGCTGGGGTCGACGGCCAGCATCGCGACCGTGCGCCCCTGTGCACGCCAGGCTTTGAGTAGCGCCGAGAGAAGTGTCGACTTGCCCGCCCCGGGCGGCCCGGTCACGCCGATCACATGCCCCGGCGCCTCGCCGCCGAGCGCGGCGGGGGAGACCTCGCGCAGCAGCCCGCCCGCCTGCTCGCGGTCGGCGGCGGTCGTGCTCTCGAGCAGGTTCAGCGCCGCCGGGGCGGCGCTCAGGTCACGTTCGCGCAGCCGCGCGCCGATCGCGGCGCCGACCCCGTCCTGTGGCCGCGGCGCCCCGCTCACGCCGCGCCGTTGGCGGAGGCGCCGTTTCCGGCCACCGCCACGGGGCCGTCCGCATCCGCGGAGGCGCCGTTGCCGCCCGCGGCCTCGGCGCCGAGGAGCTCCACGATGTCGCGCATGATGCGCGTGATGTCGAAGTCCTTGGGCGTGTAGACGGCGGCTACACCCGCGCGCCGCAGCCCCTCGACGTCCTGCTCGGGGATGATCCCGCCGACGACGACCGGCGCGGTCACGCCGGCCTCGTGCAGCGCGTCGATCACCGCGGGGATCAGCTCGCGATGGGAGCCGGAGAGGATCGAGAGGCCGATCACGTGCACGCCCTCCTGCAGCGCGGAGGCGGCGATCTGCGCGGGGGTCAGGCGGATGCCCTCGTAGACCACGTCCATGCCCGAGTCGCGGGCGCGCACGGCGATCTGCTCGGCGCCGTTGGAGTGCCCGTCCAGGCCGGGCTTGCCGACGAGGATCTTGGGGCGGCGGCCCAGCTTCTCCTGCAACGCGGAGACCTGCTCGCGCAGCTCGGCCAGAGCGTCGTCCGCCGGGGCGGCGGCAGCCTCGCCGACGCCGGTGGGGGCACGGTAGCTGCCGAACACCTCGCGCAGCGCGCGCGCCCACTCGCCGGTTGTCGCGCCTGCGCGCGCGGCGGCGATCGTCGCGGTCATCAGGTTGGTGCTCTGCGCGGGCGCGGCGGCTGCCTGCGCGAGCTCGCCCAGCGCGGCATCGACGGCCGTCTGCTCGCGCGCGGCGCGCCAAGCGCGCACCTCCTCGATCTGCTCGGCTTCGACGGCGGGGTCCACGACCAGGATGCCGCCCTCGGCGTCGGCGGTCAGCGGCGAGGACTCGGTCTCGGCGTAGCGGTTCTGCCCGACCACGATCTGCTCGCCCGCCTCGATCCGGCGGATGCGCTCGCGGTGGGAGTCGACCAGCGCGCCCTTCATGTAGGCGACCGCCTCGACCGCGCCGCCGTGCTCGGCGACCACGGCCATCTCGGCGCGGGCGCCGTCGAGCAGCTCGGCGACGAGTCCGTCCATCACGATCGAGCCCTCGAAGATGTCGGGGTACTCGAGGATGTCGGTTTCGTAGGCGAGCACCTGCTGGATGCGCAGCGACCACTGCTGGTCCCACGGTCGCGGCAGGCCGAGCGCCTCGTTCCAGGCCGGTAGCTGGATCGCGCGGGCACGGGCGTCGCGCCCGAGCGTGACGGCCAGCGCCTCGAGCACGATCCGCTGGACGTTGTTCTCCGGCTGCGCCTCGGTCAGGCCGAGCGAGTTGACCTGCACGCCGTAGCGGAAACGCAGGTGGCGTTCGTTCTGCACGCCGTAGCGCTCGCGGCCGAGCTCCTCCCACAGCACACCCATCGCGCGCAGCTTCGCGTGCTCCTCGACGAAGCGCACACCGGCGTTGACGAAGAAGGAGATGCGCCCGAAGACCTGTTCCATCAGCTCGCGCGTGGCCTGCTCGTCGCCCACGTGGGCGCCCTGCACGCGCTCGCGCGCGGCGTCGAGCACGGCGATCGCGTTGCTCATCGCGTAGGCGATCTCCTGCACGGGTGTGGCGCCCGCCTCCTGCAGGTGGTAGGAGCAGATGTTGATCGGGTTCCACTTCGGCACGTGCTCGACCGTGTAGGCGATCATGTCCGCAATCAGGCGCATCGAGGCGGCGGGCGGGAAGGCGTAGGTGCCGCGCGCGAGGAACTCCTTGATGATGTCGTTCTGGGTCGTGCCCTGGAGCTGCTCCTGGGCCACGCCCTGTTCCTCGGCGGCGACGATGTAGAGCGCCAGCAGCCAGGCGGCGGTGGCGTTGATCGTCATCGAGGTGTTCATCTCGCCCAGCGGGATGCCGTCCATCAGAGCGGCCATGTCGCCGCGATGGGAGACCGGCACGCCGACCTTGCCGACCTCGCCGCGGGCCAACTCGTCGTCGGGGTCATAGCCGGTCTGGGTGGGGAGGTCGAACGCCACCGACAGGCCGGTCTGGCCCTTGGCGAGGTTGCGCCGATAGAGCTCGTTCGAGGCCTTCGCCGTCGAGTGCCCGGCGTACGTGCGCATCATCCAGGGCCGGTCGCGCTCGGGCAAACGCGGGGACTGATCGCCGCTCATACCGCCAATTGTACGGTTGCGGCCCGCCCTTTATCCTCTGGGCCGTGAGTCAGACGATCGAGCTGCCGCGCGTCGGCGGGCCAGGCAGCGGCCTTGGCGGCTCTTGGCGCGTGATCGTGCGCAACGACAGCCACAACACCTTCGAGCACGTGGCCCGCACGCTCGCCCGCTTCATCCCCGGCGTCTCGCTCGATCGCGGGCACGAGATCGCGAACGTGATCCACAGCTCCGGACAGGCGATCGTCTACACCGGCATGCAGGAGCCCGCCGAGCACTACTGGGAGCAGCTCAAGGGGGCCGGGCTGACCATGGCCCCGCTGGAGCAGGGTTAGGCCGACTCGCCCTCGACTGCGCCGTGTGGCACGCCGTTGGCGCGGCCGTTGCCGCTGCCGTTGGGCGCGCCGTTCGCGTCGGTGTGGATCTCGCCGCCGGCGGTCTTGTCCCACCAGCCGTAGAGCACGGGCACCTGATACCAGCCGGAGTGCACCGCGCGGAAGTGGGTCATCTCGGGTCCGGCCCAGTAGCGGTCCCACTGCAGTTTGTGCTCGAAGGCCGCGAGCTGCTGGAGCTTGTAGCGGTCGTCCTGCGCGCGGTAGATCGCGTAGGAGGTGGCGCCGTAGCGCAACGCGGCGGCGGCCACGGGCTCGAGCTCTGACTCGAAGGCGTCGGCGCGGAAGCCCGTGGCGTACCACGGGACGATCACGGTCCCGGCCACTAGGCGCCTACCTCCGCGCGGATCGCGCCGGGACCCTCGGCGGTCTTGCCCTCGCCCTCGCGCTCGGCGCCGACGAGGATCGAGATCTTGCCGAGGTGCTTGTTTTCGAGCATCAGCTGGTGGGCTTCGGCGACGCCCTCGAAGCCGAGCGTGCGCCACAAGACGGGGCGAATCTGGCCCGACTCGATCAGCTCGTTGGCCTTCATGCACTCATACGCGTTGGCGAAGTGCGAGCCGAGGATCTCCTTCTGCTTCATCCACAGGTAGCGCACGTCGAAGTCGAGGTTGTAGCCGGTGGTGCCGGCGCAGATCACGACCTTGCCAAAGGGCTTGACCGTGAACACCGAGGTCGGGAACGTCGCCTGACCGACGTGCTCGAAGACGATGTCGGGCGCGTCGCCGAAGATCCCCTTCACGCGCTTGGCGAATTCGCGCGAGACGCCGAAGCGGGCCTTGTCCTCCTCGGGGGTCTCCTTGCCGGTGCGCATCATCCCGGCGAACTCGGCGCGGTCGATGTAGTCGACGGCGCCGAGGCGCTTGACGAGCTCGCCCTTCTCCGCCGAGGAGACGACGCCGACGCAGTGCGCGCCCGCGGCGGCGCAGAGCTGCGTGGCGAACACGCCGAGGCCGCCCGCGGCGCCCCAGATCAGGACGTTCGCGCCCGCCTGGATCTTGCAGCGGGTGATCAGCATGCGGTAGGCGGTGAAGTAGACGAGACCGTAGGAGGCGGCCTCCTCCCAGGTCAGCGCGTGCGGCTTTGCCAGCAGCTGCTGCGCCTGGACCTTCGTGAACTGGGCGAAGGAGCCCCAGGTGGTCTCATAGCCCCAGATCTTCTGCGAGGGCGCGGCCATCGGGTCGAGGCCGTGTACCTCGGGGTCCTCATAAGAGGCCTGGTTGCAGTGCACGACGACCTCGTCGCCCGGCTTCCAGCGCGTCACGCCGGCGCCGACCTTCCAGACGACGCCCGAGGCGTCGGAACCGCCGATGTGGTGGCCGAACTCTGGGTGGTCGCCGTACTTCATGACCGACACCGGCTTGCCGAGCGCGGCCCAGACGTTGTTGTAGTTCACGCCCGCGGCCATCACGCGGACGATCACCTCGAAGGCGCCGGGCTCGGGCACCTCGATCTCCTCGACCTGGAAGGCGTCCTTCGGTTCGCCCTGGCGCTCCTCGCGGATCACCCAGGCGGCCATCGTCTTCGGCAGCTCGCCGGGCTCGGTGCTGACGTCGGATACTTGCTGCAGGTCGAGTGCCACGTGCTTTGAAACCTCGCGTGTAGGGGTGACGGGTGCGCCCGCCATCCTACCCGGCCGGCGTGGAGCGGGTGGGACCACTCCGGACGCAAGCGCCTGAGCTCGTGCCACCCGCGCCTGGACGTTCGGCCGATTGGCACCCGAGGCGTGCTGTACCTTGCCGGAGATGGCCAGGAAATCGGGGGTGTTGGTCGCGGCGGTGCTCGCGCTGGGAGCGTTCGCCTCCTCGGCGGGCGCGGCGGAGACGACCGTCAACTGCGCGGGCCTGCAAAGCGCGCTGAGCGGGGCGAAAGCGGGCGACAGGGTCACGCTGAGCGAACTCTGCAAAGCGGGCTTTCCCTACACGCTGCCGTCGGTCCAGATGACGCTGGCGGGCACGCCGGGAGCGGGCTTCGACGGCGGCAGCACCGTGCAGCTGCAAGGTTCGGTTTCGGCTTCGACCACGATCGAAGGCCTGACCTTCGAGAACGCGCACAGCTCGGCCGCGAACAGTGGCGGCGCACTCAGCATCAACTCCTCCGGCTCGCCGACGGCGGTCACGCTGGCGCACGACATGTTCTCCGACGACGTCGCGAGCGCGGGGGAAGGCGGCGGTGCACGGATCAACACCGGAACCGCGGCCGTCACGGTGACCGATTCGACGTTCACCAACAACAGCGCGACGCTGGACGGCGGTGGCCTCACGATCTTCGCCACGAGCGCGGACCTGAGCGCCGACAAATTCACCGGCAATTCGGTCACGGGCGCGGACGCGTTCGGCGGAGGTCTGGACGTGTTCGCGCTTGGAGGCCAGATCACGCTCTCGAATTCGGAGTTCACCGGCAACACCTCGGACAACGAGGGCGGCGGAGCCGCGCTCGCGGCGGAGACGACCGGGGTCGGGTTCGTGCTGAGCGACAACCTGTTCGCCGCCAACAGCGTCTCCGACCCGAGTGGCACGAGCACAAACGTGCGGGGCTATCTCGGCGGCGGGCTCTCGCTCGCGGGCGATGCCACGGAACCAGTGACCGCGGTGCAGCGGGGCAACGTGTTCGGGGGCAACAGCGTGAGCTTCAAAGCGGCGCCAATCTCGGCGTGGGGCGGCGGCGAGTCGACCACCCACGTCGCGCTGCAGAGCACGGGCGACCGCTTCACCAACAACACGCTGCAGTCGCCGAGCGCGGCCGAAAACGCCGAACCGAAAAAAGTCTTTGGCTGGGGCGCGGGCCTGTCGGTGGCGGAGTGCGGCGATCCGACCGAAACGCCGCCCACGGCCCCGAACGTCGTCTCGACGCTGACGAACGCGATCGTCGCGGGCAACACGCTGCAGAGCGGGCCGAGCGCGAACGGCGCGGGCATCTACGTCGGCTTCGTGTGCCCCAACGCCTACGCGACATTGCAGCTCAACGACTCGACCGTGGCGGGCAACCTGGTCTCGGGCGCGAGCGGCAGGGTCGCGGGGATCAGCGGTGGCCCCCATGACGTGCTCGCGCTGACGAACACGATCGTCTCCGGCGACAGCGGCGGCCCCGAGTTGGGGGGCTTCCAGTCGCTCGCGGGCGTGAGCGCGACCTACAGCGACGTCTGCTCGGGCGCGGCGCCGTTCGCGGGCGCGGGCAACATCTGCGCCGACCCGCTGCTGCTCGGACCCGGCCCCGGAAGTGCGGACGTACGCGAGACCGCGGCGAGCCCGACGCTCGAGCGCGGCTCGAACGCCTTGATCCCGGCGGACCTGACGACCGACGCTCTCGGCGGCCCGCGCGTGCTGGGGCCGATCTTCTGTGGCGTGAGCCCCGCCGCGATCGTTGACATGGGCGCGACCGAGTACGCCTACCCGGTGCCCTCGTGCCCGCCGCCGCTCAAACTGTTCTCGACGGGGTCGTCGGTGCCGGTCATCTCAAGCCTCGGCCAGACGGCGAAGACGTGGCGCGAGGGCAGTCAGCTCGCGAAGCTCAGCTCGACCCGCGGCAAGCGCAAGAAGAAGCTCCCGATCGGCACGACGTTCTCGTTCAAGCTCGACCGGGCGGCGCAGGTGACGTTCACGTTCACGAAGCCCGCCCCGGGACGCAAGGTCGGTAAACGCTGCGTCGCGCAGACCCCGAAGAACAAGCGCAAGCACCGCTGTAAACGCACCGTGACAGCGGGCGCGCTGACGTTCGCGGCGCACGTGGGCACGAACAAGGTGCGCTTCCAGGGATTGATCTCCAAGCGCAAGAAGCTGAAGCCGGGCAACTACAAGCTGCTCGTCACGGCGACCGGTTCGGGCGGGCGCTCGCGGACGGGAAGCTTGAGCTTCACGATCGCCCGCTGAAGGCGAGGTCTCGCTGCCGCACGCGCGTCTCGCTACGCGACGGCCACGGGCTCGCTCTCGCGCGAGCCCTCGGCGCCCTCGACCGCGGCCTGGCCTGGCGCGGCGTCCTGCGCAGCGCCCCGCGCGATGTGGGCGGCACTCGGGCGCACGAGCACCCAGGCGGCGACTGCCCCGAGCGTGGCGAGCCCACCGGCGACGAACAGCGCGTTGGAGAGCGCGTAGACGTAGGTGTGGCTGGTGGCCTGCTGCACGACCGCGGGCAGATGTCCGCCGCTCGCGCCTGAGCCGAGCGCTTCGACGAGCCGGGCGCGCTTGGCGGCGCTGAGCTGTGGCAGCAATGTCGTCAGGCGGTCGCGCCCGAGCGTGGCGATGATCGCGCCCATCAGGGCGACGCCGAAGGTGCCGCCGACCATCCGCACCATCGAGAGGATGCCGGAGGCGACGCCGGCCCTGGCCTGGTCGACGGAGTTCATGGCGGCGGTGCTCATCGGCGACATCACGAGGCCGATGCCGAGACCCATGGCGAGGAAGGGCACGAGCAGGAAGCCGTAGCCGGTGTCGACGCGGATGCCGGTCATCCAGAACATCGCGAAGGCCACGAGCAAGAGGCCCGCGGTCATCAGCCGTCGCGAGCCGACGCGGTCGGCGAGCCGACCGGCGATCGGCCCGGTGATCATCACGACAATGGTCGAGGGCAGGAAGCGCAGCCCGGCCTGGATCGGGCTGTAGTGGAGGATGTCCTGCATGTAGAGGGCGAGGTAGAAGAACATCGCGAGCATCGCGAAGGACACGACGAAGGCGACGAGGTTCGCCCCGAAGAAGGTGCGCGAGCGGAAGAAGGCGAAGTCGACCATCGGAAAGCGGCGCCGGCGCTCGATCCAGGCAAAGCTCGACAGCGCGACGAGCGCGACGGCGAACAGCGCGATCACGCGCCCCGAGCCCCAACCCCAGGAGTTGCTCTCCACGAGCGCGAGCACGAGCGAGGCGAGCCCGACGGTGATCGCGGCGACGCCGGGCAGGTCGACCTCGGCGAGCACGCGTTTCGCATTCTCGTCGCGCGACTCGCGGGTGGCGAACAGCGTCACGATCACGGCGACGGCGGCGACGGGGACGTTCAGGAAGAAGATCGACTGCCAGCTGACTTCCTGCACCAGCACGCCGCCGACGACGGGACCGATCGCGAGCGCCATCGCGGAGACCCCGGCCCAGGTGCCGATCGCGCGGCCGCGCTCCTGCGGCGGGAAGGTGTTCGTGATGATCGAGAGGGTCGCGGGCATCATGAAGCCGGAGCCGACGCCCTGCAGCGCGCGGAAGGCGACGAGCCAGGTGTCGCTCTGCGCGAGCCCGATCAGGAAGCTCGAGACGCCGAACACGACGACGCCGAACAGAAACATGCGCCGGCGTCCGAACAGGTCGCCGAGGCGCCCGGCGGTGACGAGCAGCACCGCGAAGGACAGCGTGTAGGCGTTCACGGTCCACTCGAGCGAGGAGGTCGTGGCGTGCAGGTCGCGCTGGATCGAGGGCAACGCGACGTTCACGACGGTGTTGTCGAGCATGATCATGAACAGGGCGAAGCACATCGCTGCGAGCGTCCACCAGTGGCGGTTGCCGTCGTGAAGTCGGATGCGGCTCGGCATGGCTCAGTCCTCCTGGGCGGGTCGGTATGCGGCGATCTCCTCGCGGCGGGCGAGGATCAGCTCGAGCGCGTGCCCGAGCGCCTCGGCCTCTCGCTCCTGCAGCGAATCGATCAGCTCGCGCAGCGCGGAAAGGCGCGCTTCGTTGAGCGCCTGCGGCAGCTTGTGCCCGGCCTCGGTCAGCGCGACGCGCTTCATGCGTCGGTCGGCGGGGTCCTCCTCGCGACGCACGAAGCCGCGCTCGAACAGCCCGTCGACGGCGCGGCTCATCGCGGCCACCGAGACGCCGAGCGACTCGGCGAGCGCCTTGACGGAGCGTTCCTCGCCCTCGGCCTCCAGCGCGCAGAGCGTCTTCAGCTGCGTGAACGAGACATCGAGCTCGCCGATCTTCTGAAAGGTGCCGACGTTGGCGCTGCGCATGAAGTAGCTCGCGAGCGCGTACATGTCTCGCGTGAGCGCGTCGCGCGCCGTCTCCGGAGTGGCGAGATTTGATTGCACTAGCGCAAATATATATTGATAATCAATAATTTCATCTGTGATTTGCATCACAGTGGCCCACTCGCGCTACGCTGCCTGGCATGTCCCAGCCGGAGCCCTCTGAGGAGTCCGAGCAGCCCGAGCAGCAGGGGCCGAACATCGTGATGCCGCCCGAGGAGTTCGCGGGCAAGTGGGCGAACGCGGCCTCGATCGCGCGCACGCCGCACGAGTTCACGCTGGACTTCCTGCGGATCGGCCCGCAGGGTCAGCAGGGAATGGTGGTCTCTCGCGTGTCGTTCTCGCCGCTGCTGGCGAGCCAGCTGTTGGACCTGCTGGGCGAACAGTGGCAGGCGTATATCGAGGAGTCGGGGATCCCACCCGAGGACGGGGATGACTGAAGCGGACCCGTTTCACCGGCCTGAGGGCGGGCCAAAGCCGACGCCGGTGAAGTTCGACGGGCCGAACGTGATCAGCACCTTCGACGCACCGCCGAAGCCCGACGCCGTGAGGGCGCACGAGGCCGCGATCCGCAAGCACCTGCAGGGCCGCCGGCCCGGTCAGGGCGACGGCGCGGGCGGCGCGCCCTAGCTGCCCGCCCGTCCGAAGGGAAGCTCGAGAACCTCGGCGCTCGCCCCCTGCTCGCCGACGCTGACGCTCGTGCCGGGCTCGGCCTCGCGTCGCAGGAGCGCGAGCGCGATCGGCCCGAGCTCCGGTGAGAACGCGACGCTGCCGAGCCGCCCGACGACGCGCTCGCCCAGGTGCAACTCGGCGCCAGGCGCCGCGGGGGCCGACAGCCGCAGCCCGCGCAGGTGGCGGTTCGGCTTGCCCTTGTAGTAGAGGCGCGCGACCGTCTCCTGACCGACGTAGCAGCCCTTCGTGAAGCTGACCGCGCGCTCGTTCAGCCCGGCCTCCTGGGGGATCGTGCTCGCGTCGATGTCCACGCCGTAGCGGGGGCGGCCGCGTTCGACGCGCAGGCACTCCGCGGTCTGCTCGGAGACGGCCTGCGCTCCGCGGGCGAGCAGCGCCTCGCGCAGCGCATCGGTGTCCGTGGCATCGCACAGCAGGTCGAGGCCGACGTCGGTGCGGATCGCGATCGCCGCGACGCCGTCGATTTCAACGGGTGCGTTCGCGTGCTCGGCGTTCGGCAGCGCCTCGGCGCCCGCGACGCGCTCGGCCTCGGGGCCGATCAGCGACAGCAGGCCACGCTCGAGCGTGCGCTTGTGCAGCTCGACCTCGAAGCCGATCTTGAAGCGGCGGATCATGTCGAACAGCTCCTGAAGCGCGACGCGCTCGGTGTCGAGCAGCAGCTCGACCGGCGCGCCCGGGGCTTGCGCCTGCTCGCCCGAGTCCGAGTCCGAGTCCGAGCCCGAGTCGACGGCGAGGATCCGCAGGTCGCCGAGCATCTTGCCCTTGTGCGTGAGGAAGGCGGCGTAGCGGCCTTCGCCGGGGGCGAGGTCCGCGAGCTCGTTGGTCACCTGGCCGTTGAGGAACTCGACCGCGCCCGCGCCGCTCAACGCGAGCTTGCCGCGCTCGGAGCGGTCGAGCAGACCGCAGCCCGAGCGCAGCGCCTCGTGCTCGGCCTGCGCCGACTGGGCCAGCGTCGCATCTGTGCCGGTTGCAGCCACTGGATCGAGCATAGCCACGCTAGGCTTGCGGGCAATGGGCCTGGCCGACACCTTCCAGTCGATCGTCGACTCGCTGCCGGACGATTGGACCGACCTCGAGCTGGACATGCGGATCGTGGACGAGTCGCGCTACGTGGAAGCGGCGCTGTACCTGACGACCTGCAACGGGCGCCCCTACTCGAAACACGATTGGCACTGGCGCCTCTTGATCGCGCACCGTTTCGGCCACGCGGCCTCGGCGCAGACGGTGCACGGCGCGCTGGCGCTGCTGGACGATGCGGGCATCGAGGGTGAGATGGTCGTGCGCGAGACGCGCA
Organism: Solirubrobacteraceae bacterium; assembly: GCA_036267655.1. Taxonomy (GTDB): domain Bacteria; phylum Actinomycetota; class Thermoleophilia; order Solirubrobacterales; family Solirubrobacteraceae; genus Palsa-744. Next base: position 43,638 of record DATAVP010000036.1, read on the forward strand.
GCGGCCGCGCGGAGGTCACGCAGGGCTGGGGCCGGCCCCAATCGGCCCGCGAGGAGTTCCGCCGCCTGCGGGCGCAGTAGCCGATGGCTCGCGTGCTCGCGCTCGTGCCGGACCTGCTGTTCGGCTCGCGCGTGCAGGGCTCGCTGATCGCGGGCGGGCACGAGGTGGAGCTGTTGGGGGATGAGGCCAAGCTGCGCGAGCGCCTGCCCGCGGGCGAGGTGCTGGTGATCGACATGACCGACGCGAGCCTCGACGGGGCCTCGTTGCGCGAAGCGCTCGCGGCCGAGGGGCTGATGGACGGCGTCGCGTCGCTGGCCTTCTACTCGCACGTCGACGTCGACACCGGCGCGCGTGCGCGTGAGGCGGGCTTCGACCTGGTGGTGCCGCGCTCGCGCATGGCGCGCGAGGGCGCCGCGCTCGTTACGCGGTTGGCCGAGCGCGGCTAGGCCGCTGCGGGAGGCCGGGCCGCTGCGGGGTGCTCGCTCGCCCCGGCGGGCTGCTGCCCGGCGGAGCGCTCGGCGCGGGTCAGCAGCGGGTGGGTCGAGATCGCACCGGGCCCCGGCTGTGCGCGCGAGTCGCGGGGACCGAGCCGCGCGCCGCACCTGTCGCAGATGCGGTGCTCGTCGATGCGCCCGCCGCAGCCGCGGTGTTCGAGCAGCACGGCCGGGCCGCCCTCCGGCATGGCGTAGCGGTCGCCCCACTGCATCAGCGAGACGACGATCGGCCACAGGTCGAGGCCCTTCTCGGTGAGGCGGTATTCGTGGCGCGGGGGGCGCTCCTGGTAGAGGCGGCGCTCGACCACGCCCTGGTCGATCAGCTTCTGCAGGCGCGTCTGCAGCACGTTGCGGGCGATGCCGAGGTTCGCCTGGATCTGGTCGAAGCGACGCAGGCCGAGGAACACGTTGCGGACGATCAGCAGCGACCAGCGCTCGCCCACGATCTCGAGTGCGCCCGCGATGCTGCAGTTCTGGTCTGTGTAGTTGCTTCCGAGCATCCGCTTCTACCCCTGTCTCCTCCGTTTGCCCAACGAAGGATAGCGCGTGTTAGTTGCATGACGCAACCCTTGTGATAGGGTGCGTTTCGTGATGCAACGCAAGTGGATTGTCTCCCTGATCGTGTGCGTGGGCGTGTTCATGTCGAGCCTCGACCTGTTCATCGTCAACATCGCCTTCCCCTCGATCGCCAAGCACTTCGGCGGCGCCTCGCTGAGCTCGCTGTCCTGGATCCTGAGTGGCTACGCGATCGTGTTCGCGGCGCTGCTCGTGCCCGCGGGGCGTTGGGCCGACGCGTTCGGACGCAAGCGCGCCTTCCTGCTGGGCCTGGCGATCTTCGTCGCCTCCAGCGCCGCCTGTGCATTGTCTCCCTCGGTGGAGTTCCTGATCGGCGCGCGTGTCGTGCAGGCGATCGGCGGCGCGCTGATGCTGCCGACCTCGCTGGGGCTGATGCTGCCGGAGTTCGGCGCGCACGAGCGTCACGTGGCGATCGGCGTGTGGGCCGCGACCGGCGGGATCGCCGCAGCCTCGGGTCCGCCGCTCGGCGGGCTGCTGGTGCAGGCCGACTGGCGCCTGGTGTTCCTGGTGAACGTGCCCGTGGGCCTGCTCGGGCTCGGCTTCGGCCTGCGCACGCTGGCCGAGCGTCGCGAGCGCAACGCGGCCCGACCCGACGTCGCGGGCGCGCTCGCGCTAATGCTCGCGGTGGGCGCGCTGGTCGTGGCGATCGTCAAGGGCCAGGAATGGGGCTGGGGCTCGGCGCGGGTGATCGCGCTGCTGGTCGTGACCGCCGTGCTGCTGCCCGCGATCTGGCTGCGCTCCGAACGCCACGAGGCGCCGATCGTCGAGCCCTCGATGTTGCGGGTGCGCACGTTCGGCCTCGCGGTCGGCGCCTCGCTGCTGTTCTTTGCGGGCTTCGGCGCGATGCTGCTCTCGGGCGTGCTGTTCCTCACGGGCGTCTGGCACGAGAGCGTCGTGACCGCGGGTCTGATGCTGTTCCCGGGACCGGCGATGGCGACCGCCTTCAGTATTCCCTCCGCGCGTCTGGGCGCCCGCTACGGCTACCGCCTGCCGGGCGTGGTCGGCGCGCTCGCTTTCGCGGCGGGCTCGGTCTGGTTCATCGTGCGCACCGGGGACAAGCCCGAGTTCCTGTCGGAGTATCTGCCCGGCCAGATCGTGACGGGCGCGGGCGTGGGGCTGATGATCCCGACGCTGACCGGAGCGGGCGCGTCCTCGCTGGCGCCGGAGCGCTTCGCCACGGGCGCGGCGGTGCTGACGATGGGCCGCCAGATCGGCGTCGCGCTCGGCGTCGCGGTGCTGGTGGCAGTGCTCGGCGCGAACCCGACGAGCGCCGCGGACTTCCACACCGCATGGCTGATAGTCGTTGCCGGCGGCCTGGCCGCGGGTCTCGCGTTGGCCGCGATCGGGCCGCCCGTGCTGAATGCGGCGGGTGCGGGCGGCCCGGCGCGGCCGGTGATCTCAGAGCCGATCGCCGACCCGGTGATCGTGGAGCCGCTGATCGCAGAGGAGGCGGCATGAGCCAATCGACCGAGGCCGGACCGACGGAGCAGTCGCAGTTCGAGGCCGCGAGGCGCACGCGTACGTTCAGCTGGCAGGACCCTGCGGCGACCGCGGCCGAGGGCCTGAAGCTGCCGGGCATCGAGTACATCGGGAAGGTCGCCTCGGGCGAGCTGCCCGCGCCGCCGATCGCGCGGCTGCTCGACATGCAGATCGTCGAGGTTCAGGAGGGCAAGGCCGTGTTCGCGCTGACGCCCGCCGAGTGGATGTACAACCCAATCGGGATGGTCCACGGTGGCATCGCGGCGACGATCCTCGACTCGTGCATGGGCTGCGCCGTGCACACGACGCTGCCCGCGGGCGTCGGCTACACGACGACCGACGTGCAGGTCCGCTACATCCGCGCGATGGGCGGCGCCACGGGCCGCGTGCTGGCCGAGGGTCGCGTGATCCACGCGGGTCGCCGCACCGCCACGGCCGAGGGGCGCCTGTTCGTGGAGGCGGACGAGACGCTGATCGCCCACGGCTCGACCGGCTGCGCGATCCTGCGCTGAGCGGCCGGAGCGCTCGGCCGGGCACCTACGGCTCAGACGCTCTCGAAGGGTCGACCGAGGCTCAGTCGGCGATGAACCGCGCGATCGCCTGGGCGAGCGCTCGGGGCTGGTCCTCGCGCGTAGGAGTCCGAGGCGGCCTGTTCGATCGGGTGCTTGATCAGCAGCCCGTAGGCGGGCTCGCTTGCGCGCACGGCCGGGTCGGCCAGTGCGCCGAGCAGTGTGCCGAGTGTCTGCTGCTCGCGCGCCACGGCGGGCAGCCCGTCGAAGGGCGGCGGCGGGAACTCGTCGTAGGGGGTCTCGCACGAGTTCAGCACGAGGCGAGCCGCGAGCCCCGGTCGGGCGGCGAGGGCGATCTGCGAGTAGGCGCCGCCGGAGTCGTTGCCGACGAGCGTCACGTCGTCCAAGCCGAGCGCCTCGATCGCCTCGGCGATCAGCGCGCCGCAGCCCTCGGGCGTGAGCTCTGCGGAGGGAGCCATCGCGACGCGGTGCGATCCGAAGGGCAGGTCTAGCGCGAAGCAGCTGTGGCGCTCGGCGAGCGCGTCGACGACCTTGCGCCACAGGTTGGCGTTCGCGAGCCAGCCGTGGCAGAAGACGACCGCCGGCCCCTCGCCGCGCTCGAAATACTGAAGCCGCCCGTGCTCGAGCTCCAGCTCGCGCTGCTCGCCGAGCAGCTCCGAGCGCCACAGCTGCGGATCGCTCACGCCGTCGTCCGCCGCTCGACGCCGCCGCGATCGGGCGGGCGCTTCGCGGCCACGGTCTCGGCGAAGCGCGTCAGCTCGGCGGCGACGCGCTCGGGGTCGGTCGTGTGCGGGACGTGGCCGCTGTCGAGCAGTAGCAGGCGGGAGTCGGGGATCCGGGCGGCGAGGCGCTTACCGATCCGCGCCGGGATCACGGGGTCGTGCTTGCCCCAGATCAGCAGCGTGGGTGTCGCGATCGAGGCGGCCTCGGCGCGGAGGTCGTGCTCGGGCGAGGCGAAGCTCCGCCACAGCTCGCTGACGGCCTGCAGGCCGGGGTCGCGGCGGGTGGTGGCGACGGCGGCGGTGCGGGCGCGCAGGTCGGCCTCGGTGCGCGGGCGCATGTAGCGACGGCTGAAGGCGGGGTAGACCGCGCGCAGAAAGCGCGGGCGCGCCATCAGCGCGCAGAAGGCCCGCACATGTGGCGGTCGCCCGACGAAGCCGCCGCCGTCGACGACGACGAGGCCGCGCACCAGCTCGGGGCGGCGCAGCGCCATGCGCGCGGCGGAGAAGCCGCCGACGGAGTTGCCGAGCACGATCGCGCCGTCGGGGACGAGCCGCTGCACCAGCTCCTGCGCGACGTCGGCGAAGCGCATCGCGGTCGCGGGCTCGGTCCCGGCGGGGGATTCGCCGTGCGCGGGCCAATCGAGTGAGATCGTGCGGAAGCGCTCGTCGAGCAGCGCCCGCAGCTCGTCGAAGTCGTGCCGGTCGTGAGCGCCGCTCGGCAGCAGCACGATCGTCTCGCCCTCGGCTGCGCCGCGCACGTCGTAGGCGATCGGCCCGCTGGAGGTCTCGAGCATCGGCATCGCATCGACCGTATCACAGTGACTGACCGGTCGGTCATTTCAAGCGACCGAGCGGTCACCTAGACTGGGCGGATGCCACCGAGGACGGGGAGCCCGCGCACCGCCGCACGCGCACCGCGCGACGCGGCCCGCACGCGCGAGTCGCTGCTGGACGCGGGCGTCGCGGTGGCCGAGCGCGGGGGGCTGTCGGGATTGAGCGTCAACCGCGTGGTGGCGGAGGCGGGCGTGGCGAAGGGCACCTTCTACGTCCACTTCTCCGACCGCGAGGCGTTCGTCGACGCGTTGCATGCGCGCTTTCACGAGCGCGTCGAGCAGGCGGTCGCGCTTGCCACGGCGGGGACCGAGCCGGGTGCGGAGCAGATCTGGCGCGGCGCCGAGGCGTATCTAGACGTGTGCCTGGCCGATCGCGCGATCAAGGCGCTGGCGCTCGAGGCACGCACCGACGGCGCCCTGACGGCGCCGATGGCGGCGCGGATCGAGCGCTTCACCGCGAGCGCGGTGCCGAGCTTTCGCGCGATGGGCTGGCCCGATGCGAAGGCGGCGGCGCAGCTGTTCGCGGCGATGACCTCGGAGATCGCGATCCGCGAGCTCGAGGCGGGGCGGCGCGTGCCGGGGGCACGGCGGGCGCTGCGGCGGTTCCTGGGCGCCGACGCCTGAGCGGGTCGGCTGGCCCGATGTCTGTCGCGCGCCGCCGCGATCGACGGCGTTAGCTGGCCTCGGGCGCGGGTCCGCGACCGAGCGCCGCGAGTTCCTGCTCGCTGGGTTCGAGCGGCACGAGCGCGCCGTTCGGCACGCGCTGGCCTTCGGGCAGCCAGCGCCCGACGCGCACCGACAGCGCGGCGCGGATCACCATCCCGTGGCAGACCACGAGCGCGGGCAGCTCGCCGCTCTCGACGTCCTGCAGCGCGGCGCCGACGCGCTGCTCCTGATGCAGGAAGGACTCGCCGCCGGGGAAGGCGAAGTCGGGCTCGGCGTTGACGAAGGAGGCGAACAGCTCGGGGGCTTCGGCCTGCACGTCGGCGAACGAGCGATCGGTCCAGTCGCCGGCGTCGGTCTCCATGAAGCGTGGATCCTCGATCGGATGCAGGCCGATCCGCACGGCGACGGCTTCGGCGGTTTCGCGAGCGCGCAGCAGCGGGCTGCACCACAGCGCGGCGAAGCCGTAGGAGGCGGCGTGCTCGGCGAGCTCGACGGCTTGTTCGCGGCCGAGGTCGTCGAGCGGCACGGCCTGCTGACCCTGGAAGCGCCCCTCGCGGTTATAGGCCGTGCGGCCGTGGCGCGCGAGGTAGACGCGCGTGGGGGACGTGTCGGTCAGGACCGGTCGAAGCGGTCGAGGTTCATGACCTTCCCCCACGCGGCGACGAAGTCGCGCACGAAGTTCTCCTCGGCGTCCTCGCAGGCGTGGACCTCGGCCAGCGCCCGCAGCTCGGAGTTCGAGCCGAACACGAGGTCGACCGAGGTGGCGGTCCACTTCAGCTCGCCGCCGCTGCGCTCGCGCCCCTCGTAGAGGTTCTCGGCCGAGCCCGACGGCTTCCACGCGACGCTCATGTCGAGCAGGTTCACGAAGAAGTCGTTGCTCAGCGTTTCTGTCCGGTCGGTGAAGACGCCGTGCCGGGACTGTCCGAAGTTCGCGTTCAGGGCGCGCATGCCGCCGATCAGCACGGTCATCTCCGGAGCGGTCAGGTTCAGCATGTAGGCACGCTCGAGCAGCCCGTGCTCCAGCGGGAAGCGCTCCCCGCCGCGGAAGTAGTTGCGAAAGCCGTCGACGCTCGGCTCGAGCACGGCGAAGGACTCGGCGTCGGTCTGCTCCTGGGAGGCGTCGGTGCGCCCGGGTGCGAAGGGCACTGAGACGTCGTGTCCGGCGTTCTTCGCGGCCTGCTCGACGGCGGCGCAGCCACCGAGGACGATCAGGTCGGCCAGCGAGACTCGCTTACCCCCCGACTGCGAGCCGTTGAAGCCCTGCTGGATCTGCTCGAGCGCCTGAAGCGCGGTGGCGAGCTCGGCCGGTTCGTTGACCTCCCAGTCCTTCTGGGGCGCGAGGCGAACTCGGGCGCCGTTGGCCCCGCCGCGCTTGTCGGTGCCGCGGAAGGTTGCGGCCGAGGCCCAGGCGGTGCAGATCAGCCGCGAGATCGACAGCCCCGAGGCAAGGATCTCCTGCTTGAGAGCGACGACGTCGGCCTCGTCGATCAGCTCGTGATCGACCGCGGGAACGGGGTCCTGCCACAGCTGGACCGCCGGGACCAGCGGCCCGAGGTAGCGCGACGCGGGGCCCATGTCGCGGTGAAGCAGCTTGTACCAGGCCTTCGCAAATGCGTCCGCGAGCTGGTCGGGGTTCTCGTAGAAGCGTCTGGCGATCGGCTCGTAGACCGGGTCGAGCCTGAGCGCCAGATCGGTCGTGAGCATCATCGGGGCGTGGCGCTTGGAGGGGTCGTGCGCGTCGGGCACCGTGCCCTCGGCCTCGGCGTTCTTGGGCGTCCACTGCTTCGCCCCGGCCGGACTCTCGGTCAGCTCCCAGTCGTACTCGAAGAGGTTCTCCAGGAAGCCGTTGTCCCACTTCGCGGGCTCCTTCGTCCACGCGCCCTCCAGGCCGCTGGTGAGCGTCTGCGCGCCGTTGCCACTGCCGACGCTGTTCTTCCAGCCGAGCCCCTGCTCCTCCAGCGGCGCGGCCTCGGGCTCGGGGCCCAGGTTGCTGGGATCGACGGCGCCGTGGGTCTTGCCGAACGTGTGCCCGCCGACGATCAGCGCGAGCGTCTCTTCGTCGTTCATCGCCATGCGGGCGAAGGTCTCGCGGATGTCCCTGGCCGCCGCCAGCGGGTCGGGGTTGCCGTTCGGGCCCTCGGGGTTGACGTAGATGAGGCCCATCTGCACGGCGCCAAGCGGTTTGGCGAGCTCGCGCTGGCCGCTGTAGCGCTCGTCTCCGAGCCAGGCGTCCTCGCTGCCCCAGAAGATCTCCTCGGCCTCCCAGATGTCCTCGCGCCCGAAGCCGAAGCCGAAGGTCTGAAAGCCCATCGACTCCATCGCGACGTTGCCGGTGTAGACGAGCAGGTCGGCCCACGAGATCTTGCGGCCGTACTTCCGCTTGATCGGCCACAGCAGACGCCGCGCCTTGTCGAGGCTCGCGTTGTCGGGCCAGCTGTTGAGCGGCGCGAAGCGCTGAGCGCCCTGGCCGCCGCCGCCACGCCCGTCGGCGATGCGATAGGTGCCGGCGGCGTGCCAGCTCATGCGGATGAACAGCGGCCCGTAGTGGCCGTAGTCGGAGGGCCACCAGGGCTGGGAGCTCGTCATCAGCTCGACCAGGTCGCGCTTCAGCGCCTCGAGGTCGAGGGCGGCGAACTCCGTTGCGTAGTCGAAGCCCTCGCCCATCGGGTCTGAGAGAGACGAGTGGCGGTGCAGCACGCTGAGGTCGAGCTGGTTCGGCCACCAGTCATGGTTCGTCCTCGGGTTGGGCACCTCTGAGCTCGGGCTCGGGATCGCCGGGTTCTCGCTCTCGCTGACGCTCTCAGTCATGTGGTTCCTGTCCTTTTCTCTGCTCGATGCGGTGGGCGAGCACGAGGGTATCGATGCTCATACGCCGACGAGGCGCCCGTCGCGCGTGGCCGCCTCGGCGAGCGCGGCGTCGAGCTTGGACGGGCAGCGAGCGAACGCAGCTCGCCGAGCTGCTGCTGCGTGCCTGTGCCTTGCTCCGACGAGGCGCTCGAGGTCGGGACGGCCTTCTGCGAGAGGCCAGGCGCGGCTCAGCCGTGGAACACGGCCTCGACGTTGTGCCCGTCGGGGTCGAGCACGAAGGCGCCGTAGTAGCCCTCGCCGTAGTGCGGGCGGGGGCCGGGCGGGCCGTGTTCGCGACCCCCGGCCGCGAGCGCCGCCGCGTGGAAGGCGTGCACCTGCTCGATCGTCTCGGCTGCGAAGGCGACGTGGACCGGGGCGCCGACGTCGTAGTCGGTCGAGATCGCGAAGTCCATCTTCTCGGCGCTGCCGAACTCGATCTCGCTCGGCAGGATCTCGCTCGTACTGGTTTCGTCGAAGCCGAGCGGCGCGAGCGCCTGCTCATAGAAGTCGCGGCTGCGCCGCAGGTCGCTGACGCCGATCGTGATGTGGTCGACCATCACCTTGCGAGTGGGCATGACCCGATTGATACCCGTTTCGCCGGCGGCGCAAAGCGCCGACGCACGGCCGGCGACGCGCACGCGTCGGGGCCGCTCTGCGCGCGGCGCGTCATAGACTCATCGCATGCGCCGACGCGTCACCTTCTCGCGCAACCTGACGCTGTCGCTGTCGCGCACCTGCCGCTGCTACTGCAAGTACTGCGCGTTCGCGACCCACCAGGCGCACCTCTACTCGCCCGAGGAGGTGGTCGAGATCCTCGACGGCGCAGCCAAGCGCCAGGTCAAGGAGCTGCTGGTGCTGACGGGCGAGAAGCCCGAGGTCAACCCCGGTGTCGCCGCGCGGCTGGCCGAGTACGGCCACGAGGACTTCACGGCCTACGTGGTCTGGACCTGCGAGCGGGCGCTGGAGCGGGGGCTGCTGCCGCACACGAACCTTGGCGTGCTCTCCCGCGAGGACCTGGCACGCCTGCGCGAGGTGACCGCCTCCCAAGGCTTGATGCTCGAGTCGATCTCCGAGCGGCTGATGCAGACGGTGCACGCGGGCTCGCCGAGCAAGCACCCTGCCCGACGCCTGGAGACGATCCGCGCGGCGGGCGAGCTGAAGATCCCGTTCACGAGCGGCATCCTCGTCGGCATCGGCGAGTCCGAGCAGGAGCGCGTCGAATCGTTGGAAGCGCTGGCAGAGGCGCACGCCGAGCACGGGCACATCCAGGAGGTGATCCTGCAGAACTTCGTGCCGCACCAGCGCTACTACGGCGAAGAGCCCGCGGAGATCGCCGACGCCGCCGCGCGCGCCTACTGGCAGACCGGCGTGGCGGACGGGCGCGACGGCGGTTCGGCGTTCGAGCGTCCGAGCCTGCCGCTGCCGGATTGGGCCTGCCCCGTGAGCATCGAGGACATGAAGCGGCTGATCGCCGAGACGCGCAGGCTGATGCCGGACGTCGGCATCCAGATCCCGCCGAACCTCGCGGACTGGTGGGGCGAGCTGGTCGAGGCGGGCGCCACCGACCTCGGCGGCCTGTCGGCGAACGGCGATCACATCTCCCCGGAGCATCCCTTCCCCTCGCCGCATCAGGTGCGCAAGCAGCTCCAGCGCGACGGCTACGCGCTCACCGAGCGCCTGTGCGTGTACGGCTCCTACATCGCCCCCGAGTGGGTCGCTCCCGCGGTGCTCGACACGATCAAGGTCAAGTACTGGAGCTTCATCCCGCGCCGCGGCTCGGGGCGCACGGAGCCGCCGGTGCCGCTGCGTCCGAGCCTCGCGGCGGGCGCGATCGAGAAGGGCCGCGACGGCCGTGCGCTCAGCGCCGACGAGCTGACCGCGCTGTTCGCCGAGACGCGCCCCGGCGTGATCGAGGCGATGCGCCAGGCGGCGGACGAGCTGCGCGCAGAGCTTGCGGGCGAGACCGTGACCTTCGTGGTGAACCGCAACATCAACGTCTCGAACGTCTGCACGGTCGGCTGCGCCTTCTGCGGCTTCGGGCAGGGCAAGCGCTCGCCGGACGCCTACGAGCACGACCGCGAGGAGTTCGCGCGGCGCGTGCAGGGGGCGATCGACTACGGCGCCACCGAGCTCTGCATCCAGTCGGGCATCCATCCCGACTGGCAGCTCGAGGACTACCTGGGATGGCTGCGCTTCGCCAAGCAGCTCGCCCCGCAGCTTCACCTGCACGCCTACAGCCCGATGGAGATCGCGCACATGTGCGACATCTCCGGCCTGCCGCCGAGCGAGGTGTTCGCGCAGCTTCGCGACGCGGGCCTCGGCTCGACACCGGGCACCGCCGCCGAGGTGCTGCACGACGGCGTGCGCGAGCGGATCTCGCCGAACAAGCTGCCGGTCGCGCGCTGGGTGGAGATCATCGAAGCCTCGCACCGCGCGGGGCTACACTCGACCTCGACGGTGATGTTCGGCCACATCGAGGAGCCCTGGGAGCTGGCCGAGCACATGCGCGTCGTGCGCGAGCTGCAGGAACGCACCGGCGGCATCACCGAGTTCGTGCCGCTGTCGTTCATCCCCTTCCAGACGCTGCTCGGCCGCACGCACGGCGTCGAGGAGATCTCGCGCGAGGAGAACCTCAAGCACACCGCGGTCTTCCGCCTGGCGCTCGGGCGCACGATCCCGAGCCTGCAGGCGAGCTGGGTGAAGATGGGCCTCGACGCCGCGACCGAGTCGCTGCGCTGGGGGGTCAACGACCTGGGCGGCACGCTGATGGAGGAGTCGATCAGCCGTCTGGCGGGCAGCTATCACGGCACGAAGCTCGACCCCGAGGAGCTGATCGCGGCCGCGCATCGAGCCGGTCGCCCGGCGGCGGAGCGCACGACGCTGTACGAGATCGCGCGGCGCTACGAGCCCGCACTAGCCGCCTGAGCGGACGCCCGCCGTTTCGAAGCTGCGCACAGCCGCGGCGATCACATTGGGATGCGTATAGGGCGCCATGTGGCCACCCGGGATCATCTCCAGGCGCGCGTTCGGAAGCGTTGCGGCCAACTTGCGCCCGTAGACGGGTTTGACGAGCTGATCGTGCTCCCCCTGGATCACGACGGTCGTCGCGTCGATCGATGGCAGCTGCCGGTCGAGCTTCTCGAACACGCCGTTGGCCTCGAGCTCCTCGCCGCCATAGGCTTCGAGGTTCCCTTTGGTCATGTTGATCGCGAGCACGCGATGGCGGTGCGCCGAGGAGACACGCCCCGGGTCGAAGGCGCGACCGTCGTCGACGTTGACCGAGACGGTGTCGAGCAGCTGTCCGAACGTGACGTTCGCGATCTGGTGGATGACGGGAAGCTGCAGGGCTTCGACGAGCTGCGCCTGTGCGTGTTCGAACGAGCCCACCCTCGTGCCGCCCGCGGCCGCGTCGACCAGGACGAGCCCGCGCAGCTCGTTCGGGTGGCGCTCGGCGAAGGCGAGCGCGAGCGTGCCGCCGTATGAGTGGCCGACCAGGATCGGCCGCGACACACCGAGTCGTCGCAGCAGCGCGTCGAGCACTTCTATCTGGCGGTCGAACTTGACGTAGCCGCCGCTGGAGTAGCCGAAGCCGGGTCGGTCGATCGCGATCGTGCGTCGTCCCGCGAGCAGCGGCGTGACCTCGTTCCAGTCTTCGGCCGTGCCCGGCAGCCCGTGGAGCAGCACGACCGGCGTGCCCTTGCCCGCGCGTTCGAGGTAGTGGATCCGCAGGCCGTCGACGCTCACGAACGAGCCGTGCGGCTTGGGCTCGGACGGCAGGCGGCCGTAGGTCCAGTTCAGGACGAGCACGACCAGCGCGAGCGCGGCCAGCACGTAGGCCGCGATTCGCGCGAGCCTGCGCATCTAGGCGCCACCCCGCATCGGGCGCAGCCTAGTCGGCCCGGCCGCGCGCCGTGAGGGGGCGTTCCTGTCTCATCGGCCGAGCGCCTCGATCGCAGACGCCGCCGTGGCGCTGCCGCCCGCGGCCTCATAGGCCCGGCTCACGCGCGCGGCGCCCGCCCTGCAGTCGATCGCCGAACGCACCGCAACGACGAGTCGCTCGGGCGTCAGGCGCCGCGGTGTGAGCCGCACGCCCGCCTCGGCGACCTGCACGCGGCGCGCGGTCTCGAGCTGGTCGCGGCCGACAGGCACGACCACGACGGGCACCCCGGCCGCGAGCGCCTTCTGGGTGATCCCCATGCCGCCGTGGCAGACGACGCAGGCGGCGCGCTGCAACACCGCCTCGTGGGGGAGGAAGCGAACGACGCGGCTCCTCGGCCCGGTGCGAAACGCGCTGGGATCGTGTGCGGCGCTGGTCGCGATCACCGACAGCCCGGCCGCGGGCAGCGCCTGCAGCGCGACCTCGATCAAGCGCTCGTCGCGCTGGCGCTCGGTCGAGCAGGTGACGAGCACGAGCGGATCGTCGAGCTCGTCCAGCCACGGCGGCGAGGGCGTTGGCGGCGCCCAGTTCACCGGCCCGACGAGACGCACGTTCGCGGGCCAGTCGCGGCGCGGGTACTCGAAGCCCTCCGCGGTCAGCGCCAGCAGCAGCGGCGGGCGAGCGAGCACCTCGTCGTATCGGGTGAGCCTCGGCAGGCCGTTTCGTTCGCGCAGGCGATTGATCGCGGGCATCGCCAGGCGGTCGAAGCCCGCGCTTGCGATCGGTCGCCCGATCGCATCGCGGATCGCACCGAGCATGTCGCTGCGCGGTCGCAGCCCGATCCCGAACGGGGGAGCGTCACGCGATCTGAGCGGCAGCAGATAGGGGGAGTAGACCGCCCATGGCCTTCGGCCGGCCTCGGCGGCGGCGGCGGCGCCCCAGCAGTTGACGTCGATCAGCAACACGTCGGGGTCGTGGCGCTCGATCGCGCGGGTGAGGTCGGGTGCCTCGAGCTCGGCCCTTGCGCCGAGCGTCCCGATCACCGAGCGGACGCCGCCCGCGAGCGAGCGCTTGCGCCAGTCTTCGATCTGGATCGCCTCGACGCGGGGGTCGATTGCCTGCGTCTCGATGCCGGTCGAGGCGAGCTGCTCGAGCTCTCCGGGCAGCGTGCAGACGGTCGCATGATGCCCGCGCGCGGCGAGCTCGCGAAGGATCGGCACCACGGGATACAGGTGCCCACGCGCCGGAGAGGTGTAGGCCAGCACCCTCACGCGTGCTCGCCGACCGCTCGTTCGATCATGCCGATCAGGGTCGCCTTCACCTCCTGGCGGGGGAGCTCCATGTCGTGGGCGAGGATCCACCAGCTCTGCACGTCGCAGATCACGATCAGCTCGGCGCGTCGCCGAGCGAACGCCGTCTCGTCCAAGCCCGCGAGCTGGGGTCCGAAGGCGAACTCGACCCACTGGTAGTGCATCTGGCGCCCGACCTGGGACAGCTTCGCCAGCACCGAGGGGGCGTCCTGCCAGGCGCCGATCCGGCGCGCGCGCCGGCCCCATGCCTCGTAGTGGTCGAGCAGGTTCTCGATCACGCCTTCGACGTCGCCCACGGGTGCGCTCCAGCGTTCGTCCAGCACCTGAGCGGCTCCGTGGACCAATGCCTGGATCAGCAGCCCTTCCTTGGAGCCGAAATGGCGCAGCAGCGTCTGCTTCGTGACCCCGGCGCGTCTGGACAGCGACTCCAGCGAGGTCTTGTTCCAGCGGTCGCCGTAGAACTCCTCGATCGCTGCCTCGAGCAGCGCCTCGCGCGTGCGCTGCTGGGCCTGCTCGCGTGCCACCTTCTTGTATGGGCGACGGTCGATGGTGTCGAGCAAGCTAGCCGACGCGGAAGCCCGACGATCGACGGCCCCGGTCGATTTCCGTCGTGGCACGGGCCGGCCTCAGTCCTGCAGCGCGAGCGTCGCCGGGGCACGCGCCGCCAAATAACTCGGAATCGCGAGAATCGCGAGCGCGGCCGCGATCATCAGGCCGAGCGCGGCGAGGATCGCGGGGGCGGAGGCCGAGTGGACGATCGGGAAGTTGACCGCCTCGGCGAGGGCACGGTCGGCGAGCTGCCGACCGTAGAGGCCGAACACGGCGCCAGTCGCGCAGCCGACGCCGAGCAGCAGCCCGCTCTCCAGCAGGATCGTGCGCCACACGGCACCGCGGCTGAGACCGTCGAGCTTGAGCCTGGCCAGCCGCGGCCGACGCTGCCAGACCATCGCGCCCATCGCCGCGGTCATCGCGAGCACCGCGGCGATCAGGATCAGGGTCGCGATCTGCGTCAGGCGCTGCAGCGCCTGACGGCTGAGCGCGATCTGCTGTGCGGCGTGCCGCGCCGCGGTCTCGGCCACCAGCCCCGAGTCGCCGCCCAGCGCATGCTGGACGGCGCGCACGCCCCGGGCGGGGTTGACGCCGCGGTCGAGCTCGATCTCATAGGCGCTTGCGTCGGCGCTGTCCCAGGCGTGCGCGTAGTCGGAGGCGTTCATGATCACGGCGCCTGGCGCCCAGCCGAGGTTCGTGGAGAGCGCGGCGACCCGAAACCTCCGCGGATCTGGGCTCGGCAGCGTGAAGGCTTGGCCGATGCGCAGATGGTGTTCTTCGGCGAGCGCTTGCGAGAGCACGAGCCAGCCGCCCGAGCGCAGGCGCGCGCTCGTGAGGCTCGGGCTGCCCTGCAGAAGCTGACCGGCCGCGAGCAGTGGGCTCGCCTGGCTCGGCGGCGCCGTCACGAGCACTCGGCGCTCGCCGTAGTCGAGCAGGCCGCCACGGTAGAGGCGTACCGCTCGCACGCCCGGGAGCGCCGCGAGCCGTGCCTGCGCGGTTGGCGCAAAGGGGGCCGTCTGGAACAGGTCATAGGAGCCCGTGGGCTGGACCCAGACGTCGGCGGGTGCGTTCGTTTCCCGCGCGGAGCGTTCCAGCCCGGCGAGCAGGTCGTCGTGGGCGCCGCGAACGGCGACGCTGCCGAACACCGCGAGCGCGCCGGTCATCGCGATCGCAAGCGCGCGGCCGCGGGCGTTGCCGAGCTCCATCACGGCGAGGTGGGGCGCGGCGCCGGTGGCCGCGCCCGCCACGCGCTTGACGAGCGCGAGCGTGAGGGAGAGCGCGATTGGAAGCTCCAGCAACAGCGAGGCGACGATCAGCACCATCCCCGCGATCGCCCAGCGCGGCATCGCCAGCAGGATCGCGCTCGCCGCGAGCAGGCAGGCCAGTCCCGCGAGCGACAGCCGTCCGGCGGACAGGCTCGAGCCGACGGCCGAGCGGCCGAGCGGCGCCGCGGGTCGATCGCGGCGGGCGAGCAGCTCGCGCAGCGGCACGAGCACCGCGGCGATCGCGGCGAGCATCCCGCCGCTGCCCGCGATCGCGAGGCTCTGCCAGCTCACGGCCCGCTGAGAGCCGAAGGCGAATGCCAGCGACAGGAAGGCGGGATTCGAGTGGAACACGTGGATCGACAGCTCCTGGCCGAGCACGAGCCCGAGCGTGCAGGCGATCAGACCGAGCACGAGCGCGTCGAGTGCCAGCACGGAGAGCACGGTCTTGGCGGAGTAGCCCTCGCGGCGCAGGTCCAGCACGAGCCGCCGCCGCTGCGGCACGGTGAACAGCATCGCGTTGAAGGCGAACAGGAAGCCGACGAGCGCGCTGATCACGGCGAACAACTGCGTGGACTGGTTGCTGGCGGCGGCCGCCTTCGCGAACAGGACCTCGTCGTGGCCGATCGGCTCGACGTCCAGGCGTCCGCGGGCGAGTCGGCGCAGCCCGGCCTGCACGCGAGCTTCGGCGCCGGCGGCGGGCTGCACGAGGATCCGGCTTACGCGCGCGTGCAGCCCCGTCATTTCCTGAGCGAACGACAGCGGCACGACCGCGACGGGGCTGTCGGTGAGCGTGCCGATCTGCCTGCGTCCGAGCTGCGCGTAGAGCGGTGCCAGGGTCGTGCGTCCGGCGACCCGGAAGGCGGCTTCGCTGCCGAAGGCGGTAACGCCGATGGCTCGGGCCAGCGGCGCGGGCAGCACGACGGCGCCGATCCGCCCGAACGGCGAGAGCGTCGCGTTGTGGCGCACGAGCGCGCCGCCGAGCTCCGAGAGGCCGGCATCGGCGCCGACGAGCAGCACCGAGCGGCTGCCCTGCGGGCCGCTCACGCTCGCCTGGGCTTCGAGCAGCGGCGCCGCCACGTGGACCCCGGGCACGCGACGCGCGAGCGCCAGCGTGCCCTGCGGGAAGCCATGCGGATCTCGGGCGAGGAGCTGCAGCGTGGCGTTCCCGGCGATCCCGCGCGAGAGCGAGGCCACCGCGCTCTGCAGGCTGGAGTTCGAGACCTGCGCCGCGAACAGCAGCGCGACTCCGGCGGCGATGCCGACGATCGCGAAGCACTCCTGCCAGAGCCGCGCACGCAGCCGCACGCGGTACAGGCGCAGGAGGTTGGCGGGCCTCACGGCGCCCTGCCGCCGACGACCGTCGGTGCCGATTCTCCCCCGCTCACCTCCCGCGCGAGCCGCGCGCCGCTGCGCTGGGACTTCCAGTCGGTCAGCTTGCCGTCGTGCAGGGCGAACACACGGTCCGCGTAGCGGGCGGCCGCGGGATCGTGGCTGACGAGCACGAGCGCGACGTCCTGCTCGCGGCTGAGGCGGCGCAGCAGGTCGAGCACTTCGCCGCCGCGCCGGCTGTCGAGGCTGCCGGTGGGCTCGTCGGCGAGCAGCAGCCGAGGCTTGGTCGAGAGCGCCCTGGCGATCATCACGCGCTGGCGCTCGCCGGTGGAGAGCGTCTCGGAGCGGTGCTCCAGGCGCTCGCCGAGCCCGAGGCTTTCGAGCAGTGGTGTGACCTCGCGCCGCGCATCGCGCCAGCGCATCGTGGCGAGCAGCTTCAGGACGGCGTTGTCGATCGTGCTGACGCCGGGCAGCAGATCCGAGCCCTGGTGGATGAAGCCCAGCTCGGTCAGCCTGAAGCGCGACGCCTCGCGCTCGGACAGCGTGCAGACGTCGCGCTCGCCGATCAAGACGCTGCCCGCGCTCGGCGCAAGCAGCATCGCGATCATCATCAGCAGCGTGGTCTTGCCGGACCCGCTGGGCCCGTACAGCACGACGGTTTCACCCGCCGCGATCTGCAGCGACACGTCGTCGACGGCGCGCACGGTCTCTCCGCCCGCGGTGGGGTAGTGCTTTGCGAGGTTGCGAAGCTCGAGCATCGGCTCACTCGCTCACGGTGCCGCGAACCTGCACGGTGATCGCTTCGTCGCTTCGGCGGATCGTGCCGGTGAAGCTGAGGCCGGACCCGTGCGCGTGCGCGTAGCTGCCGGTCCCGCGGGTGATCGACATCGTGCCCGCGAAGCTGGCCTGCGAGCTGCCGCGGTGATAGTCGGCGCTGGCCTGACCCGAGATCGAGCCGCCACGCGGGTAGAGATTCACTTCGGCGACGACGCGGTTCGTGGAGACGATCTTCAGGTGAACGTAGATCGTGCCGCCGACCGAGCCCGACGCCGAGCCGCGCTCGTCGAGCGTGAAGCCGTGTCGGCTCGTGAGGTGCAGCCGGCCGGCCTCGTTCAGCGGGACGGTCCTGGCGGCGACGGCGCTCGCGGCGAGCACGGGGGAGGCCCAGCTCGCGCTCGCGAGCGCCGCGAGCAGGCACGCGATCAGCACGCGCGGGCTCATCGCCTTCCTCCACGCGGGCACGGGACCGTGGTGGCCGCGCTGCCGCTCGAGCCGTCGACGTAGGTGAATTCGGCGGCGAAGGGGAAGCCGCCGTGCGGGCACTTCGAGGGCACGACGACCGCCGGTGCGCTGCGTGCCTTTGCCCGCCGGGATCCGATCGTCAGCGAGAGTTCGGCCAGCGACCCGTTGGGCGCGAGCGGCAGCGTCGGGATCGGCGGGATGCTCATCACCATCTTTTCGCCGTATGGCGCGCGGTCGGGGGACACGGCCCCGGTCACGACCATGCGCACGGCGATCGGCGTGAGCCCTTCGCCGAGCACCTCGAGCGTCGGCTGCAGGCGTCGCGGCGGGCCGACGAAGGCCGACAGCGTGACGCCCTCGCTGAGCGTTTCCGCGGCTGGGCGCGCTACCACCAGCGCGTGTCCTTCGCCGAGCTTCGATTGACGGGGGCAGCCGCGCGCGCCGAGCTGCTGTAGGTGTTCGGTGCTGCAACTGCGCAGGAGCGGTATTTCGATGCCCATCCCGGCCGGGAAGCGCACGACGGTCCGCTGCAGCGGCACCGGCACCCCGAATTCGCCGCCGCTGACACGGAAGCCGATCGTGAGGGCGCCCTTCGCTCCGAGCCGGTCGGGCGAGAGCGACGAGCTGAACGTGGCGGTGTTCGCCGCCCGAGCGGAGCCCGTGGCGGCGAGCATGGTTGCGATCGTGCCGAGCATCAGGCCGAGCAGCGGGATCAGGCGCCTGGGCACGGGGCGGTGGCCTTCGAGGTGGTGGTGCTGCCGTCGGCGAATTCGAAGTTGCCCTCGATCGGGAAGCCGCCGGGGGGGCACTTGCGTGGGGCGATCAGGCCCTTGACGTGGACGAGCCGCCGCTTTCCGTGAACCGTCCTGCGATAGGCGGCGTGGCCGGAGCCGAGCGTCAGCGACAGGTGGTCGACCCAGCCGAGCGGGGCGCCGGGCAGCGAGGGCACGATCGGCACCGCGAAGCTGATGCCGAGCCCGTACGGCTTCGGGGCGTGCACTTCTTTTGCCAACAGCACGAGCTGCTCGGAGGCGGGCGTGGTCTCGTTGACGTAGATCATCAGCGCGAGATGGCCCTGTTCCTTTGGCCGCAGGAAGAATTCGAAGGTGAACGGGCCGGGGATCAGTTCTCCGGCGAGTTCCTGAAGCCCGACGGCCTTGCCGAAGCCGATGCGCGAGTCGGCCGGGCAGGCGCTCGGACCGGAGGCCACGACGGTCGCGGGACTTGCGGTGCAGGTGCCCGCCCCGCGCACGTCCACCGACATCCCGGCGGGTCCGTAGGCGGTGACTTTCACCATCGGCGGCTGCAGCCCCGGCAGGTCCGAGCCGAAGGAGATCGTCGCTGAGAAGTTGGTGGCGGCACCCAGCCGGTTGGGAGTGAGGGTCGGGTGTATCGCGACGTTCTCGACCGCCTGCGCTGCCGGGGCGAGGCTCAGGGCCGCGCAGGCCAGGAGCACTGTCAGGAAGGCCGGGATCTTGGGCTGCACTGGTTCTCCTCCTCGTGTTCGCGGGCGGCGGCGCGTCGCCGCCCGTCGCGTGTGTGCCGCGGGCGTTCCCTACGCCGTTGGCTTTCACGTTACCGACGGTAACACGAAGCTCGGGAGCGGTCAAGTCTGTACAAGTGGAATCGTGGACGGCGCGCGTCTGCAGCCTGGGCATCGGGCTAGGACCGCGCGAACTGCCCGTGGAACCCGAACGGGATGTGATGCGGCACGCCGGCCCGCGCGAGCTCCGAGAGATCGGCGGCGTCGAGCACGAGCAGGAACGAGGTTTCGGCGACGGCATCGAGCACGACCGACAGCAGCGCGCCCTCGTCCTCGTGCTCGGCGCCGGGGCGCGCGACGAACACGGGCTCGCCGGGGAAGCAGCCGTCCTCGGACCACGAGCGCGCGGAGCCGTCGTCGGTGTCGATCTTGACGATCTGCTCGAGCCAGCCGCCGGGGCCGTTGCTGTTGCCCCAGACGTAGCGGTAGGGGCGCTCGTTGCAGCGGCCGTAGTTGATGCGCGGCAGCTCCAGCTCCTCGGCGAGTCGCTCGCTGCGCACCGAGCGATCGGCGAGGGATAGGCGGAAGCGAGTCGGCGTCGCGGCTGCGACCGGCTTGCCGGCGCGCAGGCGCTCGAGGTAGAGATCCTCGATCACGGACGCGTCTGAGTACGTGCACAGGTCGACTACCACTTCGCCGTCCGCGTCGTAGGCGTTGACGTGATGAAAGGCGAAGCACGCGTCCGTCTGGAAGCCGGCGATCGTCTCGCCGGTGGCGCGATCGATGAGCGTGAAGCGCGTGCCCAGCTCGGGCTTCCAGCGATAGTTCTCGATGTACGGGCGCCCGGACAGGGCGAGCGCGAGTGGGTTGACGACAAACGGGAACTCGGCGAGCACTATGTAGCGCTCGGTGAGTCCGAAGGAGTGCATGTAGGCGGGCTCCTTCACCGGCAG
>DATAVP010000037.1:0-43485 GCA_036267655.1 Solirubrobacteraceae bacterium
TCTGCCGTCGTGGGTCAGCAAAGCAGCGCGTGCCGATCGCATCCCCCATATCCGCGTCGGCCGCTACCGGCGCTTTCGCTGGCAAGAGATCGAAGCGTGGCTCGAGGGCCAGCGGCGCGGCTCCTGACGTGTCGCGGGCCGTGCGTATGATGCCTCGCCTAGATAGGGAGCGTCCCCGGGGTTATAGCCCCGGGGACACTCTGAACGACGGTCGAGCGGCGTTCAAGCGCCCCCGACCCCGGCATCAGGAGGTTCAGTCCCGATGCAAGCTCGAACGCACGCCCAGGTGAGCGTCCACCTCTCGACGCGTTACAAGGGCCGCGAGCGCAGCACCCCGGTCTGGGTCATGCGCTACCGGCTGCCGTCCGGCAAGGACTCCAAGAGGACCCTCGGCCGCGCCTGGAACCGGCGCGGCCGACCGCCGCACGGATTCCTTAGCGAAGGCGACGCGCTGCAGGAGGCGCGGACATTCGCGGCCGAACACTCCGCCGATGGGCCCGACGACCGCCGCCGGTACCGCGCGGCCCTGGAGGCGTTCATCGCGCGGAGTGGCAACGAGCGCAGCCTGCGCGGCTCGACGTTGCACGGCTACCGCATCCTCGGCGAACGAACGGGAAACCGTCCGTGGCGAGGAGATCTGACGTGGGCTGACCGCCCGCTCGATACCTTCGACGCGGCCGACCTGCTCGCGTTCCGCCAAGAGCTCATCGACGCCAAGCGCGGTGCGAGCACGGTCAACCACTACCGCCGTATCGTCCGCGGCATCTTCGGAACAGGCCCGAGCAGCCCCGCGCTCGCGTGGCCCTGGATGACCCACAAGGTCGAGAGCGAGGGCAAGCTGCGCTTCTACACCCCCGCACAGGTCCGCCGGTTGATCGCCAAGGCCCACACACCCCTGGACGCCGCCATCTACACACTCGCGACGGAGGCTGGCCCGCGTCTCTCTGAGATTCGCGGGCTGAAGGTCGCGAACATCGACTTCGAGGTCGGCGTGCTGCGCTTCGAGGACGGCTACACCACCAGCGGCGGGCACGCCGGCAACAAGGGCAGGCGCGTGCGCTCCGTCCCGATGAGTGCCAACGTGCGAGCCGCGCTCTGGCCGTTCTGCAACGGCCGCCCCGCCGAGGCGCTCGTGTTCGAACACGAGCACAAGCCCGGCGAGCCGATTTGCGGCATCTCGATCTACCGACGGTTCCTCAGCGCCTCCAAGAGAGCCGGGCTGCCGAAGCTTCGCCTGCACGACCTGCGCCACACCTTCGGCACCCAGGCGATCCGCGTGTTCAAGATCCACGAGGTACAGCGGATGATGGGCCACCGCCACATCACCACGACTGAACGCTACCTGCACTACTCGCCCGACCCCGACGGAGCCGCCAAGCTCAGCGCTTTGTGGGCTGATCCCGGCGGCGGCGAGACAGGGGACGTAGTGCCGCTTCACCGCGCGGCCTGAAGACCCGATCGCGTTGCTGGAAGCTGGCGATCCGGCCGGCGAACAGGGGAGTGGAGTGAAGGGGCGCCTGACCCTTAAGGGGCGCCTGTGGGGCGCCTTGACCGGAGGGCACACACCGGTCGGCAGTGTCAGCCCCTCCGGATGCCCGTGTTTGCAGGCGTTTCTCAAAGAGGCGACGACCGGAATCGAACCGGTGTAAACGGCTTTGCAGGCCGCTGCGTAGCCACTCCGCCACGTCGCCAGAAGCGCAAGGGTATCGGGCGTGGGCCGCGCGTCGGCGCGTCGCCGTTGGTGGCCTCAGGGAGGTGTCGGGGCTCGGCGGTGCATGTCCCCAGCCAGCCAGTCTCGAGCGATTACGATTCCTTTGCTCACTCGTTAGCTGCGCTTTCAGATTGCGTTAGCGCGGATACAGCGACCCCTCGCACCATGGCTTGATCCCGCCAAAGACCGGAGGTCAGCCGTGAAGCGTCTATCCGCACCAATCCTGCTCGCAGCGCTGTTGGGCGCCGTCGTGGCGAGTGTCGCCGTGATTGCGCTCGGCCACGGCGGCTCCTCGCCCGCTCAAACGACGACGGCATCGAGCGGCGCCGTCACCTCGGCGGGCACGCGCCAGGAGGTCGCCTCGACGGCGCTCTCGGCGACCCAGATCTACAAACAGGCTTCGGCGGGCGTCGTCTCGATCAAGGCGGTCACCTCCGAGGGCGAAGACAGCGGCGCGGGGATCGTGCTGAACGACAAAGGCTTGATTCTCACGAACGACCACGTGGTCGCGGGCGCGAGCAGCTTGACCGTCGCGCCCAAGGGCTCCTCGACCGTGACGCGCTCGGCGACGCTCGTGGGCGAGGAAGCGAACGACGACTTGGCGCTGATCAAGGTCGACCCCTCGGGCCTTGGGCTGAAGCCGCTCGTCCTGACGAGCTCCAAATCGGCTCAGGTCGGCGACGCGGTCTACGCGATCGGAAATCCCTACGGCCTGGATGAGACGCTCACGCGCGGCATAGTCTCCGCGCTGGGCAGGACGATCTCGGCGCCGAACGGAGCCAAGATCACGGGCGCGATCCAGACCGATGCCGCGCTGAATCCCGGCAACTCGGGCGGCCCGCTGCTGAACGACCAAGGCGAAGTGATCGGCGTGAACTCGCAGATCGCCAGCGAGGCCGCGAGCGTCGCGGGATCGCAGCCCGGCAGTACCGGCGTGGGCTTCGCAGTCTCATCGGACACTGTCGCCACCGCGGTCAAAGCGATCGAGGCGGGCAAGGGCGTTGCCTCGACCTCCTCGGCCGCACGCCGCTCGCTTCCCTCGGAAGCCGAAGGCGCTCAGGGGGAAGCTGCCGAATCGCCCCATGACAGCCGCTCGCCGTATGGGTCCGAAGGTGGCTACGGCGAAGTCGAAGGCGGCCGCGAAGCGGAAGGCACGCGCGAAGCGGAAGGCTCGCGCATTGAAGGAGGCTCCGAAGCTGGCTCCGCCGAAGAAGGCTCAGTCGGCGCAGGCGCAACCGGCGGCGGCGAAGGCCGGGTCTTGGTCGTGCCGTGATCGGAGGGGGAGACTCGGGTTTGGCTCCTGGCCTGGGTCTCCCTCCACGGCCCAGTTGCGCGAGAGGCCCCGATCCACCCGACCGTGACGATCGTTTGGCCCGGGCCACGAGCCACGATTACGGACGTTTCGCGTTGATAGGCTTCCCTGTCCCAGGGCGATTAGCTCAGCTGGGAGAGCGCCGCCTCGACAAGGCGGAGGTCACTGGTTCGAGCCCAGTATCGCCCATCACGTAAAGCTGCTTGTGCGGGGTTTTGATCCCGTAGCGGTCCGAAAAGCGTCAAGAGGGCTGACCGATCCCACCTCATCCCGGCGCACGGCGATTGCCCGGGGCGACTAACTGCTCAGAGCTGCTCGCGGCGCCCGTAGAGCGACAGCGCGAACGCGCCGGCCGGGTGCTCGCGCGCGCGGCTAATGAGCGCCGCGGTATCGGCCTGCATCTGCGCGGGCTGGGGCAGTGGCACTCCGTAGGCGGGCGGCACGATCATCGGCGCGGCCAGCGCTGCGAACGTCAGGTCGGCGGCTCCGAAGCGGCTTCCACTCAGGAAGGGACGACCGTCGGCCAGCAGTTCCGCGGCATGGTCGAACTCCTCCCAGACGATAGTTTCGTCCTCGGCGTCGCAGCCCGGGCGAATGTCGAGCACCCGACGAATCACGCGCTCGATGGCAGGCCAGGCAAAGCGCGTCATCCGATCCTCCCATCGCGGCACGCCGGCGTTGTTGAAGCTCAGTGCCATCTCGCGGTCGCGCATCATGTGCACGTAGATCAGTCGCCGGCCCGCCGGGCCGAGCTGCTCGTCGAAGCGCCGGCAGAGCGATTCGACCTCGGCGCGCTCGCTCGGATCGCCCGGAAGCAGGCGGCGCTCCTCGGGCATGCGCTGATCGGCCCATTCGAGGATCTCCTGCGACTCGCCGATCGCGCCGTCGGGCGTGACGAGCACGGGCACCGTGAGCCCACCCCCGGCCCGGCGGGCCGCGATCCTGTGAATGCCCTGGATGTGGGGTCGCTCCTCGTAGGCGATCCCTGCCCGCTGCAGGCTCCACCGCGCCTTCTCGCAGTAGTGGCTGATCGGGATCGTGATCAGGCGCAGCACCCCTGCAGTATCCCCGCCGGCGACCTTCCTCGCCGGCGACGTCTCACAAAGGCCGTTGGACCAAGCCGGCGATTGACTCGCGCCAGCCTTTCGGCCCCGTGTCCAAAGCTCCGCGCCCGGATGCTGGCCAGCTGACCCTTTCCGCCGCCGCGGGCTCCGGCGATCCTGTGGCCCATGCTGAACGACCTCGACACGAAGACTCGCAACCGGCCGGAGATCATCGGCGGCCCGACGCCGATCCAGGCCCCGCGCGCGGGTGCCACATATCGCTGGAAGGTCCAGCACGGGACCGCTGAAAAGCACGTCTACGTGCAGATCGCCGACGCGTTGCGGTCCGAGAGCTTCGAGGAGCCGTTGCGATCGAGCATCGCCTCGAAGGGCGAATCGGTGCTGGTGCGGCTGCTCGAGCGCGGCAACGTTCCCACGCGTATCAAGATCACCTCCGCAGGCATCACCGAAGTCGGCATCGATCGCCGCATGCGCACTTGCGTGCTGTGAGGCACGGCTCGCGCCGCACGGCTGAGGCCGCATCCGCGGCCTGCCACGTCGGCGTCTGGCTGCGCGCGGTCAACCGGCGCTGACGGGCTCAACGGCACCCACGGCCAAGCGTCGCGCCAGCAACGCAGCAGGAAGTAGACCCCGAAGGTGGTCCCGGCTCCGACCACGGCGTCGGCGAGGT
Organism: Solirubrobacteraceae bacterium; assembly: GCA_036267655.1. Classification (GTDB taxonomy): domain Bacteria; phylum Actinomycetota; class Thermoleophilia; order Solirubrobacterales; family Solirubrobacteraceae; genus Palsa-744. The sequence continues at coordinate 4,758 of DATAVP010000037.1, forward strand.
AGTGGTTGCCGGTGGCCATCACGGCGTAGGTGGTCGTGAACGGATAGAGGACCGCCGCGGCGCGCAGCAGGCGCGAGCTGCTCAGCCGCCAGACCACGAGCGCGCTCCAGGTCGCCCAGGCGATGTGCAGCGAAGGCATCGAGCAGAGCTGGTTCGAGTCAAGCGCGGTCGCGCCGAACTGCCACACGGGCAGATGATGTACGCGTGCGACCAGATCGACGTAGCCGCCGGAGAGCATTCGCGGCGGCGCCACGGGGAAGCTCCAGAAGATCGCGAGCGCGATCAGGTTGACGAGCACGAGCGTGGCGCGCAGCACGCCGAGCGCGTCGGCACGCCGCCACCACAGCCAGACGAAGGCCGCAAGCGTGACGACGATGTGCACGTTTTCATACCAGAACACGACGATCTCGCTGAGGACGTGGTGGCGCGCGAGCGAGGCGTTCAGCGCGTGCTCCGGGTCGAGCCCAAGCGAGCGCTCGAGCTGAAGGACGCTGCGCCCGTTGCGCTCGGCCGGCACCTGGCGCACGGGCGCGAGATTGTTGATCGCGTCGAAGAGCCAGATCAGCCAGGCGACGAGCAGCAGGTCGAGCACCAGCCACAGCTGCTCGCGCCGCTCGCGCAGGCGCCCGAGCCGCCCGGCGATCGTCGGCCGGGGGCTCGGCGTCTGGCTCACAACTCCCACGCAGCGATTAATACAAAGACTGCCTTGCATCCGACTCTCGCTACGCTGCGCGCGAATGGACGCCAGCACGATCGCCTCGCTCGCGACGGCCGGTGGCACGCTGGTGCTGGCGCTGGCGACATACGCCTCAACGCGCTCGGCCAATCGCGCCGCGAGGATCTCCGAGCAGTCGCTGAAGGTCGGGCTGCGTCCGGTCCTGTTCAACGCGCGCCCGCAGGACCCGCCACAGAAGGTCGGCTACGGCGACGATCACTGGGTCGTGCTGCGCGATGGGTTGGCGGTCGCGCAGGAGGCGCGCGACGGCAACATCTACCTGGCGCTGCCCCTGCGCAACGTCGCCTCGGGCATCGCGGTGCTGCACGGCTGGTACCTGTGGCCCCGACGTGCGGGCATCGACGATGGACACCCGGAGATCGAGCAGTTCCGCACGCAGACGCGCGACCTCTACGTGCCCGCAGGCGACATCAGCTTCTGGCAGGCCGCGCTTCGTGACACCGAAGACAAGCTCTACCCGCCGGTGCGCGAGGCAATCTCGACCGGAGCGCCACTCAGCCTCGACCTGCTCTACGGCGATCACGAGGGAGGGCAGCGCACAATCACGCGCTTCTACATGATTCCTCGGCACCGGTCCGACGGGGATCGAATTGATGAGGATGATCCGTGGCTGCGTCTTTGCTCGGTCTCGCGCCACTGGAACATCGACCGCGCCGATCCACGTTAGCCCCGCCTCGCCAAGGCCGCGATCGGGCCGCGAGGCGTATGAGAGCCGCGGCTAGACTCGCTGCCCCGCCGTCGATTCCAGGAGAGGACCATGCGCGCAGCGCTGCTGAGTGAGACCGGAGCCCCCGAGGTCCTGCGCGTCCAGGAGGTCGAGCGGCCCGAGCCGCAGGAGGGTCAGGTGCTGATCGCGGTGCGCGCCGCCTCGATCAACCCGATCGACTGGAAGTTCCGGCGCGGCCTTGTGCCCAAGCAGCTCCCGGCCGTGCTCGGCAACGACGTCTCCGGCACGGTCGAGCGCTCGCGAGCCGAGGGGTTTGCCGAGGGCGAGGACGTGTTCGGCTTCTCACCCGGCGGCGGCTATGCCGAGTTCGCACTCGGCTCCCCGCAGGCGCTCGCGAGGAAGCCCGCCGGGCTGAGTCACGCGCAGGCCGCGGCGATTCCGGTCTCGGGTCTGACCGCCTGGCAGGCGCTGTTCGACCGCGGCAACCTCCAGCGCGGGCAGACGCTGCTGGTCGCGGGCGCCGCGGGCGGCGTCGGTCACTTCGCGGTGCAGTTCGGCAAGCATGCGGGCGCGCGTGTGATCGGCACGGGCTCGGGGCGCAACCGTGAGTTCGTGCTCGGACTCGGCGCCGATCGGTACGTCGACTACGCCTCCGAAGACGTGGCCGAGGTTGTGAGCGACGCCGACGTCGTGTTCGACACGGTTGGCGCTCAGACCACGGCGACGCTGGTTCCCACCGTGCGCAAGGGCGGGACGCTGGTCGTGATCGCCGCCGCGCCGCCCGAGGCCGAGGCCGCGGCACGCGGCTTTCGCGTCGAGCTGCTGAGCATGACCACGAGCTCCGAGCAGCTCGCGACGATCGCGGGGCTCGTCGCCTCCGGCGAGGTCAAGGTCGAGATCGCGGGCACGTTCCCGCTCGCCGACGTCGCAAAGGCGCACGAGCTCAGCGAGGCCGGGCACACACGCGGCAAGCTGATCCTCGAGCCCTGACTCGGGCTCGCCTCCTGCGCTTGGCCCGCGGTCGGTAGGCTCCGACCGGTGCGGGCCCATCATGTCCATGTCGAGCACCACTTCGCCAAGCCGCCCGAGCGCGTGTTCGCCTACCTGGCAGAGCACGAGAACCTGGCCGAGGTGTTCGGTGCCAAGGTCACGCGCCTGTCCGATGGCGAGGGCGGCGAGCGCAATGGCGTCGGCTCGATGCGCAGACTGCAGATCGGGCCGCTGCCCCCGTTCGAGGAGACCGTCACCGAGTTCGTGGCGCCGGAGCGGATCGTCTATCGCATCACGAAAGGCAGCCCGTTGCGCGGGCACGTCGGCGTGATGACCTTCGCGCCCACCGCCGACGGGGGAACGCAGTTCGTCTATGACATCCGCATCGACTCGCCGCTGCCCGGCCTCGCGCCGCTGGTACGCGCCTCACTCACTCGCTCGATCAGACGCTCGCTGGCGTCGGTCGAGCGCCAGTCCTGAGGTCGGGATGATCGACATCGCCGCCGCCAACCAGGAGGCCGCGACGGTGCGCAGGGGTACGTCGCTCGAGGCCGAGGCGATGGCCGGTGCACTGGCGCGGGCCTTCTACGACGACCCCGTGTTCAGCTGGGTGCTGCACGGCGACCTGCGCCGCATGAGGGTCCTGCGCCGCGGCTTCGAGCTGTTCCTGCGTCGGCTGTGGCTCGATCACGAGCAGACCTACACGACGGCGGGCTCGGTCGGCGCCGCGGTGTGGGAGCCGCCCGGGCAGTGGAAAGCTCCGCTTGCAACCCAGATGCGCCTGCTGCCCGCGATGATCGCCTGCTTCGGCCGTCACATCCCGCGTGTGCTGAGCTCGCTGACACGACTCGAAGCCGGCCACCCTCGCGAGCCGAAGTTCCCGCCGCACTATTACCTCGCCTTCCTCGGCGTGGACCCGGTGTGGCAAGGGCGTGGGCTCGGCGCCGCGCTGCTCGCTCCGGTACTCGCGCGCTGCGACGCCGATGGCGTTCCCGCATTCCTCGAGTCCTCCACGCCGCGAAACCAAGCCCTGTATGAACGCCACGGCTTCGAGGCGATGGATGAGTTCGCGCTCGGGCGTGGCGCGCCGCCGCAGTGGCGCATGTGGCGCGAGCCGCGATAACACAACGCTCACATGGTTGTTTCATATCGATCACACAGTCGATTTATTTGACAAGCGGGACTTCGCCGACTAGCTTGCGCTCTGGACGAGCGCCGGAGGAGAGGGCGTCGATTGGGGGCATCGTGTCGCCGCGCGGCGTCTGACCTGCTGCGTCTCGCCCGAGGATCCCTGGAGGGGACAAGGTGCCTGAAGGCCGAACGGTCCGCGGGCAAGAGGACGACAATTGGAGACGAGATGACCGGAAGGATTCCTGTGCGGGCGGCGAAGCTTGCTGTCTCGCTTGTAACGGTGGGCGCCGTCTTTGCCGTGATGGCAATGGCCGCGAGCGCTTCGACCGTGGTCTACAACAACCTGCCCAAGCCGCTGCCGGGCAACGTGCAGTCGATCGGCTTTCAGGCCGAGTCTGCCGCCGAGCTCGGCGGGCAGATCGAAGCGACCGGCCCGGTGACGAACCCGATGGTCACGGTCGGCATGAGCAGCTGGGCGTGTCAGAGTGGCGGCGCGACCGACGACACCTGCGCCTCGGCGGCGGGGTCGACGTTCACGGTTCCGATCACGCTGAACATCTATGCGGTCGGGCCGGAAAACAGCGTTGGCGCCAAGCTCGTGACGTTGACGCAGGGCTTCGCCGTGCCGTATCGGCCGTCGGCCGATCCTCGCTGCGCAGGTAACGGCGGCTGGTTCAAGAAGGGCGAATGCTTCCACGGGAAGCTGTTCAAAATCAAGTTCGGCAAACTCGGCACGAAAAAGGCGCCGGTGACGCTTCCGGCCAAGACGATCGTGAGCGTCGCCTTCAACACGTTCTCGCACGGCTACGCCCCGACCGGCGTGCAGGGTCCGTACGACTCGCTGAACGTCGCGCTGACAGAACCGCTGAAAGAAGGTGAAGAAGTCCCGCCGACCGTCGGCGCCGACCCGGTGCCTGCGGATGCGTACTTCAACAGCACCTCCGGTGGCTTCTACTGCGACGGCGGTACAAGCGGCACCGGCACGTTCCGCCTGGACGCCGGCTGCTGGACCGGCGCTCAGCCGCTGATCGAGGTGAAGTCGGCCGGCTAGCTCGTCGAGCACAACGCAGTTCGCTGCTCTCGGAGGCCCCGCGCGAGCGGGGCCTCCGTCGTCTGCGAGGTCGCCCACGCCGCGCCCTATGCTCGCAAGGCATGTGCGGGCGCTACACGAACACGGCCGGAATCCAGGAACTGAACGAACGCTTCAAGGTTCCCTTCCCGGACGAGGCGGGCACGCATCGCTACAACGTCGCGCCCACCGAAGAGGTGTTGACGATCGTCGCCCCCAAGGGCGAGCCCCAGGCGGAGCTGATGCGCTGGGGGTTGATCCCATCGTGGGCTACCGACCTGAAGGGTGCCCACAGCATGATCAACGCCAGGATCGAGACCGTGACCAGCCGGCCCGCCTATCGGCGGCTGGTGCCACGAGGCGAGCGTCGCGCGCTGCAGATCGCCGACGGCTACTTCGAGTGGCTGAAACCGGAGCGCAAGGGCGAGCCGCGCCAGCCGTTCCTGTTCCGCGTCGACGGCGGCGCACCGTTCGCGTTCGCGGCGCTGTGGACGCCCGCCAAGGTGGAGGGCGAGTGGATCCACAGCGTCACGCTGCTCACCTGCGACTCGGCGCCGAACCGCGTCGCCGCCTCGATCCACAACCGCATGCCTGTGATCCTCGCCGACGAGGATGCGCAGCGGGCTTGGCTTGACCCCGGACTCGACGCCGATGAAGCCCTCGAGCTGTGCGGCCCGCTGCCCGAAGGGCGCCTGTCGGCGGCTCCCGCGAACCCGGCGCTGAACAAGCCAGGCGCGGCCGAGGAGGGTCCCGAGCTGTTGCGGGCCCCGAGCTGAGCAGGTACGCGGCTCGACGCCGACTCAGCCGCGCGGCAGGCGGTACTTGCGCGTTCGCGGGCAGCGCTCCAGCAGGCCGATCTCGACCAGCGTGAGCGCGTAGCGGTGGGCCGTGCTCGGGCTCATCCCGAGGTCGTCGGCCAGCTCGACGATCCCGCGCTCGCCGCCGTCGGGGCCGAAGCCCGTCAGCAGCGACAGACCGCGCAGCAACGACCGCGACATGCGCGGATCGCTCGTCTCGCGCAGCATGTAGCCGCGCATCGCGGCCGAGTCTGCCGCCGTCGCGGCCAGCTCATGCGCCTGTGCGCCGCCGCCGTTGCCGTTGCGCTCCAGCGGCGCGGCCAGCGAGTCGGCGATCAGCGTCGAGATGCTTGGAGCGCGGCCGCGCGCCGCTGCGCGCAGGACGTCGTCCACCTGGGTGGGGGAGAGGGTGATCTTTATCGCGTCGGGGTCTTGATCGGGCATGCGATGATGTTCGCATATTCAGACGATCGTCTGCACCCCGTGTTTCTCAGTCGATTGTCTGCAAGATCGGCTACGGTTCGGCTCTGCGGCTGCGATCCGGCCATGACCCCACCGGCGGGCTGGAGGCTTCACCAGGTTTATACGGACCTGAGTCCGGGAAGTACGATTGCGTATGCAATCATCGCGATCGATGGCGCAGGTGGCGGTAACTCACTTCAGCGACCCCGGTTGCCCGTGGGCCTACTCGGCGAGCCCCGCGCTCGCGGTTCTGCGCTGGCGCTACGGTGAGCAGCTCGACTGGCGGCTGGTGACGATCGGGTTGTCCGAGGACCCCAGCCGCTACGCCGAGCTCGGCTACACCCCGACGCGCATGGCCGTCGGCAACCTCGGCTTCCGCCGCTTCGGGATGCCGTTCGCCGCCGAGCCCCGCGCGCGGATCGCCGCCACGGCGCGCGCCTGCCGGACGATCGTGGCCGCGCGACTGCTCGCGTCCGGCCGCGAGCACGAGGTGCATCGCGCGCTGCAGTTCGCTTGGTTTACCAGCACGCTCGTGCTCGATGAGGATGCCGACATCGCAGCGGCGCTTGCGCGCGTGGGCGGCCTTGACGTCGAGGCCGTGGTCGGCGCGATCGAGGACGAGTGGACGATTGCGGCCTACGAGGCCGACAGGGCCGAGACGCGTACCGCCGAGGGCGGCGCCACCGAGTTCCAAGGCAAGGCGCGCCGGACGGACGGTTCCGTGCGCTACTCGGCCCCGTCGCTGGTTTTCGAGGCCGGCGGACGGCGTCTGGAGGCGGGCGGCTTTCAGAGCGTTGAGGCCTACGACCTGCTGATCGCCAACCTCGAGCGCACGCTCGTGCGCGAGCCGCCGCCCGAGGACCCGCTGCCGGTGCTGCGGCGTTTCCCCGACGGTCTCGTCACGTAGGAGGTCGCGGCGATCATGGCGCAGAACAACGAGCTGCCCGACCGCGCCGCGGCCGAGCGCGCCCTGATCGAGCTCGTGGGCTCCGGCGCCGCGCGGCGCACGCCGCTCGGCGACGACGCGCTCTGGCAAGTCGCCTGAGCCACGCGTCTGACGCGCGCGTGCCGGGTGGGTAGCCTGCAGCGCTGAGATGTCCGTGACCGTGACACTTCCCGACGGCAACGCGCTGCAGCTCGACGACGGCGCCACCGGCGCCGACGCCGCCGCGGCGATCGGCCCTGGGCTCGCGCGCGCCGCCCTGGCCGTCGAGGTCAGCCATCCCGAGGCGGGCGAGCGGCCACAGGCCCGTGACCTCTCGCGGCCGCTGCCCGACGGCGCGCACCTGTCGATTCTCACCAGCCGCAGTGGCGACGGTGCGCTCGAGCTGATCCGCCACGACGCCGCCCACGTGCTCGCCGAGGCCGTGCTCGAGCTCTACCCCGGCGTGAAGATCTCGATCGGACCCGCGATCGCCGACGGCTTCTACTACGACTTCGAGTTTCCCGAGGGCGTCAGCGTCTCCGAAGCGGACTTCCCCAAGATCGAAGAGCGCATGCGCGCACACGTCAAAGCGGCGGAGCCGTTCGAGCGCCGCGACGTGACTCCCGCCGACGCGCGCGAGCGCTTTGCCGGCGAAGGCCAGGACTACAAGGTCGAGCTGATCGACGACCTCGTTCAGGCTGCCCCGCGCGAGCACCCGCTGCAGAGCGTCTCGCTCTACACCAACGGCCCCTTCACCGATCTCTGTCGCGGCCCGCACGCGCCGAGCACGAAGTCGGTCGGCGCCTTCAAGCTGCAGTCCGTCGCGGGCGCCTACTGGCGCGGCGACTCCGATCGCACGATGTTGACCCGCATCTACGGCACGGCCTTCTTCGCCGACGCGGAGCTCAAAGAGCACCTGCAGCGGATCGAGCAGGCCAAGGAACGCGACCACCGCAAGCTCGGGCGCGAGCTCGGCCTGTTCACCTTCTCGGATGTCTCGCCCGGCTCGGCCTTCTGGCTGCCCGCGGGCACGACCGTGTTCAACACGCTCGTCGGCGTATCGCGCGCGATGGTCGGGCAGCGTGCCTACAGCGAGGTGAAGACCCCGCAGATCTACGACGCCGAGCTGTGGAAGACCTCGGGCCACTGGGGCAAGTACCGCGAGAACATGTTCACGCTCGATGTCGAGGACCGCGACATGGGCGTCAAGCCGATGAACTGCCCGGGTCACGCGCATCTGTTCGGCAGCCGGCGCCACTCCTATCGCGAGTTGCCGGTGCGCTACTTCGAGCCGGGCCTGTTGCATCGCAACGAGGCCTCCGGCGTGCTGCACGGTCTCTTGCGCGTGCGCCACTTCGCCCAGGACGACGGTCACATCTTCTGCACCGAGGAGCAGGTGCAGCAGGAGGTCGAGGGCTGCCTGGAGCTCGCGTTTGCGACATACGAGCTGTTCGGCCTCGACGTCAGCCTCGAGCTCTCCACGCGTCCGGAGCAGCGCATCGGCAGCGATGAGATGTGGGATCGCGCCGAGGCCAAGCTCGCGAACGCGCTCTCACAGATGGAGCTCGACTACGCGCTGAACCCCGGCGACGGCGCGTTCTACGGCCCGAAGATCGACATGCACATGACCGACTCGCTCGGCCGTTCCTGGCAGTTGGGAACAGTTCAGCTCGACTACTCGATGCCCGAGCGCTTCGGCTTGACCTATACCGGCGCCGACAATCACGAGCACCAGCCGGTAATGATCCACCGTGCCGCGTTCGGCTCCTACGAGCGCTTCATCGGAATCATGCTCGAGCACTACGGCGGCGAGCTGCCGCTGTGGCTCACGCCGGTGCAGGCGATCGTGCTGCCGGTCTCCGATCGCTTCAACGAATACGGGGAGAGCGTGCGTGAGCAGCTCGGCGAGAGAGGCATTCGCGTCGAGCTCGACGACCGCAACGAGTCGGTCGGGCGCAAGATCCGCGAGTCCGAGCTGCGCAAGCTTCCCTACATGCTGATCGTGGGCGAGCGCGAGCAGAGCGAGGGGGCGGTTTCGGTGCGAGAGCACCGCGGCGGTGACACCGGTTCCACGACCGTGGAAAAGTTCTCACAGCAGATCCAAGGGGAGCTATACTCACCCGCCTTGCAGCCCCAAAAATCTCACGAGCGCGACGCTTAACCGCTTGACGCGCGTTCATCACAGCTAGTGCCGGTTCCACGCAGGTTCGACCGGCGCCCGCCCGAGCGGGACACGACGAGGATCAACGAGCGCATTCGCGTTCCCGAGGTGCGCCTGATCGACGACGAGGGCAACCAGGTCGGCGTGCTGAAGACGCCCGACGCGCTCGTCTTCGCGCAGGAGCGCGATCTCGATCTGGTCGAGGTCGCCCCCGAGGCGCGCCCGCCCGTCTGCCGCGTGCTCGACTACTCCAAGTACAAGTACGAGCAGGCGCAGAAGGTCAAGCAGGCGCGCAAGCACCAGCAGCAGATCACCGTGCGTGAGATCAAGTTCCGCCCGAAGATCGCCGAGCACGACTACGACACCAAGAAGCATCACGTCGAGCGCTTCCTGCGCCACAAGGACAAGGTCAAGGTCACGATCATGTTCCGCGGGCGCGAGGTCACCCACCCCGAGCGCGGCACCGCGATCCTCGACCGCCTCGCCGAGGAGCTGGCAGAGCTCGGCGTCGTCGAGCAGCGCCCGATCCAGGAAGGGCGCAACATGACGATGATGATGGCGCCCTCGAAAGCGGTGCTGTCCGGCAAGGCCGACGGCGAGGAGGCAGCCGACGAGGTCTTCACCGAAGGCGAGACCGGCGATGTCGCCTCGACCGCGCTGCAGTCGCCGTTGGACGAGGCCGCCGTGGCGGCCGTCGAGACGCCCGAGGCGCGCGAGAGCCCGCCGGACGCGTCCGCGGACGCAGCCGTGTCATAATCATCCGCTGCTCATGCCCAAGATGAAGACCCACTCCGGCGCGAAGAAGCGCTTCAAAGTCACCGGCACCGGCAAGGTGCGCGGCCGGCACCCCTTCACGAGCCACATCCTCGAGAAGAAGTCGCCGAAAAAGAAGCGTGCTCTCGGTGGGCCGAAGATGATCAACGAGCACGACGAACCGCGGATCAAGCGAATGCTTGGGGCCAAGGGCGCCCGGAAGGCGACCGGTGGCGCCAAAGCTGCGAACAGGACGTCCGCGAGGGCTGACTCATGACGCGCGTCAAGCGTTCGGTCCACGCGCGCAAGAAGCGCCGCGCGACGCTCGAGCTGACCAAGGGCTTTCGCGGCGAGGCGCACTCGAACTACAAGCGCGCCAAGGAGGCGCTGCTGAAGGCCGACGCCTACGCCTACCGCGACAGGCGCAACCGCAAGCGCGACTTCCGCCGCCTGTGGATCACCCGCATCAACGCCGCCGCGCGCATAAACGGCATGAGCTACTCGCAGCTGATGCACGGCCTCAAGCTGGCCGGCGTCGAGCTCGACCGCAAGGTGCTCGCGGACATCGCCGTGCGCGACGCCGACACCTTCCGACGTTTTGCCGAGGTCGCCCGCGAGGCGTCGGCTGCCTGACCCGGCAATCGACATCGAAGCCTCCCGGGCGCCGTTCTCAACAGGACGGCGCTTTTTTTATGTCCGCAGTAGTCCAATCCACACGCACCAGACGATGATCATCAAATCTCAACAAAATCCCCGCCTGAAGCAGCTCAAGCGACTGGCGAGCAGACGCGAGCGCGAACGCAGCGGGCATTTCCTGGCCGAGGGCGAGGATCTCGTGCTCGCCGCGCGCGCAGCCGGGCGCACCGCCGTCGAGGGCTTTCGGCTCGCGGGCTCGGAGCTCGGCGACTCGGACTTTCACGACGTCGCGCCCGACGCGCTGCGCTCGGTCTCGACGCTCGGCTCGGGGACACGCCTGATCGGCGTCTACGAGCAGGTCTTCTCCGAGCCCGCCGGTCCGCTGTGCGTATACCTGCACGGCGTCGGCGACCCGGGCAACGTCGGCGCGATCCTGCGCTCCGCGCACGCGTTCGGCGCCTCGTGCGTGGCGCTCGGTCCCGGCTGTGCCGACCCGCACTCGCCCAAGGCCGTGCGCGCCAGCATGGGCGCTGTCTTCTCGGTCGCGCTCGCGCGCGTCGCCGATCCCCGCGAGCTGCCGGGCGAACGCGTCGCGCTCGCCGCCGACGCCGAGGAGGTTCTACGCGGGCCGGGTGAATCGCCTGCTCCCGTCGCCGGGCTGACGCTGCTCGTCGGGGCCGAGCGGGAGGGCCTGCCCGCCGACATCCGCGCCGCCTGCGAGCGCAGCGCGCGCATCCCGATCGCATCCGAGTCGCTCAACGCCGCGATGGCCGCGACCGTCGCCCTGTATGAGGTCACGCGTCGCGGCAAAAGCGCCCCTGCGTCATCTAGGGTCCCGGCCTCATGATCGAGCGCATCCAGGAGCTTCGGGCGCAGGCCGAAAGCGAGATCTCGACCGCGAGCGGCGGCGAGGCTCTGGAGGAGCTGCGCGTGCGCTGGCTCGGGCGCAAGGCCGAGCTGCCGCAGATGCTGCGCGGCGTCGCCCAGCTCGAGCCCGCCCAGCGCGGCCCCGTCGGCAAGGCCGCCAACCAGGCGCGTCAAGCGCTCGAGGCGCTGATCGAGCAGCGCGCCGGGCAGCTCGGCGGCGCCGAGCTCGAGCGTCGGTTGCAGGAGGACCGCCTCGACGTCACGCTGCCCGGCGCGCCGCCGCAGTCGATCGGGCACCTGCACCTGCTCACGCGCACGCGGCGCGAGCTCGAAGACATCTTCCTCGGACTCGGCTTCACCGTGATGGAGGGGCCCGAGATCGAGACCGTCCACTACAACTTCGACGCGCTCAACCACAGCCCCACGCACCCCGCGCGGGCGCGCACCGACACCTTCTACGTCGCCGGTCCGCCCTTTGCCGAGGAAGTCGAGACCGGCCGCGAGACACCCCTGCCGCCGTCGCCGCTCGCCGCCGAGGAGCTCGTGCTGCGCACGCACACCTCGCCGATGCAGGTGCGCGCGATGGAGGCGCACCCGCCGCCGCTGTACGTCGTCATCCCCGGGCGCGTCTACCGCCCCGACTCCGACGCCACGCACACGCCGCAGTTTCACCAGATCGAGGGCTTGGCCGTCGATCAGGACATCACGCTCGCCGACCTCAAGGGCACGCTGCTGACGTTCGCCCAGGCCGTGTTCGGAGATGAGCGCGAGGTGCGTCTGCGTCCGCACTTCTTCCCCTTCACCGAGCCCAGCGTCGAGGTCGACGTGTCCTGCTTCAACTGCGACGGCAACGGCTTCCTGCGCGACGGCGCACGCTGTCACCTGTGCAAGGGCGAGGGCTGGCTCGAGGTGCTCGGCGCCGGCGAGGTCGACCCCAACGTCTACTCATACGTGCCTACCACCGAGGCCAACACGCCCGGCTATGACCCCGAGAAGGTGCAGGGCTTTGCCTGGGGTATGGGCGTCGAGCGGATCGCCATGCTCAAGCACGGCGTGCCCGACCTGCGCCTGTATTACGAGAACGACCTCAGATTCCTGGAGCAGTTCTAATGCGGGTCCCACTCACATGGCTGCGCGAATACTGCGACCCCGCGCTCGACGTGCAGCAGATCGAGCAGCGTTTGACGCTCACCGGGACCAAGGTCGAGGCGATCCACCACCACGGCGTGTGCGGCGGCGAGGGTTTCGTCGTGGGCCATGTGCTCGACGTGCAGCCGCATCCCGACGCCGACCGACTGCGGGTCTGCACGGTCGACATTGGTGAGACCGAGAACGGTGGCCCGGCTCAAATTGTGTGCGGCGCGCCAAACGTTTCGGTTGGGCAGACCGTGGCCGTCGTCTTGCCGGGCGGGGTGATGCCCGACGGGACGAAGATCAAGGGAGCCAAGCTCCGCGGCGTCGCCTCCGAAGGGATGATCCTCGCCGAGAGCGAGCTCGAGATCGGTCCGGGCGGGGAGGAGGGGATCTTGGTGCTCGACGGCTTGCAGCTCGATGCCGAGTTTGCCCCTGGCACGCCGCTCGCCGACCTGCTGCCGATCGAGACCGACGTGCTCGAGCTCGAGATCACGCCAAACCGTCCCGACTGCCTCGGCGTCTACGGCGTCGCGCGCGAGCTGCACGCCGCCACGGGCGCCGCGCTCGCGCCCGAGCCTTGGGGTGAGGACCCCGGCTCCGACGGCCCGGTCGAGTCCGCCGAGATCGTCGTCGAGTGCCCCGACCTGTGCCCGCGCTTCACCGCACGCGTGTTCGAGAACGTCACGATCGCGCCCTCGCCGCCGTGGCTGAAGGCCAGGCTGATGGCCGCGGGGCAGCGCCCGATCAACAACGTCGTCGACGTCACCAACTACGCGATGCTGCTGAGCGGCCAGCCGCTGCACGCCTTCGACCTCGACCGCGTCGCGGGCGCGAAGTTGACCGTGCGCCGCGCCCACGACGGCGAGCAGGTGCAGACGCTCGACGGGCAGACGCGCACGCTCGACGCGCGCATGGTCCTGATCGAGGACGCCGAGGGCCCAACCTCGATCGCCGGGTTGATGGGCGGCGCGCGCTCGGAGGTCGCGCCCGAGACCACGCGCGTGCTGATGGAGGTCGCCACCTGGGACGGCCCCTCGATCCACCGCGCCTCCTGGCAGCTTGGCCTGCGTAGCGAGGCGTCCTCGCGTTTCGAGAAGGGCCTTCAGCCCGAGCAGTGCCTGCACGCGCAGGCGATCGCCACGCAGCTGATGGTCGAGTGCTGCGGTGCGCGTCCGCTCACCGGGACGATCGACGTCGGCGAGCCCTCCGCGCCGCTTCAGGTGCTGCGCCTGCGCGAGGCGCGGGTGCAGGCGATTCTCGGGGTGCCCGTGCCCGCCGAGCGCCAGGCCGAGATCCTGCGGGCGCTCGACTTCGATTGCAAGCCCGCGCAGGCGAGTGAGCCGGACGCCGCAGACGCCGCTGGGCTCGACGTGACCGTGCCCGCGCTGCGCCGTCAGGACGTGACGCGCGAGGTCGACTTGATCGAGGAGGTCGCGCGTATCGACGGTCTGGAGGGTCTGCCCGCGACGCTGCCCGCGCGGCGCGGCGCCGCCGGAGCGCTGACGCACGCCCAGCGCGTGCGGCGCGAAGCCGAGGACGCCATGGTCGGACGCGGCCTGTCCGAGGTCGTCGGCTGGAGCTTCGCCGAGCCCGCGTTGCTCGACCGGCTGCAGCTCCCCGCCGAGCACGCAATGCGGCGCGTCGTGCGTCTGGAGAACCCGCTGTCGGACGCGCAGTCGATCATGCGCCCGACGCTGCTCGGCTCGCTGCTCGACGCCGCCCGGTACAACGTCGCGCGCAACGGCCCCGACGTCGCGATCTTCGAGTCCGGCACCGTCTATCGCGCGCTCGATCCGGCAAGCGATGGTGGGGAGGACACCGGGCCTCGCATCAAGCGCCGCGGCGCAGAGGAGCACCACGCACTCGGCGCCCTGCTCACCGGCGCGCTCGCCCCGCGCTCGTGGCACGGCGGCGCGCCCGCCCGCGCCGACTTCTTCGCCGCGAAGGGCCTGCTTGCCGCGCTGCTCGACCGCTTCCACGTGCACTGGTCGGTGCGCGAGGAGCAGTGGCCGTTCCTGCATCCCGGCCGCAGCGCCGCGGTGCTTGCGCGCGACCCCGCAGGCCAACCGCTGCAGCTCGGCTTCCTCGGCGAGGTCCACCCACTCGTCGCCGAGGCGTGGGGCCTGGAGCGCACAGCCGCCTTCGCGATCGACCTCGGCAAGCTGGCGGCCGCCGCGCCCGAGGCGCTGGCCTTCCGCGCCTTCGGCTCGGTGCCGACGCTGCGCCAGGACATCGCGGTCACGCTGCCCGAGCGGGTGCCCGCCCGCGACGTGCTGCACGCGCTGCGCAAAGCCGCGGGCGAGATCCTGGCGGGCGCCGAGATCTTCGACGTCTACACCGGCAGTCAGGTCGGCGAGGGGCGGCGCTCGCTCGCGCTCGCGCTGTCGTTCCGCGCCGATGAGCGCACCTTGACCGACGAGGACGTCGCGCCGGTGCGCGAGCGGATCGTGGCCGCGCTCGGCGAGCTGGGAGGCGAGCTGCGTGGCTGAGCTCGCGAACACGCGCGCCGCCGCGGGGCAGGCGCCGTCGCAGTCCTTCGCGCCCGGTTCGTCGCGCGTGATCGTCGCGGGCGCCACCGGCTTCGCGGGCGCGCTCGCCGCGCACCTGCTCTGGCGTCACCCCGGCTTCGAGCTCGTCGCCGTGACCGGGCGCTCGGAGGTCGGGCGGCGCCTGGACGACCTCTACCCGCGCTATCGCGTGCCGCTCACGCTCGGCGAACTGGATCTCGATGCATACGGAGAGCTCGACGCCGCGATCGTCGCCTACCCGCACGCCGCCGCAGCGCCCACCGTCGCCGAGCTGCGCGAGCGTGGCGCGCGCGTGGTGGACCTCAGCGCCGATTTCCGACTGTCCTCGCTGGCCGTCTATGAACAGTGGTACGGCAAGCACCCGCGTCCCGATCTGCTCGAGCAGGCTGTCTACGGTCTGACGGAGCTTCACCGCGAGCGGATCGCCGCCGCAGACATCGTCGCCAACCCCGGTTGCTATCCGACCGCCTCACTGCTCGGCCTCGCCCCGCTCGCCCGCGCCGGGTTGATCGCGGACGTCGTGATCGATGCCAAGCAGGGCATCTCCGGCGCGGGACGCGCGTTCGAAGAGACCACGCACCAGTCGATGTCCGGCGAGAACATCCTTCCCTACAAGGTCGCCGAACACCGCCACACGCCCGAGATCGAGGACCAGCTCGCGCCGCTGCGCGCCGCGGCCGGGGCGCGGGACGAGGTCGCGGTGCTGTTCCAGGCGCACCTCGTGCCGCTCGACCAGGGCGAGCTCGCCGACTGCTACGTCACGCCGACGCGGCGGGTCGGGAACGCCGAGCTGGCCGAGCTGATGCTCGCCGCCTACGAGCACGAGCCGTTCGTGGAGGTGGTCGGCGCGCCGCCGGGCACGCGCGAGGTGCAGGGCACCAACCTCTGTCGCGTGTTCGCGAAGGCCGACCCGCACAGCGGCAAGGTGGTCGTGCTCTCGGCGATCGACAACCTCTGGAAGGGCACCTCCTCGCAGGCGGTACAGAACCTCAACGTGATGTTCGGCCTCGAGGAGACGGAGGGCCTGACGTGAGCGCCGAGGGCAAGAAGCCGCCGGGCACAAACGTCTTCGGCGGCGTCGCGACCGGACCGCCGCAGCCGTTCTTCCACTCGCGCTGGGTGCCGGCGCCCGAGCACGTGCGCGACCTCGGCCCCGAGGCCGGGCTGCCGGGCGGCTTTCGCGCGGCGGGCGTCGTCAGCGGGATCAAGCCCAGCGGCAACCCCGACCTCGGGCTGCTCGTCTGCGACGTCGAGACGCCGGTCAGCGCCGCACGCTTCACGGCCACCGGCATGCCCGCGGCGCCGGTGCTCGTCAGCCAGGAGCGCTGCCGCCTGCACGGCCTGCGCGCGGTGCTCGCGAACTCCGGCTGCGCCAACGCCGCCACGGGGCAGCGGGGGCTCGACGACGCCGCCAAGTCGCAGGGCGCCGCGGCGATGGCGGTCGGCTGCGACCCCGCCGAGGTCGCGCTCGCCTCGACTGGCGGCATCAGCCACCACCTGCCGATCGAGAAGATGCTGAAGGGGATCCTGGCCGCGCGTCCCGAGCTCGCACAGGCGGGCGATGCCGCCTTCCAGCAGGCGATCCAAACGACGGACGCCTCTGAGAAGCGCGCCAACCTCGAGGTGCGGTTGCCCTCGGGCACGGTTCGCCTCAGCGCCCAGTGCAAGGGCGCCGGGATGATCTCGCCGAACTTCGCGACGATGCTCTGCTTCGTGCAGACCGACGCCGCGCTGGAGCCCGAGACCGCGGAGCTGCTGCTGGGCGTGTGCGTGAAGCGCTCGTTCGACCGCGCCTCGGTCGACGGCCAGCTCTCGACCAACGACACCGCGATCCTGATGTGCTCGGGCGCAAGCGGCGTGCGCGTCGCGCCCGAGAGCGAGGACGAGCTGCGCCTCGGCGAGGCGCTCGACGCGCTGCTGCGCCAGCTCGCGATCATGATGGTCGCCGACGGCGAGGGCGCCGAGCGGATCGGGCGCGTGATCGTCCGCGGTGGACATCCGCAGAGCGCCGAGGCGGTCGCGCGCGCAGTGGCGAACTCGCCGCTCGTGAAAACCGCGCTGCACGGCGCGGACCCGAACTGGGGGCGGATCGTGCAGGCGGTCGGCGCCGCGCTGCCCGGAACGGCGCCGCTGCCCGCGGACCTCACGATCGAGGGCACCCCCGTGTGCATCGCCGGGACGGCGATCGCCTATGACGAGCGGGCGCTCGCGACCGCGGTGCTCGCGCCGGAGGTCGAGTACGAGATCGAGCTGCCGGGGGAGGGGGTCGAGACCGAGGTGTTCTTCTCCGATCTCGGCCACGAGTACATCCGAATAAATGCCGAGTACACGACATGAGAGGCGGCGCATGCGATGCGTGATGTAGGAACGCTGCTCGAGGCGCTGCCCTACATCAGGGAGTTCCACGGCAAGACGGTCGTGATCAAGTACGGCGGCGCCGCGATGGAGGATCAGACCCTGCGCGAGGAGTTCGCGCGCGATGTCGTGCTGCTCAAGTACGTCGGGCTGAACCCGATCGTCGTGCACGGCGGCGGCCCGGAGATCAGCGCCTACATGGAGCGCCTCGGGCTGCCGGTCGAGTTCGTCGGGGGTCTGCGCGTCTCGGATGAGAGCACGGTCGAGGTCGCGAAGATGGTGCTGATGGGCAAGATCAACAAGGAGATCGTGCTGCGCCTGAACCGCCACGGCCAGCCCGCGGTCGGGCTGTGCGGCGATGACGGCTCGCTGTTTCGCGCCTCGCGCCGCGCCGCGCCGGACGGCCAGGACATCGGCTTCGTGGGGCGGATCGAGCGTGTGAACGTCGGTGTGATCGAGCACGTCGCAAGCGACTACATCCCGGTGATCGCCTCGGTCGGCGCGGACCGCGAGGGCAACTCCTACAACATCAACGCCGACGAGGCCGCGGGCGCGGTCGCGGGGGCGCTCGGCGCCTACAAGGTGATCTTCCTGACCGACGTGCCGGGCTGGCTCGAGGACCCGCGGGCGCCAGACAGCCTGATCGGCCAAGCGACGGTGGCGCGCGTCGAGGAGGCGATGCCGACGCTCGCGGGCGGCATGCGCCCGAAGCTCGCCGCCTGCGTCGACGCGATCCAGGCCGGCGTCAGCGCGGCGCACATCCTCGACGGTCGCCTGCCGCACTCGCTGCTGCTCGAGCTGTTCACCGACGCGGGCATCGGCACGAAGATCGAGGCGACGACATGAGCCTGGCCGAGCTGCAGGAGCTCGAGCGCACGAGCGTGATCGGCTCCTACATCCGACAGCCGGTCGAGTTCGTGCGCGGCGAGGGTTCGCGGCTGTGGGACGAGCAGGGCAACGAGTACCTCGACTTCCTGTGCGGGATCTCGGTCACGAACCTCGGGCATTGCCACCCGCACGTCGTGGTGGCGGTGCGCGAGCAGGTGGGGCGGCTGATGCACACGAGCAACCTGTTCTACACCGAGCCGGCGATGCGCCTGGCGCAGCGCCTGTCGCAGTCGAGCCTGGGCGGGAAGGTGTTCTTCTGCAACTCCGGCGCCGAGGCGAACGAGGCGGCGATCAAGCTCGCGCGCAAGGCGCGCCCGGGAGGCGAGTTCGTGGTCGCCCACGGCGCCTTCCACGGTCGTACGTACGGCTCGCTGTCGGCGACGCCCCAGGAGTCAAAGCAGGCCCCGTTCGCGCCGCTGGTCCCGGGCTTTCGCCCGGTGCAGGCCACACCGGAGGCGATTGCGGGTGCGGTCGACGAGCGCACCGCGGCGGTGATCCTCGAGCCGATCCAGGGCGAGAGCGGCGTGCACGTGCTCTCCGAGGACTGCCTGCAGGCGGCGCGCGCGGCCTGCGACGAGCACGGGGCGGCGCTGATCTTCGATGAGATCCAGACCGGGATGGGCCGCACGGGCTCGCTGTGGGCCTACGAGCAGACGGGCGTGGTGCCCGACGCGCTGACCACGGCGAAGGCGCTCGGCGGCGGCCTGCCGATCGGCGCGCTGGTCACGGGCGAGCGCCTGGCGGACGTGCTGCAGGCTGGCGATCACGGCTCGACGTTCGCGGGCGGCCCGACGGTCGCGGCGGGCGCGCTGGCGGCATTCGAGCTGAGCAGCGACCCGGGCCTGCTCGCGGCGGTGCGCGAGCACGGCCGACTGCTGGCCGAGGGGCTCGCGCAGCTGCCGCACGTGACCGAGGTACGCGGCCGGGGGCTGATGCTCGCGTGCGAGCTGGACATTCCCGCGCCGGAGGTGATGAGCCGGGCGCTGCTGGAGCAGCGGCTCATCACGAACGCGACGGGCCCGACGACGTTGCGCCTGCTGCCGCCGCTGACGATCTCGATCGACGAGGTCGACGAGGCTCTTCGGCGCCTGAGCGCGGTGCTGGAGGGCTGAGGTGCGCCGCGAGCTGCCGGGCGGTTTCGAGCTCGACGACGACCGCACGCGGATCGACGTGGACGCGGTCCACGCGTTTATCAGCAAGGAGTCCTACTGGGGCCTCGGCCGCCCGCGCGAGCCGGTCGTTCAGGCGATCGCGGGCTCGGCCCGGGTGCTCGGGCTCTACGAGGAGGATCGGCAGATCGGCTTCGCACGGGCGGTTTCCGACGGCGTCACGCTCGCCTATCTCGCGGATGTCTACGTGCTGGCGCCCTACCGCGGGCGCGGGCTCGGCATCGAGCTCGTGCGCGAGATCGTCGAGAACTCGTTCGGCGCGGTGCGCTGGATGCTGAACACCGTCGACGCCCAGGGCCTGTATGAGAAGCTCGGCTTCAGCGAGGGCAAGCCGCCCTACCCGCTGATGGAACGCGCGCCCAGGCAGGCCACGTCCTTCGAGCCCCGCCAGTAGCCTTCGCGAACCGATGAGCAGCAGACAAATCAACACGACTCCGACGGCGTCCTACGAGGCGGATCCTTCGCAGGTGAGCCGCGTGCTCCTGCTCTACTCGGGTGGTCTGGACACGAGCGTGATGCTGAAGTGGATCCAGGACGAGTACGAGGCCGAGGTCGTGTGCCTGACGGTGAACCTGGGCCAGCCGGGCGAGGACTACGAGGTGATCGAAGGCAAGGCGCTGAAGCTCGGGGCGCTGGAGTGTCACGTCATCGACGCGCGCAAGGAATTCGCTCGCGAGTACGTGTTGCCGGCGATCAAGGCGAACGCGCTCTACGGCGGCGGCTACCCGCTGTTCACGGCGCTCGGCAGGCCGCTGATCGCGAAGCTCGCGGTGGAGCAGGCGCGCGCCTCGGGCTGCGACACGATCGCCCACGGCTGTACCGGCAAGGGCAACGACCAGGTGCGGATCGAGGCGACGATCGCGACGCTGGCGCCCGAGCTGAAGGTGATCGCCCCGGTGCGCTCCTGGCAGATGGGCCGCGAGGAGGAGATCGCCTACGCACGCGAGCACGGCATCCCGGTCAAGGGTGGTACCGAGGCGGCGCCCTACTCGATCGACGACAACCTCTGGGGGCGCTCCTCGGAGGGCCGCTGGATCGAGGACCTCTCCCACGCGCCGGAGGACGACGTGTTCCAGCTCGTCACGCGCCCGGAGCTGGCGCCGGATGAGCCTGAGATCGTCACGGTCGAGTTCGAGCGCGGCGTCCCTGTGGGCCTGAACGATGAGAAACTCGATCTGGTTGCGCTGCTCGAAAAAGCCGCCGAGATTGCAGCCCGGCACGGCGTGGGGATCGTCGATCACATCGAGGACCGGATCGTCGGGCTGAAGGTCCGCGACATCTACGAGGTCCCCGCCGCGGCAATCCTCTTGCCTGCGCACGCGGAGCTCGAGCGCCTGGTCTGCACGATCCACCAGAACCAGTTCAAGCCCCAGCTCGATCACCAGTGGGCGTACCTCGTCTACGCCGGGCTCTGGTGGGAGCCGCTGCGCGGCGACCTCGACGGCTACATGGAGCGCGTGAACGAGCGCGTGACGGGCAAGATCGGCCTGAAGCTCTACAAGGGCCATGCCCGCGTCGTCACGCGCTTCTCGCCAAACGCGGTGTACGACGCGAGCCTCGCCTCTTTCTCGGAGTCGGGCGGGCTGTTCTCGCAGACGGCCTCACCCGGCTTCATCGAGCTGTGGTCGCTGCAGTCGCGCATGGCATGGCGGTTGCGCAACGAGTAGTCGGGGCGTTGCGGCTTCGCCTGCCGGGTAGCATCAGCGCCATGAACTCAAACGGCTACAAGCTGCTCGGACTCACGGCCTGGCGCGGCGGCAAGTGGTATCTGCGCCGCAGACTCCCCTCGCGGCGAAAGCTCGCGCTCACGGCGCTCGGCGGCGTCTCGGCAGCGGCCGCTGCGGGCGTGCTCGCGCGTCGCTTCGCGGGCTGAAAGCCGTCCTTTGCGGGGCCTTCGCCCGCTCCCCCGAGCCCGTCCGAGACTCAGCGTAATTTGGCGACATCATGATCGCCGAAGGGAACGAGACGCCGGGCGGTGAGTCCGGCAGCGCCGCCGAGGGGCGCGGGCGCCGCAGCGAGGGCGATCTGCTCGCCGAACGCCGCGCCCGCCGCGCCGCGGAATCGGGTGAGCACGCGCTGACGCTGCGCGCCGAGGCCGCCGAGGCCACGGTGCGCACGCTGGAGACGCACGTCAGCAGCCTACAGCAGCGCCTCGGCGAGGCCGAGGAGGAGCGCGGCCGCCTGGCCGAGCGTGCCGAGCGAGCGCGAGACGCGCGCGAGGAACAGCGCGAACGCGGCGGCTGGCGAGAGGACCGGTCCCGCGAGGGCGACCCGGCGCTCGAGCGCGAGTTGCAGCGCGCCTCCCAGCGCGAGTACGCCGAGCAGCGGCTGCGGATCGAGGCCGAAGATCGCGCCGCTGAGATCGAGCGCGAGGCGCGGGCGGAGATCGACCGGCTCGGCCGTCGCCTCGATGCCGGCGAGCGCGAGGCGCAGGCGCTGGCGGCGCGATTGGAGACGGCGCAGCGCGAGCTGGCCGAGGCCGAGCAGGCTGCCGGGGCTCAGCGCTCGGCGGTGCTGCGCAGCGAGCAGACGCTGCGCGCACGCCTGGTCGAGCTCGAGCGCCAGGCGCTCGAGATCCACGACGGGCTCGCGGCCGAGCGCGCGACCCGGGAGCGCGCCGAGCGCCTGCTCGAGGCGATGCAGCAGGCACAGCGCGGCGCGCTGCTGTTGCTGGGCGGGCTCGCGGACACGGTTTCGCGGCTGCGTGAGGCCGCGCTGAGGAGCGCGACGCCGCAGTCGCCCGTGGCCAGGGCCTCGATCGCACTCACATCGCCACCGGCGCCCGCACCCGCAACTGCACCGGCGCCCGCAGCACCGGCGCCGTCCGCCGACGCCTCGCCCGCGCCGCCCGAGCCTCGTGGCGGCGAGATGGCCGAGGCGTTGGCGGCCGCGGTCGAGCGTCTGCGGGCGCGGGTGGAGGAGCAGTCTCCGGCGCAGCCCTCGCAGCGTGTCGAGCAGCGCCCGCCGCACCGCCACAGCATGTCGCTGATCGGCCGCGCACGGCTGGGGCTGAGGCTGCGGCGGGAACGACGCAAACAGCGACGCGCGAGCTGATCGGGCGAGCGGCAGAGACCTAAGATCGGAGCATCTTGAGCACCCACCAGAACTGCGCCCACCTCCATGTCCACTCCGAGTACTCGCTGCTCGACGGCGCCTGCAAGATCGAAGCGCTGGCGAAGCGCGCGGCCGAGTTCGGCCAGCCCGCGCTTGGCCTCACCGACCACGGGGTGATGAACGGCGCGGTCGAGATGTACCAGGCCTGCCAGAAGCACGACGTAAAGCCGATCCTGGGCTGCGAGATCTATCTGGTGGACGACCACACGGCCCGCGGACCGGGCAAAGTCGAGCGCAACCACCTGACGCTGCTGGCCTCGAACGACGTTGGCTACCGCAACCTGGTCAAGCTCTCCTCGGCAGGCTTCCTGGACGGGCTGCAGCGCGGCAAGCCGTCGGTGGACATGGGCCTGATCGAGCGCTACTCCGAGGGCGTGATTGCGCTGACGGGCTGCCTGGCCTCGCGCTTCTGCCAGCGGTTGCTGGAGGACCGCGTCGATGACGCGCGCGCCCACGCGGACGACCTGCGCAACGTGTTCGGGGCGGAGAACGTCTACT
This sequence comes from Solirubrobacteraceae bacterium, assembly GCA_036267655.1. Lineage (GTDB taxonomy): Bacteria > Actinomycetota > Thermoleophilia > Solirubrobacterales > Solirubrobacteraceae > Palsa-744. The sequence continues at coordinate 27,638 of DATAVP010000037.1, forward strand.
TCGAGGTGCAGAAGAACGGCCTGGCGCCACAGGACAAGTGCAACGAGGGAATCGTCAAGATCGCCCGCGAGCTCGGCGGCAGCCTGGTCGGCACGGGCGATGTCCACTACCTGCGTCGCGAGGACTACGACCACCACACTGCGCTCCTGTGCGTGCAGACCAAGAGCACGATCGCCCAGCCGAAGATGACTTTCGAAACGAACGAGTTCTACCTGCGCGACAGCGGTGAGATGGTGGCGGCGTTCGCGGAGTGGCCCGAGGCGATCGCGAGCACGCTGGAGATCGCCGAGCGCTGCAACGTGGAGCTCGAGCTGGGCAAGCAGCTGATCCCGAGCTATCCGACCCCGGACGGCAGCGACGAGCGCGAGTACCTGAAGGCGCGCGTGGAAGAGGGCCTGCGGCTGCGCTACGGCTCGCCGCCGCCCGCCGAGGCGCTGCAGCGCATGGAGATGGAGCTGGGCGTGATCGACGGGATGGGCTTCAACGCGTACTTCCTGATCGTCTGGGACTTCGTCAAGTACGCGAAGGAGAACGGGATCGCCGTCGGCCCCGGCCGCGGCTCGGCGGCGGGCTCGATCGTCGCGTACTGCCTTGCGATCACGGATCTGGACCCGCTGCGCTATGACCTGCTGTTCGAGCGCTTCCTGAACCCCGAGCGCGTGTCGATGCCGGACATCGACATCGACTTCTCGGTGCGCGGGCGCGAGCGCGTGATGCGTTATGTGACCGAGAAGTACGGTCGCGAGTCGGTCGCGCAGATCGTGACCTTCGGCAAGATGTTCCCGCGCGCGGCCACGCGCGACGCGGCGCGCGTGCTGGGTTTCGACTACGGCATGGGCGATCGCCTGGCGAAGCTGATCCCCGACCCGATCATGGGTCGCGCGCCGTCGTTCGAGGATTGCCTGAAGTCGGGACAGCCACTGCGCAAAGCGGTCGATGAGGATCCACAGGCGAAACAGATCGTCGACGTGGCGCAGGGCCTCGAGGGGATCGTGCGCAACTCCTCGATCCACGCGGCGGCGGTCGTGATCGCGGACCGCCCGCTGACTGACATCGTGCCGTTGCAGCTGGCCGATGCGGGCACGGATGAGAACGGCGAGAAAGTGTTCCGCACGGTCACGCAGTTCTCGATGAAACCAATCGAGACGATCGGCATCCTCAAGATGGACTTCCTGGGGCTGCGCAACCTCGACGTGATCGAGGACGCACTGGACATCATCGAGCGCTCGAGCGGGCAACGCCCGGACATGACGACGCTGCCGCTGGACGATCAGCGCACGTATGAGATGCTCGCGCGCGGGGATTCCACGGGCGTGTTCCAGTTCGAGTCCGAGGGCATGCGCGAGGCGCTGAAGAAGGTCTGCCCCGACGAGTTCAACGACCTGATCGCGCTCGGGGCGCTGTATCGGCCGGGCGCGATGGATCAGATCCCGACCTACGCAAAGGGCAAGCGCAACCCGCAGGCGATCTCATACGCGGACGAGCGCCTGCGCTCGATTCTCGAGTCCTCCAAGGGGGTGATCCTCTACCAGGAGCAGGCGATGCAGATCTCCAAGGAGCTGGCGGGCTTCTCGGGCGCGAAGGCGGACGACCTGCGCAAGGCGATCGGCAAGAAGAACCGCGCGGCGATGGCGGCGCTGAAGCCGGAGTTCTTCGAGGGCTGCCGCGCCTCGGGCACCAGCAGCGAGACGATCGAGTTCCTCTGGCAGACGAACGAGAAGGCGGCGGATTACTCCTTCAACAAGAGCCACGCCGCCTGCTACGCGCTGATCTCCTACCGCACGGCGTGGCTGAAGGCGAACTTCCCGGCCGAGTACATGGCGGCGCTGATCTCCTCGGTGATGTCGACGAAGGACAAGGTGCCGTTCTTCGTGGCGCGCTGCGAGGACATGGGCATCGAGATCCTGCCGCCGGACGTGAACCTCTCAGACCACGAGTTCACGGTCGTCGACGGCAACATCCGCTTTGGCCTGGACGCGGTCAAGGGTGTCGGCTATCAGGCGGTCGAGGCGATCAAACGCGGGCGCGAGGAGGGCGGTGAGTTCGCCTCGCTGTGGGACTTCTGCGAGCGCGTGGATGGGCGCGCGGTCAACAAGAAGGCGATCGAGGCGCTGATCAAGTGCGGCGCCTTCGGCTCGACGGGTGCCACGCGCAAGGGCATGATGGGCGTGCTCGAGCACGCCCAGGCCGCGGGACAGAAGATCCAGCAGGACGCGCAGATCGGCCAGGGCTCGATCTTCGACCTCGCGGAAGCAAGCGCCCCCGCGAGCGGCGAGCAGGGCGCGGCGCCGGGCTCGATCTTTACGAAGCCGGTCCATCCGCCGATCACGGGCGAGGAGTACGAACAGGCGGAGTTGCTGTCGGTCGAGAAGGAATCGATTGGACTGTTCATCTCGGCGCATCCGCTGAAGCCGCTGCGCGAGGCGCTGCGCGCGCGCGTGGACTGCCCGCTGGCAGCCCTGGAGGGCCGTCGCGACAAGGATTGGGTGACGGTCGGCGGGATCATCGTCGAGGCCAAGAAGATCCGCACTCGCAACGGCGACCACATGATGTTCGCGACGCTGGACGACCTCGCGGGAAGCGTGGAGATACTCGTGTTCGGCAAGGCGCTGGCCGAGTTCGAATCATCGCTGGCGGTCGATGAGGTCGTGCTGATCAAGGGGCGCGTGGATCACAAGGAAGCAGGCAAGACGTGCCTGGTGGTGCAGAGCGTCGAACGCTTCGCGCCGAGCGAGGAGGAGATCGAGCGGGCCGATGCGGACGCGGGCAAGCGCGCGGCGACGGCGACGGCGATCGCAGAGCCGGTGCATCTGCGCGTCGAACTGAGCGCGCTGGGCACGGGCGTGATCGAGGATCTGAAGCAGACGATCGAGGACTTCCCGGGCCCGGCGGAGGTGCTGCTCGACGTGGATACGAGCAGCGGCGTGCGTAGGCTGAAGCTGGGCGAGGCATACCGCGTGCAGCACACACCGACGTTGCGCACAGAGCTTGAAAACGTGCTGGCGCCTTCGGCGGCGCTGCCGTCGGCTGCCACCGCCTAGGCGGACGGCTTGTCGGGCGGCTTGTGCTGCGCGTTCGGCGTGGGGGGCGGGCCTGGCTGCGAGAATGGGTTGAGACATGGCGAGCGCCGTTGCCCTAGACACCTCACCGATGACCTTGCTGCGTTCGCTGCGTGGCTCGATTGTTCACGCGCAGATTGCCTACCCCGACAGTTCTTCACATCGAGATCCGCGACCTGGACGGAGGTCTATGGCGTCTGGCCACCCAGGACGCAGAGTGGTCGCCGGCTGATCCGGATCGGCTGATCGGCCAGATGGTTGAGCGTGCGGAGATCGACGATGCTTCGGGCAGGCTCCGCTGCGTGCTTTCGGACGGATCGACCCTGGACGTCAGTCCTGCCGCCGGCGAGGCTTCAAACGACCCTCCATATTGGGAGTTGATCAGTCCCGCTGGACTCGTACTTGAGTTCGGCCCCGGCGTTAGATGGCAGATCAGCGGCGCCGAGGCGCCGATCACCTCAGCTCGCTGAGAGCGCCGGCCTGTTCCGAGCTCAGGACTACCCGCGAGTCTCTAGCCCCTGCTTGCGTAGACGTTTGGCAAGCAGCACTTCCTTGCGCGGCGGGCCTTCGCGGTTCTCGCCGGGCGTCTCGAGCACGCATGGCAGTTTTTGAAGCGAGGGTGCGGAGAGGAAGGCGGAGCAGCCCTTGCGTCCGAGCTCCCCCTTGCCGAGGTTCGCGTGGCGGTCGCGATTTGACCCGAGCGGAGTCTGCGAGTCGTTGAGATGCAGTGAGCGCACGACGCCTTCCCCGAGCGTGCGTGAGCACTCGCGCAGCGCGCGGCGCATCTTCTCGGGCGTGCGGATGTCGTATCCGGACGCCAGCAGGTGGCAGGAGTCCAGACATACGCCGAGCCGCTTCTCGCCACCGGCAGCTTCGATCAGGCCACCCAGCTCCTCGAAGGAGCGCCCGAGCGTGCCGCCGGTGCCGGCGGTGTTCTCGAGGTGCAGCTCGCAGCCCTCGCTGTCGGCGAGCGCCTCGGCGATGGTCTTCCCGGCACGGGCGATGGCCTCGCCGACGTGGCCGGTCTTGGCGGAGCCCGGGTGGAGCACGACGCCGCTGGCGCCGATGGCGTGGCCGACCCGCAATGAGTGGGTTAGCGAGGCGAGCGATTTGGCGCGTATTTCCCTCTCGTCGGAGGCGCAGTTGAGCAGGTAGACGGCATGGATCAGCACGGCTTCTATCGGGCTGTCGGCCATCGCCTGCCTGAAGGCGGCGACGTCCTCCTCGCGATAGGTGGTGGGTTTCCACATGCGCGGGGACTGGTTGAAGATCTGGATCGACTCGCAGCCGCGCTGAGCCCCGCGCTCGATCGCCTTGGGCAGCCCGCCGGCGGGCGAGACGTGCGCGCCGATCAGCATGCGGGCGAAGAACGTGAGTGGAGCGCCACGGCGACTAGCATGCGCGCATCCTATGAGGGTCCGCTTCGCACCATCCCCGACGGGCGCGCTGCACATCGGCGGCGCACGTACGGCGCTGTTCAACTGGCTGCTGGCACGCCACGCGGGCGGCGAGCTGGTGCTGCGCATCGAGGACACCGACCGCGAGCGCTCGACCCCTGAGAACGTCGAGCAGATCCTCGACTCGTTGCGCTGGCTGGAGCTGGACTGGGACGAGGGGCCGATCATGCAGTCAGACGGCGCCGAGCGCCATGGCAAAGCACTGCAGGCACTGCTCGATGCCGACTTGGCCTACCGCTCAAACGCGACGGCGGAGGATGTCAAGGCCTTCAAGCAGCTCTACGGAGCGGAGCGAGGCTTTCGTGGCGAGCGGGAGCAGAGCGGCGCGGTGCGGCTACGCGTGCCGCCGGAGGGCGCGACGGTGGTCCACGATGCGATCCGCGGCGACACGCGCTTCGAGCACATGCACATGGACGACCCGGTGATCGCCCGCGCGGACGGCTCGGTGCTCTACAACTTCGCGGTCGCGATCGACGACCTCGACGCGCGGATCACGCACGTGGTGCGCGGCGAGGATCACCTCTCGAACACGCCGAAGCAGTTGCTGGCGCTGGAGGCGGCGAAAGCGGTCGGGGTGGGCGAGGGGGCGCCGCTGCCGCAGTACGCACACCTGCCGCTGCTGCACGGACCGGACGGCAAGAAGCTCTCGAAGCGCCACGGCGCGGCGTCGGTGGGAGAGCTGCGCGAGGCGGGCTATCTGCCGGCGGCGGTTCGCAACTACATGGCGCTGCTGGGCTGGGGAGCGGGCGACGATGAGACGGTGCTCTCGACGCCGGAGCTGATCGAGCGCTTCACGCTGCAGACGGTCAGCCGCAACCCGGCGCGTTTCGACGAGGTGAAGCTGAAGTGGCTGAACGGCGTCTACATCCGCGAGCTGCCGCTTCCGGAGCTGGTGCAAGCGCTGGCCTCATACCTGGATGCCGGTCCCCATGCGGGGTTCCGGGATGACCCCCGACTGCCGCGCGCGGTGGAGATCAGCCAGGAGAAGATCCACACGCTGGCTGACTTCTGGCCGCTGACGGGACCGCTGCTGGACGAGCCGGTCGCCGATCCGAAGGCCCGCGAGCGCTGGCTCGGGGAGCAGGGCCGCGCGAGGCTCACGCAGGTGCGCGCCGCGCTGGCGGAGCTCGAAGGCTTCGAGCAGGCGGAGGTGGAGTCAGCGCTCGAAGCCTTGATCGAGCGCGAGGGAGTGAAGCCGCGCGAGGTCTATCAGCCTCTGCGGGTGGCGCTCTGCGGCACGACGATCTCACCGGGGATCTTCGAGAGCGTGACGCTGCTGGGACGCGAGCAGACGCTGCGGCGTATCGACGCGGCGCTGGCGAGCGCTTAGTCCGGTCAAGGCGCTCGCCGGCCCCCCGCCCAACGGCGCCGAGTATCGAGGCTGCACGGCCCGCTGCGCGCTCGACTTCACAGCACCGAGGGATCGTGCGGCTGAGCTGCTCTGAAAATTGGCTTGACACAGCGCTCAATAACTGGCGCCGAGCTGCCGATACGGGTGGGGAGCGGCCCGCCAAGGATGGCCGATTTCCCAGCCCTACCGCAAGTATGCAAGCCACCGCTGCCAAGTCAAAGACCAAGACACAGCCGAAGCCAAAGGCCAAGACGGTCGCGAAAGCCGCGAAGGCGGCAAGCGCGAGGGGCGTCAGGCGCAACGGCGCATCGGCGAACGGCGCATCGGCCGCGGCCCCGGCGGCACAGGCCGCGGCTCCGGCCCCGCCGAAGCGCTCCTCGGCATCCCCGGGCTCGGCAGCTACATCCCCGGCCCCGGCGGCAAAAGCTTCATCGCAGGCGGGCGGCGAGCGCCATCAGAACGAGGGCCACGGCCGTCGCCTGACGATGGCCTTCGAAGCGCTGGAGGCGTTCCCGGCGCTGGCGGAGTCGCGCGCACGTCTGCTGTCGGTGGTCTCGAAAGATCACGTTGCGACGGCTGACGTCGTGACGGCGGTCGAGTCGGACGTGGCGCTGATCATCGCGGTGCTGCGCCTGGCAAATCAGGCGCAGGGCGGCCGCGGGCGCGTGGACACGGTGGTGGCGGCAGTGGAGCTGCTGACGCCGCAGACGGTGCAGGGCCTGGCGGGGCGCGTTCGCACATTCGACTTCTTCGAGCGCTCGAGCGTGTGGGAGGCGGCGCCGGAGCGCTTCCGCCTGCACGCGCTGGCGACCCAGCACGCGGCGGACCGGATCGCGGCGGAGGTGGGCTTCGAGCACCGCGACCGCCTGACGGCGACGAGTCTGCTGCACGACATCGGCAAGTTGGTACTGCTGCACGCCTACCCGGGCTACCCCTCGCAGGTCCACCGCGGCGCGCGCACGCCGGAGGACCGCATCCACCAGGAGCGTCGCGAGCTGGGCGTGGACCACGCGCTGGTGGGCGGCGTGCTCGCCCGCCGCTGGGGCCTGCCGGCGAGCATCGCGACGACGATCGAGCGCCATCACAACCCGGACGTCGAGGGCGAGGCGGCGTTCGTGCGCCTGGCGGACATGCTGGCCCACTACGAGCAGGGAGCGCCGGTCTCCCCGGCGGAGATGCTGCGCACAGCCCGCGCGATCGGACTGGGGCCGGACGAGCTGCGACGTGTGATGTACGAGCTTCCGAGCGCGCCGAGCCAGCGCCGCCGCCACGTGGACCCGTGCCCGCTGTCGGGGCGCGAGCTGGGTGTGCTGCAGCGCTTGGCGGAGGGCAAGGTCTACAAGCAGATCGCGCACGAGCTGACGCTCTCGACGAGCACGGTGCGTACGCACCTGCACAACATCTACGGCAAGCTGGGCGCGGTCGACCGCGCGCAGGCGGTGCTCATAGCCACAGAGCGTGGCTGGCTCTGAGACGACCGCTGAGCGGCTCGGCTCGGCGTCCTCGGTCGCTCGTGTGCAGAGCACACTTCGCTTTCTGCGTCCTTGATCCACTCGCCCAGCGACCGTCTCAGTCGGTTGTTGGAGCGGCCGCGCCACGCGCGGGTTCCGTAGCATCGCTGTGAAGCGATGATCTCGATCACGAGCAAGTCCCCGTACGCGGTGCTGGCGCTGGCTGAGCTGGGGCGCAGCGGCGGCGCGGAGCCGGTGCCGATCGGCGAGCTGGCGCGCAAGCGCGAGGTGCCGGTGCAGTTCCTCGAGCAGCTGTTCGCGGTTCTGCGCCGCGCGGGCGTGATCAGCTCGCAACGCGGCGTGAAGGGCGGCTACCGCTTCGCGCGCGAGCCGGGTGAGGTAACGGTGCTGGAGATCGTGGAGCTGCTGGACGGGCCGCTGGGCCGTGACGCGCAGGGGCCGTTCGCGGACGCGGCGGCGGCGGCGCGCAAGGTGCTGGAGGAGACGACGATCGCGGACGTGATCGAGCGCGAGGCCCGCGAGGCGGGCGCGAGCATGTACCACATCTGACGGTGCATCTGACACGAGCGAAACAGGCTTGACTGCTCGGGACACGTGTGGGGAGTCGAGACATGCATTGACTTCCGCGTCATATTGGGTTTACTTTGCGTGTAGACGTTGGTGAGTCGTGATCGTGGGGGAACTGCGAGTCGGCAAATCGGCGGTAGACACGAGAACGACGACTACGGAGTGGAATGGACGCCGGACGGATGACTCCGCCGCAAGCGAAGGATCGCGCAACGGTTGTGAGATCGCTGCACGCAATGAGAAGCTGGGCGCCCGCGACGGGCATGAAGTCGGCGCCGCGTTTCGGGGGTGTGAACCCGCGCGGCTACGGGCAAGCGAGCGGCGCGGGCACGAATCGCCGCGCAGCGGGCCGAGGCCCACGCTCGCGCGGCACGCTGCCGGCGGCCTTGGCTTTCGTGGCTCTGCTGGCGGCGGCGGCATTGCTGGCGCCGGTGATCCGCGGTGGCTGGGGGAGCGGCGCGGCGAGCACGGCGGCATCTCGCGCGGCACAGGCAAGGGCGGTTGAGGCGGCGAGCCTGCCGCCGGCGGCGCGAGCACAGGTCTCGGCAGCGCTGGGCGCGGATAAAGCGGCGTTCCAGGTGCGCGGCGCGGCGGGCGAGCTGAAGGCGACGAACCCGACGCAGGGCCTGCAGGCGAGCTTCTCGCGCTCGGGCGTGACGCTGAGCGCAGCGGCAAGCTCGGGGGCAGCCACGCACCTGAGCCTGCGCACGCTGGGGTTCGGGGGGGCGCAGCGGCGGGTGGCGGCGGCAGACCCGGTGGCTCGCCTGAACGGCGTGAGATATGACCGCGGCTCGGTGAGCGAGTGGTATGCAAACGGCCCGGCGGGCCTGGAGCAGGGCTTCACGTTGGCGCAGGCCCCGGCGGGCGAGGCGTCGGCTCCCCTGACGCTGTCGATGTCGCTGACGGGCGGCGCGCGGGCGAAGCCGGGGTCGAACGGGCGCAGCGTCGAGTTCAGGACAGGCTCGTCGGTGCTGAGCTACGGCGGCCTGTTGGCGACGGACGCGAGCGGTCGCGCGCTGCACAGCTGGATGGAGGTGCGGGGGAATCGCCTGCTGATCGAGGTGGACGCGGCGCAGGCCCGCTACCCGGTGAAGATCGATCCGCTGGTGCAGGCGGGCGCGAAGTTGAAAGGCTCGGACGAGCAGGGCGAAGGGCTGCTGGGCGTGAGCGCGGCGCTGTCGACGGACGGCGACACGCTACTGGTGGGCGGCCCACACGACGCGAACGAAGCGCAGGGAGCGGCTTGGGTGTTCGTCCGCTCGGGCGCGGAATGGGTCCAGCAGGGCCCGAAGCTTACGGGGATGGGTGTGTCGGGCGAAACGCCAGCGGACGAAGAAGAAGGGTGCGCGGAAGAATCGCCCGAAGAAGCGGAGGAATGCGCGTTCGGCAACAGCGGGGCGCTGTCGGCGGACGGCAACACGGCGCTGGTGGGCGAACCGTCGGCGACGGATCGTCCGGGCAGCGCGTGGGTGTTCAAGCGCGAAGGGACGACGTGGACGCGCACGGCGTCGCTGAACGGCGGCACCGGCCCGGGCGAAGGCCGCTTCGGCAAGAGCGTGGCGCTCTCGGCAGACGGCAGCACGGCGCTGGTGGGGGACCCCTCGGGCCTCTCCCAGCACGGCAGCGCGTGGGTGTTCACGGACACGGGCTCGGGCTGGTCGCCCGAGGCGACGCTGACGGACTCGGAAGTAAGCCGCCTGGCCCACTTCGGGCGCAGCGTGGCGTTGTCGGGAGACGGCGTGACGGCGCTGATCGGGGGTCCGAGCGATTCGGGCTATGTGGGTGCGGCCTGGGTGTTCACGCGCTCGGGAGGCGTGTGGAGCCAGCAGCCGGGCAAGTTGACGGGGGCGGGTGAGAGCGGCGAAGCCCGCTTCGGTAAGGCGGTGGCGCTCTCGCGCGACGGCGAAACAGCCTTGATCGGCGGCCTGAACGACGCGGCGGGGCACGGTGCGGTGTGGGCATTCGGCCGCTTGGGCGGGTCGTTTGTGCAGGAGGGAGAAAAGCTGACGGGGGCGGCTGAAGGCGAACCGCGCTTCGGCTACAGCGTTGCGCTGTCGGGGGACGGCACGCTCGCGCTGGTGGGCTCGCCGCGAGGAGAAAACGGCGGCACGGTGACGCTGTTCGCGCGCTCGGGGACGAGTTGGACTTCGCTGAGCGAACAGCTTGCGGGGCAGGGCGAGGTGGGCAAGGGCTGGGCGGGGGCGTCGGTAGCGCTGTCGGGGGACGGCAAGGTGGCGGCGGTGGGAGCGCCGCACGACAAGGCGCGCGCGGGGGCGGCATGGGTGTTCACGGAACCACCGCTGGTGGCCCCGCCGGCGCCGACGGTGGAAAACATCGTCCCGGGTGCGGGTCCGGCGGGTACTGCGGTAAGGGTGAAAGGCTCGGGCTTTACGGGTGCTGAAGCGGTGTTCTTCGGCTCGACGGCGGCGAGCTCGTTCGCGGTGAAGTCGGCGCTGACGATCGAAGCGGTGGCGCCACCGGGCCTGGAAGGAACGGTGGACGTGACGGTGAAGACGCCGGCGGGCGTGAGCGCGGTGAACCCGGGCGACGGCTTCCGCTATACGACAGGCAAAGCCAAAGGCGGGGGCAGCGAAAACGAAGACCCGGAACGCGGCGGCGGCACGGGCAAAACGGATGAAGGCAACAACAACACCGGCACGGGCAACCAGAATGGTCAGACGGGGGACGCGACGAAGAGCTCGGGGGGCGCGAGCGGCGGCGTGCTGGGGAGCACGAGCGCGGCGGGCGCGGCCTGCCGGCTGACGCTGCGCAACAAGCACCTGGCGGTGACGGGCTTTCGCACGGTGGCGCTGCGCCTGCAACGGACGGGGACGGGTTCGTGCAGCGGCAAGCTGACGCTTAGCTTCAACAAGAGCGCTCGGGGCAAGCAGGCGAGGCTGATGACGATCGGCACGGCCTCGTTCTGGATGGGCTCGGCCAGCAGCAAAGTCCTGAAGATCGACCTGAACAAAGCGGGTCGCAAGCTGTTCCATAACCGCAAGGGCAGGCTGAAAGCGAGCCTGTCGGTGCTACGCGCGGTGCCGGCGCCGAAGCTGGCGAGCACGGCGAGCGTGCGCCTGACGTGGAAGAAAGCGCAGAAGCGAGTGACGCTGACGAAGTAGGCCACGGGCCGCGCCGCGAGCGGCGGCTTCACTATTGTCGTGGGCCGTATGGCCCAAATTCCGATCAACATTTCAGATCTGGTCGGCGATACGCCGCTGGTGGAGCTGCGCGGCATGCTGGAGGGCACGCAGGCGGGGAAGAACGGGGTGCGCCTGTTCGCGAAGCTGGAGTCGTTGAACCCGGGCGGCAGCGTGAAGGACCGGATCGGGGTGGCGATGATCGAGGCGGCGGAGGCGGAAGGCCGGATCGAGCCGGGGCGCAGCACGATCGTGGAGGCGACGAGCGGCAACACGGGGATCGCGCTGGCGTTCGTGTGCGCGGCGAAGGGCTATGACCTGGTGCTGACGCTGCCGCAGGGGATGAGTCGCGAGCGCGAGAGCCTGCTCCGGCTGTATGGGGCGCGCGTGGAGGTGACGGAGTCGCTGGGGGGGATGAGCGAGGCAGTGCAGGCGGCGCAGGCGATGGCGCGCGAGTCCGACGTGTTCCTGCCGGACCAGTTCACGAACGAGGCGAACCCGGAGGCGCACCGCAAACACACGGGTCCTGAGATCGAGCGCGCGCTGGACGGCGAGCTCGTCGACGTGCTCGTGGCCGGCGTGGGCACGGGGGGGACGATTACAGGGGTGGGCGAGTACCTGCGCGAGCGCAACCCGAAGCTGCAGGTGGTGGCGGTGGAGCCGCGCGGCTCGGCGGTGCTCTCGGGCGAGGGCGCGGGTCCGCACAGAATCCAGGGAATCGGGGCGGGCTTCGTGCCGCCGGTTTTGAACCGCGGGTTGCTGGATGAGGTGATGCCGGTGACGGACGACGACGCGATCCAGACAGCGTGGGCCTGCGCAAAACGTGCGGGCGTGCTGGCTGGGATCTCCTGCGGAGCGGCGCTGTGGGCGGCGCTGCAGGTGGCACAGCGCCCGGAGTCGAAGGGGAAGCGGATCGTGGTGGTAATGCCGGACTCGGGCGAGCGCTACGTGTCGCAGGCGTTCTTCGCGCCCTAACGGCACCCGCTGGTTCGTCACGTGCCACCAGCACGCGCCGATCCAACGTGCACCGTCAGACGCGTCGTTGCAAGCCACTGCTCGTCGGTCCGCACAAAGAACGACCCTTTTGATGCGCCCCTTGCGGGGCGGACGATCGTCGAGCGCCGTGCGCGAGAAAGTGGCTGCACAGTCAACTATCGCGCGAGTTGGGCGCTACGCTTCAGGGATGGCCGGCTTCGAGTTCGCGCGGGTCGTGAAAGAGGTGCGTCGCGACGTCCAGGCGGCACGCACGCGAGACCCGGCGGCGCGCGACGTGGGCCAGGTAGAGATCCTGACGACGTGGCCGGGGATCCACGCGCTCTTGGCGCACCGCATCGCTCACGCGTTGGACGCGGCGGGGGTAGCGCTGCTTCCACGTTTGATCTCGATGGTGACGCGGACCTTGACGGGCATCGAGATCCATCCGAAGGCCCAGATCGGCAGCGGCCTGTTCATCGATCACGGCGCGGGCGTGGTGATCGGTGAGACGGCGGAGATCGGCGACGACGTGACGCTGTATCAGGGCGTGACGCTGGGGGGCACGGGCTTCGCGACGGGCAAGCGCCACCCGACGGTGCAGGCGAACGTGACGATCGGCTCGGGCGCGAAGCTCCTGGGGCCGATCACGATCGGGCACGGGGCGAAGATCGGCGCGAACAGCGTGGTGATCACGGACGTGCCGGCGAACTCGACGGTGGTGGGCAATCCGGGCCATCCGGTACGCGTGGAAGGTCGTCGTCCGGAGGGACCGGACGCGGACTGGATCCACCTGCCGGACCCGATCGCCGAGGCGATCCAGGGCCTGGCGAGTCGCATCGGCGCGCTGGAACGGACGGTGGCGGATCTCTCGGAGGACAGCCCGGAGCCGGTGGCGGAAGTGCGGCCGCTGCGGACGATGAAGGGGCCTAATCCGGCGGGCGGCTAATGCGCTGCCCGCAGTAGGAAACAAGATCGCAATCGCGAGCCGCCCGGCCACGGGCGCCACAGTCGCTCTCGCGGCCCTTGGCTGTTGGGCGTACGACTCGTAGCGTCCGGTCCCTCATCTGAATCACCAGGTTCCAGGCTGCTTGAGCGGGACGCTGGTCTAGCCTCACGCTCGCTATGGGACGAACGCGTCGCTTGGCGGCCACACTTGCGGCCTTGGCGCTCTCGATGCTTGCGGGTTGCGGAGTAGCTACGCACCACGCAGCGCATTTGAGCGCCGCCGGTCAACGCGCGCAGCACGACATCGTCGCCATATGCGGAGCGGCTGACGTGGCGCAGGCAAATGAAGCCGGGGGTCCGACGGCGGTTGAAAGAGGTGTGAAGGCTCTGATCGCGGAAGCGAGAGAGCAGCACGATCCGGCATTGGTGAGGACGGCGCAGGTAGCGCTTCGGACGGGTAGCAGCGCGAACGGATGCCGGCCGAGCCTTGCGGACAGGGTTGCAGTCGCCGTCCTGCCTCAATATCCGGTCTCGACGATTCACGGGACCATCGCGTCGGGGGGGCTGGTGGGGTTCCGCCGAGGGGCGATCGCCTACTACGCGGCCCATTTCGGGTCGGGCGAAAGTCCGGCTCAGATCGAATGCGTGACGACTTCGGGCGGACTGTACGAACATCTGGGAGAACTGGAAAACTTCATGTACCTGCTCGATGCGGGCAACGCACAGGCGCGGCGCGTACTTGCGCAGTTGCGCCAAGACTGCAGGGCGGAAGGTCTCTGAGCAGCCGCCCGCCCGCCGTGCGCGCACCTATGCTGAGGAGGTGCCCGCAAACCCCCACGCCGAGCACCTCCAAGAGTTGCTCGAAGGCCTAAACGAGACCCAGCGCGAGGCGGTCACACACGGCGAGGGTCCACTGTTGATCCTGGCGGGCGCGGGCTCCGGCAAGACGCGCGTCCTGACTCACCGGATCGCGCACCTGATCTACACGGACGAGGCACAGCCGAACGAGATCCTGGCGATCACATTCACGAACAAGGCGGCGAAGGAGATGAGCGGTCGCGTCGAACGGCTGCTGGGCAGGCGCACGCGGGGCATGTGGCTGATGACCTTCCACGCGGCCTGCGCGCGGATCCTGCGCGTGGAGGCCGAGCGCCTGGGCTACACGCGCCAGTTCACGATCTATGACCAAGCCGACGCGCGCCGCCTGACGAAGCGCTGCGCGGATGCGGTAGGCGTCGACCCGAAGCGCTACACGCCCGCGGCGCTGCACAACCAAATCTCGGCGGCGAAGAACCGCCTGCGTGCGGCCTCGGACCTGCGCGAAGCGATCGCCTCGCCGTTCGACGAAATGCTCGCTGACGTCTACGACCTCTACGAGCGTGATCTGCTGCGGATGAACGCGATGGACTTCGATGATCTCCTGTTCCGCACGGTGAACCTGCTGGAGCTGTTCGAGCAGGTGCGCGAGCGCTACCAGACGGCCTTCCGTCATGTGCTCGTGGACGAGTACCAGGACACGAACTACGCGCAGTATCGAATGCTGCAACTGCTGGTCGGTGGCGGGCGCGAGGACCCGGCCAGGGGCAACCGCCTCAGTGTCCCGGGCCATCGCAACCTCGCGGTGGTCGGCGACGACTCGCAGTCGATCTACAGCTTCCGTGGCGCGGAGGTGAAGAACATCCTCGACTTCCAGGAGGACTTCCCGGACGCGCGGGTGGTCAAGCTCGAGCAGAACTACCGCTCGACGGAGACGATCCTGCGCGCAGCGAACGCGGTGATCTCGAACAACCGCGGTGGCATCGCCAAGCGCCTGTGGAGCGAACGCGGCGAGGGCGAGCAGATCCACCTACGCGGGCTCGAGGACGAGCACGCGGAGGCGCGCTTCGTGGTGGGCGAGATCGAGCGTCTCGTGGACGAGGGCGCCTCACGCGAGGAGATCGCGGTGCTGTACCGCACGAACGCGATGTCGCGCGTAATCGAGGACACGCTGGTGCGTCGTGAGATCGCCTACCAGGTGATCGGCGGCACGAAGTTCTACGAGCGCGCGGAGATCAAGGACGCGATCGCCTACCTGCTGTTCCTCGCCAACCCGTTCGACGTGGTGAGCTTCACGCGGATCGCGAACTCCCCGCGGCGTGGGCTCGGCCAGACCTCGCTCGCGCGCGTGCTGGCACACGCCGATGCAGCGGACATCTCCGTCTGGCAGGCGGCCTCTGCCCCCGAGGAGGTGCCGGGGCTGGGCACGGCGGCGATCAAGGCTCTGGGCCGCTTCATGGACACGATGGACGAGCTCCGCAAGCTCGCGGGCACGGCCGGCGACGACGGCACGGTGCAAGGCGAGGAGGTCGAGCTCTCACTCGACCTCGACGTCGCCACGGGCGTGTCGGCGGCGGAAGGAGTGCCGGTCGGCGACCTGATCGAGGCGGTGCTCTCGCAGACGGGCTACGTCGAGGCGCTCGAGGCGGAGCGCTCGATCGAGGCGCAGGGACGGCTGGAGAACCTCGAGCAGCTGGTCGAGGTCGGCCGCGAGTTCGACGCGACGGCCGAGGCGGAGAACGACACCTTGGAGGTCTTCCTGCAGGAGGTGGCGCTCGTCGCGGACGCCGACGCGCGCAGCGACGAGGATGGTCTGGTGACGTTGATGACGCTGCACAACGCGAAGGGGTTGGAGTACCCGAGCGTGTTCATCGTCGGCTGCGAGGACGGTGTGTTCCCCCATTCGCGCGCGCTGGACGAAGGCGCGCTGGAGGAGGAGCGGCGCCTGTTCTACGTGGGCGTGACACGCGCGATGCGCGAGCTGTACCTGACCTATGCGCAGCGGCGCGCTGTGTTCGGCGCGCAGACGATGGGGCTGCGCAGCCGCTTCCTCGGCGAGGTCCCGG
>DATAVP010000038.1:0-157375 GCA_036267655.1 Solirubrobacteraceae bacterium
CGCCTCGACGGTGGGGATCGACGCGCAGATGTCGATCCTGGTGGACCCGCTGTCGGTGTTCATGATCCTGGTGGTCACGGGCGTCTCGACGCTGATCCACCTGTACTCGATCTCCTACCTGACCGAGGACCGCGGCTTCGCACGCTACTTCGCGTACCTGAACTTCTTCGTGTTCTCGATGCTGCTGCTGGTGCTGGCGGGCAACTTCGTGCTGCTGATCGTGGGCTGGGCGTTCGTGGGAGCGGCCTCCTACCTGTTGATCTCCTTCTGGTATCGCCGCACGACCGCGACGCGCGCGGGGATCAAGGCGTTCGTGATCAACGTGGTCGGCGACGTGGGCCTGGTGCTGGGCACCTACTTCATCTTCAAGCACTCGGGCACGCTGGATCTGCTGCGCACGTTCCACGCGGCGAGCACGGGCGCCTTCGGCCACGGCTCGACCGGCGACGGCGACCTGGTGGCGGGCTGCCTGCTGCTGCTGGTGGGGGCCTTCGCGAAGTCGGCGCAGATACCGCTGCACACGTGGCTGCCGGACGCGATGGAGGGTCCGACGCCGGTCAGCGCGCTGATCCACGCGGCGACGATGGTGACGGCGGGCGTGTACCTGATCGCGCGCATGCACCCGCTGTTCGAACTGGCTCCGGCGGCGGAGGACGTTGGCGCGATCGTGGGTGCGGCGACGCTGTTGATCGCGGGCACGATCGCGATCACGCAGACGGACATCAAGCGCGTGATCGCCTACTCGACGATGTCGCAGATCGGCTACATGATCATGGGCGTGTCGGTGGGGGCCTACGCGGCGGGGCTGTTCCACCTGATGACCCACGCCTTCTTCAAGGCGCTCCTGTTCATGGGCGCGGGCTCGATCATCGGCGCGATGGCGGGCGAGCAGTCGCTGGAGAAGATGGGCGGCTTTCGCAAGGCGATGCCGTTCACCTACGGCTGCTTCATCGTGGGCGGCCTGGCGCTGTCGGGTATCCCCCCGTTCTCAGGCTTCTTCTCCAAGGACGACATCCTGCTGGTGACGGGCGAGCGCGGCGGCTGGCACTGGGCGCTGTACGTGGTGGGCTACATCGGCGCGCTGCTCACGGCGATCTACACGTTCCGGATGATCTTCCGCGCCTTCCACGGCGATCCGGTGGGAGAGGCGCAGGAGCTGAAAGCGGGCCACCTGCATCACGCCGAGCAGCCGACGAACCCGGCGAACGGCGAGGTCGAGGACAATGACGTCGGCTTCCCGGGTCCGTTCCACACGATCGCCGAGCGTGCGCTGCCGATGCGCGTGGCGATGGGCATTCTCGCGCTGGGGGCTCTGGGCGCGGGCTTCGTGCAGATCCCGAAGGTCGACTTCGTGATCGACGACTTCCTGAAGCCGAGCTTCATCGGCTCGAAGCTCTACGAAGTCCATACGAAGAACGGCCTCTTGATCTTCGGGAGCGTGCTGGGCACGCTCCTTGGGCTTGTGGGAATCGCGATCGCCTACCGCGTGTGGGTGGCGAAGCCGGGCACGGCCGAGCGCGTGCGCGTGCGGCTGCGCCCGCTGTATGAGCTGTTCGTGAACAAGTGGTACTTCGACGAGCTGATCGACGGGCTGATCGTGCGCCCGTTCACGGCAATCGGAGCCTTTGCGAAGGGCACGTTCGAGCGCGTGTTCGTGGACGAGACGCTGATCGGCGGCACGACGGGGCTGGTGCGGATCGGCTCGGCGGCGGTGCGCGCGGCGCAGAGCGGCTTCGTGCGCTACTACGCGGCGCTGCTGGTGCTGGGCCTGGCGGGCGTGGGCTTCTACTTCCTCCTGCAATCGTGAGCCGCGGAGAGTCGATCTGATGCCACCGCTCTCGATAATCCTATGGCTCCCTGCGGCCTGCGGCCTGCTGGGAGCGCTGCTGTCGATGCTGGGCCGCCAGGCGGGCGTGGTCGAGCAGGTCGAGATTCCGGCGGGGGAAACGAGCAAGCAGGGCAGCCCGCTGCAGCGTCTGAGCACCTCGGGCGTGCTCGCGCTGCTGGGCTCGCTGGTAGCGCTGGGTCTGGCGATCGCCTACATCGCGGACTACTCGCCGAGCCACCATGGGCTCGCGCACGTCACGGACGTGACCTGGATCGCGGAACTGGGGATCCACTACAAGCTCGGGATCGACGGCCTGAACGTGTTCATGGTCGGGCTGACGACGCTGCTGTTCGCGGTGGCGGTGGTCGCCTCGAACCTGCGCGAGTGGGAGCGCCCGCGGCTGTTCTACTTCAACTTCATGCTCGCGGAGTCCGCGGTGCTGGGTGCGCTGTTGGCGCAGGACCTGGCGCTGTTCGTGGCCTTCTTCGACCTGATGCTGATCCCGTTTTACTTTTTGATCGGCGGCTGGGGGCGCGAGCCGGGGCGCGTGAAAGCGACGATCAAGCTGGTGATCTACACGCTGGTGGGCTCGCTCTTGATGCTCGCGGCGGCGGTGGCGACCGGCGTGCTGGCGGCGCAACAGGGCGGCGGACACATCACGTTCGTGCTCTCCTCGCTGGAACACCTGCCGCTGAGCCGTGGCTCGCAGGAGTGGATCTTCCTGTTCTTCGCGGCGGCGTTCCTGGTGAAGATGCCGGCCTTCCCGCTGCACGGCTGGATGCCCGACGGCTACAAGGCGATGCCGATCGAGGTGCTGATGGTGTTCAGCGGCGTGCTCTCGAAGATCGGCGCCTACGGCTTCTTGCGCATCGTGCTGCCGCTGTTCCCGCAGGCCTCGGCGCACTTCCAGACGCTGATGCTGCTGATCGGACTGGCCTCGATCCTGTACGGGTCGGTGGTCGCGTTCTCCCAGACGGACGCGCGCCTGATCGCGGGGTACTCCTCGATCGCCCAACTCGGCTTCATCACGCTGGGGATCTTCTCGCTGAACCCGCAGGGCGCACAGGGAGCGCTCCTGCAGATGGTCAACCACGGGCTGGTGGTGGCGCCGCTGCTGTTCATCGTGGCGCTGCTGGCTCAGCGCGCGGGCGGCTCCGAGGACATCCGCGACATGGGCGGGATCGCGTTCCGCGCGCCGGTGCTCGCGACGATCTTCCTGGTCGTGGCGCTGGCGACGCTGGCGATCCCGGGCTCGTCGAACTTCGTGGGCGAGTTCCTGATCCTGCTGGGCGTCTTCAAAGCGAAGCTGGCAATCGCGATCATCGCCTTCACGGGCGTGGTGCTGGCGAGCGTGTACGCGCTGCGGCTGTTCATCCGCGCGATGCACAACCGCGTGGGATCGCAGGTGCAGTCGCGCGAGCTGAGCGTCCGCGACGGCGTGGTGCTGGTGCCGGTGGTGGGCGTGATCCTGTTCATGGCGCTGTATCCGCAGTTGGCGCTTCACCGCAGCGAAGCGTCGGTGAAGACGGCGGTGGCCTCGGCGCATGCGGACGCGAGCTCGAATCCGTTCGACAAGCTCGCGCTGCTGGGCTCGGAAAGCCTCGCCGTGAACACCTCCGAACTGCAGGGCACGACTGGAGCGCACAAGTGAGCATCGCGAGCCTGCCGTTGGCCACGGCCCACTTGAAAGGCCCGCACGTCGACTTCGCGGGCCTGTCCCCCCTGGTCGCGCTGCTGGGCGGCGCGACGATCGTGCTGCTGGTGGGTCTGATCCGCACGCGCTTCGTGCGAACTCAAGTCGTGCCGTTCTTGAGCTTGGTCGCGCTGGGCGCGACGGCGGGGCTGACGATCTGGCAGTGGCACGAGCAGAAGTCGATCGTCTCGGGGGCGCTGCGGGTGGACGACCTCTCGCTGGTGCTGAACCTGATCTTGGTGACGGGCGGCGCGCTGGCGGTGCTGCTGGCGTGGCGCTCGCAGGCCTCGCGCGAAGCGGGCCACGGCGAGTTCCACGCGCTGCTGCTGACCTCGATCGGCGGCATGTCGCTGCTGGCGGCAGCACAGAACACGGTGGCGCTGTTCGTGGGGCTGGAGCTGCTCTCGATCCCGCTGTACGTGCTGTGCGCGAGCGAGCTGCGGCGCGAGCACTCGCTGGAGTCGGGGCTGAAGTACCTGATCGTGGGCGCGGTCGGCTCGGCGACGCTGCTCTACGGCCTGGCGATGATCTACGGCGCCACAGGCGCGACGGACTTCGGCGCGATCGCACAGAAGCTCTCGAGCGGCGGCCTGGCGAGCGACCCGCTGACGCTGACGGGGATCGCGCTGTGCGTGGCGGGACTGTGCTTCAAGGCTTCGGTGGCGCCCTTCCACCAGTGGACGCCCGATGTCTACGAGGGTGCGCCGACGCCGATCACGGCGTTCATGGCGGTGGCGACGAAGGCCGCGGCGCTCGGCGTGTTCCTGCGCTTCTTCGACGTCGCGCTGCTGAGCGCGCAGGGCAGTTGGGGTCCGGCGGTAGCGGTGCTGGCGGCGATCACGATCATCGTCGGCAACGTCGGCGCGCTGGGCCAGTCCTCGCTGAAGCGGATGCTGGCCTACTCCTCGGTCGCGCAGGCGGGCTACATGCTCGCGGGCGTCGTGGTCGCGACGCAGCTGGGCGTGCGCGCGACGGTCTTCTACCTGGCGGTGTACGTGTTCATGAACATGTCGGCCTTCGCGGTGATCGTGGCGCGCGAGCGCGAAACGACGCTCGGGGACTCGATCGGGAGCGTGACGGGCCTGGGCCGCGAGCGCCCGTGGCTGGCGTGGCCGCTGACGATCTCGATGCTGGCGCTGGCGGGAATCCCGGCGACGGCTGGCTTCGCGGGC
Organism: Solirubrobacteraceae bacterium; assembly: GCA_036267655.1. Taxonomy (GTDB): domain Bacteria; phylum Actinomycetota; class Thermoleophilia; order Solirubrobacterales; family Solirubrobacteraceae; genus Palsa-744. Next base: position 4,694 of record DATAVP010000038.1, read on the forward strand.
AAGTTCTACTTGATCGACGCGGCGGTCTCGGGTGGCTACACGTGGCTCGGCGTGGCGATCGTGATCGGCTCGATGATCTCGCTGGGCTACTACCTGCCGGTGATCGCGGCGATGTGGATGCGCAAGGCGCCCGAGGCCGAGGCGGCGACGCCCCGGCCGCAGACGCCGGCGGGCGCGCCGATGCCGAGCGAGGGGCTGCCGGTGCTGGCGGGCGGCTCGCCGGAGCTCGATGAGCTGGATGGCGAGACGCAGGGCGGCGTGACCCGCGCACCCCAGCCGGAGGTCGTGTTCGTGGCTCTGCTCGCAGGCGCGGCGACGCTGTTCTTCGGGATCGTCCCGCAGCCGTTGTTCGAGCTGGTGCACCACGCGGGCAGCGCACTCACCGGGCTATTCTGAGTCGATGAGCGTCGAGACGAGCAGATTTGGGGTGCTGCTCGACATCGACGGGGTGCTTTATGTGGGCGATGACCCGATCGAGGGCGCGCACGATGCGCTGGCGGAGCTGCGCGCGCAGAGCACGGCGCTGCGGCTGGTGACGAACACGACCTCGCGCTCGCGCCGCGAGGTCGCCGAGCACTTGTCGGCGCTCGGCTTCGAGATCACGCTCGAGGAGATCCTGACGCCGGCGGCGATGGCGGTGCGCCACTGCGAAGAGCGCGGCCACTCCTCGGTCGAGCTGTTCGTGAGCGACGGGCTGCGCGAGGACCTTGCGGCGCTGGGCAGCGCACCGGCGAGCGAGCGCTCGGGCGGCAGTCCCGACGCCCCGGTCGACGCGGTGATTCTCGGCGACGTGGGTGCCCGCTTCGACTCCCAGCTCCTGAACCATGCGTTCCGGCTGGTGATGGAGGGCGCGGAGCTGATCGCGCTGCAGCACAACCGCTACTGGCGCCGCTCGGACGGGATGGCACTCGACGTGGGCGCCTACTCGGCGGCGCTGGAGTACGCGACGCGACGCGAGGCCGTGGTGGTCGGCAAGCCCTCGCCGGAGTTCTTCGCGGCGGCGCTGGCGGAGCTCGAGATCGAGCAGGCGGTGATGATCGGCGACGACGTCGAGGCCGACGTCGAGGGCGCGATGTCGGCTGGGCTGGCGGGTGTGCTGGTGCGCACGGGCAAGTTCCGCCAGGACGCTCTGCCCCAGGAAGTGACACCTACGGCGATCGTCGACTCGATCGCGCACGTGCCGTCGATGCTGGCGCGGATCTTTCCGGGCTGAGCGCCGGCACGCCTCGATCGGCGCATCCAGCTCACACGGCCCGCGCCTGATACAGGTGCTGATCGGGTATCCGTCGCACCTTCGTGCGCTTCGGCGCGGCGAACCCGGCCTCGCCGAAGGAGTCGACGAGCTCGTCGGGGCTCGGCAGATCGGCGCCGGATGTCAGGTGGAAGAACAGCCCGAGACCGGCAGCCGACGCGCGCTGGCGCTTGGCATCGGAGCGGAACATGTCGAGCACCGCCACGGTCCCGCCTGGCTTCATCGCGGCGCGGATGCGCCGCAGCAGGGCCAGCACCTGCTTGCCGCTGAGGTGATGGACGATGTCGAACAGCAGCGCGCCGTCGTAGGGTCCGCCGAGCTCGGCCTCGAACATGTCGCCGTCGCGGTGCTCGACGCGGTCGGACATCCCGGCCTTGGCGATGATCTCGCGCCCGACGCGGGCGCTGCCGGGCAGGTCGAGCACGGTGGCCCTCAGGCCATCGTGGCGTTTGCACATCGCGGCCGAGAACCAACCGTGTGCGCCGGCGACGTCGAGCAGCGCTCGCGGCTGCGCGGGCAGCTTGATCGCCTTGGCGACTTCGTCCGCGGACAGGCGCGCAAGCTCGTACTGGCCGGTGATGTAGAGGCGCCAATACTCCTGCTCCTGCGCGGGCTCACGGTGAATCTCAAAGCTCCCACCCTCGCGCACGATCCGCTCGAGATCGCCATACCACTCCCAGTAGGTGGTCGTGTGCTCGAGCCAGGTGCCGATGTAGGTCTCAGACGCGGGGTCGAGCCACTTGCGAGCGCTCTTCGCAACCGAGAACGTGTGCCCGTCCTGCCTGAGCACGCCGAGGCCCGCGAGGTTCTCGCACAGCAGCCTCGTACCCGCCACCTGTAGGTCGAGCTCCTCGGCGACGCGCCCCGCGGTCGCGGGGCCTTCGAGCAGCTTCGCGAACAGGCCGAGCTTCTGCGCAACGCCGACGACGCGCCCGGCGACCATCCCGAACATCGCGTAGGCGCCCGGCAGCGGGGCCATGTTCAACGCGATGCCGACCCGCTCCAGCGGGTCGTCGGGGGCGGCCTTCAGGCGCATCTCGCGAGCACCCTAAGCGCTCGCGGAGTCCCTTACAAGCGCCCGGAAGCCTCGGCGGCGGCCTCGGCCTGGCCGAGCTGGCGCTCGACCAGCTCGAGGCCCGCGTCCCAGAAGCCAGGATCGGCGAGGTCGATGCCGACGATCCGGCCGAGCTCCTCGGGGCTTTTCGAGCCACCGGCCGCGAGCAGCTCCAGGTACTGCGGCACGAGCGCGGCGCCCTCCTGCTCGTAGCGCTCATAGACCGAGAGCGCGAGCAGTTGCCCGTAGGCGTAGGCGTAGACATAGCCGGGGGTGCCGATGAAGTGCGGGATGTAGGACCACCACGAGCGGTAGCCCTCGGTCACCTCGACCGAGTCGCCGAGCAGCTCCTGCTGGCTCTCGGCCCACAGCTCGCCGAAGCGCTCGACCGACAGCTCGCCCTGCTCACGCCGCGCGGTGTGGACCAGGTCCTCGAAGCGGTTCATCGCGACCTGGCGGAACACGGTGGCGATCGTGTCCTCGAGGTTCTCGGCCAGCAGCGCCAGGCGCGAGGCGGGCGAGGAGTCCTCGGCGAGCAGCCGCTCGAACACGATCGTCTCGCCGAACACCGAGGCGGTCTCGGCGAGCGTGAGCGGCGTGCTCTGATGGAAGATCCCCTGGCGGGCCGCGAGCGCGAAGTGGACGCCGTGCCCGAGCTCGTGCGCGAGCGTGAGCACGTCGCGGCGCTGGGCGGTGTAGTTCAGCAGCACGTAGGGCTCCACGGAGGGAACCGCTGAGGCGCAGAAGGCGCCGCCACGCTTGCCGGGGCGCACCGGGGCGTCGATGCGGTGGCCGCTGAAGAAGGCGCCCGCGACATCGCCGAGCTCGGGGGAGAATGAGGAGTAGCAGTCGAGCACGATCTCGCGCGCCTGGGCGAAGGAGAAGCTGACCTCGTCCTCGGTGACCGAGGCCATGCGGTCGTAGTCGGCGAGCCGCTCGACGCCGAGCAGGCGAGCCTTCAGCCGATACCAGCGGCGTGGGATCTCATAGCGCGCCCGCACCGCCTCGATCAGCGCCTGGACCGATTCGTCGCTGGCCTCGTTGGCGAGGTTGCGGGCCGCGAGCCAGTGCGGATAGCTGCGCAGGCGATCGTCGATCCCCTTGTCGGCCAGCAGCGTGTTGAACAGGAACGCGCGCGTGCGCAGCCCCGGCGCGAGCGCCTTGGTGACGGCCTCCGCGGCGGTGCGACGCGCCTCGCGGTCCGCCAGCGCCAGGCGGCTGAGGGCGACGTCGAGCGCGACCTTCTGGACGGGCTCGCCGCCCTCGGCAGCGCCGGTCCCCAGCTCGCCGGGCAGCTCAACCTCGATCGCTGAGGTCAGCTCTTCGAACAGCCGCATCCACGCCCCGGAGCCGGTGAGCGACTTCTCCGAGAGGATCTTCTCCTCGGGCTCTGAGAGCAGGTGCTCGCGATAGCGGCGCACGTTGCGCAGGTGATGCACACAGAACTCCAGGCCCTCGCCCGCGAGCAGCTGCTCGGCCTGGGCATCCTCGAGCGCGGCCCACTCCAGATCGAAGAACAGCAGCGTGGTCTCGATCGCGATGCCGCGCTCCTGCGCGAGCTGCAGCAGCGCGCCGTTCGCGGGCTCGGCGGTGTCGGTGGAAAAGCGCAGCGCGGCATAGCTGCCCGCGCGGCCGACGAGGTCATAGATCGCGCCCAGCTCCTGCATCGCCTCGCGCAACCCGGCGGAGTCGAGCGCGGCGAGGCTGCCCGCATAGCGCTCGGCGAAGGACTGCGCGCGTACAAGCGCCTGCTCCAAGCGCGTCTCCACGCCCTCGGGACCCTCGCCGTCGAGCAGCGGTCCGAGATCCCAGGCGCTCGCCTGCAGCTCGGGATCGGTCGACTCGGGGGCGCCAGCGGCCATCGTCACGCCAGCTTATCCAGCGCCACGCTCGCGAGCCGCCGCCCGCTACTCGCCCGCGAGCGCCTGCAGCAGGTTCAGCCGGGCTGCGCGTCTGGCGGGGAGCTGCGCGGCGAGCAGCCCCGCGATCCCGGCCACGAACAGCAGCACGATCAGCGTGCCGATCGGCACGCTGAACACGTAGCCGGTGCCCGACAGCGGCCACGCGACGACGACCACCGCGACGATCAGGCCGACGATCAGGCCGAGGACGCCACCGATCAGCGAGGTGATGATCGACTCGTAGCGGATCATCTGGCGGATCTGCCGCCGCGAGGTTCCGATCGCGCGCATCATCCCCAGCTCGCGGGTGCGCTCGTAGATCGAGAGGATCAGAGTGTTGACGATCCCGAACAGCGAGACGATCACCGACAGCGCGAGCAGCACGTAGATCAGCGCGAGCAGCGTGTTGACCTGTTTGCTGAGGTCCTGCTTGAACTGCTCGGCCGTGCGCGAGCGCGCCTGCGGGAACTGGTTGTCGAGCAGCCGATCCACGGCGGGTTGCACCTGGGCGTTGCCCGCCCCGGGGGCGTAGGAGACGAAGTCGAGCGCGTCTTCTCGCTGCCCGAAGGCGCTGCGCGCGAGCGGCAGGCTGATCGTGAGGTCCTGCAGCACGCCGGATTTTTCATCGACCGTGCCCAGGATCCTCAAGCTCACGTGCTTGTTCGACGGGGTCAGCACGGAGATCGTCCGCCCGACCTTGAGCTGATGATGCGCTTTTGCGTATTCCTTGGTCACGACCACCCCGCTCGTCCCGAGGCCGAGCAGCGTGCCGCTGGAGCCATGCTCCCAGTCGACCCGGTAGGCACGCTCGAACGTAGCCGGGTCGATCGCGGTGATCGTGGCGTTGTCCTTGATCCCGCGCACGCGCCCGAGCGTGAAGGCGAGCGGCGTGACGTTCGCGACGCCGGGCACCTTGGCGACGGCGGGCGTGATGTCGGCTGGTATCCCCTGTTCGCTGCCTGCCTGCGAGTTCTCGATGATCAGATCCCCCGCGAACGAGCGGTCGACGGAGTGGTCGATCGTGGCCTTGAAGCCGTCGGCGAGCACGGCCACGAACGCGACGAGCGCGATCCCGACGGTTAGCGCCGCGGCGGTGACCATCGTGCGACCGGGCTGGCGCACCGAGTTTTCGCGCGCGAGGCGCCCGGTGATGCCGCGCCAAGTGACGAACACGCCGAGCACGCGCGCGAGCGCAGGGACGACGCGGTAGTTGCGTTTGGGGCGCGCTTCGCCGCGGCGCAGCCGCGCCCACAGCCGCGCACTGCGCAGTCCCCAGATGACCACGAGGACCGGCAGCGACGCGCCGCCAATCACAAGACCGAGCACCACAACCACGAGCAGGCCGACTACGAAGCGAACGATCAGGGCGCGACGAGTCGGCAGCGGGTGCGGGATCTCGAGCCCCTCGCGCATCGCGGCCAGCGGCGGCACGCGCGTGGCGCGCAGCGCAGGCGGCAGCCCCGCCAGGATCGTGATCACGATCCCGACCGCGAGCGAGACCACGATCGTGCGAGTCTCCAGCACCGTGCCGCTGTCCGGCAAGTCGGCGCCGAACAGCTTGAACAGCCCATCGAGCGCAGGGGCCAGGCCGATGCCGGCGAACAGCCCGAGCACCGCGCCGACGACGCCGAGCAGCAGCCCTTCGCCGACGACGGCCCGCATGATCTGAGGCCGCGAGGCGCCGAGCGTACGCAGCAGCCCGAACTCCCTGGTGCGCTGCGCGACCGTGATCGAGAAGGTGTTGAAGATGATGAAAGCGCCGACGACGAGCGCGACGTAGGCGAACACCAGCAGGAACGTACGAAGGAAGCCGAGGTTGACTTCGAGGTCTGAGGTGTTCTTGGCAGCCTGCTGTTCGCCGGTGCGCACGTCGACGCTCCGGGGCAGCGCCGCGCGGATTCGAGCTCGCAGTTGCGCGGGAGTCACGCCGGGCGTGGCGGCGACGTCGATCTGGTCGTAGCGTCCCTGCTCGCCTGCGGCATATTGCGCCTCGGCAGGCGTGAGGATCGCGGTCCCGGCCCCTCCGAAGGACTGCCCGCCGCCGAACTTGACGATGCCCACGATCGTGTAGCGCTTGGCGGGCGCGGCGCCCGCGACGATCATCTGCTGACCCAGCTTCAGGCCGTGCCGACCGGCGGTCGCTTCGTCGATCGCGACCTCGCTCGAGCTGCTGGGAAAGCGCCCCTGGATCGGGTTGAAGGACTCGAAGCGCTTCGGCAGCTCGCTGGCGATGAACGCGGGTGCGCCCCCGGTGGTCAGGTGCTTGCGCTTCAGGTCCAGGAAGGCGCCCGGCGTGAAGATGCCGCCCGCGGCTTCGGCGACGCCGGGGACCTTGCGCACCTGCGCGAGCATCGCATCGGTGATCGGCGATTCCTGCGCGCGCTTTTCACGCCCGAGCGTCTCGGTCGGCGAGACGACCACGGAATCGCCCTTGGCCGCGGTCTTGAAGATGCCCGCGAAGGACTGGTTGATCGTGTCGGTGAGGATGTAGGTGCCGGCCATCAGCGCCACGCCGAGCGCAATCGCGATCGCCGTCAGCGCGACGCGCAGCTTGCGCTGTAGGAAGCCGCGCAGTACGAGCCGGGTCATCTCAGCCGATCGACTTCATCAAGTCGAGCGCCTCGTCGCTCGAGACCGACGGGCTGTCGTGGACGATGCGCCCGTCGGCCAGCACCAGCAGCCGATCGGCGAATGAAGCGGCGTGCGCGTCGTGCGTGACCATCACGACGGTCTGCCCGAAATCGTCAACGGCGTGGCGCAGCAGATCGAGCACGTCGTTGGAGGCTTTGGAGTCGAGGTTGCCGGTCGGCTCGTCGGCGAACACGACCGCGGGACGCGAGACGAGCGCCCGCGCGATCGCGACGCGCTGCTGCTGGCCGCCGGAGAGCTCGGCGGGGCGATGGCTGAGCCTGTCGGCGATGCCGACCGTGTCGATGAGGCGGGTCAGCCACTCGCGGTCGGGCTGGCGCCCGGCGATCGACAGCGGCAGCAGGATGTTCTCTTCGGCGCTCAGCACCGGCAGCAGGTTGAAGGTCTGGAAGATGAAGCCGATGCGGTCGCGACGCAGATTGGTCAGGCGCTTGTCGTCGAGGCCGGTCAACTCGACGTCGCCGATCCGCACGGTGCCCCCGGTCGGGCGGTCGAGCCCGGCGAGGATGTGCATCAGCGTCGACTTGCCCGAGCCCGAGGGACCCATGATCGCGGCGAAGCGCGACACGGGAAAGCTCACGGTCACGTTCGCGAGAGCGTCTACGGCAGCCTCGCCCTCGCCGTAGCGGCGGCTGAGGTCGTTGGCCTCGACGAGCATCTCGACGCTGTTCTCGATCATGGTTGAGTTCACCTCTGCTGGCAGATTACAACTCGCCTTCGGACGTTACGCTCGCGCCCCGCCCTGCCTGGACAATCGTCGGACGGCCGCGTGCGCCCGCACCGGGGACCGATGGCGCAAACGAGGGGCAACAGCGCCTAAGCAGCCGGGGCACAGCACCAAATGAGCCGCTCAGCGTCGTCCGAGAGACGGCCTAGCATCCTCGCCCCGATGCACGAGACGACCCCACAGGTCTTCCTGATCGCCCGCCCCTCGATCGATGTCGAGGGGATGCGGGGATATCTGGCGGACGTCGGCGGCGAGTCGTGGCTCGCGCGCCGCCTGGAGGAGTCCGAGCAGGCCCCGAACGGCGGCGAGCTGATCGTCGAGTTCGGCGGTCGCGCCTGCTATCGGAGCTGGGAGCCGGGGCTGAACCCGAACGTGACGCGCGTGCGCACCGACCAGCGCGAGTACTTCGCGAACATCCTGCGCTCGGCCCACGGCAGCGTGCTCGAGCACGCGAGCTACTCCTTCGCGCTGCGCAACGTCAGCCGCGTTTTCACGCACGAGCTCGTCAGGCATCGCGCGGGATCGGCCTTCAGCCAGGAGAGCCTGCGCTACGTGCGCCTGGCAGACATCGGCTTTCGCGTGCCTCCGGCGCTCGAGCCCGTGCGCGAGCAGGTGCTGGCGATCGTCGAGCAGCTCGAGGAGTTCCAGGTCAGCGCGGCGAACGAGCTTGGGATCGATGAGGAGGGCGTCCCCTTCCACGTCAAGAAGGAGGTCACCTCGGCGCTGCGCCGCCTGGCGCCGATCGGCCTGAGCACGGACATCATCTGGACCGCGAACGCCCGCACGCTGCGACATGTGATCGAGATGCGCACGGCGCCCGGCGCCGAGGAGGAGCTGCGCACGGTGTTCGACACGATCGCGCGGGCCATGCAGGCCGAGGCGCCAGGCCTGTTTCAGGATTTCGTCCAGGACGAAGAAGGTTCCTGGGTTCCCGAGCACCGCAAGGTGTAGCGTTCGCGCCATGACCGACGGTCGGGGGGTCAGGTTCGAGATCCAGCGCGCGCAAGCGCGGGCGCCGCGGCGCCCGCGCGTCCCAATGCCGAGATCGATTCTGTGCTGCCTGGGCGCGTGCCTGGCGCTCGGGGCCGGGCTCAGCACGAGCGCCGAGGCCGCGCCGGCGTGGCTGCCGCCGCTCGACGTGTCGACATCGGGGGTCGACGGCCTCGAACCGCAGGTCGCGGTCGACGCAGCGGGCGACACGACCGCGGTCTGGGAAAGGGTCGAGAACCTCCAGCAAGTCGTGCAGAGCGCCTACCGCCCGGCGGGCGGCTCCTGGCAGGCGCCGGTCACGCTGTCGGTCGACGCCCCCACCGAAGACAGCTTCGTGCCCCAGGTGGCGATGAACGCCGAGGGCGACACCGTCGTCGTCTGGGCTCACTACAACGGCGGCAGCGAAGTCGTCGAAGCGGCCTATCGCAGCGCGGGCGGCGGCTGGTCGGCGCCGACGATCGTCTCGCCCGCCGGCAACGAAGTCCCCCACCCCGTCGTCGGAATCGACGCGCGCGGCGACGCGATCGCGGTGTGGGAACTGCACACCGCCCCGGCGAACAGGATCGAAGCCTCGTTTCGCCCGGCGGGCGGCGCCTGGCAGCCGCCGGTCGAACTCTCCGACAAAACGCACGACGCCCGTATCGGCCTGATGAGCATGAACGCCGCGGGCGACGCCGCCGCGGTCTGGTCGCTGAGCACGGGCTCGGCCGACGTGGTTCAGGTCGCCTACCGCGCGGCCGACGGCGCGTGGCAGAAACCCGTCGAAGTCTCGGGCCCGGAAGCCGACGCGCCGAGCGTGGCGCTCGACGCGCACGGCGACGCCCGTGCGATCTGGCGGCTGAAGACGGGCGCGAACTGGCTCGTGCAGAGCGCCTATATGCCCGCGGGCGGAAGCTGGCAGCCGCCGGTCGAACTGTCGCCCGCGAACAGCACCGAGCCGAAGCCGCGCATCGCGGTCGACGAATTGGGTGACGCGCTCGCCGACTGGGCCGCCTCCGACGGGGCCAACGTGCTGGTCGAAGCGGCGATCGGCACGCCTGGTGGAGCTTGGCAGTCGGCGCAGAAGCTGTCGGCGCCCGGCCACGACGCCCTCGATCCGACGGCAGCGCTCGACGCGGGCGGCAACGCCTTCGCGGCGTGGGAACGCTCGAACGGCACGAACGAGCTCGTCGAAGCATCGACGCACCCGGGCGCCGGCGCCTGGCAAGCCCCGTTCGCGCTTTCGGCCACGGGCGAGAACGCCTCGACCCCGGCGCTGGCCGCCGACGCACAGGGCAACGCGGTGGCGGTCTGGGAACGCTCGAACGGCACGAACCAGATCGTGCAGGCGTCGGGCTTCGATGGCGCGGGGCCCGCGCTGAACGGGCTGCAAGTGCCGACGACGGGCTTCGTCGGACAACCGCTCTCCTTCTCGATCTCGCCGCTGGACACGTGGTCGGCGGTCGCCTCCACGGGCTGGAGCTTCGGCGACGGCACGGTCGCCGGCGGCGCGACGGCGACACACGCCTATGCGACGCCCGGCCTCTACACGGTGACGGTCACGAGCACGGACGCGCTGACGAACGCGACGAGCGCCGCGCGCACGACGACGATCGTCGTGAAGCCGCAAGCGCCCGCGGAGGCCCCGGCGATCGCGGGGCTGCACCAGTCCCACGCGAGGTGGCGGCGCGGCGGCAAGCTCGCGTCGATCTCACGCCGAGCGCACAGGCGGCGCGTGCCGGTTGGGACGACCTTTACCTTCCGCCTGAACGAGACGGCCCGCGTGAGCTTCGTGTTCTCGCAGGCGGTCGGCGGGCGCAAGGTCAAGCGCCGTTGCGTGGCCCCGAACCGGCGCAACCGCCACAAGCGCGCCTGCAAACGCACCCTGGTCAAGGGCACGCTCGCGCTGAGCGCTCGCAACGGGCTCGACAAGCTCGCCTTCCAGGGCCGCATCTCGCGGACGAAGAAGCTCGCGCCCGGCAGCTACACGCTGACGCTGACGGCGACGAACGCCACGGGCCGGCGCTCGCGCCCGGCGAAGCTGCGCTTCACGATCGTGCGCTGAGCACGGCTACTCGCGGCGCACGCGCCCGGGCTCAGTCCTCCTGGGCCTGCATCTCCTTGACACGCGACTCGAGCTGCTCGGTGACGGCAGGGTCGCGCAGCGTGGTCACATCCCCGAGCGCGCGCCCCTCGGCGATGTCGCGCAGCAGCCGGCGCATGATCTTGCCCGAGCGCGTCTTGGGCAGGTCGTCGGCCCAGATGATCCGCTTGGGCCGCGCGAACTTGCCGATCCGCTCGGCGACCGTGGCGCGGATCCCCTCGACGGTCTGCTCATCGCCCTGCAGGTCGCCCTGCAGCGTGACGAAGGCGACGATCGCCTGGCCGGTGTCCTCGTCGTGCTGGCCGATCACGGCGGCCTCGGCGACGTCGGCGTGGGCAACGATCGCTGACTCGACCTCGGCGGTCGAGAGCCGGTGCCCGGAGACGTTGACGACGTCGTCGATCCGCCCGATCACCCACAGGTAGCCGTCGGAGTCCCGGCGTGCGGCGTCGCCGACCAGGTAGGTCTCCTTGCCGAAGCGCTTGAAGTAGGTCTCCACGAAGCGCTCGGGCTCCTTGTAGAGCGTGCGCAGCATCGAGGGCCATGGCTGCGTGAGCACGAGCAGGCCCTGCCCCTCCTCGATCGGCTCGCCGGTGGACTCGTCGCGCACCTCGGCAAACACGCCCGGGAACGGGTGCGTGGCCGAGCCCGGCTTCGTGGCGGTGATCCCGGGCAGCGGCGTGATCATGATCCCGCCGGTCTCGGTCTGCCACCAGGTGTCGACGATCGGGCAGCGTTCGCCTCCGATCACCTTGTGGTACCAGAGCCAGGCCTTCGGGTTGATCGGCTCGCCGACCGAGCCCAGCAGGCGCAGGCTGCTCAGGTCGTGCTTCCCGGGCCACTCGGCGCCCCACTTGATGCAAGCGCGGATCGCGGTCGGGGCGCAGTAGAGGATCGTGACGCCGTAGCGCTCGACGATCTCCCACCAGATGCCCTTGTCGGGGTAGTCGGGGGCGCCCTCCCACATCACCGAGGTCGCGCCGTTGGCGAGCGGCCCATAGACGATGTAGGAGTGGCCGGTGACCCAGCCGACGTCGGCGGCGCACCAGTACACGTCGGACTCGGGCTTCAGGTCGAACACGTTGCGGTGCGTCGCCGCCACGCCGGTCAGGTAGCCGCCGGTCGTGTGCAAGATGCCCTTCGGCTTGGCGGTCGAGCCCGAGGTGTAGAGGATGAACAGCGGGTGCTCGGCGTCCAGCGGCTCGGGCGGACAGGCGGGATCGGCGGCGGCGCAGATCTCGTCGTAGAAGACGTCGCGGCCCTCCTGCATCTCACAGGGGGTGCCGGAGCTGCGCACGACGACGATCTTCTGAAGCGACTCCAAGTCGCCCATCGCCTCATCGACACGGTCCTTGACCGGCGCGGTCTTGCCCTTGCGCGCGGCGCCGTCGACCGTGACGAGCAGCTTTGCCTCGGAGAACTCCATGCGCTCGCGCACGGCCTCGGCGGAGAAGCCGCCGAACACGACGTTGTGCGGAGCGCCGATCCGCGCGCAGGCGAGCATCGCGACGAGCACCTCGGGGATCATTGGCAGGTAGATCCCAACCACGTCCCCCTTCCGCACGCCCTGATCCTTGAGCGCGCCGGCGAAGCGTTCGACCTCGGCGAGCAGCTCGGCGTAGGTGATGTCGCGCTCCTGGCCCTCCTCGCCACGCCAGTGAAAAGCGACGCGCTCGCCGCGACCGGCGATCACGTGGCGGTCGAGGCAGTTGTAGGAGACGTTCAGCGTGCCGCCCGTGAACCACTTGTAGAAGGGCGGGTCGTCGTCGTCGAGCACGCGCGTCCACTGCTGGAACCAGTCGAGCCGTTCGGCCTGGGCCACCCACCATGCCTGCGGGTCCACGGCGGCCTGCTCGTAGACGGCTGGGTCGTCGAGCAGCGCGTGATCGCGAAAGTCCGCGGGCGGCTCGAACGTCTCGACGTTCAGCAACTCGGCGAGCTCCGCATCGAGCGCCCCTCCGGTCTGGGCTGTGTCTGGCTGGCTCGACATCGCTCTCGCTCCTCTCGCTCGAAGTCACGGACTTCCGGCGGCCATTCTTCCACCGGCGCGCCGTCCGCAGGCGCGCCGGTGTTGGTTCCTGCGCGGTGTGCCGCCGCGCCGCTACTGCCTCGCCAAGGGCAGAACCGGCAGCACGGTCCGCCCGAAGGTCGAGTTGGTGACGGCGGCAAACGACGCGTACCAAGCGGCGGCCGCGGTCGCCAGGCCGACGTAGCCGCCCCAGTGCGTGACCGTTTCGTGCGCCCCGACCTGACCGATCGCCAACAGCACGAAGGTCGCGGTCAGCAGCAGGAACACGAGCAGCACTGCGCCGCTGGTGCGCATCGCCGCGACGGTCATGTAGGCGGTGAAGATCGCCCACGCCCACAGGTAGACGCCAACGGCATGTCCGGCATTCCCGCCGATCTGCTTGGCGTAGAAGACCTCGAGCGCCCAGAAGGAGATCCAGAAGCCTCCGAACGAGCAGAACGCGACCGCTCCGAACGTGTTGCCGGTACGGAACTCCCACATGCCCGCGAGCAGCTGCACGATGCCGCCGTAGGCAAGTGCGAGGCCGAGCACGACGGGAATGCCCTTGTCGCTGACGAGGTTCGAGTTGAACATCGACAGCACGAATGTGGTCATCGCGAACGCCGCCAGTCCCAGCGGCCCGGGGTCCGCGGGCTTCCAGCCTGTCGTCTCCCGAGGTGTCGCCGCCGCCGGTTCGTCGCGGTAGCGCGCGGGCTCCCCGCGCTGAATCGTTGCAGCCTCCATCGAAGCCTCCTTCCCCGTCGCCCGCATCGCGCGGCGGTGCTTGTGTGAGCCGATCTGCGAGCGCTCGGGGAGCGCGCAGCTGCGCGTGCTCAGCGTCCGCTCGTCACAACGGTTATTTCCCGCTGAGACACACGGCTAATCATCCTGCGAGATATGCCGCGCGGCGGCGGCGGCGCGAGGCTCAGCTACGAGGGCCGCGCATGCGCTTGCGCGAGGCGCGCCCGCCCGAGGGCTTCGGCTTCGCCGCGGCGGGCGCCACGTCGCCGGCGCCGGTTGCAAGCGCGGGCTGACCGTTCTTCGCGCTCGACGCCTCCTCACGCTGCTGGGCGCGCGAGGGCCACGGCCGCGCCTCGCCGGTCTCCCAGGCGGGCGGCTGTCCATTGGGCCATTTGCCGACATAGAGCAGCCCCATCGCGACCAGCCAGAAGGACGGAATCACCTCGAGCTGCGCGCCGCCGATCGGAAGGAACACGAGGATCCCGCTGATGATCCCGAGCACCCCCATCCAGCGCACGATCAAGCCGACGCGTATGGCGTTGATCATCACGACGATCATGCCGACCGCGAGCGACAGCCCGGCGACGAGGTCGAGGTAGTCGATGATCAGGTTCGCCGTGCCTTTTGTCAGCGCGTTGTCGACCGCGTGATTGGAGAGGTCGTGACCCACGGCGAAGTTGTGCGTCTCGATCGCGGTGACGACTTGGTGGGCGACGCTGATGACCGCGAGCGAGGTGCCGCCCACGACCACGAGCATCCCGGCGGGACCCCAGGTGGCGGGGCGGCGAAAGCGCGTGGCCTGCGCGAGCAGCAGCAGCACCATCGTCAGCACGCCGATCGCGAGCGCCGCGATAACGCTGCCCGCGATCAGCGGACCGGCATGGTGGCTGATGAATTTGACCTCGGAGGCGCGCGGGCTGACCGCCGGGCTGGCGACGCCTTCCAGCGCCGGCGTCAGGCCCTGCAGCAGGCCGGCGGTCGGCGCGCCGTTGAGCGTCGAGGTCGTGATGATCCCGCTGAGCAGGTAGAACACGCCGCCCGCGAAGGCGGGTACGCCCAGGCGCGTGCGCCGCTCTGTCTCCCAGGCGACCTGCTCCTTTATCTCACGCGAGTTGGGCACGAGCAGGGCAGTCTATGATGAGCGCATGGAGAGCGGCGGTCTGGGTGACCTGTTCGGAGATCCGGAGGAGCTGCAGCGCCGCCTGGCGGAGTTCGCAGATCAGATGCAGGGCCAGCAGCGACTGGCCTGGGCGGACAACGCGATCAAGCTCGCGGTCGACATGACGGTGGCGGCGGTCGAGCGCATCAACCTGCAGGGCAGCGCCGAGGCTCAGGCGGAACAGATCCGCACCGTGATGGCGCTGGTGTTCCCCGAGGCCGTCACGCTCGTGCGCGAGGCGCGCGCGGGCCTTCAGTAGGGCCCTCCCAGCGCTCCTCGCCCAGCTCGGCGCCCGCCCCCGCGGCGCCCCGCCCGCCGCGATCGGAGTCCCGTTCGGCGCGCTCGGCGTCGCGTGAGGCGCGTCCCGCCGAGATCACTTCCTTGAAGGAGCGGAAACGGAAGATGAAGAACACCGCGCCGAGCCCGACGCTCGCGGTGAAGGCGGCGATCGCGATCTGCTGGCCGACCGAGTAGGCGGCGACCACGGCGGTGGAGGCGTTTTTGGCGAACACCTTCACGAGCAGCGCCTGCTGCACGCCGGCGCCGCCGGGCGTGAAGGGCACGGCCCCGGCGACCTGGTTGACGCCGAACACCAGGAGCACGTTCTGCACCGAGCCGCCGACGCCGAAGGCGTCGAGCAGGAACCAGAAGGCGGCGAAGCGCGCGAGCCAGGCGAGCACCTGTAGCGAGGCGACTTCGCGCAGGTAGCGTCGGCGATCGCCGAGGATCGTCACGCCCTGGCGCACGCGCGCCCAGAACGCCTTCACGCGCGAGGACAGCACCGCGAAGGCGACCAGCCCGAGCACGCCGATCGCGGTGATCAAGAACAGCGTGAAGCGGAAATGCTGGGCGAAGTAGGAGATTTCGAACGCGTTCAGCTTCGAGAAGTCGGGCGGCTTGGGAAAGACGCCCTGGGTGAAGGCGAAGATCAGGACGAAGATCCCCACCGCGGCGTCGAAGATCGACTCGACGAAGAAAGCCGCGGCGACCGTCGGATAGCTCGACCCCGGTATCGAGGAGCGCGTCAAAAACAGCTTGATGATGTCGCCGCCGCGGGCGGGCACGACGTTGTTGAAGCCGACCGCCGCGAAGTAGGCGCCCCAGATGCGCCGCCACTGAAAGCTGACGTCGGGATAGGCGGCACGCAGGCTGTTGAAGAAGCCGCGCGAGCGCAGCGTGAGGTTCAGGCCGAAGCACAGCAGGCCCAGCAGCAACAGACCCCAGTTGACGGCGGCGAGGTCGGAGAAGAACTGCCCGACCGCGTCGAAGAACGAGGTGAGCGTGTCGCCAATCGAGGCTGACGCGAGCAGCACGGGCACCTCTCAAGCGTACGCGGCCAAGTGTCGGCCTCGCGCCTGCGCTACAAACTGGGGATGGCGCCTGCCACGAGGTCACAGAGCGGGTTGACGGTCGCGGTCACGGGCCCGACCGGTGAGATCGGTCAGGCCGCCGTCGCGGCGCTCGAGCGCTCACGCGGGATCGCGCGGATCATCGGCATGGCCCGCCGCCCGTTCGACCCCGCGGCCCGCGGTTGGAAGAAGGTGCTCTACCGGCAGGGCGACGTGCTCGACCCCAAGGCGGTGGATGAGCTGGTGCGCGAGGCCGACGTGGTCCTGCACCTGGCGTTCATGATCATGGGAGGCGAGCGCGAGAGCCGCGCGATCAACCTGGAGGGCTCGCGCAACGTGTTCGAGGCGAGCGCGGCGGCGGGCGTGCAGCGGCTCGTCTACGCCTCCTCGGTCGCGGCCTACGGATTCCATGCCGACAATCCTCAGCCGCTGACCGAGGACGTCCCGGCGCGCGGCACGGCCGCGCATTACTACTCGGCCCAGAAGGCGGAGGTCGAGGAGCTGTTGGGCGAAACGCTGGCGGGCAGTGCAACCGAGGCGTACGTGTTCCGCCCCTGCATCGTGGCGGGGCCGCAGGCGCCGCTGCTGCTGGACAGCCTGCCCTACACGCAGATCTCCGAGCGTCTGCCGGGGCCGGTGCTGCGGCTGCTGGACGGGGTGCCGATCCTCCGGCCGGTGCTGCCCGACCCGGGCGTGCCCTTCCAGCTCGTACACCACGACGATGTCGCAAGCGCGATGCGCGCGGCGGTCCTGGGCCGCGGCTCGGGCGGCGTCTACAACCTCGCGGGCCCAGGCGAGATGACGGTCAAGCTGCTGGCGCAGGAGCTCGGCTGGTACTCGATCCCGGTGCCGGAGCTCGCGCTCGACACGGTCGCGGAGCTGATCGGGCGCCTGGGCTTCCTGCCCGCGCAGGCGCAGTGGATCAGCGCCTTCCGCGAGCCGGTGCTGATGGACGCGAGCAGGGCCAAGCGCGAGCTGGGCTGGCGCCCGCGCCACGACGCGCTGGAGACCCTGCGCGCGACGATCGCCGCCGCGCGCATGGGTCGCCTGATTCGCTGAGCGTCCTACTTGACGATCTTGATCACCCGCTCCATGCCGATCAGCGTGTGCGGACGCCCGTCCTGCGTGGGCATGAAGCACGCCTGCACGTACCAGCCCGGCTTGGCGGCGATCACCTCTTGCTGGAAGGCCCCGGTCGAGACCGGCCCCACGAAGCTCACCGGCGGTCCGGCGGCGAGCTTTTCGATGCTCTTTTCATGGCCGGTCGCCAACGCCCTCGCGGCCTGCTGAGCGGCCTTCTTGCTCTTGACCGCGAACGCCAGGTCCATGTGCACGAGATAGCCTTCGTTTTCAAAGCGCACCACCTCGCCGACGTGCAGCACGCTCGGGCCGCGGAAGCCGAAGTCGATCGTCTTCTCGGTCGCCTGTGCGGCGGGCAGCGCCGCGGGCGAGGCCGAGGCTGCCACGGCGAAGCTCGAGCGAGCCCACTTCGAGGACTTTTCACCTTCGGCGTTGAAGGCGACGTACTGGCCAGCCTCGAGGATCGTCTGAGCTTCGCTCGGCTTGCCCTTGCCGGCTTCGGCGTCGAATGAGATCGTGCCGTATTTCGCGGCCGAGTTCGGGTCCTGTGTCAGCTTGTTGCTGTCGAGATAGGCGTAAAATTCGGTCAGGCTGACTCCGGGCCTGAGCAGGAACAGGACGACCGACGGTTCCTTGCCACCGGTCGCGGTGCTCGCGATGTTCACGGCCCCGGCCTGCAGCGCGCCGGTAACGGCGATCGAGGTGGCGTTGACGGTCGCGTTCACCGTCGGCAGGGTCGTCGCCGCGGTCGCGGCGGTCGCGCCGAGCGCAAGGGCCATGCCGGCGCCCACGAGGGCGAGCAGCGTTCGGAGCGTTCTCCCGGCCCCCGAGGGGCTGGTTGAGCGATGTGACATCTGGTCGATCCTTTCGGTTGACATGCAGGATGGGTCAGCATCCGTTCCCCCGGAACTGCTGTGTTCTGTGACTCGGCTGCCGCCGAGAGGACGCTTGCCCATCCGTTGGACTACAGGTCCGGCCAAGTGGGCCGGAGCCTTCCGCGCGCGCCGAGTATAAGCCGTGGTGAAGGGCATGTAAAACGCCCGTCACCACAGCTCCCTGCGCCGGTCGATCAGCCGAGCAGCTCGGCCAGCCGATCGTGTGAATCGCTCAGACCGCTCTCCATGCCGGAGGCGATCATCCCGTCGCGTTCCTCGCTGGTGTGAAACAGCGAGACGCCGCGCACCCTGGTGCGCCCGCCGAGGTCCTCGAAGGTGGCGGTCTCGACGATCACGTGTCCCGGCATGCCCTCCCATTCGAAGGTCTGCACGATCCGCTCGAACGGGGTCACCTCGCGGTAGACGCCTTTGAAGGCGTTTTCGCGACCGTCGGCGTCGTTGCGGATCACGAAGCGCCAAGTGCCGCCGGGCTTGACGTCCATCTGCTCGACGGTCGTCTTGGTGCCGCGCGGCCCCCACCAACGCGCCACGAGCTGCGGGTCGGTGTAGGCGGCGTACACGCGCTCGCGTGGCGCCTCGAACACGCGCTCGCTGACGATCTCGCGCTCGGAGGGCGTGGTCACGGTCGTGATGCCGCTGGCGGTCTCCTGCTGCTCGGTGCTCATCGTGCATCTCCTTTGTCGTCGTCGTCTTCTTCAAGCAGCTCGCCGAGGCGATCGAGGCGACCGTCGAGCACGCGCCGGTACTGCTCGATCCACGCCTGCACGTCCTCGAGCCTGCGAGGCCCGAGGCTGCACTGGCGCGAGCGGCCGATCTTCTCGGTGCTGAGCAGACCGGCGCCCTCGAGGATCCCGACGTGCTTCTTCATCCCGGTCAACGTCATCCCGAACGGCTCGGCCAACTCGCTGATCGTGGCCGCGCCGCGGCCGAGCCGCTCGAGGATCGCCCGTCGTGTTGGGTCTGCCAGCGCCGCGAACGCTCCATCGAGCTCTGCTTGATACTGAACCATTCGGTTCATTATATATCAATCAATAAAAAGAGTGCCGTGCCCGCACGGCCTCCATCGGCATCACTCGGCGAGATCCCTACGCGGGGACTTCTTCGCAGACGCTCTGAGCCGACGGCCGCGGCTCAGGTCCCGGCGAGCGCCGCCAGAACCTGATCGTCGTGCTGCGCGGGCTTGACCTTGCGCAGCGCCTCGGCGACCACGCCGTCGGCGTCGATCACGAACGTGGTGCGCTCGTTGCCGAGGTACTTGCGCCCGTACATCGACTTCTCGACCCAGACTCCATAGGAGTCGGCGACCGCGTGGTCCTCGTCGGCCAGCAGCGCGAAGTCGAGCGAGAGCTTCTCGTGGAACTTCTTGACCTCCGCGACGGGGTCGGGCGAGACGCCGAGCACGACCGCGCCCGCCTCGGTGTAGTCGGCCTTGCGGTCGCGCACGCCACATGCCTGCGTCGTGCAGCCCGGGGTGTCGGCCTTCGGGTAGAAGTAGAGCACCACGCGCTGCCCGCGAAAGTCTTCGAGTCGCAGGGGCCGACCGTCCTGGTCGGGGAGCTCGAAGTCGGGGGCTTTGTCGCCGGGCTCGATCACGTTGAGATCCTAGCTCGCCCCGCTACGGCGGACTGCGGCGCGGCCCTCCCTCAGGCGCCGACGTATGCCGCGAGGTGCTCGCCGGTGAGCGTGGAGCGCGTGGCGACAAGCTCGGCGGGCGTGCCCTCGAAGACGATCCGCCCGCCGTCGCGACCGGCGCCGGGGCCGAGGTCGATGATCCAGTCGGCATGCGCCATCACCGCCTGATGGTGCTCGACCACGATGACCGACTTGCCGGAGTCGACGAGCCGGTCGAGCAGGCCGAGCAGTTGCTCGACGTCGGCGAGGTGCAGGCCGGCGGTCGGCTCGTCCAGGACGTAGACCGCGGGTGGGCCGGCTCCTTTTTCCACCATCTGCGTCGCCAGCTTGAGCCGCTGGCGCTCGCCGCCGGAGAGCGTCGGCAACGGCTGGCCGAGGCTGAGGTAGCCAAGTCCGACGTCGCCCAGCCGCTCCAGGATCTTGTGGGCCGCGGGCACCTCCGCCTTGCCGGAGCCGAAGAACTCCAGAGCCTCGGCGACCGCCAGCGCGAGAACCTCGCTGATGTCCTTGCCCGCGAGCTCGTACTCCAGCACCTCGGCCTGGAAGCGCTTCCCGTCGCACACCTCACAGGGGACGGCGACACCGGCCATCATCGCCAGGTCGGTGTAGATGACCCCGGCGCCGTTGCAGTTGGGGCAGGCGCCCTCGGAGTTGGCGCTGAACAGCGCGGGCTTCACGCCGTTGGCCTTCGCGAACGCCTTGCGGATCGGATCGAGCAGGCCGGAGTAGGTCGCCGGGTTGCTCCGTCGTGAGCCGCGGATCGCGGCCTGGTCGATCGTCACAACGCCGTCGCGTCCCTCGATCGAGCCGTGGATCAGTGAGCTCTTGCCCGAGCCCGCCACCCCGGTGATCACGACGAGCACGCCCAGTGGCACGTCGAGATCGACGTCCTGCAGGTTGTGTGTGCCGGCCCCCCGCACCTCCAGGGACTCCGAGGAGCTGCGGAGCTCCTTCTTGAGCCTCGTCCGGTCATCGAGGTGGCGACCGGTGATCGTGGCGCTCTCACGCAGCCCCTCGAGCAGGCCCTCGAAGACCACCTCGCCACCCTCGGAACCGGCCTTCGGGCCGAGGTCGACGATGTGGTCGGCGATCGCGATCGTCTCGGGCTTGTGCTCGACCACGAGCACCGTGTTGCCCTTGTCGCGAAGCGCCAGCAGCAGGTCGTTCATCCGCTCGATGTCGTGCGGGTGCAGCCCGATCGTCGGCTCGTCGAAGACGTAGGTGACGTCGGTGAGCGCCGAGCCGAGCTGGCGGATCATCTTGGTGCGCTGCGCCTCACCGCCCGACAGTGTGCCCGACGGCCGGTCGAGGCTGAGGTAGCCGAGCCCGATCTCCACGAACGATTCCAGCGTCGCGCCGAGCGCCTCGAGCAGCGGCGCAACCGACGGCTCCTCCAGGTCGCTCACCCACGCCGCGAGGTCGCTGATCTGCATCGCGCAGGCGTCGGCGATGTTGATCCGCTCGATCTTCGAGGACCGTGCCTCCGCGCTGAGCCGGGTGCCGTCGCAGTCGGGACAAGTGGTGAAGCTCACCGCCCGCTCCACGAACGCGCGGACGTGCGGCTGCAGCGCCTCGAGGTCCTTGGACAGCATCGACTTCTGGATCTTCGGGATCAGGCCCTCGTAGGTGAGGTTGACCCCGTCGACCTTGATCTTGGTCGGCTCCTTGTAGAGCAGGTCCTTGAGCTCTTTCTTCGTGAACTTCTTGATCGGCTTGTCCGGGTCGAAGAAGCCACAGCCGGTGAAGATCCGCCCGTACCAGCCGTCCATGCTGTAGCCGGGGATCGTGAGCGCACCCTCGTTCAGCGACTTGTCCTCGTCGTAGAGCCGATGCAGGTCGATGTCGTTCACCGAGCCCCGGCCTTCGCAGCGTGCGCACATGCCACCGAGAATGCTGAAGCTCCGCTTCTCTTTCAGCTTGCGCCCGGCGCGCTCGATCGTGACCGCGCCCGCCCCCGAGATCGAGCCGACGTTGAACGAGAACGCCTGCGGCGAGCCGATCCGCGGCTTCCCCAGCCGGCTGAAGAGAATCCGCAGCATCGCGCCCGCATCGGTGGCGGTTCCGACGGTCGAGCGAGGATCGGCACCCATCCGCTCCTGGTCGACGATGATCGCGGTCGTCAGCCCGTCGAGCACGTCGACCTCGGGCCGCGCCGACGTCGGCATGAAGCCCTGCACGAAGGCGCTGTAGGTCTCGTTGATCAGCCGCTGGGACTCCGCGGCGATCGTGCCGAACACCAGCGAGCTCTTGCCCGAGCCGGAGACGCCCGTGAACACCGTCAGCCGACGCTTCGGGATCTCGACGCTCACGTCCTTGAGGTTGTTCACGCGCGCGCCCTGCACGCGGATCAGCTCGTGGGTGTCGGCGGGGCGGGGCACAGGCGAGCGCGTGCCCTTGCTCGTGGGCTTCTTGCTCATTCGTCTCGCCACTCGTCCGCCGCAGTAGGGCCGCCGTGGCCCTAGGCTTCCTCGGGGAGCTCCTCGGAGCCCTGCGGGCGCAGCACGAAGATCTCGGCCTGCATATCGTTTGAGGGGTCGTTCGCGCTCATGAAGGAACGGACCGACCTGTAGAGGGTGGTCTCGATCGCGGCGCGGAACTCGTCCTCGACCGAGGACTGCATCGCCAGGCGCGAGCGGACCACCTCCTGGGAGTGTCCGTGGTCCTGCAGCGTCTGCTCGCCGCGGGTGAAACCGCCTTCGAGGATCACGGTCAGAACGTCCTGCGAGAGGTGGGCGCGCGCCTTCACCGGCCCCTTGCCGTAGAACTGCTTGTGGATGCGCACGACGGCGTTTGCGATGTCGGAGAGCATCTGCCCGCGCTCGCTCGCCGGGGCGCCCCTATCCTCGGAAGCCGACGCCATTCCTAGACGGACTCTGCGATGGCGAGGTTGAGCATTGCGCGCGACGATAGCTCATCCGAGATCTGGGCAAGACAGCATCGCGAGCGCATGCAAGCCGAGAAACGGGCGCGCGCTCCGCGCTTGCCCTCATCGAGGAAACGCGTCGCACGCACCCTGCAGCTCAGCGCTGAGCGAACTTAATACCCAGCCTTGGGCTACTCCTGTGATCTAGCCCGATTTGCGAGCTCTAAACCTGTGAGTCGAAGATATGTCCGTCCACGCGCGAGGCCAAACCCTCAGCGCAAGAGCCGCGACAGGCGCCGGTCCTTCAACACGCGCCCCTCGGTCTGGCAGGCGGGGCAGTAGGCGATCACGTAGTCCTCGAAGTGGACCGACTTCAGCGTCGCCCCGCAGCGCGGGCAGGGCTCGCCCTCGTGGCGATGCACCCGCAACGGCATCGGCAGCTTGTCGGGGATCGGCAGCTCGACCGCCTGCTCGTAGTGGGCCAGCGCGTCGGTCAGGGTCGCGACGATCGACTCGCGCAAGCGCAGGCGCTCGTCCTCGTCGAGGTCGTTGCCGCGCTTGAACGGCGAGAGCTTCGCGCTCCATAGGATCTCATCCACCCAGGAGCGCCCGATGCCCGCGATCGTGCGCTGGTCGCGCAGCAGCGTGTGCAGTGGGCGCGGCGCATCGAGCGTCTCGGCCAGCGACGGCGGATCGGGCCAGGCTTCGGGACCGAGCGTCGAGAGCGCCTCGCCCTGCTCGAGTTGCTCGGCGCGCAGCAGCTTCACCCACGCCGCCTGCTTGGAGCCGAACTCCCGCAGGCGCAGCTCGCGCCCGTCGTGCAGGCGCACCAGCAGCCGTGAGGTGCGATCGCGTGGGCCGGCGCGCTTGTCATAGAGCTGCAGCCGCCCCGCCGACATCAGGTGGATCAGAAGCGCGAGGCCGCCGTCGGTCTCGATGATCAGGTGCTTGCCGCGGCGGCGCACCGCCGTGAGGTGCCGGCCTTCGAGCGCCGAGAGCGGCGGGTCGAACGTCTTCAGCGCATTGATCCCCGGCGCGAGCGCCGACTCGATCTCGGCGCCCGCGAGCGCACGGTCGAGCAACCGCGCGGTGATCTCGACCTCGGGCAGCTCAGGCATCGCCCCCTAACTCTAGGAGGGCGTGCCCCTGCTGCTGAGCCCTAGTGGGCTGAGATCGGGGGGCCTTCGTACTTCGCGCCGGTCGGGCTCTTCCACTGCACGCGCCAGTGCGCGCCGGCGCTCGAGGAGTGCAGCGTCCAATAGCCCGCGCCGTTCGTGGCCACGGTCTTCAACGGCTTGTACTTGTGCGAGCCCTTCTTCTGGACGAGCACGGTGACCTTGGTGGCGCCGGTGCTCGGACGCACCAGCCCCCACAGCGAGTAGCCGTGGCCGGACTTCGAGACCGTCAACGGCAGCGGCCAGCCGAAGTACAGCGGCTTGGGTTTGCCGTTCTGGTACTCGAGGCCGGTCTGGAAGCCGATCGTCCCGCCGTTGACGCTCGAGCCGGGCTTGCCGCCGAGCGGGTCATCGACGAGCAGATACTGCGAGAAGGCGGCGACGCGCCCGTTGCTCCAGGCGATTTTCTCGGAGATCGCGTCGAATTCGGCCTGCTGCGCGACGGACACGCCGAGGAAGCGGTTGGGCTTGCTCTGCACCCCGAACTCGGTCAGGTAGATTGGCAGGTTCGAGGTCACCCCGCGCGCGGCGTAGGCTTTGCTGAGCGCGCTGGAGAGGCGTGAGAGCACGCCGATCGTGACGTCGTCCTTTTCCTTGGGCTTGTACAGCGGGCCCGCGGCGGTCGAGTAGGCGTGGTGGGCGTAGCCCGCCGACGTCAGCGGCGTGCAGGAACCCGATTTCCGATACTTGCTGTTGAGGCAGAGCGTTTCGCGCAGGAACAGCAGCGGCGCGACGTCGTGCAACAGCGCCCGCGATTTTTCCTTCTTGTAGTTGACCCGGTCATAGCCGGTGGGCGCGGTCTCGCCGAGCAGCACCTTCGGGCTGGCGATGCCGCCGGCTTTCAGCCCCGCGAAGCCGGCCTGGTAGAGCGCGCGATAGACCCGGGGCGAGGCCGCGGTCCCGTTCGTGTTCCACTGCGGCTGCAGGAACGCGGGGTGATTTGGCTCGTTCCAGATCGAGAACAGCGAGATCGTCGAGCCGAAGGCGCCGGTCGGGCCGTAGTGGCGTGCGACGGCGGTCATGAATTCTTCGAAGTCTTTCGGGTCGGGCCTCGTGACATAGGGCGCTTTCTTGTTCGAGGTGGCCCAGCGCGGGACCGGCGAGGTCACGGTCAGCAGCACTTTCCATTTCAGCCGCTGCGCTTCGGAGATCAGCGCGTCGTATTCGCCCCAGGCGTAGTTGCCGGGGTTGGTCATGTCGAACGCGGGCTTCGTGGCGCTCGTCGGTTGGGGGGCGACGGCGTTCCAGTAGAGCTCCACCCGCAGCGCTTTGACGCCGAGCGTCTGCATCTGGGCGAGCGCGTGCGGGCGCGTGCGGGAGCTGAGCAGATCGCTCGAGCCCTCGAAGTAGTTGGCCTGGCCGTGGGAGGCCGGCGCGGGGGCCGCGCACAGCGCGGCGGCGGCGAGGCCGCTGAGAAGCGTGGTGAGGAGAAGCTTGAGGATTCGGGGCATAGTCGCTAGAGACACTCCGGGCAGCGCAAGGTTGCGGTCTCGGGGAACGGTTGACGTGTAGCTTTCGGGCCTGTGAGTACAGCCATCGCACCGGACGACATCGTCCAGACCGTCGAGGAGGCGCGGGGCAATGAGCGCCCGCCGTTGCTCGTGCTCGAGCCCCTGAGGGCGTTTCTTGACGCCCACGGCCTGGGCGAGGGCGAGATCGAGGCGAGCCCGATCGGCGAGGGGCACTCCAACGTCACCTACCTGATCCGCCGGCGCGGGGCCGAGATGGTGCTCCGCCGCCCGCCGCGCCCGCCGCTGCCGCCGAGCGCCCACGACGTGCTGCGTGAGGCGCGGCTGCTGCGCGCGCTGGCGGACACGCCCGCGCGCGTGCCGACGGTGCTGGCGGTCGGCGAGGACTCGGAGACGATCGGCTGTCCCTTCTACGTGATGGAGCTGATCGCGGGCGATGTGATCGTCTCGAGCATTCCCGATGCGCTCGACACCCCCGAGCAGCGCCGCCGCATCAGCGAGGAGCTGATCGAAGCGCTGGCGGAGATCCACAGCGTCGACTGGCGCGCGGTGGGCCTTGAGGGCTTCGGCAAGCCGACCGGCTACCTGGAGCGCCAGCTGCGCCGCTTCGGCGGCCTGTGGGAGCTGAACCGTACGCGCGAGATACCGGCGGTCGAGCACGTGGGCAAGTGGCTCGCGGAGAACCTCCCCGAGTCGGGCGCGGCGACGATCGTGCACGGGGACTTCCGCCTGGGCAACACGATCTTCGCCTCGGGCGCGCCGGCGCGCTTGGAGGGCGTGCTGGACTGGGAGATGGCGACGATCGGCGACCCGCTCGCGGATCTGGGCTACCTGTGCATGATGTGGACCGAGGCCGGCGACCCTTCGGGCGGCCTGCGCGAGGCGCTCGCGACGGTCACGCGCCGCGAGGGCTTCCCCACGCGCGAGGAGCTGATCGGCCTCTACGAGCAGCGCACGGGGCGCTCGATGCAGGACCTGCGCTGGTACACGACGCTCGCGGTCTGGAAGTCGGTTGTGTTCATGGAGGGCAACTACAAGCGCGCGGTCGCCGGCATGACCGACGACCCCTATCTGAAGACCTTCGGCGACGGCGTGCTCGAGCTGGCGCACCAGGCCGAGCTGCTGGCCGATGGCGGCTGAGCCGAGCAGCGGCGGGCAGGGAGCCGCCTCGACCGCGACGCGCACGGGCCTGTTGATCGACTGGGGCGGCGTGCTGACGACGAACCTGTTCAACTCGTTTCGCGAGTTCTGCGTGCGCACGGGGATCGACCCGCAGACGCTGCGCAGCAGCTTCGCCTCGGACTCGACGGCCCGCGAGCTGTTGATCGCGCTGGAGAAGGGCGAGCTGCAGGAGGCGGAGTTCGAGCAGCGGCTGGCGCCGCTGCTGGGCGCCGAGCCCGACGGGCTGATCGACGGCCTGTTCGCGGGCGTGCAGCCGGACGTGGCGATGGTAGAGGCGGTCCGCCGCGCGCGAGCGGGCGGGGTGCGCACGGCGCTGGTCTCGAACTCGTGGGGCGTGCACCGCTATCCGCACGACCTGTTCGAGGAGCTGTTCGACGGCGTGGTGATCTCGGGCGAGGAGCGCACACGCAAGCCGGCGCGGCGGATGTACGAGCTGGGCGCCGAGCGCGCGGGCGTGACGCCGGAGCAGGCGGTGTTCGTCGATGACCTGCCCTTCAACCTGACCCCGGCAGAGGAGCTGGGAATGGCGACGGTGCACCACGTCAGCGCCGAGCAGACGATCCCCGAGTTGGAAGCGCTGCTCGGGCTGAAGCTGCGCTAGAGCGCAATTCGCACCAGTGGGATTTTCCGCGTAGACAACACCTGTCTAGATCGTTGCATCTATTCATGCGACGGGCGGGTTGATCCGAAGGAACCGGCATGAGCTGGCTATTGCCTGCGTCGGAGCTCGCCGAGTTCGACGCCCCCGAGGCGGGGACGAGCTTTGGGACCGGGCTGAAGGCGCGCATCCTGGCGACGCTGTTCACGGCCGGGGCGACTCTGGTGCTGGTGACGATCGCGCTGCCACACTCGGCGCAGGCGAACGTGCCGGCGGCGCTCGTGATCGTCGGGCTCGCCTACGTGGTGGCGGGCCTCTTGCACTGGGGCGCGGACCGTCTGCAGTCGAGCCTGCTGCCGGTCGCGCTCGGCTGCGGCTCGACGCTGATCACGGGCGTGGCGTACTTCTCGGCCCAGAAGCCGAGCCCGCTGATCTTCCTGTACCTGTGGGTGTTCCTGTACTCGGCCTACTTCTTCACGGCGCGCGAGATGGCTCTGCAGATCGCCTACGTGGCGGTGGCGTTCGGGGCTCTGCTGATCACCCGCGCCCCGGCGGCGCGGGCGGCGGCCTGGTGGCTGGTGGGAATGGGCACGCTGGCGGTGGCGGTGTTCGTGATCCGGGTGATGCGCGCGCGTGTCGAGCGCCTGATCGAGCGCCTGTTCGACGCCTCGCGGACCGACCCGACGACGCGCCTGCCGAACCGCCGCGGCTTTCGCGAGCTGCTGGACCTGGAGCTGGCGCGAGCGCGTCGCCGCGACGGCAGGCTGACTGTGATCGTGGGCGACCTCGATCACTTCAAGGAAGTGAACGACCGCTCGGGGCACAAGGTGGGCGACATCGCATTGCAGCGCGTGGCGAGGCTGCTGGAGCGCGGCAAGCGCGAGATCGACGCGGCGGCGCGGGTGGGCGGCGAGGAGTTCGCGCTGGTGCTGCCGGACACCGACGAGCACGGGGCGTTCATGATCGCGGAGCGGCTGCGCAGCGAGCTGCGCGAAGAGTTCGCGGGCGACGCGGTGGCGCTGACGGCGAGCTTCGGCGTGGCGAGCTACCCGCGCGACGGCGAGACGGCGGCGGCGCTGTTGCGCGCGACCGACGACGCGCTGCAGGCGGCGAAGTGGAACGGCTGCGACCGCACGATGCTGCACAACGCCTCGATGCGGGCGGCGCCGGCGCTCGATGACGAAGGCGCCCGCGACATCGCCTCGGAACGCTTCCTGGCGGTGATGCTCGACCTCGCGGAGGCGATCGACCTGCGCTTCAGCGGCAGCGCGCGCCACTCGGAGACGGTGGGGCGCTACGCGGAGCGGATGGCGCGCGAGCTGGGCCTGTCCGAGCAGCACACGAGCCGCGTGCGCCTGGCGGGCCTGATGCACGACATCGGCAAGGTCGGCGTGCCGGACGCGATCCTGCACAAGCCGGGGCGACTGACGGACGAGGAGTTCGAGGTGATCAAGCGCCACCCGGAACTCGGCGCACAGATGCTCGACCACTCGAGCCTGACGGACGTGCGCGTGTGGGTGGGCGCCCACCACGAGCAGCCCGACGGCCGCGGCTACCCGCGGGGGCTCCAGGGCGATGAGATCGCGCTGGAGGCGCGGATCATCGCGGTGGCGGACGCCTATGAGGCGATGACGAGCGACCGCTCCTACCGCTCCTCGCTGGACCACACAGCGGCGCGCGAGGAGCTGGAACGCTGCGCGGGCACGCAGTTCGACCCGCGCGTGGTGCGCGCGCTCTGCGCGTTGCTGGAGCGCGAGCCCGAACGTGCAGAGCTGGCGCTCGGCCGAAGCTGAGCGCCGGTCTCGGCGGCTGGTCCTCTAGTCGCGGTTGCCGCGGCCGTAGAGGAACTTGAACATCCCGGCGAGCAGCTTGGAGTTGCGCGCCTTGTAGGGATACATGTGCGGTTCGCGCTTGAGCGCGAGCTTCGGCGTGACGACGATCGCCTGCTGAGAG
Source organism: Solirubrobacteraceae bacterium (assembly GCA_036267655.1). Classification (GTDB taxonomy): domain Bacteria; phylum Actinomycetota; class Thermoleophilia; order Solirubrobacterales; family Solirubrobacteraceae; genus Palsa-744. Next base: position 33,455 of record DATAVP010000038.1, read on the forward strand.
GCGTACTTGCGGATGCCCCCGGCGCCGTGGCGGGAGCCGAGCCCGGAGGACTTGGCGCCGCCCATCGGCAGCTCCAGGGCGGTGTAGTTGATCATGGCGTCGTTGACGTTCGCGGCGCCGACGTCCAGCCGGCGCGCGATCTGCTCGCCGCGCTCGGTGTCCTTGGTGAAGACCGAGGAGCCGAGCCCGTAGGGCGAGTCGTTGGCCAGGCGGACGGCCTCATCGGCGTCGGCGACCTTCATGATCGGCAGCGTGGGGCCGAAGGTCTCCTCGGTCATGCACTTCATGGTGTGGTCGACGTCGACGAGCACGGTGGGCTCGTAGAAGCGACCGCCGCCGTCGCTGCGCGAGTGACCGCCGGTGAGCACGCGTGCGCCCTTGTCGACGGCGTCGGTGACGTGGTCTTCGATGGTCTGCAGCTGCGGCGGGAAGGTGATGGCGCCGACCTCGACGGAGCCGGGCCCCTCAGGCTTGCCGACGCGAAGCGCGCGGACTTTCTCAGAGACTTTGCCGACGAACTCGTCGTAGACGGGCTCCTCGACGTAGGCGCGCTCGATCGAGATGCAGGTCTGTCCGGCATTCTGCATCGAGTAGTAGGTGGCGAAGTTGGCGGCGCGCTCGAGGTCGGCGTCGGAGAGCACGATCATCGGGTCCTTGCCGCCGAGCTCGAGCGAGGCGGGGATCAGCCGCCGGGCGGCGGCTTCGGCGACCTTGCGCCCGGTGCGGGTGGAGCCGGTGAACATGATCATGTCCACCTCCTCGATCAACGCGGCGCCGGTGGCGCCACGGCCGGTGGCGATCTGCAGCACGTCCTCGGGCAGGCCGCACTCGCGCAGGCCTTCGGCCATCAGCAGCGAGGTCAGCGGCGTGACCTCGGAGGGCTTGAGGATCACGCTGTTGCCGGCCATCAGCGCGGGGATGCAGTCGCCGAAGGAGTTTGTGAGCGGGTAGTTCCAGGGGCCGATCACGCCGATCAGCCCGAGCGGGCGGAAGCGCAGGATCAGCTTCTTGCCCTTGACGAGCAGCTGGCCGGACTTGACGCGCTCGTCGGCGAGGTACTCGCCGGCGTTCTTGGCCCAGAAGCCGAAGGCGTTGCCGGCGTAGGAGATCTCGGCGAGCGAGGCGTCCTCGAAGGTCTTGCCGGTCTCGGACATGATCGTGGAGATGATCTGCTCGGCGTTGTCCATGGCCCACTTCTGCGCGCGCAGCATCACGCGGGCACGCCCCTCGAAGCCGTAGGCGTCCCAGCTCGGCTGGGCGGCGCGGCCGCGCGCGGCCATCGCGGCGACGGCCTCGGGGCCGAGGTCGGGAACGGTGGCGACGATCTGGCCGGTGGCCGGGTTCTCGACGGGAATCCCGGCCTCTGCCTGCGGCGCGCCGTTGGAAGCGCTGCCGTTCTCGCTCGCGGACGGTTGCTCGACGGTCTGGGTCTGCTCGACGGTCGCCATCGGTGTCTCCCCTATCTGGCTCGCTCTTAGCGTTCGCTCTGCAACAACAAGCCTACTCCGAGTCGAGCGCGATCGGGGACTACTCGGACAGCTCGAGGGTGGCGATCCCGATCGGCTCGACGGGGCGGTCGCCGCCGTCGGTCTGCACGCCCTCGAGCTTGTCGACGACGTCCATGCCCTCGGTGACCTGGCCGAAGACGGTGTGCTTGCCGTCGAGCCAGGGGGCGGCGTCGGTGGTGACGATGAAGAACTGCGACCCGTTCGTGTTCGGGCCGGCATTGGCCATCGCGAGCGCGCCGCGCACGACCTTGTGCGAGTTGAACTCGTCCTCGAAGGTGTAGCCGGGACCGCCGGTGCCGGTGCCCTGCGGGCAGCCGCCCTGGATCATGAAGTCCTTGATCACGCGATGGAAGGTGAGCCCGTCGTAGAAGCCGTCGCCGGCGAGCTTGCGGAAGTTCTCGACGGTCTTGGGCGCGTCGGCGTCGAACAGCTCGAAGACGATCGGCCCCTCGGTGGTCTGCATCGTGGCGGTTGACATGTGATTCCTCCGAACGAGACCGGTGCCGGCCCCGCGATCGATTTTGATGATCGCCCTTCGGGCGCTGATGCTTGCGCTACTGCTTGCCGACCTGCTGCAGGCTCAACTTGCGCCCCCGCAGCTCACGGCCGTCGAGCGCGTCGATCACGCGCTCGACCTCGTCGGCGGGAACGGACAGGAAGGAGAAGCGGTCGAGCACGAGCACGTCGCGCACGGCCTCGCCGTCGAGCCCGGCCTTGGAGGTGACGGCGGAGACGATGTCGGCGACGCGCAGCCCGGCGGCGCGGCCGCCGCCGAGCACGAGCTTGACGTAGGGCTCCTGCTCGTCGCGGCGCGAGATGCGGGGCTTGGAGTGCCGGCGCGGGCGCTCTTTGACAGGCGTGGGCGTGGCGACGGCGCCCTTCTCCCAGGTGGCGATCGAGGTGCCGATGTGGCGTTCGATCGCCTCGAGCTCGCGCTTCTGGCGCGACTCGACGAAGGTGATCGCGCGTCCGGAGCGCCCGACGCGCCCGGTGCGCCCGATGCGGTGAACATAGGTGTCGGGGGAGGTGGGCACGTCGTAGTTGACGACGTGCGTCACGGTCGAGATGTCAAGGCCGCGCGCGGCGACGTCGGTGGCGACGAGGATCGGCACGCGCCCGCCCTTGAAGGCGAGCATCACCCCGTCGCGCGAGCCCTGGGACATGTCGCCGTGCAGCGCCCTGACGTTCATGCCGCGGTCCTTCAGCGTGCGAAACAACTGGTCGGCTCGGATCTTGGTGCGCACGAACACGATCGCCTGCTCGGGCTTCTCGGCCTGCAGCACCTCGACGAGCTTGTCGGGCTTGTCGCGAGTCTCGACGGGGAGCTGGAACTGCGCGACGGTGTCGATCGTGAGCGTCTCGGCTTTGACCTTGATGATCTCGGGGTCGTACATGTAGCGGTCGGCGAGTTTGCGGATCGGCGGCGGCATCGTGGCGCTGAACAGCGCGGTCTGGCGGCTGGAGGGCGTGAGCGAGAGGATTTTCTCGACGTCCTCGAGGAAGCCGAGGTCGAGCATCTCATCGGCCTCGTCGAGCACGAGGAAGCGGCAGTCGTGCAGCACGAGCGAGTGGCGCGAGATCAGGTCGAGCACGCGCCCGACGGTGCCGACGACGACGTGCCCGCCGGCCCGAAGCTGGGCCTGCTGGGTGCGGATCGGGGCGCCGCCGAAGACGGCGACGACGTCGATCCCGCTGTGCGCGCCGTAGGTGCGAAGCGCCTGCGTGACCTGGATGCAGAGCTCGCGCGTGGGCGTCAGCACGAGCGCCTGGACCTCGGGGTTGGAGGCGTCCACGTACTCCATGATCGGCAGCCCGAAGGCCGCGGTCTTGCCGGTCCCGGTCTGTGCCTGGCCGATCACGTCGCGGCCCTGCAGCAGCGAGGGGATCGCCTGCTCCTGGATCGGGGACGGCGACTCGTAGCCGACGTCGGCGAGCGCTTTCTGGGTGTTCTCGGAGAGACCGAGCTCGGCGAAGGACTTTGGCATTTCAGCGAGCCAGCTTACGCATCGAGCCGTGTGGCCGAGCCCCGGCGTGGAAACACGGGATCTGGAAGCCCCCGAGGATGCTCATGCGGCTGGGTCGAGCAGCAGCTTGCCGGTGGTGCGCCGCTCGCGCAGGTCGAGGTGGGCCTGAGCGGCCTGTGCGAGCGGGTAGGTGGCGCCGATCACGGTGCGCAGCTCGCCGCGCGCGGCGCGGGCGAACAGGTCGGCGAGCGCGTCGACGAACATGGCCGGGCGCTGCAGTGCGTGGAACAGGTAGAAGCCGACGACCGAGCGCGAGTGGCGCAGCAGCGAGCCGGTTCGCACCTCGTTCGGCTCCTGGGAGGCGATCCCGCAGACGACGATCCGCCCGAAGGGCGCGAGCGCTTTGTAGGAGGCGTCGAACACGGCGCCGCCGGACATGTCGAAGACCACGTCGACGGGCCGGCCCTCGTTGGCCTGCAGCAGGCGCTCGGTGAGCCCCTCGGGCTCGGCGTCGAGCGCGACGTCGGCCCCCAGCTCGAGGGCGAGCGCGCGCTTCTCGGAGCTCGAGGCGGTGGCGATCACGCGCCGGGCCTGAAGCGCGTGCCCGAGCTGGACCGCGAGCGAGCCGACGCCGCCGGCGGCGGAGTGCACGACGACGCTCTCGCCGGGGGCGAGGCGCCCGGCGGTCCGGTAGAGGTGCCAGGCGGTGAGCCCCTGAATCAGGAGCGCAAGCGCGGCATCGTCCTCGAGCTGCTCGGGGATCGGGTGGACGAGCTGCCGCGGAGCGGTGGCGTACTCGGCATAGCCGCCGTCGCCGGTGAGCGCGACGACGCGCTCACCGGTGTCCTCGCGCACGCCGGCGACCTCGCCTCCGGGCACGAGCGGCAGCGTGGCCTTGCGCACGTAGGAGTTCGTGCGGGTGTGGGTGTCGGCGAAGTTCAGTCCGGCGCGCGTGACCTTGATCAGCACGTCCTCGGGGCCGGGCTCGGGCGCGGGCAACTCGACCAGCTCGAGCACCTCGGGGCCCCCGAACTCGCTGATCTGGATCGCTCGCATCGGCGGTCAGGCTAGCGAAGCACGGCGGTGGCTCTGGGCGGGGAGAGGGCGCGTCCTCTAAGGTGCCCGCCCATGTCGATCACGGTAGTGGGCTCGATCGCCTACGACACGGTCAAGACGCCCTTCGGCGAACGCGAGCGGATGCTCGGGGGCGCGGCGACGCACTTCGCGCTGGCGGCCTCGTTCTTCGACGAGGTGCGCGTGGTGGGGCCGGTGGGCGAGGACTTCGGCGAGCGTCAGCTGCAGATCATGGGCACCCGCGGCGTGGAGCTCTCGGACGTCGAGCGCATCGCGGGCGGCAAGACCTTCTTCTGGCACGGCGAGTACGGCTGGGATCTGAACTCGCGGGAGACGCTCGACACGCAGCTGGGCGTGTTCGAGGGCTTCGAGCCCAAGCTGTCGGAGGGATCGCGCGCGAGCGAGGTCCTGTTCCTGGCGAACATCCAGCCGGATCTGCAGCGCGACGTGCGCGCGCAGCTGCCGGATGCGAAGTTCGTGGCGCTGGACTCGATGAACCTGTGGATCGAAATTGCGCGCGACTCGCTGGTGAGCGCGATCGAGAGCGTCGACTGCCTGATCCTGAACGACGCCGAGCTGCGCCAGCTCACCGAGAAGCCGAACCTGCTCTCGGCGGCACGCGAGCTGCTGAGCTGGGGGCCGAGCGTGATCGTCGCGAAGCAGGGCGAGTACGGCGCGGCGCTGATCACGGCGGAGGGCTTCTTCGCGCTACCGGCCTATCCGCTGGAGACTGTGGTGGACCCGACCGGCGCGGGCGACACCTTCGCGGGCGGCTTCGTCGGCTACATCGCGGACGCCTTGAAGGGCGCCGAGTCCGAGGGCGGCATCTCGGATGAGCTGCTGCGCCGCGCGATGGCGCACGCGAGCGTGCTGGCCTCCTTCAACGTGGAGGAGTTCGGCACCGAGCGCGTAGCGCGCCTGACGCGCGAGGAGATCGACGCCCGCCTGCGCGAGCTGCAGGCGATCACGCAGTTCAGCGGCGAGTTCTGAGGCATCGCGCAACCCGACGGCGTCTGGTTGCCCCGCGCCGACGGAGGGTATGATCGACGTACGTGACCACGTGGACGTTCATCTGGCTGATGTTCCTGCTGAAGATCCCGATCGTCGCGCTGTTCTTGATCGTGCGTTGGGCGGTGCGTCAGGTCCCCGAACCGGCTTCGGGCGAGGACGGCGGGATCGGCCCACGCCAGCGTCCGCGCCATCCCCACCATCCGCGCCCAAGCAGGCCGCGCCGCCCACGCCGCGGCCCCCATGGCGAGGTCTCGCCACCGTCGTCGCCGCCGCGCGTGCGCAAGGCGATCTCGCGCAAGCGACTGCCGCAACGCTGAGTCGAGGGTGCCTTTGTCCGCCTCGCCAGCGCCGCCCCGGTACCCCGGTGGCGGATGATCCGCGCGCTTTGCGCATAATCGGGTCGGAGACTTTCGCCCCCCGTTCGAATAGGAGAAGCAGATGAGCATCGAGACCGACGCTGACACGCAGGGTCAGAGCGCCGATCGCGACGGGAACGGCGCGGCAGCGACGGACACGCTGACGATCACCGACAACCGCACGGGGCGCTCCTATGAGGTGCCGATCACCGACAGCACCGTGCGCGCGAGCGACCTGCGCCAGATCAAGGTGAACGAGGACGAATTCGGGATGATGTCCTACGACCCGGCCTTCATGAACACGGCCTCGTGCCGCAGCTCGATCACCTACATCGACGGCGAGGCGGGCATCCTGCAGCATCGCGGCTACCCGATCGAGCAGCTCTGCGAGCACTCGACCTACTTGGAGGTCGCCTACCTGCTGATCAACGGCAGGCTGCCGAACAAAGCCGAGCTGGAGGGCTGGATCGATGAGATCACGATCCACACGTTCGTGCATGAGAACGTCAAGGACTTCATGCAGGGCTTCCGCTACGACGCGAATCCGATGGGGATGCTGGTGGCCTCGGTCGGCGCGCTCTCGACCTTCTACCCGGACGCGAACAAGATCAAAGATGAGCGCGTGCGCGCGATCCAGATCATCCGCCTGCTCGCGAAGATGCCGACGCTGGCGGCGTTCGCGTTCCGCCACAACATGGGCCAGCCCTACGTCTACCCCGACAACGACCTCGAGTACTCGGGCAACTTCCTGGGGATGATGTACAAAATGACCGAGCTGAAGTACCAGCCGGACCCACGGCTGGCACGGGCGCTCGACGTGCTGTTCATCCTGCACGCGGACCACGAACAGAACGCCTCGACCAGCGCCGTGCGCTCGGTCGGCTCCACGCACGTTGACCCCTACTCGGCGGTGGCGGCAGGCGTCGCGGCGCTCTACGGGCCGCTGCACGGCGGCGCGAACGAGCAGGCACTGCGGATGCTGAAACGGATCGAGACCGTCGAGAACATCCCCGACTTCCTCGAGGGCGTCAAGCAGGGCGACGAGCGACTGATGGGCTTCGGTCACCGCGTCTACAAGAACTACGACCCACGCGCGCGGATCATCAAGAAATATCTGGACGACGTGTTCGAGGTGCGAGGCAAGAGCCCGCTGCTCGACGTCGCCACCGAGCTGGAGAAGCGCGCGCTGGACGACGACTACTTCACCTCGCGCAAGCTCTACCCGAACGTCGATTTCTACTCGGGCCTGATCTACGAGGCGCTCGGCCTGCCGGTCGCGATGTTCCCGGTGATGTTCGCGATCGGGCGCACCAGCGGCTGGATCGCCCAGTGGAAGGAGATGGTCGAGGACGACGAGCAGAAGATCGCCCGCCCCCGCCAGATCTACACCGGCGAGCGCGACCTGGACTACGTGCCGATCGACCAGCGTTCCTGAGCGGCGCTGAGCATCCCGTGCGGCCTGACGCTGCGCTCGCTTGCGATCCGTGAGATTCACCGGGCTCGCGCCGTAGCCGGCCCGGGTCTTCATGCTCAGTAGCGTCGCGAGTGCCGTGGCGAGCTCGTCCCCATCCGCCCGCGTCCGGCGGATCGGGGCGATCGCCGCGTTGTGATCGTCCCCGATCGAATGCTCGCCGAGGCTGCTGCAGCACACGACGTCCGCAGCGGCAATCCCGGCGTGGACGCACAGCGTCACGTAGTAGACATCTCCGATCTCGGCCTCGTCGTCTGCGAGCTCGCGTATCGACTCCGCCGCGTCCCAGAACTGCTCGGCCTTCCGCAACCGCCCCCGCCCGACGGCCTCATCGCATGGTCGCGTACGGCTCATCTTTCCCGCTCGGCCTCGACGAGCCGCAACAGTCCGCGTCTCGAGCCGAGCAGTGGGATGCCCTCGTGCAAGACGTCCTGAAGCACGGACTGAACGGGCTCAGAGCACCAACGTCGCCCCGTTCACCCGCAGCCACTCGCGGTCCTCGCGCCATCCAGGCCACTGACGCTCGAGCAGCTTCCAGAAGCGCGGTGAGTGGTCGAGGATCTGCAGGTGGCAAACCTCGTGCCAGACCACGTATTCCAGGACGTGCTCCGGCGCGAGCAACAGGCGCCAGTTGAAGCTCATCGAGCCCTCGGCCGAGCACGAGGCCCAGCGCGTCTTCTGCGCGCGGATCGAGAGGTCGGTGTAGGGAGTGCCCGCCAGCGCGGTGGCGCGGTCCAGGCGGGGGGCGATCTCGGCGCGGGCCGCGCGGCGGTAGAAGCGCTCGATCGCGGGGCGCGGATCGCCGTCGGGGACCAGCAGCTCCTCCCCGCGGCGGCGCACGCGCGTGCGCCCCTCCTGGGGCACGAGTGCCAGCGACTCGCCGAGATAGGGCAGCGTCCCGGCGCGCGCCGCCACCCGCGCCAGCGCCTCGCGCGCCTCGTCCAGGCGCCGCTCGATCCAGGGGCGCAGCTCGCTGATCGCCGCCGCGGCCTCGCGCTCGGGGGCACGCGGCGGCAGCACGACCTCGACGCCCGCGTGGGCATGGACGTTCACGCGCACGCGCCGCGCACGCGCCGAGCGGCGCACCGTGTAGGCGATCTCCTCGCGATCTGGAAGCGCCCCGGCGTTCACGCAGCGGAGAGTACGCGTCCGACCGGGTGCATAATCCGCACGTGCCCCCCAAGTCCAAGGTGCCGCTGCCGCGCGAGGTGCGCGAGCCCTACCAGGTGTTCCTCAACGGCGTGCCCCAGCGGCTCGGCGGCGACTACTCCGTGCAGCAGGGCGCGCTCGTGTTCGAGCAGGAGCTGCGCAAGGACAAGATCAGCGGCTGGCGCTGGCTGCTCGGCGCCTGGGGCGTCGGCACCTATCGCCAGAACGACTCGGTCGACGTTCGCTATCAGGCGCCCGACGGCTCGCCGCGGGTCGCCGAGGGCCTGGAGATCGAAGCCGGGTAGATCGCCCGCTCCCAGGGGCGCGTCAGCTTCAGGGCGCTGACGATCGCGCGCGTCGCCGGAGAGCGGTTCAGCGTGTAGAAGTGAATCCCCGGCGCACCCGCCGCCAGCAGCTCGGCGCACTGCAGCGTCGCGTAGGCCACGCCGAAGTCCAGCACCGCCTCGGTGTCCGCTTCGCGGGCGTGCAGCTCCGAGCGCAGGCCCTCGGGGATCTCAGAGCCGCACATCTGTGCCATCCGCTCGACCTGGCCCACCTTCGTGATCGGCATCACGCCCGGGATGATCGGCACCTCGACACCCGCAGCCCGCGCACGCTTCACGAAATCAAAATAGAAATCGTTGTCGAAGAACATCTGCGTGATCAGGAAGTCCACGCCCGCTTGGACCTTCTCCGCCAGGTAGCGCAGGTCCGACTCGGCGCTCTCGGCGTGGATGTGCGTCTCCGGGAAGCAGGCCGCGCCCACCGCGAACGGGTAGTCGCCGCCGATCAGCTCGACCAGCTCGCTCGAGTACTCAAGGCCTCCCTCGGTCTTCGTCCAGTCCTGCTGGCCCTCGGGGGGATCGCCGCGCAGCGCGAGCACATTGTCGATGCCGGCCTCCCGCATCTCGTTCAGCGTCTCACGCAGCTCGTCCACGGTCGCCCCCACGCAGGTGAAGTGCGCCATCGCCTCCAGCCCGAACTCGTCCTTGATCCGCTTGACGATCTCGATCGTCTTCTCGCGGCTGGAGCCGCCCGCGCCGTAGGTGACCGACACGAACGACGGGTCCAGCGCCTTCAGGTCGCGCAGCGCCGCGTACAGGTTCTGCTCGCCCGCCTCGGTCTTCGGCGGAAAGAACTCGAACGAGAACACCGGTGTCTCGCTCGCGAGGATCTCGTTGATGCGCATCTGTTGATTATGCAGCCCAGCGCTCGGTCTCGCCCGGGATCGAGTGCGCCCGGCCGAGCGCCTGCAGGTGCGTCAGGTAGCAGAGGATCTTCGACAGCAGCCAGTGCGCGTTCTGCTGGGAGAGCGTGTCGCCGTAGACGTGCGGCACGATCTCAAACGCGCTCAGCGGCCCCTGCTCCAGCGCGCGCGAGACGCTGTCCAGGCGTTCGTGCACGAGCTTGCGGTTGCCTTCGATGTGCGCGTGCACGTCCGCGAACGTGCGCCCGTGACCCGGCAGGCACAGGCGCGCTCCAAGCCGCTCCACCACGTCGAGCGAGTGCAGGAACTCACCCACCGGGTCGGGCGAGTGGCCGTACTCGAAGTACAGCGAGATCCGCCCCAGCAGGTGGTCGCCCGAGATCAGCAGGCGGCGCTCGGGCTGGAACAGGCAGACGTGCGAGGGCGCGTGTCCCGGCGTCTCATACGCCGTCCAGGGACCGAGGTCGGTTTCGACCGTGACCCCCGTCAACAGCTCGCGCGCCGGCTCGATCGTGCCCGCGAAACCCGTCGTGCGGGATTTGCCCTGCTCCTCGGCGTAGCGCTGCAGTGGCGCAAGCGGCACTCCGCTCTGGCGGGCGACCTCCAGGCGCCTGGCGAACACCGCCTGCGGGTCCTCGATCATGTCGTTCAGCAGCTCGTGGCTCGGGTGCATCCAGATGTTGCAGCCCGCCCGCTCCGCGATCACCGGGGCCAGGCCGCAGTGATCGGAGTGCGCGTGCGTGCAGACGATCAGGCGCGTGTCCTCCAGGCGCAGCCCGCACATCTCCAGCGCGCGTTCCAGGTTCGCCACCGAATCCCGCTGCTGCATGCCGGTGTCGAACAGCACGAAGCCATCGCCCCACCTGACCGCCCAGGCGTTGCAATGCGGGACGCCCGGCCACGGCAGCGGCAGCCGCAGGCGGTAGACCCCCGGATGGACGCGTTCCCCGCGGCCCAGCTCGCGCTTGCGGTCCTTGCGGGGCGGCGCCTCTACGGAGCTGCGATCGCTCGCCTCGGCCACCCCGCGGAGACTAGACTAAGTGCCTTCGGCAGCGTCCGCAGCGGCTCGCAAACGGGAGGGTTCATGGCTGAGCAGGAGAGCGACGGGGCAAGCAAGGCCGCAAGCAAGGTCCAGGAGGCGGCCGCGAACGTGCGCCAAGCGCGCAGCGGCGGCAGGCGGCGCATCGCCAAGACCGGCACCGAGGCAATCGCGCGGCGCTACTTCGAGGCGATCGACGCGCGCGACCTCGACACCGCCGTGGGGCTGTGGGCCGATGGCGGGCGCGACAACGTCCGCGGTCAGGTCGACGTGCTCGCACCCGAGGGCGTGCGCGCGTTCCTGGGCGAGCTGCTGCAGGCCGTTCCCGACCTGAGCTTCGAGGTCGTATCCACCACCACCCAGGACGAGCGCTGCGCCGTGCAGTGGCGGCTCAACGGCACCTTCGCCGGGCCGGGGCAGCTCAACGGCATCGAGCCCACCGGCGATCGCGTCGTGATCGAGGGCGTCGACCTGCTGACCGTCCGCGACGAGCTGATCCAGGCCAACGACGCCTACCCCGACTCGATCGCGCTGCCCCGGCAGATCGGGATGATGCCCGCGCAGGGCTCCGGCGCCGAGGGGCGGCTCGCAGGCGCATTCAACGCCAAGACGCGGCTGGGCTCGCGACTCTCGGGCGGCGAGGCCAAGCTGATCGCCGAGGGCGTCTGGGTCGTGCAGGGCCAGCCCGCGCGCTGCAACGTCTATCTGATCGAGGACGAGGGCGGCGTGATGCTGTTCGACGCCGGCGCCCGCACCATGACCCGCGCGCTGGCCCGTGCCGGCGCGAAGCTCGGCGGCATCCGCCGGATCGTGCTCGGCCACGGCCACACCGACCACCGCGGCGGCGCCCCCGGCCTCGGCGCGCCGGTCTATTGCCACCCCGCCGAGGTCCTCGACGCCGAAGGCAGCGGCGGCTTTCGCTACTGGCCCGAGGGCCTGGCCGGGATTCCCTTCCCGCACCGTCAGGTCCAGCGGCTGATGCATCGCTACGCCTGGGACGGCGGCCCCGTCGAGATCGCGGGCACCGTCTCCGAGGGCGATCAGCTCGCGGGCTTCAGCGTCGTCGAGATCCCCGGCCACGCGCCCGGGCAGATCGCGCTCTGGCGCGAGTCCGACCGGCTCGCGCTGTCGAGCGACTGCTTCTACACGCTCGACATCTGGGGCCGGGACTCAGAGCCGCACATCCCTTTCCCCACCTACAACTTCGACACCGAGCAGGCCCGCGCCAGCATGCGCAAGCTCGCCGAGCTGCAGCCCGCCGCCGCCTGGCCCGGGCACGCCAAGCCGCTCACCGGCGACGTGCGCTCGCAGCTCTTGCGCGCCGCCGAAGCCGACGCCTGAGCGGCGCAGGAGCGTCGCCTTGGGCAAGCGCGGGCGAAGCCGGCGACGCGAGCAGCGTGGCGCCGGTGAGGAGGATCTGAGCGCCCCAGGCAGCGACTACACCGACGCCGAGGGCAACGTGCTGACGCTGCGCGGCTCGCTCACGCCCGCCGCGCGGCGCGAGTACGCCGAGACGCTCGCGGGCCACACCGGCGCAGGCGCTCGCGCCGCCGCCACGCAGGAGGACGCCTGGCAGCGCGCGGTCGAGCTGCTGTTCGAGCGCCTCGCCCTGCGCTGGACGATCGCCGACGCGCCGATCGAGCGCCAGCGTGAGCTGCTCGCGCGCTTTCGCGTCGCCGGTCCCGACGAGCGGGCGTGGGTGCGCGAGGCGCTACGGGAGCATTGCGCCGAGCACTTCCCCGACGTGCAGGCGCCCTAGCGTCGCGAACCTCAGTCGAGCAGCTCCAAACGCGGCCCCTGGGCGCTGGCCGCCGAGACGAACCGCGCGGTCGCGGGGCTGAGCACGAACTCCTGCGCCTCCCCGGTCTCGCCGCGCACCTGCACGCGCCGGCCGTGGTCGAGCACGGCGAGGATCGCCCCCCGCTCGAACTCGCCGCCGAAGTGCAGGATGCGCACGCGAGCGCCGACGCGCGGGAGCGGACGCGATGGACCGAGCATGGACAGATGCTAAGGCGTGAAGAATTGCGCTCGGCCACCTCGAACCGGGCCGTCGGCCGATACCGTGCGTGCCAATGCGCCGCACGAAGATCGTCGCCACCATCGGCCCCGCCTCGCGCGAGCCCGAGACGCTGCTGCGCATGATCGAGGCGGGCATGGACGTGGCGCGGCTGAACTACTCCCACGGCACGCTCGATGAGCACGCCGAGACCGTCCGGCGCGTGCGCGACGCCGCGGGCCGGGTCGGGCGCCCGGTGGCGATCCTGCAGGACCTGCCGGGTCCCAAGCTGCGGATCGGCCCGCTGCGCGACGACATCGTCGAGCTGAAGCCCGGCGAGCACCTGACCTTCTCGGTAAACGGCGAGGAGATCGAGGGCGACGCCCAGCACATGAGCGTCTCCTGGGAGGGGATGGCAGACGCGCTGGAGAAGGACGCGATCCTCTATCTGGCCGACGGCTCGGTGCGCCTGCGCGTGAGCGAGGTGCGACCCGCCAGCCATGAGGTCGAAGCGACGATCGAGGTCGGGGGCGCGGTCGCCTCGCGCCAGGGCCTGAACATCCCCGGCGAGGTCGAGTCGCTTCCCGCGGTCCCCGAGGAGGACTTCGAGCTGCTGCGCCACGGCGAGTCGATCGGCGTGGACATGGTGGCGCTGTCGTTCGTGCAGCGCCCCGAGGACGTCGAAGCCGTGCGCGAGCACACGCGCCTGCCGCTGGTGGCGAAGATGGAGAAGCCCCAGGCCGTGCAGCGCGCATCGGAGATCCTGAAAGCCGCCGACTGCCTGATGGTGGCGCGCGGCGATCTCGGCATCGAGCTGCCGATCGAGCGCGTGCCGATCGTGCAGAAGCAACTGCTCGAGCTCGCGGGCTGGATGGCGCGGCCCTCGATCACCGCGACGCAGATGCTCGACTCGATGGTGGTCTCCTCGCGCCCGACGCGGGCCGAGGTGGCCGACGTCGCGAACGCGATCCTCGACGGCACCGACGCGGTGATGCTCTCGCAGGAGACCGCGATCGGCAGCTACCCGGTCGAGGCCGTGGCGATGATGGCCGCGGTCGCGATGCAGACCGAGGCGGTCGCGCCCTACGAGCGCTGGAACGACTCGCGCGTGCGGCGCACCGAGTCCGACCCCGCCTACACGATCGCCCACAACCTCAGCCTCGCCGCGCGCGAGCTGCGCCTGGATGCGCTGATCGTGCCGACGCTGTCGGGGCGCTCGGCGCGCCTGGTCTCCGCGCACCGTCCCACCGTGCCGATCTACGCGCTCTCCCCCGGCAAAGAGACCGTCCGCCGCTGCGCGCTGATGTGGGGGGTGCAAGCCGCCTCGATGCGCCGTCACGAGACCACCGAGGCGCTGATCGCCGACGCCGCACGGCGCGTGGTCGAGCTCGGCTGGTGCAAGACCGGCCAGCGCGTCGGCATCACCGCGGGCCTGCCCTCGGGACGGCCCGGGACCACGAGCCTCGTGCAGATTCAGGTGCTCTAAAGCCGCAGGCGTCCCTCGCGCGCCCGGGGGTCAGGCGACGCGACCGGCTGTGCCGAGGGCTCACGGGCGGCTGAGCGCCGATGTTTGCGGCCCACCGGAACGGGTATGTTCACCTCGCGAGGCACTTCATTGCCGGGGAGCCTCGCAGCCAAGCGGTAAGGACGTACGCGGCGACAAACGAGCGCCGCTGGGTCGGCCCGCAATCCTGAGACACAGGAGCGCGTTCGATGTCTGATCTGCTGTCGAAGTTCCACCCTCGCCAAGCCGCCGATGAGAAGGAGCTGTTCCTGCTTTGGCGCCGCGATCAAGACAAAGACGCGCACGAGGCGTTGATTGAGCGCTACACGCCGCTGTGCCGCAGTCTGGCGCGCCGCTACGGCCGCTCGACCGAGCCGTTCGACGATCTCTTCCAGGTCGCGCAGCTCGGCCTGCTGAAGGCGCTGAAGCGCTTCGACCCCGAGCGCGGCTTCCCCTTCCAGGCCTTCGCGGTGCCGACGGTGCTCGGCGAGATGCGCCGCTACTTCCGTGACTCGGGATGGGCGGTACACGTTCCCCGTGGCACGCAGGAGCGGGCGCTCGAGGTACGCGAGGCCCAGCACCAGCTCAGCGAGGACCATGGGCGCGCTCCGACGGTGGCTCAGCTGTGCGAGTACCTGGAGCTGGAGCCCGAGCAAGTGCTCGACGGCCTGCGCGCGCTGGCGGGCTACGGCACGCTCTCGCTGGACGCTCCGCGCCACGGCGAAGACGAGGACGGCGGCTCCTACGCGGAATCGATCGGCGACGAGGACGCCCGCTACGAGCTGGTCGAGCTGGGGCTCAGCGTCGCCACGGCGCTGGAGCAGCTCTCCCCCGAGCAGCGCGAGCTGCTGCGGCTGCGCTACGTCGAGGATCTGACCCAGACCCAGATCGCCGCGCGGATCGGCATCTCGCAGATGCAGGTCTCACGGCTGCTGCGCCGCTGCCTGGAGAAGCTGCGCGCGCTCAGCGAGGCGAGCGAGGGGGCGCCGGAGATCGAGCAGGCGAGCGCGGCGAAGGCCGAGCTCCCGCTCGCGTCAGGGGCCGAGCTTGCAACGAGGACCTAGCCCCGGCGCGGCAGCTCGAACCAGACTTTGGTGTCGCCGCGCGACTCGACGCCCCAACGGGTGGCGACTTTCTCGAGCAGATAGAGCCCGTAGCCGTCGTGCGTGCGTGCGGGGTCGCGCGGTCGTGGGGTGAAGCCCCGGCCGGGATCGGTGACGGTGACGCGGATGCTCTGCTCGCCGAAGGAGGCAACGAGCTCGATCGGCGCCTGTGGGTCGCCGGCGGAGTGGCGCACGGCATTGCTCATGACCTCGGATACGAGCAGGATCAGCGATTGGCACAGCGAACCCCCGAGCTCCAGCTCGCGGCAGCGCTTTGCAATCTCCGTGCGCGCGAGCGCGGGCGCCTGCACGTTGCGCTCGAGCACGAGCTCCAAGCGGAGCGTCGAGCAGCGCTTGCCGCTGGAGATTTTTTCGGAGGAATGCACGGTCATGCAAGCCCAGGAGGCCTAGGAGCGAGGCTCCACGAAGGGAAGGTTCTGCTCGACGCCGCTGACCCGAAACACGGTGAGGGTCTGCTCGTCGGGGCGAATCAGGCGCAGCGTCCAGCCCTCGGCGCTGGCGCGCTGGTCGAGCACGATGAACATGCGCAGGCCGGAGGAGTCGACGAAGCTGAGCCCGCTGAGGTCGATCGTCAACGTTTGCAGATCCTTTGTCAGGGTGGCGTTCACCGCATCCTCCAAGCGCGGAACCGTGGCAATGTCGAGCTCACCGGAGAGCGCCAGGCGCGCGTCGTGCCCCTCGCCGGTGCTCTCCACCTCGAACGGTGTTTGGGGCACGATCTCCTCCCTACCCGTTTCGCCGGATACCAACGCCGGACAGATCGTCGATTCGTCCGCCCACAGGCGGCTCCCCGCTGAAGCGCATGATCACCACAGCAGTATCGTCAGCCTGAGCGCCGACCTGAAACCGGTCGAGCGTCGCGAGCAGGCGCCCCCCGATCTCGGCGGGCGGCAAGCTCGACATCTCGGCAAGCGCCTGCTGCAGGCGCTCGGCGCCCCAGCGCACGCCGCCCTCGCCGACGGTGTCGGTGACGCCGTCGGTGAACAGCACGAGCGTCTGGCCGGGACGCAGCTCGATCTCGGCTTCGGGCCAGCGCGTGCGGGCGAGCGCGCCGAGCAGCGTGCCGTGGTCGCCGACCTCCGAGACGCCGTCCCCGCCGACCCGCAGCGGCAGCGGATGCCCACCGACGGCGATGGTGGCCCCGCGCGGGGAGATGCGCATGCACAGCGCGGTGCACAGGGAGACCGCGGGACGACGGCGCAGCGCGGCGTCGACGCGGGCCAACACCTGCGAGGGACGCGCGTCGAATTCGGAGGCGGCGCGCGCGGTGTGGCGCACGAGCGAGGTGACGGCGGCGGCGCCGACGCCCTTGCCGGTGACGTCGCCGATCATCATCATCCATTCGTCCTCGAGCGCCCAGAAGTCGTAGAAGTCGCCGCCGACCTCGGTCTCCCGCCCGGCGGGGCGATACAACGCGGCCAGCTCCCATCCGGGGATCTGCGGTATCGCCTCGGGCAGCAGGCTGCTCTGCAAGGTGCGGGCGACGTTCGAGCGCGCGCTGTAGAGCCGGGCGCTCTCGACGGCGAGCGCGGCGCGCGCGGCGATCTGCTCGGCGAAGGCGAGATCGCTCTCATCGAAGCGGCGTCGCGAGTCGGAATTGACCATCGTCAGCCCACCGATCGTGCGCTCGCCGATCGCGAGCGGCACGATCAGCACGGTGCGCATGCCGACCTCGCGCAGCAGCTCGAGGTGCTCCTGGTCGACCGCCGCGGCGGCGAGCAGCTCGTCGGGGATCTCGGTGAAGAGCTGCGATTCGCCGGTGCGCAGCACGCGCCCGAGACCCTGCTCGGGGTTCAGGAGCTCGGGCTCGTACGCGCGCAGCCGCGCAGCGGTGCGCAGCTTGGCGGGGTCGGAGTGCGCGATCGCCACGGGTTCGCGCCCGCCCTCGTCGGTGAACAGGTCGACGGCGCACCAGTCGGCGATCTGCGGCACGGCGAGCCCGGCGACGTTTCGCAGGGTCTGCTGGTAGTCGAGCGAGGAGGCGAGCACGTCCCCGACTTCGGTCAGGAACTGCATGCGCAGCGCGGCGCGCTTTGACTGGGTGACGTCCTCGATGATCGTGACCGCAGCCTCGATCTCACCGCCGGCGTCGCGGACGGCGGTCGCCTTCAGCAGCGACCACTGCTCCTCACCGGTCTCGCGATGGACCGCGCGCAGCAGCAGCGGCTGCGGCTGCTCGCCGCGCAGCAGCTTGACGGAGGGCAGGTCCTCCATGCGGATCTCCTGCCCGTGCTCGTCGGTGGTTTCGTAGGGACCCATCAGCGCGTGCGGGTCGGCCTGGCGCAGTTCCTCGGCGCTCTGAAAGCCGAGCCGGTCGAGGGCGGCCTGGTTGGCGTGCACGAGACGGTCGTCGCCCGCGCGGATGGTCACGGCCTCGGCGAGCGAGTCGAGGATCACGGCGAGCCGGTGCTCGCTGGCCGCGAGCGCACGCTG
Organism: Solirubrobacteraceae bacterium; assembly: GCA_036267655.1. Lineage (GTDB taxonomy): Bacteria > Actinomycetota > Thermoleophilia > Solirubrobacterales > Solirubrobacteraceae > Palsa-744. The sequence goes on from DATAVP010000038.1 coordinate 51,291, forward strand.
CAGCTCCTCGACCAGACCCTGCTCCCGTCGATCCTCCATCGGGGGATTATCCCTGCAAATCCGCTCGCCGCAATCAGCGCATGCCGACGCCGGTGCCCTCGTAGAACTCGGCCTCCTGTCGGCCAAGCTCGGTCACGGGCGCCTCGCCGTACATCCACTCGCGCGCGATCCGGTGCCAGTTGTTGCGCGCGCGCAACTGCGAGAGCACGGCGAGCGTGAGCATCTCCATGCGCCGTCCGAACAGGTGCTCGGGGCGCATGTCCTGATGGCGCATCTCGCGGAAGTGGCTCGAACGAGGGTCCGAGCTCTCGATCATGACCTCGGTGGCAATCTCTGGCGTGAGCGCGACCAGCTCGTCGGTGGTGTACCACCAGATGGCGGACTGGATGAAGGCGAGCAGATGCTCGGCGTCGACCCGCTCGGGATGCGGCAGGAAGCCAGACTCGGCGAGCAGCCGGTGCAGCGTCTCGGCGTCGCCCTCGCTGACGGCGCGCTGCGCGGCGAGCTCGAGCTCGACGGGCGCGGCGTCAAGGCGCTTGAACAGCCCGAAGTCAAGGAAGGCGACGCGACCGTCGTCGAGCAGCAGGAAGTTGCCGGGGTGCGGATCGCCGGAGAACTGACGGTGGCGGTAGAGGCAGCCGAGGAAGAAGCGGAAGACGATCTCGCCGATGCGGTCGCGCTCGTCCTGCGAGCGGCGCTTGAGCTCCTCGAAGCCGACGCCGTGCACGAAGTCTGAGACGAGCACGCGCTCGCGCGAGAGCGAGCTGACGACGTCGGGCACGACGATGAAGGGGTGGCCCGCGAAGATGCGGACGAGCGAGCGCTGGTTCTGGGCCTCGAGCTCGTAGTCGAGCTCCTCGATGATCCGCTCGCGGACCTCCTTGGTGATCGCCTTGACATCGAGGCCGGGCGTCATGCGCTTGAGCAGGCGCATGATCATGTCGAGGTTCTGCATGTCGGCACGCACGGCGCCGGCGACGCCGGGGTACTGCACCTTGACGGCGACCTCGCGCCCGTCGTGGAGCGTCGCGCGGTAGACCTGCCCGATCGAGGCGGCGGCGATCGGCTCCTCGTCGAAGCTCGCGAACACCTCGTTGACCGGTTCTTCGAGGTCGTCCTCGATCACCTTGCGCATCTGCTTGAAGGAGACGGTCGGCGCGGCGTCGCGCAGCTTGGCGAGCTCGCGCTGGAACTCCTCGCGGTGCTGCTCGGGCACGAGTCCGACGTCGAGGAAGGACATCACCTGACCGAGCTTCATCGCGGCGCCCTTCATGGTTCCGAGCGCGGCGACGATCTGCTTGGCGGTCTCGAGCTGGCGTCGGCCGAGCGCCTCCTCGGAGGCCTCCTCGCCGCGGGTCACGTTCGCGGCACGTGTCCCGAACTGCTTGACGGCCTCTCCGGCGGCGAGCGAGGCGACGGTAGCGGTACGCCGTACGCGCGAGGTGGGGATCTTTTCGCTCTCGCGCTCGCGTGCCATACCTGAATCCTATGAGCAGCCGGGAATCGTGTCCGGCCGAGCCGCAGCGACGGTGCGCCGCTGCTTCAGCCGCGGTCGCCCACGGTCAGCCGCGACGCTCGATTTTGGAGCCGGGCACGATGTCGTCGGACCCGTCGGGCCAGCGCACCCAGGCCTTGGTGCCGCCGTCGTAGTCCTGGCCGAGCAGCACGAGCGTCGCGGGCTCGCCGAGCGCGGTGCATGGCTCTGAGCCCTCGGGGTCGAGCCCGCGCCAGACGCGGATGAAGTTGTTGCCCCCCCACTCCTCGGCGACGCTCGTGGGGTCGGAGTGCCCGGGGTAGATCACGGTCTCGGGCGCGAGCTCCATGAGCGTGCCCATGATCGAGTCGCGCAAATCGGCGTAGGTCGAGTGACCGGGCGCTTTGACGCCGCCGACGGAGTTCTTGAAGAGCGTGTCGCCGGTGAAGACGACGGCCTCGCCGCCGCTGAAGCCCCCGGGCGCGGCGCTCGAGCCCAGACGGCGGCCGGGTGTGGCGGCGACAGAGGCACCGGCGCCGGAACGATCGCCGACGAGGAAGGACAGCATCCCGGCGGTGTGGCCGGGGGTGTTCAGAGGGCACACCTCGAGCGTGCCGAAGCGCAGCGTCTGGCCGGCTTGGATCGGCTCCATGGTCTCGACGCCGAAGTCCTCGCCGCCACCCTCCCCGACGGCAGCCCTGATCAGCTCGCCCTCGATCGGGTTGATAACGACCTGTAGCTTCGGCCAGCGCTCGCGCAGCTCGCCGACATCGCAGACGTGGTCGTAGTGGTGGTGGGTGAGCAGCACGTGCGTCGGCGTGAGCTCCAAGCGCTCGGCGGCCTCGATCAGCGGCGCGACGGGGCCTCCGGCGTCGACGAAGAAGGCGGGTCCCCCGGCCCCGTCGGCGACGAGGAAGGTGTTGGACAGAAACTGAGGGTGCATCGATGTCTCGACGATCATGCGATTCATCCTTGCACGATGGCGCTCAGGCCGATGTGACGAGCTCGCGCAGACCCTGCAGGTAGCGTTCCTCGCCGACCTCGCGCCGCCACTGCAGCACCTGCACGGCTTCGGCGCGGGCGAGGATCCGCTCGTGCGCGGCGGGCAGCGTGGGCGCGGTTGTGGCGAGCGCGACGGCGCGCGAGGTGCCGATGGTCCGGTAGCTGTCGCCGGCGAGGTGCTCGGCTGAGGAGAAGAACACGCTGCAGCCCGCCTGCTCGACCTGCTGGACGTCGAGCGTGAACTCATAGGGCGTGGCTGCGGCGCCGGGCGCTTTCGGGAGCGCGTAGTCGGGTGAGACGAGATACAGCACGAGCGAGGCGTCGCCGCTGAGCGGCACATCCTGCTCGCTGAGCTGCCCGGCGCAGATCCGCTCCATCACGTGCGGCCAGCTTCCCTGCAGCAGCGACATGATGTTCATGCACTCGGGATCGCCGAAGCGGGCGTTGAACTCGATCACCTGAACGCCGTCGGCGGTGGCGAAGAAGCCGCTGTTCATGACGCCGGTGAAGCGGCGCCCTTCCTCGCCGAGCCGCGCGATCACGCGCTCGACGATCGAGCAGCCCTGCCGGTAGTGGGACTCGGTCATGAAGGGCAGGATCGGCCCGGCCATCGTGAGCGAGCCCATGCCGCCGGTGCCGGGACCCCGATCGCCGTCGAAGCGGTAGGGATAGTCGTAGGTGGAGGCGGGGAAGACGACGGTCTGCCCGTCGCTGATGGCCTGGATCGTGAACTCGGCGCCGACGATCTTCTCCTCGATCAGGACGGAGTCGCCGCGCTTGCCGGCGGCGAGCAGGCTGCGGGCATAGTCGGCGGCCTCGGCGTGGCTCGCGAGGTGCGGGCCCATCACCTTGACGCCCTTGCCGCCGGTCAGGCCGGAGGGCTTGACGACGACGGGGATCTCACCGAAGGAGGCGATCGCGGGCTCGACCTCGCCGAGCTCGTGGATCACCCGAAGCCGGGGCGTGGCCTCGGGCGCGACCTCGCTGAGCAGCGTGCGGGCGAACGCCTTGTTCCACTCGATCTCGGCGCCGTCGCGGGTGGGTCCGACGGTGCGCGTGCCCTGGGCGAGCAGCTCGTCGACGACACCGGCGGCGAGCGGTTCGTCGGCGCTGACCATCGCGAGGTCGATCTGGTGCTCCCGCGCGAAGGCGGCGACCGCCTGCGCGTCGCAGACGTCGCCGAGCGTGAGCCTGCCGCCGGACTCCTCGGTGTAGCGCACGAGCGAGGGATTGAGGTGGCCCGCGAAGGCGTAGCACTCGGAGTGCTCCGCCATCCGGGAGGCCAGGGCGCTCTCTCGCCCGCCGTGACCGACGATCAGGGTTCGCACGCGCGGCGAGTATACGGTCGCGGGCGCTCAGGCCGGTGCGTCGCCGTCCACGGCCCCGTGGCCGTCCGCAGCGCCGTCGCCGTCGGACCGGAACGGGAGCTGCCTGGCGAGGCCGGTCAGCTCGAACACGCTCTGCACGGCCTCGGGACCGCGAATCACGGCGAGTTCGCAATCGTGGCGCTCGCAGAGCCTGCTCGCGTAGACGATGGCGGCGAGACCGATCGAGTCGATGAAGCTGAGCCCGCTCAAATCGAGCGTGAGCACGCTGGCTTCCTCGGTCACGCACAGGCGCGCGATCGTCTGCTGAAAGCGCGGCGCCGAGGCGATGTCGAGCTCGCCGGTGAGCGTGAGCACGGCACGCCCGGCCTCGTCGCGCTCCTGCACTTCCAGTCCGCTGGGAATCATCTGGGGGTGTGACCTACCCGTTCTCGAAAAGTTGAGACGGAGCCGGACATGGGTGGCGGCGGCTGCGTAGACTGCGCCGCATGGCGCTGATCCACACCTGCTACCGGGTCACGGACGTCGACCGCTCGGTCGCGTTCTACAACGCGCTGGGCTTCGAGGAGATCGGCCGCATTCCGATCAAAGACGAGGCGATCAACGTGTTCATGAACCAGCCCGGCGACGGCGACATGCCGCGGCTGGAGCTGACCTACAACTTCGGCGTGGACTCGTATGAGATTGGTACGGGCTACGGCCACATCGCGATCACTTCAGAGGATCTGGACGCGACGCTCGCGAAGCTCGCCGAGCAGGGGATCGAGCCCGAGAAGCCACCCTACTCGGTGCGCGAGGGCGGCTCACGGCTGTGCTTCGTGCGCGATCCGGACGGGTACCGGATCGAGATCATCGAGCAGCCGTAGAGCGCGGGTCGCGCCCCGGGTTGTAGGACTGCACGCGAGACCTGACGTTCGAGTACGGTCAGGGCTCCACGTGCGCCAACCGAGGGGCAGCGATGAGTGAGCAGAACGTCGAGTTCGTCAAGAGCATTTACGCGGCGTTCGCCGCGGGCGATGTGCCCACCGTGCTCGGAGCATTCGCCGAGGACATTGAATGGTTCGAGGCCGAGGGCATGCCATACGGGGGCCTGCACCGCGGCCGCGAGGCTGTGGCGCAGAAGGTCTTTGGCCCGATCACAGAAGACGTCGAGGGCTTCGCGATCACGCCCGAGGAGCTCATCGGATCCGGCGCAACCGTCGCGGCTGTCGTCCGCTACACGGGCACCGGCAAGGCGAGCGGCAAGGCCCTGGACGTCCCGGTGGTCCACGTCTGGGATATCCGCGACGGCAAGCTGACGCGCTTCCGGCAGTTCATCGACACGGTCAAGTACGCCGAGGTCGTCCCGGCGGTCTGAGTTGCAAAGCGTCCACTGCCTCGACGATTACCGGATCGAGATCATCGAGCAGTAGGCAGGCGAGGCGCGCGCACCGGGCGCAACGCCTCGCCGTCCCGCACGACGATCAGACGATCGTGTTGAACTCGAGCGCTTCTTCGGTTACGCCGGTGGCGGTGAGCTTCAGCCCGACGGCTTCGTAGCCGCCTTCGCCGAGCTTGACTTCAAGCAGGGCGGCGGGCTGTTCGACGAAGCTCGTGGTCTTCTGCACGCCTTTCTTGGCGGTGGCCTTCCAGCCGAGCTTTTCGACCATCTTGTTGGGCTTTTTCATTTCGAGGATGATCGCGCCGCGGATCGTCACGGGCGTGGCGCCGCAGGAGAATTCGGAGAAGGTTTCCCCGGCGAGCGGGCTCAGCTCGACCCCGGTGAGGTCTTTCGCGGGGGTGAAGCTCAGAGCCGTGATGCCCATTTGACCGTCGAGCGGGCCGGTTTCGATTTCGCCTGAGCCGAGACCGGAGCCTTGGCAGGAAGCGACGGCGTGCGCGATGTTGCTCTGGCAGCCGGTGAACTTGAGCGTGGCAAGCGCGAGCGTGGTGTCCCCGGTGATTTCGCCGCCAGCGCTGCCGGAGGCGCAGGTGATCTTGGCCTTGGTGGCGGTTTCGAGTTTGAGGCCCTTGGCGGCGTCGAAGGTGAACCCGCGCTGTTTGAGCGGCCGTGTCGATTCAAAGCCCCGATACCACTGGTAGGGGGCGCTTCCGAAGCCGGAATTGTCTTCCCCGAGACAGCCCCCGGCCCCGAACGTGCCGGCTTCGAAGCCGACTTTGGCGCAGATGCCGAATTCGGGTGTGGGCCTGTAGGTGAACTTGTCGGCGGGCACGATTTCGCTGGTGCCTTCGGGGGTGGTGACGGTGACGTCCACCACCCCTACGCCGAGAGGCGAGCCTACGTGCATCTGGTGACCGTCGTTGAAGGGTGCGAAGAACGTGGCGGGAACGCCGCCAAACGAGACCGAGGTCGTGCCGGTGAACCCGCTGCCGTCAACGGTGACGGAGAGCCCCCCGACCTCCGGCCCGACACGCTGCTCGAGATTGCTGATAACGGGTGCGGCGGCCAATGCGCTGCCGGCGCAGGCCATGAGCGCGAACGCGACGGCGCAGACAACGCCGAGTCCCACGATGCGAATCCTTCTCGTCCCCATCTCCAAGCCTCCCAATGACTTGCCCCCGGCTCCCCACATTCCACCGGATCTAGTGGCAGATGCTACAGCCGGACCGCGTACCGTGATGTCAGCCCGGTCGGCCCAGGGATAGACCTCGCGCAGTTCACACGGCCACTCGGTGCGGGTCCTCTGCTCGATCGCGGCACACAGGCCATCGCGTCTACCTGCCGCCACCGCGCAGCCCTGCCCGCGCTACCCTCGTAAGGCATGTCGGAAACGGGCAAGGTTGCCAAGAACCTGGAGCGCTTCGCGCAGGCGGTGGCGGCGCACGACCGCGAGAACCCGACGCACACGGCGCACGGGATCGGACTGGCGCACTTCGACCTGGAGCGCCTGGGCTTCGACGAGGGCGAGGAGATCCTGCCGGGCATCACGATCCATTCGGACAGCGGCGTGACGGGGAACTTCCGGGTCCTGTGCGACGGCGAGCACGACGAGCAGCTCGAAGAGGCCGAGCAGCAGGCGGTGGAAGCGGTCTCGACGCAGTCGGTCCCGAGTGGCGCTCCGGGCGCGGCCCCGTATCCGTTCGAGCAGTAGGCGGCGCGTAGTCGTCTTTTGATTGACGGCCGCTTTCGCGGCGTCGATTCCGCGCGCGTCTCAACGGGCAGCGCCGATTTTGGACGAGCGGCCATCGGCATCCAGCCGCGGTGGGCGCGAGACTCACTGCTCGTGGCCGCAGAGGAGACCGTCCCGCCGCCGGGCGCAGAGAGCTGCCGCGACTGGGCAGGTCATGTGATCGTGTGCGGGCTGAACGACGTGGCGCTGCGCACGGTGGAGCAACTGCACCTGGCGGGCGCGCGCACGGTGGTGCTGAGCGACGAGCCGGACGAGCGCCTGATCCGGATCGTGCGCGGCTGGGGCATCCCGCACCTGCCGCGCGGCGGACACCTCTCAGAGCCGCTGTTCGAGGCGGGGATCTCGGGCGCGGAGGCGGTGGTGTGCGCGGAGAGCACGGACCTGCGCACGCTGGAGACGGTGCTGCAGATACGCGACCTGCGCCAGGACGTGCGCGTGGTGGCGGACCTCGACAACCCTTCAGTGGCGCACGCGGTCGAGGGGGTGCTGCACTCGGTGGGGGTGCTCGACGTGGCGGCGCTGTTCGCCCCGGCGGTGGTGGAAACGTGCCTGGGCGCCCGCGCGCGCGAGATCGAGCTGGGCGAGACGACGTTCGTGGCGGCGGAGGTGCTCGCCCCGCGCGAGGGAACCCTGCGCGAGCTGTACGGCAGCCTGGCGCCGATCGGGGTGGTGGCGGAGGCGGATGACGAGGTGATCGCCTGCCCGGGGCGCGATCAGCGGGTATCGGCCCGCGACCGCGTGACGCTGCTGGGCACGAGTGCGGAGCTGGAGGCGGCGGGCCTGCGCCCACGTCACTCGAGCGCGGGCGCGGCGTCGGAGCTCTCGGCGCGGATGCGCAGCTTCCTGAAGCGCACGACGGGCGCGCTCGCGGGGATCGTGGACCGGCCGCTGCGGATCGCGCTACTGCTGGGCCTGGTGCTGCTGATCGTCTCGACGCTGGTGCTGCACTTCGGCTACCACGAGGCGCTGGGCCGCACGCACCTGTCGGTGCTGGACTCGGTCTACTTCACGGTGGAGACCGTGGCGACGGTGGGCTTCGGCGACTTCTCCTTCGCGGCCCAGCCGACGGGCATGGTGGCGTTCGGGATCTTCCTGATCGTCGCGGGGGTGACGCTGACGACGACGATGTTCGCGCTCCTGACGAACGCGCTGGTGAGCCGCCGCCTGGCGCAGTCGCTGGGACACGGGCGAATCCCGGGGATGCGCGGCCACGTGGTGCTGGTGGGTCTCGGCAGCGTGGGCATGAAGGTCCTGGAAGGGCTGCTGCGGGCGGGCGCGGAGGTGGTGGTGATCGAGCGCATGGAGAACAACCCCTACCTGACGGAGGCGCGCGCGCTGCAGGCGCCGATCGTGCTGGGCGACGCGACGCTGGCACGCACGCTGGAGGCGGCGAACCTGTCGGAGGCGGCGGCCGTGGCGATCCTGACCTCGGACGATTTGACGAACATCGAGACGGGCCTCGCGATCCGCGACCACCTGGAGGAGCGCTGGGGGGAGGTGCCGGTGGTGTTGCGGGTGTTCGACCGCCAGCTGGGCCATCGCCTCGAGCAGAGCTTCGGCTTCCGCCACGTGTGGTCGACCTCGGCGATCGCGGCGCCCTGGTTCGTGGGCGGGGCGCTGGGTCTGGACGTGCTGTTCACCTTCTACGTCGGCAGCCACCCGTTCCTGCTGGCGCGCCTGCGCGTGAGCGCGGGCGGCGGGCTGGACGGTCTGGCGATGCGCGAGCTGCCGGGCACGGTGCGCGTGGTGGCGATCCGACGCGCGGCGGGCGCGTCCAGCACGGCGCGCGAGGCGGCCCCGGCGCACCTCGCAGGCGCACCGGACGAAGCCGGATCGGTGGGAGCGCCGAGCGCACTGGAGCATCCGCCCCGCCGCGACACGCGCCTGGCGCCGGATGACGACGCCTACCTGGTGGGTCCCTACGCGGAGCTGCTGGAGGTGCTGCGCCACGACCGCGAGCCGGCCGTCAGTACGTGAGCACCGCCATCACATCGGGCGCTTCGTACATCCGAGCCCCACGGGAAAGGCGCGACGACGGACGCAGGATGTCGAGATCAACCAGGGTCTTGATCGCGTTTGTGGCTCCCTGCGCGCTCAGTTCGTAGAGCTTCGCGACGGTTGGGGCAGTGACATAGGGCGTGCCGACGAGGTCTGCCGCCAACCGCTCGGCAGCGCCTCGCTTGCGAGCCGACTGCACCCGGGATCGGAGTTCCGCCTGAAGGCCGACCAGACGCTCGACCTTCTGCTGCGACTCTGCGGCGGAGGCTGCGACGCCTTCGGCAAAGAACGTCACCCAAGCGTCCCACCGGCCATCGCAACTCAGTTCGAGCAGAGTGTCCTGGTACTGCTCGCGTCTCAGCTCAAACCAGGGAGAGACGACGAGGAGCGGCTCACGTATGACGGCACCACGGAGGAGCTGCACGATGACGAGCAGCCTGCCCAGCCGACCATTTCCGTCTGAATAGGGGTGCAGCGTCTCGAATTGATAGTGGACCATTGCCGCATGAATCACAGTCGGAAGAGGCGGTGGATGGGCGAGCCAGTCGAGCAGGTCTTCGACGCCACCAAGCAGTTGGTCTCCCGACGGCGGGGGCACGAACCGGGCATCCGCATAACTGCTGCCCCGCCTGCCTATAACCACGATACGGTCGCGTAGACCCCCTGCGTCGCTGAGTTCCCCAGCCGTGCCGTCCACCAACATTCGCTGCAGTTCTCCCAACAGCCCCAAGGTGATCGGACGATCCTCGGGCCAAGCGAAGGCACGCTCTGCGACGCGCTCGAAGTTCAACACCTCGCGCAGCTCGGCGGTCATGGCCGCGGGGTCGTCGCTGTCGGCAGCCAGAACATCCGCAAATGGCGCGTATGTTCCCTCGAGAGCGCTGGTGCTCTGGGCCTCTCGGCGCAGAGTTGGGCGGCGCAGCAGCCCTGGTGAGGGTATGAGGCGTCCAGCCCCATCGAGTCGCGCGAGCGCCGCCGTGGCGGTGTTGACAGCTGTCCAAGTCTGAGTTGTAAGCTCGATGTCCGAGGGCAGAGGATGAGGAAGGAACGCTTGTCCTCCTGCGGTCTCATGTGTGAGCGGATCGGGCCCGACGATCGGAACCACCTGTCCGATCGGGCTCAAAAATAGGCGATCCGCAGCCACGATCCAAGTATATCGCCGAAAACTTGGATCTCGCTGCTAGGGATCCAAGTTGTCTTGGAGAGCCCTGCAAATGGGATCAAGCCGATAAGTAACCCGCCGCCGACGGCTGAACTACCCCTCAGCGGCTCAGCCCTCGACGCCCTCCACGCGCGCGAGGATCATGGCGACGAGCCGCTCGATCGTGGGGCACTTCGACCCGTGGCGCCCGGCGGCGCGCAACACAGCGCCGGGGATCGCGTCAACCTCGGGCGCGCGCCCGGCGGCGATGTCGCGCTGCATCGAGCTGCCGAGCGTCGCGTGCGCCTTCTCGAGCTCCTCGATCGCCTTCTGGGGATTGACGTTGTCGGCCCCTTCGGCCTGCCCCGCGGCGCATGACTCCTCGATCGCCCCGATCAGGTCGGCGCGCAGCGCGGGCGTGGAGCGGATCTCCCCGAGCAGCTTGTCGTAGGCGCTGGTGGTGCAGGCGAGGGCGTTCAGACGCACGAGCTTCGACCACATGACCTGGGCTTCCGAGACCTGGCCGATGGGGCGGTCGGCACGCGCGGAGACCCCGGCCCCGGTGAGGGCCGTGACCAGGGCGTCCATCCGGTCCCGGGCGGGTTCGTAGCGGCTGGCCATCTCGACGAGCAGGAAGGGGCTCGTGTGCATGTTCACGCCGGGTGCAGGACGATCGGCCTCGACACGGACCGTTCCCGCGACGACGGTCTCGGGCGCGAAGCGCTCGCGCAGCAGCGCGAGGTGGTCGAGCCCGTTCAGCAGCGGCAGCACGATCGGGGGCTCGGCGGCCACACGCTCGAGTGCGGGCTCGAGACCGGCGGCCTTGGTGGCGACGATCAAGGCGTCGAGCGGCTCCTCCAGACGCGTGAGGACGCGTGGGTGGGCGACGAAGTCGCCGAGCTTGACGCTGCTCACGCGCAGGCCCTGCTCCTCGATCGCGGCTGCGGTGGACTCGCGCGCGACCACGGTCACGTCCTCACCGGCGCGCTGCAATGCCCCGGCGAGCAGCCCCCCGACGCCGCCGGGTCCGAGCACGGCGATCCTCATGCGGCCGCGACTCCGACCCGCGGGTCGATCGGCACGCGCGGGTCTACAAGGACCCCGGGGTTCATCACGCCGCGCGGGTCGACGCCTGCTTTCGCGCCCGCGAATGCGAGCGCGAAGGGCTCGGGACGCTGCCGGTCATACCAGGGCCGGTGATCGCGCCCGACGGCGTGGTGGTGGGTGATGGTGCCGCCCTCGGCGAGGATCGCCTCGGAGACGGCGCGCTTGACGGCGGCCCACTGCTCGACCTCCTCGCCGCGGCGCGCGGGGGCGATGGCGGTGAAGTAGACGGCCGGGCCGTCGGGGTAGACGTGGGTGAAGCGCGCGGTGATGCGCCCGCCCTCGCCGCAGCACTCGCGAAGCGCCTGCTCGCCCGCGGCGCTGACGCGCTCGTGGAAGGCGGCGAAGCGATCCCAGGTGACGGCGGTCTCGAAGGTCTCGGCGAGCACGCCGATCGCGACGAGCACGTCGCGCACGTAGGGGGCGCCGAGGAACGCCTCGCGCCAGGAGCTGACGGCGTCGCCGCCGCAGTCCGCACGCGCGCCCTCGCTCCGCCCGCCGTGCTCGGCGCAGATAGACAGCGCCCGCGCGAGCGCGTCGTCCACTGGGTGGTCGGTCGACTCGAAGCCAAGCACCAGCAGCGCGTGGCTGCCGTCTCCGGCCATCGTCATCGCGGCCTCGCGCGCGTCTATGAGTCGGCAGTTGGCTGGGTCGAGCCCGGACTGCGAGAGCGCCCGCACGCACTCGGCCCCGGCGGCGAAGCTCGCGAAGCGGACGGCGGCGGAGCGCTTGTGCGCGGGCCGCGGCTGCACCCGCACCCATGCCTCGGTGATCACGCCGAGCGTGCCCTCGGATCCGGCGAGCATGCGGTCGGGCGAGACCCCGGCGCCGGACCCCGGCAGCCGCCGCGACTCCCAGATCCCGGCGGGGGTGATCGCGCGGGCGGACTCGACGTATTCCTCGATGTGAGTGCGCCCGGTGGCGAAGTGGCCCGCGGCGCGCGTGGCGATCCAGCCGCCGAGCGTGGAGTACTCGAAGGACTGCGGGAAGTGGCGCAGCGTCAGGCCGTGCTCGCCGAGCTGCGCCTCGAGGCCCGGCCCGGCGGCGCCGCCCTGGATGCGGGCGGCGCGCGAGACGGCGTCGACCTCGAGCACGCGATCGAGAGCGCGCAAGTCGAGCGTGACGGCGCCGTTGTAGGAGGAGGGCACCTCGGGGGTGACGCCGCCGACGACGGAGGTGCCGCCGCCGAAGGGGATCGCGGCGACGCCCTCGGCGGCGCACCATTCGAGCAGCCGCTCGACCTCCGCCTCCTCGCGCGGGCGCGCGACGAAGTCGGGTGGGTGCGCGAAGCGTCCGCGGAAGCCGTTGACGATGTCACTGTAGGACTTGCCGAGCGCGTGCGAGGCGCGTGCATGGTCGTCGTCGGCACAGATCTCGGCCAGCTCGGCGGGCGCTCGCACGCGCGGGCTCGCGAGCGTGAGCTGCTCGAGCGCCACGGGCTGCTCGGGCTCCTGCACGGCGAGGCCGAGGTGCTGCGCGGCTAGCTCGGCGGTCTGCCGTTGCGCCTCGGGCGCGAGCTGCTGATCCTCATAGCCCCAGCCCCAGTGCTTGAAACGACGGATGTTCACGCGCGCGAGTCTATGCTCACTAGCCTTACAGCCACCCCAAGCGGGGTCGTTTCCGATGCCTACGCAACCCGATCAAACCACCATCGACCCGCCCGAGGTGCTCGCCCGCGGTCCGTGGGAGCTCGCGCAGGTGAAGGCGAGCTGGCGCACGGATGAGTTCGAGCCCTCGGCGAAGCACACGCAGGCGGCGGACGCCGCGATCGAGGGTCTGCGCGAGCGCGGCTCGCCGAGCCACGACGGCGTCGCCGCACGCATGGTGGACTTCCGTGCAGACGAGCAGGGAATCTCGATCGAGCTGCAGCCCCTGCGCTGGGCGCTGCGGCTGGTGGCGGGTGACGCCTCACGCAGCATGGCGGCCCTCTGCGTGACCCGCTCGGCCGACGGCCGCTGGCTGGCGGGAAGGCGCGCGCCGTGGGTCGCCTCCTGGGCTGGGCGCTGGGCGCTTGGCGCGGGCGGGGCGGTCGACCTCGGCGAGAGCCCGGCCGAGACGCTGGTTCGCGAGCTGGACGAGGAGTGGTCGGTCTCACCCGAGCGGGTGCGGGGCGAGGCGCTGATCTCACTGCCTCAGCAGATGGTGATGTTCATCGGGCAGGCGTGGCTCGCCGAGGGCGCCGAGGACACGGTGACTCCAGACGAGGAGCACGACGAGTTCGCGTGGTGGCCGCGCGGGATCGACGAGTGGCCGCCGGAGGCGGGCGAGGCGCTGCCGCGCATGGCCCGCTGGCTGTCGGAGTGAGCGCCGCGGCGCTCGGACGATGAGGATGCGTCAACTCGCACAGCCGCGACCCGGGCCGGCGCCGCCCGCCGGCTCGGTAGGAACCGCTCGGGCTCGGCCCCTGCGCGAGGCGGCGGGACCGTTGACGTTCACACGCCTGAAGTGGACCTCGTTCTTTCACTCGTGTGTCTATGTCGCGCTGCTGATCTGCGCGTTCGCAGCCGGTAATCCGCAGCCGCTGACGTTCGTGCTCGGCCTGGCTCACGGCCTACTGTGGATCTTCATGTCGCTGGCGTGCCTGGCGGCCGCGCGGCTGCGCGTGGTCTCCCTCCGCCTGGCGGTGGCGGTGGCGGTCCTGGGCGGGATTGGACCTTTCTTCGGCAGCTACGAGTTCATCCGCGAGCAACGCCAGCGTGCCGCGCTAGAGTAGGGAATCAATGGCCACAGGCACCACGGCGGAGCAGATAATCGACGTCGTGACCCCTGCCGCGGGCGAGTCGGTCACCGAGGGAACAATCCTCGAATGGCATGTCAAGGTAGGCGATCACGTCAAGGCCGACGCGACGATCGTCGAAATCTCGACGGACAAGGTCGACGTCGAGCTGCCCTCCCCGGGCACGGGCGTCGTGACGGAGCTGTTGGTGGAAGAGGGCGACACGGTCACGGTCGGCCAGGTGATCGCCCGGATCGCGGTCGGCGCCACGCCGGGCGCCTCGACGGGCACGTCTGAGAGCAGCGGCAACGGCGCAACGAAGGCCCCGGTTGCAGCGGCGGAGGGCAACGGCTCGAGCAACGGCGCCTCGGAGAGCGACGGCGCCTCCCGAACCGACGCGGACGCCCCGCCTGGCGCAGCGGCGAGCGACGGCGCGGGCAGCGGACAGCTCGTGGACGTGGTGACACCCGCGGCGGGCGAGTCTGTCTCGGAGGGAACGATCCTCGAATGGCACGCGAAGGTGGGCGATCAGATCAAGGAGAACGACACGATCGTCGAGATCTCGACCGACAAGGTCGACGTCGAGCTGCCCGCGCCTGCGAGCGGCACGGTGGCGGAGCTGCTGGTGGCGGAGGGCGACACGGTCACGGTCGGACAGGTGATCGCGCGGATCGCGGCGGGCGCGACGGCACAGCCGGCGGGCGCGGCCGAGGACGCGGGCGCGACGGGCGCCCAGGGTGGCGCGAGCGCGCCGACGGAGAACTTGAGGGTCTCGCCGGTGGCGGCGCGCGCGGCACAGGCGGAGGGTGTCGACCTGGCGCAGGTCGCGGGCAGCGGACGCGCGGGGCGGATCGTGAAGTCGGATGTGCTCTCGGCCGCAAACGGCGACGGCGTGACCGCGCCCGCGACGGCTCAGGCGAACGGAGCCTCGGCGCCGCGCGAGGCGGAGACGCAGCTGATGCGCGGCGGCGCGGCGGCGCTGGCCCGCTACATGGACCAGTCGCGCAAGATCCCGACGGCGACGAGCTTCCGGACGTTGACGGTGACGATGCTCGACGCGCGCCGCAAGGAGCTGAAGGCGGCGGAGCGGAAGGTCTCCTTCACCCATCTGATCGCCTACGCGCTCGCGCGCGCGGCGGATGACATGCCGGTGATGGCCGATCACTTCGAAGAGGTCGAGGGCAAGCCCCACCGCGTGCAGGACGGACAGGTGAACCTCGGCCTGGCGGTGGACGTCGAGAAGAAGGACGGCTCGCGCACGCTGATGGTGCCGGTGATCCGCGATGCGGGCCGGATGCCGTTCGAGCGCTTCGTCGCGGCCTACGACGCCCTGGTGGAGAAGGCGCGCACGAACACGCTGACGGCAGACGACCTGCAGGGCGGCAACCTGACGCTGACGAACCCGGGCGGGATCGGCACGATCGCCTCGGTGCCGCGCCTGATGACGGGCCAGGGCACGATCATCGCGACCGGCTCGATCGCCTACCCGCCGGGGATGGCGAACATCGGCCAGATGATCGGCGCGGAGAAGGTCATGACGATGACCTCGACCTACGACCACCGCATCATCCAGGGCGCGGAGTCGGGGCGCTTCCTGGCGCGCGTGGAGGAATACCTGCAGGGCGAGCGCGGCTTCTACGACGGCGTGTTCGCGTCGCTGGGCGTGGAGCTGGGACCGACCCCGCGACCTCCGGCCCCGGCCGCGGCAGCGGCGGCCTCGGCGGCCTCGGCCTCCCCGACGACGAGCGCCCCGGTGGGCGAGGACCTGCTGCGCGGCGTGCAGGCGGCGACGGTGCTGGTCAGCCGCTACCGCAGCCACGGCCACCTGGCGGCGCGTCTGGACCCGCTGGAATCGGAGCCGGAGGGCGACCCGGGCCTGGAGCCGGAGCCTTTGGGGCTGACGCCCGAGATCCAGGCGCGGATACCGGCGAAGGTGCTGAACATGTACGTGCCGGGCGCGACGCTGGCAGACGCGCTGCCGCACCTGCACGAGACCTACTGCGGCACGATCGCCTATGAGATAGAGCACATCGCCTCCCACCGCCAGCGGGTGTGGCTGCGCGAGCACATCGAGGCGGGCGCGTTCCGCGATCCGCTGACTAACGAGGAGAGCCGCTGGCTGCTGCGACGCCTGGTGAAGGTGGACGCGCTCGAGCGCTTCATGCACAAGGCCTACCTGGGCCAGCACCAGTTCTCGATCGAGGGCGTGGACATGGCGGTGCCGATGGTCGACGAACTGATCAAGCTGTCGGCGGCGCACGGCGGCAAGGAGGTCGTGATCGGCATGGCCCACCGCGGCCGCCTGAACGTGCTGGCGCACAACCTCGGCCGGCACTACGACACGATCTTCGCTGAGTTCGAGGGCGCCTCGACGCTGGAGGCGGTGACGACGATCCCCCAGGGCGGCACAGGCGACGTGAAGTACCACCACGGCACCCAGGGCTCCTACGACCTGGAGAACGGGGAGACGATTCGCGTGAACCTGGAGTCGAACCCGAGCCACCTGGAGTACGTCTATCCGGTGGTGGAGGGCGCGACGCGCGCGGCGCAGACCACGCGCCAGGGATCGCACGCCCACCAGGACACGGACGCGGCGGTGCCGATCGTGATCCATGGCGACGCCTCGTTCCCGGGCCAAGGCGTGGTCTCGGAGACGCTGAACCTGCAGGCGCTGGACGGCTACAAGGTCGGCGGCACGGTCCACATCATCACGAACAACCAGATCGGCTTTACGACGGACCCCGACGACGCGCGCTCGACGCGCTGGGCCTCGGACCTGGCAAAGGGCTTTGACGTGCCGATCGTGCACGTGAACGCGGACGACGTGCAGGCCTGCATGAGCGCGGTCCGTCTGGCGTTCGCGTTCCGCCAGGAGTTCGGCCACGACGTGCTGATCGACCTGATCGGCTACCGCCGCTTCGGCCACAACGAGTCCGACGAGCCCGCCTACACGCAGCCGGAGATGTACGTGAAGATCAAGGGCAAGAAGCGGGTCTCGGAACTGTGGGCGGACCGCCTGGTGGCCGAAGGCGTGATCTCCAAAGAGGAGGTCGAGGCTCAGGCGCAGGAGATCTGGGATGAGATGACACTGCTGCACCAGCGCCTGAAGGCGAAGATCGCGGCGGCGGCGGAGCACGGCGAGCACCCGACGGGCGAGTACGAACTGGATCGCTCGCCGAGCCCGGAGGTGGACACGGCGGTGCCGGCGGAGCGTCTGCGCGACCTGGGCAACGCGCTGCTGAAAGTGCCGGAGGGCTTCACGGTCCACCCGAAGCTGGTGAAACAGCTCGATCGTCGCCAGGAGGCGCTTGGCGAGGAGGGCCACGTCGACTGGGCGCACGCGGAGGCGCTGGCGTTCGCCTCGCTGCTGACGGAAGGCACGCCGATCCGCCTGACGGGCCAGGACACCGAGCGCGGCACCTTCAGCCAGCGCCACATGGTGCTGCACGACGCGAAGACGGGCCAGACGGTGTGCCCGATCCAGAGCCTGCCCGACGCGCTGGCGCCCCTCGAGCTGCACAACAGCCCGCTCTCGGAGCTCGCCTGCATGGGCTTCGAGTACGGCTACAGCCAGGAGGCGCCGGAGACCTTCGTGCTGTGGGAGGCGCAGTTCGGCGACTTCGTGAACTCGGCGCAGGTGATCGTGGACCAGTTCATCGCCTCGGGGCTGGCGAAGTGGGGGCAGACCTCACGCCTGACGCTGCTCTTGCCGCACGGCTACGAGGGCTCGGGTCCCGAGCACTCCTCCGCGCGCCTGGAGCGCTTCCTGGCGCTGGCAGCGGAGGGGAACATCCGCGTGGCGAGCCCGACGACCCCGGCCCAGTACTTCCACCTGCTGCGCCGCCAAGCGCGGATCGCGAAGCAGCGCCCGCTCGTGGTGATGACGCCGAAGTCGCTGTTGCGCCTGCCGCAGGCGACGAACACGGTGGCGGACATGGCGGAGGGCACGCGCTTTCATCCGGTGCTCGCGGAGCCGGGCGTCGATGACGCGCAGGTCACGCGCCTGTTGCTCTGCACGGGCAAGATCTACTACGACCTGGTCGGCCACCCCGACCGCGCCGCGCACCCGGGCTTGGCGGTGGCGCGCGTCGAGCTGCTCTACCCCTTCCCCGAAGGCCAGCTGCTCGAGCTGATGCGCCGCTACCCGAAGCTCACGGAGGTCGTCTGGGTGCAGGAGGAGCCGCGCAACGTCGGCGCCCGCGCGCACATGTTCCCGCGGCTGATGCAGATCATGCCCCAGGAGATCCACTTCGGCTTCATCGGCCGCCCCGAGCGCGCCAGCCCGGGCGAGGGCTACCCGGCAGCTCACATCGCCGAACAGAACCGCATCGTCACCACGGCGATCGACCTCGATCGCGCGATCTCCCAGTACCCGCGCAAGACCCCGGGACAGCGCTGATGTGGGCCTTGTGGAAGCGCTTTCTGGCGATCCGACGCCAGCGCAAGCGCAAGAAGCTCGGGCGCTAGAGCAGCCGCTGGAGCCGATCCGCACCCACTCCGGCATCGGCCGGAATGCCCGAGAGGGTTCAGCGCTTGAGTTCCCGATGCAGCGGCACCGTCAGCGCGAGGGAACGTTCAGGGTGCTTCATGCGGACTTGCGACGGATGACGCCGGCGTCGAGCGGACGCCCGTCTTCACGTAGTCCTTCGACGTAGAGTGCGAGCGCCTCCTCTGCGTTTGCTGCCGCTTCATCGAGGCTGTCGCCCTACGTGTGCAGACCTGGAAGATCGGGCGCGTAGACGTGGTAGCCACCCTCCTCCTGTGGGGCAAAGACGAGCTCAATCTCGCGCGATTGATTCATGGGCTCAGGATAGGACGGAGTCCCGCAGCCGGCAAGGCGCGGCTAGCGCCCTTTCCAAACCGGCTCGCGCTTCTCCTTGAAGGCGCCGGCCCCCTCCTTGGCGTCTTCGGAGGTCATCACAGGGCCGGTGATCTCACCCTGCTTCTGCCACATCTCCTCGGTGCTCCAGTCGAACTGCTCCTGCAGGATGCGCTTGGAGCCGATCAAGGCGAGCGGGCCGCTCTTGCCGAGCCGCGCGGCGAGCTCGAGCGCGACCTCGACGGCGGCGCCGGGCTCGGCGAGCCGGTTGACGACGCCGAACTCGTGAAAGCGCTCGGCGGGCATGGGGTCGCCGGTGAGGGCGAGCTCCATCACGACGTGGTAGGGCATCCGCTGCGGCAGCCGCAACAGCGCTCCGCCCGCGGCGATCAGCGAGCGTTTCGCCTCGGGGATCCCCATTTTCGCGCCCTTCGCCGCGACGATCAGATCGCAGGCGAGCGCGACCTCCATGCCGCCCGCGAGCGCGAAGCCCTCGATCGCGGCGATCAGCGGCTTCTCGGAGGCGCGCTGGGCGATGCCCGCGAAGCCGCGGTCGCCGAACCAGGGCGATTCCCCCTTGACGAAGGCCCCCAGGTCCATACCGGCACTGAAGAAGCCGCCCGCGCCGGTCAGCACGCCGACCGACAGGCCGTCCTCGCGGTCGAGCTCGTCCAGCGCATGGGCGACGCCCTCGGCGACGGCGCCGTTCACCGCGTTGCGTACCTCGGGACGGTTGATCGTGATCAGCAGCACGTTCCCGCGACGCTCGGTCACGACAGCATCGGCGGAGGCGGCGGTGTCGGCACTCATCGGCGGTTGCTCCTTGCTCGGGACAGGGGCGTCAAGCCTACTTGGGCTCGGGCCCCTCGCCGGGAGCGGAGGCGCCCGCGGTTGTGTCGGTTGCGACAGGCGGCGGCTCGGGCGCAGGCGTCGCGGAGGACGCGCTCGGCGCCGAGCTCGAGCTCGCGGCGGGCGGCGGGGCCGGCTCCTCGCCGCCGGTGCCGATGTCGAGCGATTGGCGGAACTCGCGGATGCCCTGGCCGAGCGCGCGGGCGAGCCCGGGCAGGCGCTTGGGACCCAGCACGACAAGCGCGACCACGGCGATGAACAGCAGGTGGACCGGGCTCTCGATACCCACACCCCAAGGCTAGCCAACCGTGCAGCGCCCAGCCGCCGCTCGCGCTCGATCGGGCCGCGACGGCCGACGCTGGCCGTAGCCTCTGCGGGCGTGGCGAGCGAATCATCGGCGGCCTCGGGCCGCACCTATCCCCCGCCGCCGGACCCCGAGCCGTTCTGGCCCGCACAGCTCACGGTGGCGGGGGCGATCGGCGTGCAGATCCTGCTGCCCCGGCGCCTGACCGCCGGACCCGAGTGGCTGGTGCCGACGCTCGAGGCCGTGCTGCTGATCGGGATGTTCGTCGTGACCCCGAACGTCGTCGAGGACGAGCATCCCCGGCGCCGAAGGATCGCGCTCGGACTGACGGCGCTCGTCAGCGCGGGCAACATCTTCTCGCTGGGAGCGCTCACGCACCTGCTGCTACACCACTCGGTCTCCGACGGGCGCGGCCTGATCGTCTCGGGCGTGCTGATCTGGCTGACGAACCTGCTCGTGTTCTCGCTCTGGTTCTGGGAGATGGATCGCGGCGGGCCGGGGCTGCGCGCCGCGGGCAGGGACGGACCGCCGGACCTCCTGTTCCCGCAGATGAGCGACGACACGATCGAGCCCGGCAACTGGCGCCCGAAGTTCGTGGACTACCTCTACGTCGCGTTGACGAACAACACCGCCTTCAGCCCCACCGACACGATGCCGCTGACGCCGATGGCGAAGGTCGTGATGGGCATCCAGTCGACCGGCTCGTTCCTGACGATCGGCCTGATCATCTCGCGCGCCGTGAACATCCTCTAGCTCGATCGAGACGCCTCAGCTCGCCTCGGCCATGCGCGGCTCAAGCGCGAGCGCCTGTGCGATCAAGGCGCGCACTTCCTCGCCCGCGCCGAGCGCCGCGGCGCGGCGCAGGGCATCGAGCGTGCCCTCGCGGTCCATCAGGCGCAGCCGCAGGCGGCCCAGGCGCTCCCAGGCGCTCGCGTCGCTCGGTCCGCGATCCGCCGCGCGAGCCGCGGCCTCCTCGGCGAGGTCGACCGCGCCGATGTCCTCGTAGATGCGCGAGGCGAAGCGGTGCGGCGCGGGACGGGCGCCGTCGACGCGCGCCCAGTCGCGCACCGCGCGAGCGGCCTCATCCAGCTTGCCGGCCTGCCAGAAGGCGAGCGTCATCAGCCGCAGCACCGCGACGTTGTCGGGCTCGGCGTCGCGCGCGTAGATCAGGCGCTGAGCCGCGAGCTCGTATTCGCCTTCGGCCATCGCGCGCTGAGCCGCGAGCGTGAAGCGTTCGACGCGCTCCTCGGCGGGGTCGGGCTTTGAGAAGTCCACGAAGCGCATGCTGCCCGCGGGCACGGTGCGCACGCCGTGGCTGAACTTCACCCGCGCCCACTGCTGCACTTCCTCGCCGCCGTCGGGGTCCTCGGTGAAGTAGATGCCCGCCACCGTGCCGACCCCCCACTCCGGATAGGTCAAGCAGCGCGCGTAGCGGTGCACCACCGAGTGGTCGGGCACGCGGCTGGCGAAGGGGTCGTGCTTGGCTTTGTCGGCCGCCTGGGCGCGGGCGCGCTGCTCGGCCTCATACGCGCGCCGGCCCGCCTCCTCGCGCTCGCGACGCGCCGCCGCGGCGCTGACCCGCACCGCGTTCTCGGACACGCGACCGCCGCGCGAGCCCTCCGCCAGGCGCTCGAGCTGGTCGGCCGCCTCGTTGATCGCCTTCAGATGGCGCTCGTGCTCGAACTGGCGTCCCGCCGGTGCGATGTCGGGGTGCCAGCGCTTGGCCATCCGCCGCCGCGCGAGCTGCACGTCGCGCTTGTCGAAGGGGGCCTCCAGCTCCAGCAGGAGCATGTGCTGCTCGACGTCGAGGACCGTGGTGGGCATGACCCGACAACGTTAGCGACCCCGGGGAGGTCCTATCCTGCCTGCCAATGTCCTCTCAATACATCTTCACGATGCACCGGCTCTCGCGGTTGCACCCGCCGGACAAGACGGTGCTCGACAACGTCACGCTCGCCTTCTACCCCGGCGCGAAGATCGGCGTCCTCGGCTACAACGGCGCGGGCAAGTCGACGCTCCTGCGGATCATGGCCGGGGTCGACCAGGAGTACCGCGGCGAGGCCCAGCTCGCCCCCGGCGCGAGCGTCGGGATGCTCGAGCAAGAGCCCCATCTCGACGAGTCCAAGGACGTCAAGGGCAACGTCGAGGACGGCGTCGCCGCGACCAAGGCGCTGCTCGACCGCTTCAACGAGCTGGCCGCCAACTACTCCGACGACACCGCCGAGGAGTTCGGGCGCATCCAGGCGAAGATCGAAGCCGCCGACGCCTGGAACCTCGACACCCAGCTCGAATACGCGATGGACGCACTGCGCCTGCCGCCGCCCGACGCCGACGTCGGCACGCTCTCCGGCGGCGAGCGCCGTCGCGTGGCGCTCTGCCGGCTGCTGCTCTCCGCGCCGGACCTGCTGCTGCTGGACGAGCCCACGAACCACCTCGACGCGGAGTCCGTGGCATGGCTGGAGCAGCACCTCTCGGAGTACAAGGGCGCGATCGTCGCGGTCACGCACGACCGCTACTTCCTCGACAACGTCGCGGGCTGGATCCTCGAGCTCGATCGCGGCAAGGGCATCCCCTACGAGGGCAACTACTCGAGCTGGCTGGAGCAGAAGCAGACGCGCATGGCCCAGGAGGAGCGCTCGGAAAAGGGACGCGAACGCACGATCGCCGCGGAGCTCGATTGGGTGCGGACGAACCCGAAGGGCAAACGCACGAAGTCCAAGGCGCGCCTGGCCCGCTACGAGGAGCTGATCGCCGAAGAGCGCAACGTCAAGCTCGAGGACGTGCAGATCCACATCCCGCCCGGCCCACGGCTCGGCGAGAAGGTGCTGCGGGCCAACGAGCTGCGCAAGGGCTTCGGCGAGAAGCTCTTGATCGAGGATCTGACCTTCGATCTGCCGCGCGCCGGGATCGTCGGCGTGATCGGCGCCAACGGCGCCGGCAAGACCACGCTGTTTCGGATGATCACCGGCGAGGAGTCGCCCGACGCCGGCACGCTCGAGCTGGGCGAGACCGTGCAGCCGGCCTACGTCGACCAGTCGCGCGACGCGCTCGACCCCGCGAAGACGGTGTGGGAGGAGATCTCAGAAGGCTACGAGCACATCAAAGTCGGCGAGCGCGAGGTCAACTCACGCCAGTACACCGCGGGCTTCAACTTCAAGGGCTCCAGCCAGCAGGCGAAGATCGGCAGCCTGTCGGGCGGCGAGCGCAACCGCGTGCATCTGGCGAAGCTGTTGCGCAGCGGCGGCAACCTGCTGCTGCTGGACGAGCCTACGAACGACCTCGACGTCGACACGCTGCGCGCGCTGGAGAACGCGCTCTTGGAATTCCCCGGCTGCGCCGTGGTGATCTCGCACGACCGCTGGTTCCTGAACCGCGTCGCAACGCACGTGCTCGCGTTCGAGGGCGACTCGCAGGTGAGCTGGTTCGAGGGCAACTTCGAGGCATACGAGGAGCACCGCCACGAGCTGCTCGGCGACGCCGCGGACCGCCCCCACCGGATCACCTACAAGCGCCTGGTCCGTGGCTGAGGCCGACGCGCCGCCCACCGCGCGGGCGCAGCACAGCAACGCCGGCGGCGCACTCCCCGCGGCGCCCGGCAGCTTCGAGGGCGACACCGCTGTCGCCGAGCTGAGCCGCGAGGGCGGCGGCGAGCAGCCGCCGCGGGCCGAGTTCTCCGCCGAGATCTCGCCCGACTGGCGCGCGGGGCGCGGGCCGCACGGCGGCTACATCGCCGCGATCCTGATGCGGGCGCTGATCGCGGCGGTCGCCGAGCCGCAGCGCTCGCCGCGCTCGCTGACGATCCACTACGCCCGCGCGCCCGAGCCGGGACCGGTGCGGATCGTGACCAGCATCGAGCGTGCCGGGCGCTCGCTGAGCACGCTGTCAGCGCGCATGGAGCAGGACGGACGGCTGATCACGCTGGCGCTCGCCGCCTTCTCGGTGCCCTGGAGCGCGCCCGAGGTCGCGGAGCTGGCGATGCCGCGGGTCGCCCCGCCCGACCCCGAGATCCGACCGGGCGTGCCGCTGTTCGCGGGCGCACCGCCGTTCACGCGCCACCTCGTGGTGCAGGGCCGGATCGGGGCGATGCCCTTCACGGGCTCCGATCAGCCGATGGAGGTCGGCGCCTGGCTCGGGCTCGCCGAGCCGCGGGCGATCGACGCGATCTCGCTCGCGTTCTTCAGCGACGCGCTGTTCTCGCCACCCTTCATCCGCCTGCGCGAGCCCGCGACCACGCCGACGATCGACCTCACCGTGCACTTCCGCAAGCCGCTCGCGCCCGCGCCCGCGCCGCCGAGCATCGGCGTCGGAAACGTCTCACAAGCGGCTGCGGAGCACGAGCTTTGCTTCGCGCGCTTTCGCTCCGGGCTGATCCAGGACGGATTCTTCGAGGAGGACGGCGTGATCTGGGCCGCCGACGGCACCGTGCTCGCGCAGTCGCGCCAGCTCGGGATCGTGATGGCGCTGAACCGCTGACGCCCGCCCGCGCGGGCGCAGCCCGCACCCGCCCCCGATCGGTTAGTGTCGACTAATGAGCGATTACACAGCGAAGCGCATCAAAGACATGGAGGCCGGCTTCGGCGGCGGGTTCGTAAAGGCCCGCGCGGAGCTGGGAGTGACGGCGTTCGGCATGCAGGTGATCCAGCTGCCGCCGGACTATTCGGACTACCCCGACCACGACCACGCCGAGAGTGGCCAGGAGGAGGTCTTCGCGGTACTGGGAGGCTCCGGCTGGATGGAGATCGACGGCGAGCGTGTCGAGCTCGACGGCGAAACGCTCGTGCGCGTGGGGGCCGAGACGAAACGCAAGGTCCACGCGGGCCCGCAGGGGATTCGTATGCTGGTCACGGGCGGATGCCCGGGCGAGCCCTACAAGATCGTGGCGAGCACCGAGCTCGGCGCGGCGGCGTAGCCGGACCCAACGCAACACGGCGAGTGTCGGCGCGCGCCGCGGAGCCGCGCGCGCCGGCTCAGCCGCAGCCGCAGCCGCTTCGGTTGAGGGGCCGCTTCAGCCGAGCGAACTCTGTGGCTCAGCGCGCGAAGCTGGTCTCGTCGGTGAGCGCGAGCGCGAAGGCGGCGATCAGCCGTGCGGTGTGCTCGACGTCGTCGAGCTGCACCAGCTCCACGGGCGAGTGCATGTAGCGCAGCGGCACCGACACCAGGCCCGTGGGAATGCCGCCGCGGGCGAGGTGGACCGCGTCGGCGTCGGTGCCCGTCGCGCGGCCCGAGGCCTCGACCGTGAAGGGGATCTTCTCGGCCTCCGCGGTTGCGTACAGCAGCTCGAACACGCCCGGGTTCAGCGTCGAGCCGCGGGTGATCACGGGGCCGGAGCCGAGCGGGTGCTTGCCCATCTCCTTGACCTCGATGCCCGGCGCGTCGGTCGCGTGGGTGACGTCGAGCACGATCGCGGCATCCGGGGCCAGCGAGAAGGCGCTGGTGCGCGAGCCGCCGAACGTGGTCTCCTCCTGCGTGGCGGCGACCGCGGCCAGCTCCCAGGCCGCGCCACCCGCCTCGGCGACCAGCTTTGCGGCCTGCAGCGCGACGTAGGAGCCGAGACGGTTGTCGAGCGCCCGCGAGGCCAGGCGTCCGTCGAGCAGTTCCGCGGGCTGGGCGTCGATCACGGCGACGTCGCCGACCCGAACCCGCTCCCGGGCTCGATCGCCGTCGCTCGCGCCGATGTCGATGTGCAGTTCGCGGATCTCCGCCACCTTCTTGCGCTCCTCCGCGCGCAGCAGGTGGATCGGCTTCTTGCCGACGACGCCCTTCACGGGCCCCTCGCGGGTGTCGATCACCACGCGTTGCCCGACCAGGATCTGAGGGTCCCAGCCGCCGACTTCCGCGAACCACAGGTAGCCGTCGTCGTCGATGTGGGTGACGATCAGCCCGATCTCGTCGATGTGCCCCATCACCAGCAGACGCCGCGACTGCTCGGCGCCGCCCTTTGGCGCGACGAGCGCGAGCGGCGTGCCGATCGGGTCGGTGCTGACCTCCGCGAAGGCCGCGGCAGCCTCGCGCCAGACCGTCGCGGGGAGTTGCTCGTAGCCCGACGGCCCCGGCGCCGCGAGCAGCTCGTTGAGAATTGGCGGCGCGCCCGGCGAGGCATCCACCGGGGGGGTCTTCTCGGGCTGCTCGCTCATCGTGCCAGCAGCGTCCGCAGCACGTATTGCAGGATGCCGCCGTGGCGGAAGTACTCGGCCTCGCGGGGCGTGTCGATGCGCACGCGCGCCTCGAACGCGATCTCCTGCGCACCCTCGCGCTCGGCCTTCACGCGCACGCTCTGCCCGCCGCCCTTGCCGTCCTCGACCGCCGTCGCCGCGTCGGCGATGCCCTCGATCGAGAAGACCTCCTCGCCGCTGAACCCGAGCGACTCCGCGCTCTCCCCCTCGGGGAACTGCAGCGGCAGCACGCCCATGCCAACGAGGTTCGAGCGGTGGATGCGCTCGAAGCTCTCGGCGATCACGGCGCGCACCCCGAGCAGCTTCGTGCCCTTCGCGGCCCAGTCGCGCGAGGAGCCCGAGCCATACTCCTTGCCCGCGAGCACGACCAGCTCGACGCCCTCCTCGGCGTAGCGCATCGCGGCGTCGTAGATCGACATCTGCTCGCCGCCCGACGGACCTCCGTCCGTCGGTGCCCGGAAGTGCCGGGTCACGCCGCCCTCGGTGCCGGGCGCGAGCTGGTTGCGCAGGCGGATGTTCGCGAACGTGCCGCGCATCATCACCTCGTGGTTGCCGCGCCGCGAGCCGTAGGAGTTGAAGTCGCGCGGGGAGACGCCCTGCTCCTGCAGGTAGGCACCCGCGGGGCCGTCGCGCTTGATCGCCCCCGCCGGGGAGATGTGGTCGGTCGTGACGCTGTCGCCCAGCAGCGCGAGCGCCCGCGCCCCGCTCAGCTCGCCGACCGCCGTCGGCTCGGCGGGCATCTCCTCGAAGTAGGGCGGCAGCCGCACATAGGTCGATTGCTCGTCCCAGGCGAAGCGCTCGCCCTCGGGCACGTCCAGGCCGTTCCAGCGCTCGTCGCCCGAGAACACCTCGCCGTAGCTCTTGCGGAACATGTCCGCCTGCACGGCCTCGCCGACGGTTTTCGCGATCTCCTGCTCGGAGGGCCAGATGTCGCGCAGGTAGACGTCCTGACCCTGCTCGTCCTGGCCCAGCGGGTCGTGGATCAGGTCGACGTCCATCGTGCCCGCCAGCGCATAGGCCACGCACAGCGGCGGCGAGGCCAGGTAGTTCATCTTCACGTCGGGGTTGATCCGCCCCTCGAAGTTGCGGTTGCCCGACAGCACCGAGACGACCGCCAGGTCGGCGTCGGCGACCGCCGTCGAGATCTCCTCGCCGAGCGGGCCCGAGTTGCCGATGCAGGTCGTGCAGCCGTAGCCAACGAGGTTGAAGCCGAGCTGCTCCAGCGGCTCGGTCAGCTCGGCGCGGTCGAGGTATTCGGTCACGACCTTCGAGCCCGGCGCCAGCGAGGTCTTGACCCACGGCTTGCTCGCCAGCCCGCGTGCCAGCGCGTTGCGCGCGAGGATCCCCGCGCCCACCATCACCGACGGGTTCGAGGTGTTCGTGCAGCTCGTGATCGCCGCGATCACCACGTGGCCGTGGTCGAGCTCGAAGGTCTCGCCGTCGACGGTCACGCTGGTGGCGGTGCCGTTGTGCGGGAGCGCCGTAGCGGTGCTGCCCTCGGGGAGCTGCGGCTGGGAGACGCCGAGCACCGCCGGCACGTGACCCGGCTCGTTGGCGGGCGGATCGGAGGCGGGATAGGACTCGGCGACGGCCTCGTCCTGGGCGTCGGCCTGGTCGCCGTCGCTCGGCACGTAGTCGCGCAGCGCCTCCTGGAAGATGACCTGCGACTGGCTCAAGGCGACGCGGTCCTGCGGGCGCTTGGGGCCCGCGAGGCTCGGCTCGACGGTCGAGAGGTCGAGCTCCATCTCATCGGAGAAGGTCGGCTTCTCGGAGTCCTCGTCGTGCCACAGGCCCTGTTCCTTGGCGTAGCTCTCCACCAGCGCGATCTGCTCGGCCCCGCGGCCCGACAGCTCCAGGTAGGTGAGCGTCTCGGCGTCGATCGGGAAGATCGCGCAGGTCGAGCCGAACTCCGGGGACATGTTCCCGATCGTGGCGCGGTCCGCGAGCGGCAGGCCCGCGAGGCCGGCGCCGTAGAACTCGACGAACATCCCGACCACGCCGCGCGAGCGCAGCATCTCGGTGACGGTCAGCACGAGATCGGTCGCGGTCGCCCCCTCGGGCAGCTCGCCGTGCAGGCGGAAGCCGAGCACTTGCGGAATCAGCATCGACATCGGCTGGCCCAGCATCGCGGCCTCGGCCTCGATCCCGCCGACGCCCCAGCCGAGCACGCCGAGGCCGTTGACCATCGTCGTGTGCGAGTCGGTGCCGACCAGCGTGTCGGGATAGGCCTGTCCGGTCTTCTCGTTTCCGAAGACCACACGCGCGAGGTACTCGAGGTTGACCTGATGGACGATGCCGGTGTCGGGCGGGACAACCGAGAAGTCGTCGAACGCGCCCTGGCCCCAGCGCAGGAACGAGTAGCGCTCCTGGTTTCGCTCGAACTCGCGCTCGGCGTTCACGCGGAAGGCGTCGCGCGTGCCGAAGGCGTCGACCTGGACCGAGTGGTCGATCACGAGCTCGGCCGGCACCAGCGGATTGATCTGGGCGGCGTCGCCGCCCATCTGCGCGATCGCGTCGCGCATCGCGGCGAGGTCGACGACCGCCGGCACGCCGGTGAAGTCCTGCATCAGCACGCGCGCGGGCGTGAAGGCGATCTCCTTGCTCGGCTGCGCCTTCGCCTTCCAGGAGGCAAGCGCCTCGATGTCGGCCGCCTGCACCGAGCCGTTGCCCTCGGTGCGCAGCAGGTTCTCGAGCAGCACCTTCAGCGAGAACGGCAGCCGCGCGACGTCGAAGCGCTGCTGCAGCGCCTCCAGGCGAAAGACCTCGTAGCTCTGCCCGCCGACCTCGAGCTTGCCCTTTGCGTCGAAGCTGTTTTGCGTCATCTGCGTCTCCCGAGGATCTGGCTTGACTGTGCGGTCTTGCACCCGCCAGTCTCGCAGAGTCGCAGCCGCCGCTCGGCCGTCGTCGCGGGCCTCGCGTGGACGCCTGCACAGGGCTGGAGGGGCGCGCCGCCTCGCCTCGACACCGTGCTTGCGCCCTGCGCGCCGTGGACGCGCTCAGGCGATCGGTTCCGAGGCCCGCGTGACCCGACCCTTGCCCTCGCGCTTGGCGCGCAGCAGTGCCTGATCGCAGGCTTCGAGCAGCTCGTCGACGCTCATCGGCGCGTGCCACTGGGCGACGCCGATCGAAGCCGAGATGCCGGACCGCGAGCCGACCGCGGGCACCGCCCGCATCCGTTCGAGCGCGCGGTTCGCCGCGGCGGCCGCGCTGCGCAGGTCGGCGTTCGGCAGGATCACCACGAACTCGTCGCCGCCGTAGCGCGCGACCCGGTCGAAGGCGCGGAACTCGCCGACCAGGGCCTGCACGACCTGGCGCAGCACCGTGTCGCCCGCCTGGTGTCCGTGCTCGTCGTTGACGCGCTTGAAGTCGTCGAGGTCGATCAGGATGCTCGATAGCGGGCTGCCTGTGCGCGTCGCGCGCACGATCTCCTCCTCCAGGCGCCGCCGCATCGCGCGGTGGTTCATGCAGCCCGCGACGGCGTCGGTGCCGGCCTCGGCGCGCGCCTGCACGAGCGCCAGCGCCGTGGCGGCCTGGTCGACCAGCGTCGTGGCGAGCTCGACCGCGCGCTCGTCGAAGGCGCCCGACAGGCGGCGCACGAGCATCACGACCGCCGTCACCTCGCCGTGCTCGGCCAGCGGCAGCAGCAGCGCGGCGCTCGTCGGCCCCGTCGCCGCCAGGCGCGGGACGCTCTCGGCGAGCTCGCCCGCGTCGGCGATCAGCAGGCTGTGCGCCGTGCTCGCGACCCAGCTCACGCCCGGCGGGCGCTCGGCCTGCGGCAGCAGGTAGCTGAGCCGCCCGTCGCCGTCGAACATGTAGACCGCGACCAGCTCGGGCTCCTCGGCCTCGGCCAGCTGGTGGACGTGCACCTCCTCGGCGCCCAGCGAGTCCAGCAGCTCGCGCGCCAGCGCGCGGAACACGGTGTCGACGTCGCGGGCGCCGTCGGCCAGCAGCGTCAAGCGGCGCACGCCGGCCAGCACGGACTGGACCCCCGGCGACGTTGCGGTATCCGTACCAGACACAACGTCCATGCCAGCAATCTAGGGCATCGACCAGTCGTAGGCAACCGCTTCACAGGCTGTTTGCATCGCCCGGCGTTGCTTCCTACAAACGCCGGGGGCGGCCAAATGGCCGCCCCCGAACAGACTTGCCGATCGACTTCTGCCCTAGAAGGTGACCGTGACGAACGACGCCGAGCTGCGCTGGCCCTTGGCCTTCGGCACGAAGCCCACCCGCAGCTTGACTTTGAACGGACGGTGCTTGCCCCGCGCCTTGCGCGACAGCGGCACCTGGATCGTCACCTTTTTCTGTGCTTTCGACAGCTTGCGGTACTTCGTCGCCAGGCCCGCGCCGCTGCCGCTGACGCGGCCCGGGGCGAAGGTCCGGACCGTGACGCGGGCGGTGTTGCCCACGACCTTGTGGCCCACGACCCGCACGCCGCAGGTGTTGACTTTGATCGTCGTGTTCTGTTTGACGACGGTGCCGTTCTGCCCGGTCATCGTGGTCGGCATCACCAGCGGGTTCGCGCACAGGTTCCCGTTCGCCGCCAGCGCGCTGTGCGCGCCGATCGGCAGGTTCACCGTGATGCTCGACACCGGCACGTCCGGGGTCGAGGCGAACGTCGTGGTCGTGATGCCTTTTTTGATGTCCGTGTTCCCGACCAGGACCGAGCGCACGCCGTTGGCTTCCATCACCAGGTCGAGGTCGGGGAACGCCTCGGCGGCGTGCGAGACCAGGATCGCGGGACCCTGCAGTTTGCCTGGCAGGGTCGGCGTGTTGGCGCGCGCGCCACCCACGAACGAGCCGGCCGGGCAGTTGTGGTAATTGGCTTCGAACGTCGCCGCCGGGCAGGCTTTCTGCAGCGTCGTCAGACGCGAGGGAAGCGCCTTCGGAAGCTGCACCTTGACCGACTTGACGTTCGCGTTGCCCGGCACCTCGTTCAACGTCGTTTCGAGGCTCGCCCCGTTTGCTTTCGAGGTCTTCGAGGTCGTCACGGCCTTGAACGTGGGCTTGAATTTGAGCAGGTTGCAGTTGGCCAGCTGGAACGGCGTCGAGAGGTTCTGGCTCGCCCCGAACGTCGAGGTGACCGTCGTCTCGGTCGCCATCGCAGCACAGCTCGTCGGGTTCAGCAGGAAGCCCTGCTTGTTGATCGAGACCGTCACCCCACGCAGGCGGATCGGGATGCCCTTGACGATCGTCGGGATCGTCGCGGTCGTCGTCACGCGCGCCGTGAAGGGGTCGATGTCGATCTTGGCCCGCGTTTTGACCTCGCCGAGGTTGAACGGACCAGCCACGGCGGGCACCTCGATCAGCAGCCCGAACGGCGCTCCCTGGTAGGGGCCGGTCAGGAACACCTTGCCGTTGCCGAACGTGTACGGCGTCGGGCCGGCGCCGGAGATCGCCGCCGCGACGCCGATCTGGCTCGAGTCCGGGCACTGGGACGGCTCGGCGTTGGCCTGAGCTTCGGTGCACTGCGTGGCCTTCGGGATCTGTCCGACCAGGCCCGCCGGAAGCGTCGTCTTGACCGCACCCAGGTACTGGTGGCCCTCGGGACGCGTCAGGCTGAACGTGTAGCTGGTGTTGCCGCCCGCGTTGCCGGTCTGATTCGCCGTCGCCTGGCTCGGCGCGAACGGGATCGTGCTCGGGCAGCCCGTCGAGGCGAACGACGCGTTCAGCGTCCTCGCGGCGAGCTCCGTCGCGAACGGTTGGAAGCTGCCTTCCGCCGCGCCCGTGTCGCACGTGAGCGAGTTGGCGATCGGCGCGAGCGCGCCGCCCTTGAAGTGCAGCTGGATGTTCGTGAACGGCTGTTCCGGGTTTTCCGAGAACACCGTCGTCAGCTGGCCGGTCGCCAAGTCGGGGGACGTTTCGCCTTTCAGACGCGCCGACACGTCGTAGCGCGGTGACTCCGCATCCACGTAGATCACGTATGGCGGCCCGGTAATCGTGCCCGAGTCCGGGGCACCGAGGTAGATGTTGCCGGTCAGCGAGCCGTCGGGCAGCGTCGGCACGTCGAGGTCGACCGTGCCGATTGCCGAGCTGGCCGGGCAATCGGTTCCGGCGACATCGCTGTGGATTCGCGCCTGGGCCGGCGTGCATGCCGTCAGGCCGGCCGCCGCCGAGGGATTCAGCGTCATGCCCGGGGGCAGCTTCGCCGCGGCGGTTTTCAGCTGCGCCGAGTCGACTTCGTCTTCGGGGTGGCGCGTGAGGCCGACCGAGGTGACGATTCCGTCAGGCGCGTCGAAGCCGCTTTCGTTGTCGCCCGCCGAGAGGCCGAACGTCGGGTCAAACGGCATCAGCCCACAGCCGTTCAGGCCGAGCAGCGTTTTGTAGGGCCTTCTGGCCTTTTCGCGCACGCCGCTTTCAAGATGTTCTTTGATTTCCTGTTCGGTCCCGATCGGCACGCCTTCGAGCGTCAGGAAGGTCGTGTTGTCGCCGGGACAGCTGGTCCCGTTCGTGATGAAGGCGCCATTGCCGACCGTGCCGTAGTCCTCCTGGCGCGAGCGGATCAGCGGCAGCTCCGGCGACACGCTCACTTCGAAGTAGTCGTGGTAGTCCCCCGCGCCCGTGCCCTTTGCTTCCTGGCCCCATTCGACGTTGCCTTCGACGAGCGTGTGGGCGTAGTACTGGGCCCCTTTCTCTCCCGGCGCTTCCCCAGCCGGGATCGCGGCGAATTTCCCGAGGATGATTTCGGTGAGCGGTTTCGGGAGCTCGAGCGCTGCCCCGAAGAACGAGGCCCGCGCGGTAGGCGGTTCCGGCTGAATGAGGTTGTAGAGCGTTCCGGCGATCGTCACGTCGCCGAGGCCCGCGACGTAGACCGTTGCCGTTTCTTCACCGATCACGGTGCTTCCCGCGCCCGTTCCGTGCGGGCCGCCGGCGGTTTTACAGGTGGGCTCCGTGTAGAAGCCGAGGCCTGTGCCTTCGAACACTTCTTTTGACCCGAATTCGTCCAACGAGCATTGCGGCACGGCCGCCGGCGCCGTCGCAAGGCCTGCGGCGACGTCAACCCTGACGTGCGTCACGACCCCGCTCGGGATCGCCGAGCCGTCAGAAAGTTTGCCGCTGTGGGCGACCGTGAAGTCGGTCACGCCGAACGGCACGTGCCCGGCGGCCTGGGTGTAGCCCTGTTCTTTGGAGGTGGGCAGGTCAGGTTCGACGGTTTCCGCGATCGGGCTCCCGAAGGGGTCTGTGCCGACTTCTTCTTCGCCGCATTTTTCGGCTTCGGCCGTCGCCTTGCAGTTGATGCCGACAAATTTTTCAACTTCGACGGCGGCCTGCGCAGCGGCCGGCACGACGACGGCGACGATCACGCCGACGAGCAGCGCAAGGAACGAAAAGCGGACAGACCTCATACCGACCTCCCTGGATTGAGTCCGGGCATCAACACCCATTAGGACTCTTGTGATCCCCAAAAGTTGCGAGTTTCGGCGGATGTATTAGACGAGCGCTCGGAATTTCCTGCACAGGCCCGAATCGGCACGGCGGACCATGGACCTTTAGGAACATCAACGTTCCGTTGGTCAGACGTCCGTCGCGAGCCCTGTGTGTCGCGACGGCAAGCCCCCGCGTCGCCCGTCGCGAGCAGTCGACGGCCGCGCCCACCACGAGCGGGCGCGGCCGTCGTTCAGCTTGCGCTCAGCCGCCCGCGCTTTCGAGCGCCTGCGCCTGGCCCTGGCAGTCGTACAGCGAGCTGCCGCCGCTCGCCGCGGCGGTGGCCGTGCCTGTGGCTCCCGAGCCGGTTTCGCCCGCGGCACCCGAGGCTGCGGTCGCGCTCGTCGTGAGCGTGACCTTGCGGCAGGCTTTCGTCACCGCGGTCATCGCCGCTTTCGAGCCCGCGCGAGTGTCCCCCGGCATGCCGCCGCCACCGAAGGAGCCCGTCTGTTCGGCGAGCACCCAGCGGATCGCGCCCGATTCGACGCGCTGCGCCAGCCAGGCGACCGTGACGTCGCTCTCGCGACCGGAGAAGCCGCCGATGCCCGCGACCTTCGCGCCGCCGGCGATGATCGCCGAGGCCGCGCTGGACTGGCTGGAGACCGCGATCGTGCCGCCACCGTGCTGCTTGACGTAGGCGAGCGCCGCCTGGGTCTGTGAGTCGTTGCCCATCGGCGCGCCGACCGCACCGCCGCCGAAGCCGCCCGCGCCCGCGCCGCCGCGGCCCAGCCCGGCGCCCGCGGAGGCGCCGCCCCCCAGGCCGGAGGGCGCGCCGGTTGCCGAGCCGGTTCCGGCCGAGCCCGTCGCGGCGCCCGCGCCCGCCGCCGTGCCCGAGCCGAACAACGGCTGGGCCGTACCCGACCGGGAAGCGCTGGTCGCCGAGGGAGGCCCGCCCGTCGCGGAGGATCCGCCCGCGGTCGAAGGCGCGCCCGCAGAGCCGAAGCCGCCCGCGCCGGGAGGGCCGCCCGCGCGGGCGCCGAGACCGCCGGGCATCACGCGTCCGCCGAAGCCGCCGCCCGAGCCGATGCTCTGCACGTTCGCGGGGCCGCCTTCGGGGAAGGTGCCCGTGGTGGAGTGTCCCAGCGTGTCGAGCGCCCACACCGACGGCGCGAGCAGCAGCGCCGCCATCGCCACGACCGCCGCCGCAACCCGCGCCTGGCGCGAGCGCAGCATCAGCAGCGCCAGCCCCGCCACGACGCAGGCCGCGATCAGCACCGGCG
Organism: Solirubrobacteraceae bacterium; assembly: GCA_036267655.1. Classification (GTDB taxonomy): domain Bacteria; phylum Actinomycetota; class Thermoleophilia; order Solirubrobacterales; family Solirubrobacteraceae; genus Palsa-744. The sequence goes on from DATAVP010000038.1 coordinate 85,972, forward strand.
GCAACCAGCTCAACTGGCCCGGGTAGTCGTGCAGCACCAGCAGCTCGCTCGCCACGCCGCCCGCGAGCACCGGCGGCGCGAGCAGCCGCGCGTGCCGATCTCCTGTGAGCAGCAGCTGCGCCGCCCCGGCGCCCACCAGGGCCGCGGCGAACGGCGCGAGCAGCGATACGTAGTAGGGGTGGAAGATGCCGCTCGCCGCGCTGAACAGGACCGCCGTCACCAGGAACGCGCCACCCACCGCCAAGAGCCAACCCGTGCGCGGATCGCGCCGTCGCAGCCGCGTCGCCACCAGCAGACCGAGCCCGCTCACGAGCGCGAAGCCCAGCAGCCAGCCGTCCTGGCCGCCCAGCGCCGAGTTCAGCAGGCGCAGCACCCCGGTTTCGCCGCCGAACATGTTGCCCGCCGTGCCGCCGGGACCGCCCGACTGGCCATCGACGCGCCCGACGCCGTTGTATTCGAAGATCAGCGAGAGGATGCTGTTGTCGCTCGTGCCCGAGATCCAAGGGCGGTCCGCCGCGGGCGTCAGTGCCACCAGCAACGGCCACGCGCCGCCCACGACGACCATCGCCGCGCCGCCCGCGAACAGCTGGCGCAGCGCGCGCAGCATGCCCCGCGGGGCGAGCCACAGGTAGGCGAGCGCGATGCCCGGCACCACCGTCAGCGCCACGAGCATCTTCGTCTCAAAGCCCAACCCGACGCAGACGCCCGCCAGCACCAGCCAGCGCGTGCGCCCGTCCTCCAGCGCCCGCACCGCGCACCACAGCGCCGCCACGCAGCACAGCACCAGCAGCGCGTCGGGGTTGTTGTAGCGCGAGATCGCCACCGTGATCGGCGTCAGCGCCAGCGCCAGGCCCGCCACGAAGCCGCCCGCGCGGCCGAAGCGCCTGCGCACCAGGTCGTAGGTCAGCCCGACGCTCGCCACGCCCATCAACGCCTGCGGCACCAGCATGCTCCAGGAGCTGTAGCCGAAGATTCGCACCGACAGCGCCTGCACCCACAGCGACAGCGGCGGCTTGTCCACCGTCATCACGCCGCTCGGGTCCGCCGAGGCGAACAGGAAGTTGTGCCAGCTCGAGCTCATCGAGCGCACCGCCGCGCTGTAGTAGTCGTTCGCGAAGCCGTTCTTGCTCAGCGACCACAGGTAGAGCACCGCCGCGAGCGCGAGCAGCAGCGCCAGCTCCGGGCGGGGCCTGCGCTCGGTCAACGTCGCGAGGCGCTCGCGCAGCCGCGCCGCGCCGCCCGAAAGCGGGGTGGCCGAGGCCCCGGGGGTGGAAGGTGCGGCGGCCGAACCCGTCTGAAGTGAATAGCTCATGGCGCCAGCATCAGGGCCACGTGTAGGAGCAACGTGAGAGCAGGCTGAAAGTTGACTAAGCCGTGCGCGAGCACGGCGGCGCGACGCTCAGTCGATCAGGCGCCTGCCGAGCTGCCAGATCGCCAGGCGCCACACCAGCACCGCGAACACCAGCAGCACGCCCGCGTGCCCGAGGTCGCCGAGGTGCAGTTCGCCGAGCGAGGCGTCGCGCACGAGCTGCACGCAGTGATAGAGCGGGTTGACCTGCGCCACCTGGCGCACGCCGGCCGGAAGCGCCGAGACCGGGAAGAACGTCCCCGCCACCAGGAACATCGGCGTCAGCACCGCGCTCGTGATGTAGTTGAAGTTGTCGATCGTCTTCGCGATCGCCGCGACAAACACGCCGAACGCCGCGAAGCCGAAGCCCGTGACGAAGCCGATCGCCGGGACCAGCAGCATTCCCCATTCCGGCTGCAGCCCGAACGCCAGACCCACGACCAGCGGCGCCAGCCCGTACACGCCCGCGCGCAGCGAGATCCAAAGGATCTCCGCCGTGATCAGCTCCTCGACGTCCAGCGGCGTCGCCAGCATCGCGTCGTAGGTGCGCTGGAACTGCCAGCGCACGAACGTGTTGAACATCCCCGGGAAGGCCGAGGAGAACAGCACCGCCGTCGCGACCGTGCCCGTCGCGATGTACTCGATCGTCTTGACGTGGCCGATGCTTTTGACCAGCGTGCCGAAGCCCAGCCCGAAGGCCAGCAGGTAGATCGTCGGCTGCACCACCGAGGAGAACGTCGTCGCCTTCCAGTAGCGGCCGAAGATCACGACGTCGCGGCTCATCACCGCCGCCAGCGCCGCCGGTTCGAGCCGCCGCACGCGTCGCACGGGCGGCTGCGCCACGGCAGCTTCCGCCCGCACGCTCATTCGCCGCACCGCGCAGTCATCGTTCTCATCATTCGATCTCCTCTCCCGTCAAGGCCACGAACGCGTCCTCGAGGTTCGCCGGACGGCGCACGCCCTCCGGCGCCTCTCCGTCGAGCTGCTCCGCGCGCATGATCGCCAGCGCCGGGCCGCTGCGACGGCTGTCCCAGCTCTTGCTCGCCGCCAGCTCGCCCAGCTCCGCGAGCTGCCGGGGCGAGCCGTAGACCTCGATCACCTGCTCGCCCGCGTGCGCGCGCACCAGCTCCGCGGGCGTGCCCTGCGCCACGATCTTGCCGTGTGACATCACCGCCACAACGTCGGCCAGGCGCTCGGCCTCCTCGATGTAGTGCGTCGACATCAGCACCGTCACCCCCTCGGCGCGCAGCCCGTCGATCAGCGACCACAGCTCCTGGCGCACCTGCGGGTCGAGGCCCACCGTCGGCTCATCCAGGAGCACCAGGCGCGGGCGGTGAATCAGCCCGCGCGCCACCAGCAGGCGGCGGCGCATCCCGCCCGAGAGCTCGCGCACGATCGTGTCCGCCCTCTGCACCAGGTTCGCCAGCTCCAGCGCCCGCTGCACCGCCGCGGCGCGCTCCGGCGCCGGCACCCGATACAGGCGCGCGAACACCGTCAGGATCTGCCGACAGGTCAGCTCCACGTCGAGATTGTCCAGCTGCGGCACCACGCCCATCTCCATGCGCGCCTGCTTCGATTCGCGCGGCAGGCCGAAGCCCAGCACCTCGATCTCTCCCTCATCCGCCAGCGCCTGCGCCGTCAGCATCCGCATCGTCGTCGACTTGCCCGCCCCGTTCGGCCCCAACAGGCCGAAGCACACGCCGCTCGGCACCTCCAGGTCCAGGCCGTCCACCGCCGTGATCGAGCCGAAGCGCTTGATCACCTTGCGCAGCGAGATCGCGGGCGCGCCCGCGCGCGCATCCGCTGTGTGGTGGTCGGTGCCCACGGCCATCGACCCGACACTCTACGAGCAGATGTCCAGCCGCATCGCCTCGAATCTCCGACGCCGGTCCATATTCGCCCCCGCTCCACGCGGGCAACCTGAGCGAAGCTGTTCGAGGCACGCTCACCCATCCACGCCCAGCGACCAAAGCGAGCGCGAGACGAGCCAATGCGAGGAAGAACCCCACAGATAGTCGCCCTCGGTGGCGGCGGTTTCTCGATGGAGCGCGACAGCTCCCTGATCGACGATTACGTCCTGTCCCTGACCGACTCCGAACGCCCGCGCGTCTGCTTCCTGCCGACCGCCTCCGGTGACGCCGACCACTACGTCGTGCGCTTCTATCGCCGCTTCGCCGCCAGCTGCGACGCCAGCCACGTCTCGCTGTTCCGGCGCGACCAGGGCACCGGCGGCGTCGAGGACGACCTCGCCAGCCATCTGCTCGCCCAGGACCTGATCTACGTCGGCGGCGGCAACGTCGTCAGCATGCTCGGCGCCTGGCGCGCGCACGGGCTCGACGAGGTGCTGAAGAAAGCCTGGCGCAAGGGGATCGTCCTGTGCGGCCCCTCCGCGGGCTCGCTGTGCTGGTTCGACGAGGCCCTCAGCGCTTTCCACGGCGCTCCTCGCGGCGTGCACGGGCTCGGCCTGCTGCCCTACTCCAACTGCGTCCACTACGACGCCGAGCCCGCCCGGCGCGCCGAGTACCACCGCTTCGTCGGCGACGGCATGCGCCCCGGCTTCGCGGCCGAGGACGGGGTCGCGCTGCACTTCCGGCGCACGCGCCTGGCGCGCGCGGTCAGCTCGCGACCCGACGGCTGCGCCTACCGCGTCGAGCACTGCGGCGACGGCGTCGTGGAGACGCCGCTCGACGTCGCCTACCTCGGCGCCGATTCGAGCGCCGGCCCGGCCGCCGGGGAGCGCGAGCTGGGCCTCCTCGAGCACTCCGCCGCGGTGGCGCCGCCCGCCAAGTCGCGCCGCCCGCGACGGCGCTCGGGGCGTCGCCCGGCGTCCCCCGCCGCCGCCGTGAAGGCCGAGCGTCTGCCGGGCGCGCCCGAGCCGCTGCCCGCGTGAGCGCGCGCCCCGGCGCTAGGGTCGGCTCATGAGCTCGAGCGACCGGGCGACGGCCGAGCTGCCGATCGGGCAGCGCCAGATCTTCGCGATGGGCGGCGGCGGCTTCACGATGGAGCCCACGAACCCGCTGCTGGACGACTTTGTGCTCTCGCTGACGCAGGCCAAGCACCCGCGCGTGCTGTTCCTGCCGACCGCCTCCGGCGACACCACCACGCAGATCAACGCCTTCCAGGCGCGCTTCGCCGACCGTTGGTGCACGCACGAGCACCTCTCGCTGTTCCGCCTCTCAGAGACGCGGCGCACGCTCGCGGAGATCGTGCTCGAGCAAGACGTCATCTACGTCGGCGGCGGCTCGATGCGCAACCTGCTCGCGATCTGGCGGGCGCACGGGCTCGACCGGCTGCTCGTGCAGGCGTGGCGCGCCGGCACCGTGCTCGCCGGGCTCAGCGCCGGGGCGATGTGCTGGTTCCAGGGCGGCGTCACCCGCTCCAGCGGCCCGCCCGAACCGCTCGCGGGCCTGGGACTCCTGGAGGGCTCGCTGACCGTGCACGCCGACGGCGAGCCCGAGCGCCTGCCCGTCTGGCTCTCGAGCGTCCGCGACGGCACGCTGCCGGGCGGCTGGGCGCTCGACGACGGCGTCGGGCTGCTGTTCGCCGGGCTGCAGATCTCGCGCGTCGTCAGCTCGCGCCCCGGCGCGGGCGCCCAGCGTGTCGACCAGGTCGCGGGCGAGCTCGTGCGCAAGCGCCTGGAGCCCGAGCTGCTCGGCGACGGCGAACCCGCCACGCTCGGCGGGATCGATGACGCGGTGCAGGAGCTGCGGCGTGTGCACCGCATGCGCCGCGGGCTCGGCGGCTAACCGATCACGGTCCCCGGCGCGAGGCCGCCGTTCTCGATCCCCACGCCGCGATGCGCGCCGTCCTCGTAGACCGCCACCGAGCGCACGTCGAACTCGCGTGAGCCGCCGGTGAAGCCGCTGACACACGAGCGGCAGGTGCGAAGCCCGTAGCTGAGGATCAGCGTCGTCTTCGCCGCGAGGTCGGGCTTGGCCGGTCCGACGCCCTGCGCCCAGGGCTGCGGCGCGCCGTCGATCCACAGGCTGTAGGTGTCGTTCGGCTTCAGCTCGAAGGTGTAGGTGTGGAAGGCGAGCGACGGGTCGGTCTGAAAGCCCGGCCCGCTCGCGCTCAACAGCGGGCGCGCGAACCAGGCCGTGAACAACGGATCGGTCCGCCAGCCGCTGGAGTGCTGGAAGCTCCAGCCGCCGCCCTCGAAGAAGTCGACCTCGGTGTCGTCCCAGGGCGGCCCGTTCGACCACCACGCCGGGTCGGCCTCGTCGGTGTTCGGCGGGAACCTCGCCACCGCCTGGAAGACCAGCGTCTGGCCTTTGCCGGGCGACCATCTGAAGAACGAGTAGCCCGGGAACCGCCCTTCGTTCTGGCCGCGCACCGTGCCGCAGATGAAGTGCTTTGCGCCTGGCGCCTGCGGCGCCGCGGCGTAGGTGCAGGTCAGCTTCAGGCCTTCGGCGCTCTGCAGCACCGCGCTCGGGTTCATCACCTCGAGCTCGTTCGGGTTGAAGCCCGCGCAGTTCGTGCGCTGCGAGCAGTTGTTCGGGAAGAAGGTGTTGTCGCGCCCCGGCCCGGTTCCGAGCGGCGCCCCGAAGGCGTCGCCGTAGACCAGCGACCAGCCGCCTGCGGGCGTCGGCGGGCCGGTCGGGGCCGCGCTCACCGCCGAGGCCTGCACCGGCACTTCGCGCAACGGGTCTTCCGCCGCGGCGAGGATCGCCGCCGAGGCGGCCGCGGGAGCGGCGAGCAGCGCGATCGCGCCGAGTGCGATCAGCCTTGAGGCACTAGCCAGTGGAGTCGCCGACATCAGGCGCGCTCGTCAGATACGTCGCGCTGAGGTCTTCATCGCCATGCTCGGGCACAGCTTCCTGCATGCGTCGGCTGATCGCCTCCAGCACCGGCAGATCCAGACCCAGACGGCCCGCGGACTCGACCGCCAAACGGGCGTCCTTGCTCGCGAGCTTCAGCGCGAAGGTGGGCTCGAAGTCGCGCTCGATCATCGCGCGGCCCTTCAGTTTCAGGTAGGGCATGTCGAGCGGCCCGCCGTCGATCGCCTCGAAGAAGTCCGAGCCGCCGAACCCGAGACCCTCGGCCAGCGCGATCGTCTCGGCTGCGCCCTCGACCACCGCGACGATCCAGGCGTTCGTCACGAGCTTCAGCCGCGTGCCCGCGCCGGCCTCCTCGCTCAGCCAGATCGTGCGCCGGGCCACGGCGTCGAAGATCGGTTGCACGCGCTCGCGCAGCTCCTCGGCGCCGGAGGCCATCACGACGAGCCGGCCTTCGGCGGCGGGCTGCTTGGTGCCGAGCACGGGCGCGTCCACGAACGCGAGGCCGTGCTCGCGGGCGAGCTCGATGCAGCGCGCGGTGCCCTGCTCGCCGATCGTGGACATCTGAACCCAGACGCTGCCGGGCCGGACGCCCGCGAGCGCGCCCTCGCTGCCCTGCATCGTCGCGAGCACGGCATCGGCGTCGCTCAGCATCGTCACGATCGTCCCCGCCCCCGCGGCGGCCTCGGCCGCGCTGTCGCAGACCCGCGCGCCGTCGCTCGCCAGCGGCTGGGCCTTCTCGCGCGAGCGGTTCCAGACGACCAGCTCGATCCCGGCGCGCGCGATGTTGCGCGCCATCCCGGAGCCCATCGTGCCGCCCGCGCCCAACACCGCAACCGTCCCGCTCATTTGTGCAAGCTCAGGGACGGACGAACGTGTTCGGGTCCGGCCCGATGCGCGTGCCGGCGTCAAGCGCCGCAATCGCATCCATCTGCTGCTCGCTCAGCTCGAAGTCGAACACCTCGATGTTCTCGCGGATACGCGCAGGCGTCACGGACTTGGGGATCACGACGTTGCCGATCTGCAGATGCCAGCGGACGATCACCTGCGCCGCGGTCTTGCCCTGCACCTCGGCGATCTCGACGATCGCGGGGTCCTCGAGCTCCAGGCCTTGTCCCAACGGACTCCAGGCCTCGGTCAGGATGCCGAGCCGCTCGTGCTCGCGGCGCAGCCCGACCTGCTGGAAGTGGGGGTGCAGCTCGACCTGGTTGATCGCGGGTGTGACCCCGGTCTCGGCGATCACGCGCTCGAGGTGCTCTGTTTCGAAGTTCGAGACGCCGATCGTGCGCACGAGCCCTTCGCTCTGCAGCTCGACAAACGCCTTCCAGGTCTCGACGTAGAGGTCGTGCGCGGGCACGGGCCAGTGGATCAGGTAGAGATCCAGGTGGCTCAGCTCCAGGCGCTCGAGGCTCGCGCGGCAGGCGCGCTTGGCCTGCTCGTAGCCCTGGTCTTCGTTCCAGCACTTCGTCGTGACGAACAGCTCGTGGCGGGCGATGCCCGAGGCGTGCAGTGCTTCGCCGACGCCGCCCTCGTTGCGATAGGCGGCCGCGGTGTCGATGTGGCGGTAGCCCGCCGACAGCGCCTCCGCCACCGCGACCTCGGTCTCCTTCGGCGGCACCTGAAAGACGCCGAACCCGAGCTGCGGGATCTGCTCGCTCGGTGCGATCGGGAGCTTCGGGGTCTGCTCGACTGGAGTGCTCATGCCCTGATCATGCCCAACTATGACCGAACCGAAACGCCGCCGTATAGTCAGTGACGTGGGGGAGCCGGGATGAGCCAGAGCAATCGCCAGGTGCGCCTGGCGGCACGGCCGAGCGGGCTGCCGAAGGAGTCGGACTGGAGCCTCTCCGAGGAGCCGCTCCCGACCCCGGGCGTGGGCGAGTTCGTGGTCGAGGTCTCGCACATCTCGCTCGACCCCGCGATGCGGGGCTGGATGAACGCGGGCGCCTCCTACATCGACCCGGTCGAGCTCGGCGAAGTGATGCGCGCGGGCTGTGTCGGCGTCATCAGCGCCTCCGAGCATCCGGGCTTTGCGGTGGGCGAGCACGTCTACGGCACCTTCGGCGTGCAGGAGCACGCGCTCTGCGACGGCAAGGGCACGATCAAGGTCGACCCCTCGCTCGCGCCGCCGGAGACCTATCTGGGCACGCTCGGGATGACGGGCCTGACCGCTTACTTCGGGATGCTCGACGTCGGCAAGGTCAAGCAGGGCGAGACGGTCGTGGTCTCGGGCGCCGCGGGCGCCGTCGGCAGCGTGGCGGGCCAGATCGGCAAGCTCAAGGGCGCGCGCGTGATCGGCATCGCGGGCGGCGAGGAGAAGTGCGCCTGGCTGACTGAGGAGCTCGGCTTCGATGCGGCGATCGACTACAAGCGCGAGGACGTGCGCAAGACGCTGCGCGCGCACGCGCCCGACGGCGTCGACGTGTTCTTCGACAACGTAGGCGGCGAGATCCTCGACGCGGTGCTGACGCGCCTGGCGCGTCATGCGCGGATCGTGATCTGCGGCGCGGTCTCGCAGTACAACAACACCGAGCCGGTGCGCGGGCCTTCGAACTATCTATCGCTGCTGGTGTTCCGCGCGACGATGACGGGCATGGTCGTGTTCGACTACGCCTCCCGCTACGGCGAGGCGATGAAGGAGCTGGCGGGCTGGATGCGCTCGGGCGAGATCGTCTCGCGCGAGGACGTGGTCGACGGCGGGATCGAGGACTTCCACCCGACGCTGCTGAGGCTGTTCGAGGGCGCGAACACCGGCAAGCTGGTGCTGCGTCTCGGCGCCGAGACGCGGACCCGCGCCGCCTAGCGCGTACGTATATACGACGGCTATCGCGCGGCCTCTATGAGGACGCGGCCCCCGCGAGCACACGGCCCACGAGCTCGGCCCAGCACTGCTGCAACTCGGCCTGGGAGATGCCCAGCTCGCGCCGCTGGAACAGCACGAGTTCGCTGACGAGCGCGCCGAGCAGCACGTCGGCGAGGTAGCCGATCTCGCCCTCGTAGCCGCTGTCGCGCAGCAGCGCGACGACGTGCGCGCGGTAGGCGGCGTAGACGTTGTGGCGCAGGCGCTCGCCGGGAGCGCCGTTCTCGGCGGCGACGAGCAGATCGCCCTGGATCTCGATGTGCTCGAGCATCCGCTGGCCGAAGGCGATCAGCCGCTCGCATGGCGAGGCGCCCGGGCCGAGCGGCGCGGGGCCGCGGATGAAGCCTTCCTGAAAGCCGCGCTCGCGCTCGTCGAGCAGCGCGCGCATCAGACCGCAGCGGTCGCCGAAGTGGCGGAACAGCGTGCCCTTGCCGACGCACGCGCCGCGGGCGACCTGATCCATCGTCAGATCCGCGACGCCCTGCTCGGCGACGAGCGCCTCGGCGGCGGCGAGGATCGTGACGCGGTTGCGGGCAGCATCGGCTCGCTCGTGCCGGACGGGCTCGAGCATCGGCAACCCCCGCTGCACGACATTGCCCTCCACGGGCTCGATCCTATCTGGAGTGGTTACCGGACTGCGGTCCATTTCTGTTATTCTATCCCTATACGGACCACGGTCCGTTACTTCCTCGGAACGATCCCCCCCACACAAGGAGCCCAGATGTCAGCCACCGCAACAGCCACGAAGACCCAGCTTCCCGCCGGCACCTGGAAGCTCGATCCGACCCATTCCTCGGCGAGCTTCGCCGTCAAGCACATGGTGGTCGCGACCTTTCGCGGCCGCTTCGAGGACCTCGACGCGACGCTGACGGTCGGCGAGGACGGCGCTGCCGCGCTCGCGGGTACGGTCGACGCGAGCTCGATCGTGGTCAAGGACGAGAACCTCCAGGCGCACCTGGGCTCGCCGGACTTCTTCGACACCGAGCGCTACCCGCAGCTTCGCTTTGACTCGGAGGCGATCCGCCGCGACGGCGAGGAGATCGTGCTGGACGGCGAGCTGACGATCAAGGACCACACGCACGCGGTCGAGGCGCGCGGCACGATCACCGACCCGCACGAGACGCTCGGCGGCGCGATCAAGATCGGCCTGACGCTCGAGACCGTGATCGATCGCACGCAGTTCGGCCTGGAGTGGAACGCCCCGCTGCCGAAGGGCGGCTTCGCGCTGGCGAACGACGTGAAGCTGACGGTCGAGCTCGAGCTCGGGCTGGCCGAGGACGGCGAGTAGTCCGATGCGCGTCCTCGGGATCTCGGGTTCGCTTCGGAGCGACTCGCACAACCAGCGCCTGCTTCAGGCGGCGGCGAAGCTGCTGCCGCCTGAGGTCGAGTTCGTGGAATTCACCGGGCTGAAGGCGATCCCGCCGTTCGACGAGGACGACGAGGCGGCGCCGGGCGCGGCGGTGCAGGTCTGGCGCGAGGAGATCGAGCGCGCGGACGCGCTGCTGTTCGCGACGCCCGAGTACAACCACTCGATTCCGGGCGCACTGAAGAACGCGGTCGACTGGGCCTCGCGCCCGTTCGCGACCGCGGCGCTGCGCAACAAGCCCGCGGCGGTGATCGGCACGAGCACCGGCATGTTCGGCGCGGTCTGGGCGCAGGCCGAGCTTCGCAAGTCGCTCGCCGCGGCGGGCGCGCGCGTGATCGACGCCGAACTGCCGGTGGGCGAAGCCGAGACCGCGTTCGCGCCGGACGGCACGCTCGCCGAGCACGACCTCACGCTGACACTCGGCGGGATCGGCGCCGAGCTCGTGGCCGAAGCGAGCCCGGCGCTCGCCGCCTAGCGTCCCGACACAGAGCACAATGCTTGGATGCAGACCCAGGAGCGTGCCCCTGCGAAGGTGAGCGACGAGCTGGAGCACTGGCTCAGAGACGATCGGCCGAAGACGCTCGGCGGCCTGATCGACGTGTTCGGCGAGCGCAGCTTCGCGGTGATCTTCGTTCTGCTGATGGCTGTCCCGGCGCTGCCGCTGCCGACCGGCGGCGTGACGCACGTGTTCGAGATCGTCGCGATGCTGCTGGCGCTCGAGCTGATCGTCGGGCGGCGCAAGGTGTGGCTGCCCGAGCGCTGGCGGCGCCTGGAGCTGGCGGGCGAGAACCGCGAGAAGTTCATCAACGCCCTGCTGCGCCGAATCCGCGGCCTGGAGCGCATCTCTCGCCCGCGCGGGCGCTGGCTGTTCGGACACCGCTTGAGCGGCGCAGCGTTCGGGCTGGTGGTGCTCGGCCTGACGTTGAGCGCCTTCCTGGCGCCGCCCTTCTCGGGGCTGGACACACTGCCCTCGATCGGCGTGGTCGTGCTCGCGCTCGGCTACCTGCTCACCGACGTTGCGCTGAGCGTCGCGGGCGTCGTGATCGGGGCGGCGGGCGTGTTCTCGGTCGTGTTCCTCGGCAGCATCGCCGTCAAATTCTTCAAGGGCCTGCTCTGAGGTCGCATACGGGCACGTCCCTCGCTCGGCATTTTCTTATTAATTATTAATTAATTGGATCGACCGGTTAGTTCCCAGATCATCTGGTCTGGATAAGTCTGCGACGATTCGGCTGGATGCGAATCTTGATATGGGGGATTGTTGGGCTATCCGGGCTCGGCTTCGCGGTACACGCGCTCGGCGTACACGGCTCGACCGATGAGCGCGCGGCGATCCGGCGGGCGGTCCGCGCCCCGTTCGCCGACCTGCGCCACCACGACGCGCGCGAGCTCTGCGAAGACTTCGTCCCGTCGGTCGCCGCACACCTGAGCTCCGACCCGGGGGGCTGCCCGGCGGCGGTCGCCGCGCTGTTCGCGCTCGGCACGCACGACGCCGAATACGTCGCCGCGGAAGACCGCCCCGCGCAGGGGCGACGGCTGCAGGTGGGGAGCATCGACTGGCGCGGCAGGAGCGCGAGCGCGGATCTGATCGAAGCCGGGCGCCGGTCGGATCGGCGCCGCTGGCAGCTGCGAATGGTCGGCCGGCGCTGGCGCCTGGTCACGCCCGCGAGGCTGCAGATGCGCTCGGACTGCCGCCACCATCCCTTCGGCGTGCCCGGCTGCATCGACGCGCTCTCGCTGCAGTTCGCCGGCGGCTAGCGGCGCCTCAGCCGCTGCTCTCGACTTCGGCCGCGAGCTGGGAGACGCTCACGTCGAGCGCTTCGGCGATCCGTTTGACGGTCGTCCAACCCGGGCTGTTCAGGCCGCGCTCGATGCGCGACAGGGCCGACGCGGTGATCCCCGCGTCGAAGGCAAGCTGTTCCTGGGTCACCCCCCGCTCCTCTCGAAGACGTTTGAGATGCGCCGCCAGAAGCGGGTCGGCCGGTTCGTGCACATAAGAAACATGCCGTAGTGCTAGGGTCAAAGTCCAGGGGTTTAAGTCCTAGGACTGTAGGACCAGTATTCTCCGGGTTGCACAAATCATCCCCACAGATGGTCACGTGCACTCGACCGGGTGAAAAGCTCGCGCAAGCGAGCCCGACATCGGGTCGCGCCACAGGTCCCCGGGAGCTTGCCCCCCGGGGACCATGGTGGGCGCGAAGGCCGCTCGAGGCCGCGAACACCGCGCGCGCCTCGCCGTCCCTGTGGAGCCGTGAAAGCCGCGCCCGGGCCGGCGCTCATGCCTGCGCACGCATGCACGAGACGGAGGGGGAGGGATTCGAACCCTCGTCGGAGGAATCTCCCCCGAAACGGTTTTCGAGACCGCCGCATTCAACCGCTCTGCCACCCCTCCATGTGTGACCTCTCGATCGGGAGGACAGGCGGCTGATCTTAGTCGAGTCGCGCGCAGCCACCGCGGTCCGCGGCCTCAGCGGCGGCGCGAGGCGAAGAACGCGCTTAGCATCTGCCCGCACTCGGGCGCGAGCACGCCCGCGAGGACCTCGGGGCGGTGGTTCAGGCGCTCCTCCTCGAGCACGTCGAGCACGCTCCCGCAGGCGCCGGCCTTGGGATCGGTCGCGCCGAACACGACGCGCGCCACGCGCGCGAGCACGATCGCCCCGGCGCACATCGCGCAGGGCTCGAGCGTCACGTACAGCGTGGCGTCGAGCACGCGCCAGCTCCCAAGCGCGCGCGCGGCATCGCGCAGCGCGAGCACCTCGGCGTGCGCGGTCGGGTCCTGGCGCAGCTCACGCTCGTTGTGCGCCGCGGCGAGCAGCTCGCCGTCGCGCACGACCGCCGCGCCGATCGGGACGTCCTCGTGGGTGCGCGCGCGCTCGGCCTCGCGCAGCGCCAGGCGCATGAAGTAGTCGTCGCTCGCTTGCAGGCTGTCGCTCATCGAATGTGGGGCGTTGGCCGTGTCTCGCCGGGACCTCTGCGACAGTGCGTGCCGCCCGCAGGACGCCCGAGCATCATCATTACTGAAAGCGCCCATGAGCCCCCGCCTTCGACGCACCCGAAGCCTGCTCGCGACCGTGCTCATCGCGGGCGCGGCGCTTGCCTGGCTCGCGGCGGCACCCTGCGGCGCGAGCGCCGCGCAGAGCGGCTTCGCGACGGGGCGGGTCCTCGTCAAGTACGCGACCGCGACGCCCGCACGCGCCCGCGCGGCGGTGGCCCGCGCCGCGGGCGCCGGGCGCCCGACGGTGACCGCACCGCACACGCGCCTGTTGCGGCTCGCGCCCGGCGTCAGCGTCGCCGCGGCGCTGCGCCGCCTGCGCGGGCAGCGCGATGTCGCCTGGGCCGTGCCTGACTATCGCGCCCGCAGCGCCGAAGTCCCGGGACTGATCCCCAACGACCGCGGCCAGGGCAGCGCCGCGGGGGACTGGCAGCAGCTTCAATGGAACTTCTCGGGACCGTTCGGCGTCGGCGCGCCGCAGGCGTGGGCGAACGTCGCGGCCGACGGCGCGCCCGGAGGCAAAGGCGTGGTCGTGGCGGTGCTCGACACCGGCGTCGCCTACGCGACGCGCGGGCGCTTTCGCCGCTCGCCCGACTTCTCGCGCTACGGCTTCGTGGGCGGCTATGACTTCATCGCCCACAACCGCTTCCCGAACGATCGCAACGGGCATGGCACGTTCGTGGCGGGCACGATCGCCGAGGCCACGAACAACCACTACGGCCTGACCGGGCTGGCGTTCGCGGCACGGATCATGCCCGTGCGCGTGCTCGACACCCAGGGCGAAGGCGAAGCCTCGACGATCGCCGAAGGCGTCCGCTTCGCGGTCAAGCACGGCGCCCGTGTGATCAACCTGAGCCTCGAGTTCTCGGGCAACGTGACCGCCTCTGACATCCCCGAGCTGATCGAAGCGCTGCGCTTCGCGCGCCGCCGCGGCGTGCTGGTCGTGGCGGCCGCGGGCAACGAGGCGCACGACGCGATCGCCTATCCCGCGCGCGCGCCGGACGTCGTCGCGGTGGGGGCCACGACCGAACACGGCTGCCTGGCCGACTACTCCAACGACGGCAGCGGCCTGACGCTGGTGGCGCCGGGCGGCGGCGCCGACGCGAACCTGCCCGGCGACCCGAACTGCCATCCCGAAGCCGCCGCAGGGCGCGACGTCTTCCAGGTGACCTTCACCGGCGCCTCGCCGCGGCGCTTCGGGATGCCCTCGGGCTACGAAGGAACCTCGATGGCGGCGCCGCACGTGGCGGCGACGGCCGCGCTGATCATCGCCGGCGGCGTGCTCGGGCGCAAGCCCACGCCCGCCGCGCTGATCGCGCGGCTGCGCGCGACGGCGACGAAACTCGGCGGGGGCGGTGACGAACACCTCTACGGGGCCGGCCTCGTGAACGCGGCCGCCGCCACCGCACCGGGAGGCCCGGCCGCGGTTGGCTCCGGCTAGCGGTCGGCGCCGAGCATGAGCCCGGCAGACCTCGGCGCCGCGCAGGCCGAGCCCACCGCGAGCGCGACTCCGAGCGAGCCCTCGCTCGACACGACACCTCCGACGCGCTGCGACTTGGCGGTCGTGGGCGGCGGCATCCTCGGTCTGGCCGTGGCCCGCGAGCTGGCGCTGCGCCGCCCGCGCTCGAGCATCTGCGTGCTCGAGCGAGAGGATCGTCTGGCGACCCACCAGACCGGTCACAGCTCAGGCGTGATCCACGCGGGCATCTACTACCGGCCGGACTCGCTGAAGGCGCGGCTCTGCGTGCAGGGGGCGCGCTCGCTGTATGAGTACTGCCGACAGCGCGGGATCGCCCACGAGCGCTGCGGCAAGCTGGTGCTGGCGAGCGAAGCGCGCGAGCTGCCACGCCTGCGGGAGCTGCAGCGCCGCGGCCTGGCCAACGGCGTGCTGGAGCTGCGCTGGCTGGACGCCCGCGAGATCGAGTCGGTCGAGCCCTATGCGCGCGGGCTGGCTGGACTGCACTCGCCCGGCACGGGCGTGGTCGACTTCGCCGAGGTCGCCCGCGCCTTCGCGACCGACGTGCTCGAGGCGGGCAGCGCGGTCGCGGGCGGCTGCGAGGTCCGCGCGATTCGCACGAGCGCGCGCTCGCTGCGGCTGGAGCACGCGCGCGGAGTGACCGAGGCGGGCAACGCGATCTTCTGCGCGGGCCTGTGGGCGGACCGGCTGGCGGTCGCTGCGAACGCGCACCCCGATCCGCGGATCGTGCCCTTCCGCGGCGCCTACCTGCGCCTACGCCCCGAGCGGGCCGAGCGCGTGCGAGGGCTGATCTACCCCACGCCGGACCCGGCGCTGCCGTTTTTGGGCGTGCACCTGACCAGGCTTCTCGACGGACAGGTGCTGATCGGGCCGACGGCTTTGCCGGCCGCGGCGCGCGACGCCTACAGCCTGCGCACGGTGCGCGCCGCGGATCTGCGCGAGACGCTGACCTGGCCCGGCAGCTGGCGAATGCTGAGGCGCTTCTGGCCCGCGGGCCTGGGCGAGCTGCACCGCTCGGTCTCGCGCCGCGCGCTGGTCGCCGCGGCCGCGCGGCTGGTGCCGGAGCTGAGCACCGAGGACGTCGAGCACGGCTACGGCTTCGCGGGCGTGCGCGCACAGGCGCTCGCCCGCGACGGGACGCTGCTGGAGGACTTCGCCTTCTCGGCAAGCGAGCGGGCGCTACACGTGCGCAACGCGCCCTCACCCGCGGCGACGGCCTCGCTGGCGATCGCCCGGCACGTGGCCGACCGGGCCGAGCGCAGCTTTGGCTAAGCCAGCCGGGCGACGGCGTCCGCGATCCCATCGCGGGCTGTGGCAAAGCGCGGCTGCCAGCCCAGCTCACGCTTGATCTTCGCGTTGGACGAGCGTGCCGAGCGAACGACGGCGTCTACGGCGTTGTGCCCCGCGAGGATCCGTGCGAGCGCCGCGGGCACCCGGCGTGGCGCGCCCAGCCCCAGGCGCTGAGCAGTCAGCGCCATGAAGTCATAGAAGGAAATCGGCTGATCGTCGGCCACGTGATAGATCGTTCCCGGCGCGGCCTGCTCCGCGCCGAGGACCAGCGCCACAACCGTGTCGTCGACGTGAACCACGTCCCACAGGTTGGCGCCAGAGCCGATCACCGCGAAGCGTCCAGGCCGTCTCAGCTGCGCGATCAGCTCATCCGCGTACCAGCCGCCGGGCCCGTACACGTGCGAGGGCCGGATCACGACCGCGGGCAGGCCGCTGCCGAGCACCAGCCGCTCTCCCTCCTGCTTTGAGCGCCCGTAGGGAGTGCTCACCGGCAGGGATGCCTGCTCATCCAGCAGCGCACCACGGGCGTCCCCGGTGACGACGGTCGAGGCGAACACGATCCTCGGCCTGCTCGCCGGATCCTCGCGGTCGAGCGCCGAACATGCGTCCAACAGCCTGCTCGTGCCGCCGACGTTGACCTCGCGGACCTTGGCCTCGCTGCGCTGCGAGGCGATCTCGGCGGCGAGGTGCATCACGCAGTCGGGTCGCTCGGAGGCGAGCAGCTCCCGCAGGCGCTCGCCGTCGCTCAGATCGCCTGTTTGCGGACGTGTTCCGGGAGGATGCGAGCCCTCGCGACGGACGAGCGCCGCGACGTCGTGCCCACGCGCCAACAGCGCCCCGCACAGCGCTTGGCCGATGAAGCCGCTGGCGCCCGTGACCAAGATGCGCATGAGCGCGAGCCTACTGGAGGAGTCCTGGCGCGCCCGTGTGTCGAGCCGACCGGCGAATACGTAGACACGGACGGCTAGGTTGTCGGGATGCTCAGCCACCACCTCCCACCCGATGCACGCCGCCCCCTGACGCTGCTGCTCGCGTTGCCGGCACTGCTGGCGCTTGTCGGCGCGGCGGCGATCTCGCTGCCCGCCGCGGCCGCGGCGGAACCGGCTTGGACGACCTACCACCGCGACTCGATCCGCTCGGGATATGACCCGGAAGCCTCGACGCCGGTCACGCCCACGCTCGCCTGGCACTCCCCCGACCTGGGAGCGCCGATCTGGAGTCAGCCGCTGGTGCTCGGCTCGCGCGTCTACGCGGCCACGGTCGGCGACAAGGTGTTCGCGCTGGACTCCGCGACCGGCGCGATCGTCTGGGAAAGGAGCGTCGGCACGCCGGTCCCCGCCTCGGCGCTGGCCTGTGGCGACATCGAACCGACGGTGGGAATCGTCAGCACGCCGGTGATCGACCAGGCGACGGGCACGATCTACGCGGTGGCCGACACGTGGGACGGCACGCACGCCCACCACGAACTGGTCGGGCTGAGCCTGAGCAACGGCGCCGAAGTCCTGCGCACCGCGGTCGATCCTCCGGGCGCCGACGCCACGCAGTTGCTGCAGCGCTCGGCGCTGAACCTCGACGAAGGCAACGTCGTGTTCGGCTTCGGCGACAACTACGGCAGCTGCAGCGGGGAACTCGCGCCGTTGGTCGTGGCTCCCGAGTCGGGTGGGGCGGCGCGCTTCTGGCAGGACCACGCGGGCGCCACCCACGTCACCTCGGGCGGCGTATGGGAGACCAGCGGCGTCGCGGTCGACGGCTCCGGTGCGATCTACGCGGCGACCGCCAACCCGGTGCCCCCGGAAGGCGAACCCGCGACGGTCTATGACTTCTCCAACAGCGTGCTGCAGCTGTCGCTCGGGAACTTCGTCAGCACTCCTTCAGCATCGCCCGCACCGACAGGCTGGTTCGAGCCGCCGAACTGGGAAGAACTCAGCAACCACGACCTAGACCTCGGCACGGCCGGACCGGAGCTGCTGCCGGGCGGGCTGATCTTCCAGGCCGGCAAGGACGGCAGGGGATATCTGATCAGTCAATCCGCACTGAGCGCCACGCCCGGCGCGCCCGCTGTGTTCGAGGCACAGGTGTGCGGCGGCAGCGGCAGCTTCGGCGGCGACGCATTCGCCGACGGCGTGATCTACATCCCCTGCACCAGCGGCGTTCAGGCGCTGACCTACAACCAGGCGGCACAGAGCTTCACGTCGCTCTGGAAAGGCCCCGTGGACGCCTTCGGGCCGCCGACGCTCTCGGCCGGGACCGTCTGGGACATCGCCAACGGCGGCTTCAAAGGCGGCGGCACGAAGCTCTACGGCCTGGACCCGGCTACCGGCGCAGTTCGGTACACGCTGACGCTGCCGAGCCCGGTCGCCGACCACTTCGCGTCCTCGAGCGCCGCGGGCGGCAAGCTGTTCCTGGCGACCGGCTCCAGCGAGGCCGCTTTCCAGATCGCCACGCCCACCACGACCGGCGGCGGCGCGGCGCCGATCGCGACCGGGGTCCAGAAATCAAGACCGTCGCGCGTGCCGACGCTGCTGCACACGCGCCTGCGCGCCGACCGCAAAGGCCGCGTGCGGCTGGCGCTGCGTTGCCTGCTGACGGGCGGGCAGTGCAAAGGCATGGTCACGCTGCGCGCGAAGTTCGTCACGATCAAGCGCAAGGGCAAGAAGCGGGCCCGACAGACCAGCTACGTGACGCTGGGCCACGTGCGCTTCAACCACAAAAAAGGCTCGTTCGCGGTGACGCTGCGGCTCGGGCCGAAGGCCCGAGCGCTGCTGCGCAGGCACGGCGATCGGCTGTCGCTGCAGGTGATCCTCGCGGCGCCGCCGAGCAAGACGGTCAAGCGCGCCGCGACGCTCACCGCCGCGCGCTGAGGGTCGTGCGCTGGGGTCGTGCGCTGAGCGCTAGGTCGTGCGGATGATCAGCACCGAGCACGGTGCGTGGTGGGAGACCTTGTTCGGCACCGAGCCCAGCAGGAAGCGCTTGGCGCCGGTCATGCCCTTGTTGCCGACGATGATCAGGTCGGCCTCCTGCTCCTCGGCGACATCGAGGATCGCATCGGCGGGGTCGCCCTGACGGGCGTAGAGGTTGACCTTCACGCCCGCGTCACGCGCGACCGTGGCCGCGCTCTCGAGCGTCGTGTCGACGTCCTCGCGCGGGTTGATCGCCCATTGCAGGTCCTCGGGCGCTTGACGTCGTTCCTCTGAGAGGCGCTGCTGGGAAACGGGGGCGTAGGCGCTGACGAGCTCAAGCGTCGCGCCGATGGCGCCTGCCAGATCAACCGCCTGGCGAACTGCCTGGGTGGCGGTGTCCGAGCCATCAGTCCCCACCACGATCGACCTGAACATGATCCTCCTCGGCTTGTGTAGACCACGAGACCAACCCGACCCGCGCGATCATACCCGTGCCTGGGTCCGCCGTCGCGACCGCGGCGTAAGGTTGCGAGCGAGTGATCGACATGCATTGCCACGTCCTCCCGGGCATCGACGACGGCCCGGCGACGATCGAGGATTCGCTGGCGCTCGCACGTGTCGCGGCGGCCCGCGGCACGCGCACGATCGTCGCGACGCCACACGTCAGCCATCGCTACGACAACGACCCCGCGACGATCGCCGCGTTGGTGGAGCAGGTGAACGACCGCCTGGAGCAGGAGCGCGTTCCGCTGAACGTGCTGGCGGGCGCGGAGATCTCGATGACGCGCGCCTCCGAGCTGGACCCGCCGACGCTCGACGCGCTGGCGCTGGGCGGCAGCGGCGCATGGCTTCTGATCGAGCCCCCTTTCTCGGCCGAGGCCTCCGGGATCGACGTCCTGGTGGGCGAGCTCGAGGACGAAGGCCACCGCATCCTGCTGGCCCATCCCGAGCGCTGCCCGGCCTTCCAGCGCGACCCGCAGATGCTCGAATCGCTCGTGCGCGGCAGCGGCGTGCTGACCTCGATCACGGCGGGCTCGCTCGTTGGCCGCTTCGGCGGCACGGTCAAGCGCTTCGCGCTGAGCCTGATCGAGCAGGAGCTGGTGCACAACGTCGCCTCCGACGCGCACGACACCGAGCAGCGGCCCCCCGGCCTGGCCGAGGAGTTGCGCGAGGCGGGGCTGGAGGCGATGACCGAGTGGCTGACCGAAGGCGTCCCGAGCGCGATCCTCGCGGGCGAGGACAGCCTGCCGCCGCGGCCGATGCTCGGCTTCTCCAGCGCGCGCGAACAGCGCGGGTCGTGGTGGCGGCGGGGTCCGCTCAGGCGAGCTTCGTGATCGCCACGATCATCCCGATCACGACAAACACGACGATCGCTATCTGCATCCAGATCCAGGTCGGCGACATCGCGCTGATCAGCGTATCCGGCCACAGTGGCGCCGTCCTCCGCGACGGACCGTAAGCTTCGCTGCATGCAAAGAGCTGCAAGCAAACGCCTGCCACCCAGATACCTCGCCGCGATCGCACTGCTGCTGTGCGTCCTGTGCGCCACCACGACCAGCCTCGCCGCGGGCTCGACGCGCGCGAGGACGAGCGCGACCCCGCTGCTCGGCGGGGTCAACATCCAGGGTCTCGGCGCGGGCTCGACGCCTGTGGACGCCGACTTCGAAGTCGCGCAGGCCAAGGCGCTGCACGCGAAGCTGATCCGGGCCGAGCTGCCGTGGTCGGTGCTGGAACCTCGCGGCGCGGGCAAACTCGACCCACGCGCGCTCGCCTATACCGACCGGCTGATGAACGACGCCGCGGCTGCGGGGATCGGCGTGATCGTGCTCGCCGACAGCTCGCCCTGCTGGGCCTCGGCGGCGCCGGCCTCGATCCGCGCGAAATGCGTCCCGGGGCGCGGCAGCCGCGCGTACGGCTACCCCCCGGCGCACGCCGCGGACTTCGCTGCGTTCGCGCGCACGCTGGTCGAACGCTATCCCACGCAGCTCACGGCCTTCGAAGTCTGGAACGAGCCCGACCAGGCCAACGAACGCTACTTCGCGGGCCCGCACAAGCCCCAACGCTACGCCGCGCTGCTGGCGGCGGCCGACACCGCGGTCAAGCAGGCCAACCCGAAGGTCACGGTGCTCGCGGGCTCGCTCGTGGGCTCCAACGGCGTGTTCCTGAAGCTGCTCTACAAGGCGGGGATCAAGGGCCACTACGACGGCCTGGCGGTCCACTTCTACACGCTCTCGCTGGCGGCGCTGCGCGCCACGCACGCGGTCCAGCTCGCCAACGGCGACTCGACCCCGCTGTGGTTCGACGAGTTCGGCTGGAGCGACTGCTACCCGCGCCACAAGATCCAGGAGGAACAGGGCTGCGTGACGGCAGCGGTGCAGGCGCAGAACATCACGAACATGTACCGCGCGCTGAGCTCGACCAGCTACGTGGCCGCGGCGGCGCTGTACGAGCTGCAGGACGGCGGCGGCGACTCCTTCGGGGTGATCACCTCGCACAACGGCCACAAGCCGTCGTTCACGGCGATGTCGAACGTGCTGGCCTCGCCCTTCGGCGCGGTCAGCCCGGTCACGCTCAGCCTGCGCAAGTCGGGCGGTCGCGTGCTCGCCGCCGGCTCGGGGCCGGTCGGCGACTACATGCGCCTGGAAGCCTTCCAGGGCAGCGTCCTGCGCTATCGCGCGGCGCTGTCGCTCGACCGCTTCAACCGTTTCAAGCTGGCGCTGCCGAAGGTGCTCGGCACGCACAACCTGCGCGTGCGCGTCTACCAGCAGTGGACCGGGCCGAGCAAGGCGGCTCAGCGCAGCATCTGACTCAGCGCAGCATCTGAGGTCGATCGCGGCTACTCGGCGCTGCGCAGCAGCGCCGCGAACGTCAGCGCAAAGATCTTCATGTCGAGCCCGAGCGACCAGTTGGCGATGTAGTAGTTGTCCCACTCGACGCGTTCGGCCAGCGAGGTCTGCCCGCGCAGGCCGTGCACCTGCGCCCAGCCGGTGATCCCGGACTTGACGCGGTGGCGGTCGTCGTAGCGGACGATGTCCTGGTTGAACAGCTCCACGAACTCGGGGCGCTCGGGGCGCGGCCCGATCAGGCTCATCTCGCCCTTCAGGACGTTGAACAGCTGGGGCAGCTCGTCAAAGGAGGTGCGACGCAGGAAGCGGCCGACGGAGGTGCGTCGATCGTCGCCCTCGACGCCACCGGGCGCCGTGTCGCCGCCGAGCAGGTGCTCGAGCGGACCGGCGTCGTCGTCGTCGGGGTCGACGTGCCCGCCCTGCAGGCGCATCGAGCGGAACTTGTAGAGGTCGAAGGCCTTGCCGTCGCGTCCGACGCGGCGCTGGCGGAACAGCACGGGGCCGGAGGAGCTGAGGCGCACGGCGAGCGCGGAGATCAGGATCAGCGGCGAGAGCAGGATCAGCAGCGTGAATGCCATCACGCGATCGAGGCCGTGCTTGATCGCGAACTGCGCGCCGCGGGGATCGACGGTCGTGAACGACATCAGCGGCAGGCCGCCGACGGTGTCGTAGCCGACGCGATTGTTGATCGTGTCGAACATGCGCGGCACGACCGAGACCTCGACGCCGAGTTCCTGGCAGCGCTGAATCAGCCGGCTGACGCGCTCGTCGGCGACCGAGGAGAAGGCGACGATCAGGTTGCGCACGCCGGTTCGCGCGACGGTCTCGTCGAGATCCTCGACGGTTCCGAGCACGGGCAGGTCGCGCCCGCCGACCTCGGCGATCGAGCGCGGGTCCTCGTCGAGGAAGCCCACCGGTGCGAGGCCGTACTCGGGGTGGGTCTCGAGCCGCCGTGCAACCTGGGCGCCGACGACGCCGGCGCCCATGATCAGGACCGGCTTGCCGACCAGGCGGCGGGCGCGCGCCCAGCGCTGTAGGAACGAGAGCACGATGCGTCCGACGCCGACGCCCGCGAGCGCGAACAGCCACACGCGCACGACATCCGACTGGCGCGGGGCGTGTCCGTTCGCGAACAGGCCCAGCACCGCGACGGTCATCGCGCCAATCGAGATCGCGCTGATCACCGGCACGACGCCGTCGAGCACGAGCGCGCGCAGACGTGTGCGATACAGCCCGCGCAGGTAGAAGAGCAGCATCACCACGAACGGGAACGCGAGCAGCGGCGCTCGCATCGAGTCGGAGTGCAGCGTGTGCTGAGCGCCCAGCCCCACGATCACGGCGAGACAGAGCAGCACGAAATCGACGGCGGGGCGCAGCACGCGCCAGCCCTGACCCTCCAGCGCCCACTGCAGGCGGCCGCCAAACGCCTGACCGGGAAGCGCCCTTGGCTGCGGCGCCGAGCGACCGAACTCCCCCTGGAGGGGCAGCGTGGTGGAGGTCTGCTGAGTGATCGGGGTGCGCGCCATGTGCTGGAGGGGCTTTCGTCCTCTGAAGGGCTTTTTCGTAGCTAAGGAAGCTCTACGTGTCTAACGTCTAGTCGGATCTTCGCGAGCATCCCTTTAGCCGCGTGTCCCCTCCGACACGCTTCCGCGGCCGAGCCGACCCGTGAGCACGCCCAGGAAGACGAGCACGGCAAAGCCGAGGATTACGTAGATCAGATCGCTGCTGGAGAGCCCGAGCACGCCGCCTTCGCCCGCCGGGGTCCGTTCCGCCGCCGGGTAGAAGCTCGCGGCGGCGGTCGTCGTGCCCGTGCCTGCCGCGGGCGTACCGGCGCCGCCCTGGGCCTTCGCGGCTTCGTGGCGCGAGGCGCGGGTCGCGCCGTGGGAGCTGTGGCGAGCGCCGGCCGAGCCACCGCTGCCGCCGCTGGAGCCGGAGCCCGGGCTGCCCGAGGCGGAGCTTTCGCTGGAGGCAGCCTGCGAGGAGCTCGCAGCACTTTCGCCCGAGCTCCCCGAGGAGTCCGAGCTGCCGCCTCCGCCTCCGCCTCCGCGCGGGCCGTTGACGAGCGCGGAGCCGAGGATCGCCTGGTTGCCCTGGCCGGGTCCTCCGTAGCCGCTGAGCAGCGAGCTGGCCGTCGCGGACGCGGGCAGCGCGACGGCGAGCGCCGCAAGCAGTGCTCCTATGAAGATGACGGTGCGGTGCGTTCTCATGCTTCCTTGCCTTGGGTCGTACGCCCGGCCCGAACGATCAACGCTCCTTGCCACGATTCCGCGGTCACCGGACACGCTCGCGTTCAGCGGTCTCGGCGCCCTAGGGCACCAGGGCCAAAATCTGACGCCAGCCCGCTCATAAAGTACCTCAGCGCGTCGGCGCTGTCGAGCAAAAGGGTTCGGATTTGACGAAATAGCCACAGGTTTCTCACGCGAGTTGACGTGCTTTGGAGAGGATCGCGCGGGTTAGCTGTTCGATGTCGACGCGCCGGCCTTCGCGGACGCTCTTGAGCACTTCCCCGATCAGTTCGTCGTGGGGGTTCAGGCGGTGCGTGCGTTCGAGCAGGCGCAGGGCTTCGCGCTGATCGCCCCGCGCCGAGGCGATCGCCCCGCGCTCGAGCGTCGCGTATGCGTCGCCGGAGTCCCGCTGGAGCGCCAACGCGAACTGACGGTCGGCGCGCTGCAGGTCGCCGAAGCGCAGGGCGATGCTGCCCGCGAGCAAATAGGGTTCGTCGCCGAGCGGGTTCAGCCGCGCGGCGTCGTCGAGCGCCGAGTACGCCTGGCGCGGCGCCGTGGGCCAGATGCGCGCCGCCTTCTGCACCTGAAGCTGGCTGAACCAGGGCGCGACGAGCGAGGCGGCGGCGATCAGCGCGAGCAGTCCCGCGAGCACGATCGTCACGCGCGCCGAGGTCAGCGGCCCTGAGGCTCGCCGCCGTGGCGTCGGGGGCTCGGCGCCCGTTTCGCCGCCTCCCCCGGCGCTCGCCCCACGATCGCCTGCCTCGAGCACGCGGCGCGGCGCGAGCCCACAGGCCAGGCCGAGCAGCGCGAAGGCGGGGCCCGCTAGGCCCGCGAACTCCCAGAACCAGTCGAAGCTGCCATGCACGAACCAGTAGGCGAAGCCCGCCAGTGCCGCGGCGGCGACGCCGGCAGCGAGCGGGTCCACGCGGCGCAACGCTCCCAGCGCGGCGCGGCCACCCGCGAACAGCGCCGCGGCGAGCCCGATCAGACCGAGCAGCACGCCGAGGATGCCTGTCTGCGAGAGCGTGCGGAACTCGACGCTATGGGGGTAGTGGGGCGACTGTTCCTCGTGACCATGGGCGAGGTACTGCTGGGCGAAGTTGTCGGCGCCGATCCCGACGAGCGGGTGATCGACAAATTCGTTCAGGGCCACGCGATAGAAGTCGTAGCGTCCGCTCCCGAGGCCGCTGACGAGGCGGTTGACGTTGGCGTTGTCGGCGCTGTAGCCGCCCTTGAAGGTGTCCCAGCCGTGTTCGGCGCGCGCGATCGGGTTGCCCGCGGCGATCCAACCGCCCGCGA
The DNA here is from genome assembly GCA_036267655.1 of Solirubrobacteraceae bacterium. Classification (GTDB taxonomy): domain Bacteria; phylum Actinomycetota; class Thermoleophilia; order Solirubrobacterales; family Solirubrobacteraceae; genus Palsa-744. The sequence continues at coordinate 111,347 of DATAVP010000038.1, forward strand.
GCACGATCACGAGTGCGGCAATCGCCGTGGCGCCGAGCGCGCGATGCAGGCGCCGGCCACCGGCTTCGGAGACCATGCCGCGGTGCTCGACCGCCGCTCCGGCCGCGGCGATCGCGCCGACGACCACCGCGGCGAGGAACGTGACGGCGGTGGCGCTGTTCAGCGCCGCGTGCACGTCGCCGCCGTGCAGCACGCGGTCGCCGACGTGCAGAATCGTGGGCGCGCTCGCGCCGACGCCGATCGCGACCGGCACCAACACGAGGAAGTGGCGCACGCGCCCGGGCAGGATCGCGAACACGAGCACGAGCATCACGACCGTCGCGTACAGCGAGCCGCGGCTCTGGCTGAGCAGCGCCAGATCGGCCAGCAGCACCGCGCCGCCCGCGAACACGCCGCGGAGCGCCCAGTGCAGACGCGGGCTGGAGGACATCAGCAGCGCGGGCCACAGGACGATGCACCACACGGCGGCGCAGGCGTTTTCGTAGTCGGCCGGATATTTCAGGCGCCCTTCGCTGAACAACGCCCTCGGGTGTGCGGCGGCGTCGACGTGCAGCACGACGAACGCGGCGAGCGCGATCATCGCGAGCATCCAGGCCCCGATCAGCAGCGCGGCACCGCCGCCGCGCTGCGGCCACAGCGCGAACAGGCTGAAGATCACGAGATAGAGAAGCGTGCGGTTCGCGCCTTCCCAGGCGTCGCCCGGCACCTGCGCCCACAGGATCGAGAGATAGCTGAGCGCGGTGAACAGCGCCAGGCAGGCGACCGCGACGCGCACGGCGAGCGGGATCTCGCGAAGGCGCAGGGGAACCAGCACCAGCGCGATCGCCAACAGCGCGACCAGGACCACGCCGCCGGGCGCCCAGTGCGTCACGGGGTAGCCCGCGTCGCTGCCGGCCCAGATCACGAACAGGGCGAGCGCGCCAAGGGCCGGAACCGCCGTCGGCGTGCGGCGCAGGGTGTCGCTGAGCTTGGCCATCGGCCCTACAACCGGCATCTCAGGTGAGACTATCGGCGGAACACGTGGCCAAAATGAGCGTTTGCCTTGCCGGCGGGTCTGAACGGACCCCTAGGCTTGCACCGTGCCCGACGCCCATTGGATCCCGCTGGCCGAGCTGGAAGACCGCCGTGCCGAGTGGCGCGCACTGGCGGCCGGCAGCGAGTTCCCGACCGCTTTCTCGGACCCGGCGTGGGTGCTCTCGTGGTGGGCGAGCTACGGCGCCGAGCAGGAGCCGTGGGCGTTTGCGATGCAGGACGACGGCGGCTCGCTGCTCGCGCTCGCGGTCCTGGCGCTGGAGCGCTCCTCGCGCGGCACGCGAACGCTCACGTTCGCGGGCGGTAGCTGGAACGGCCTGGAGACGCTGATCTGCGCGCCTGCTCGCGAAGCCGAGTTCGCGGCGCTGTTGATCGACGCGCTCTGCGAGCGCCGCGGCGAGTGGGACACCTGGCGCGTGCAGCGGCTGCGCGTCGACTGCTCCCTCGCGGGCGCGCTGCTGCAGGGAGACGGAGCCCTGCGCGCCGCGGCGCACGACCTGCGCCTGCAGCCGTTCCTGGAGCTGCCGCAGGACGTCGAGACCTACGAAGCGAGCTTTGGCTCCAAGCAGCGCAGCACGCAGCGGCGCAAGTGGCGCAAACTGAGCGAGCTCGGCGCCGAGGCGCGGGTCGTCGTGGAGCCGCAGGAGGCCGACGCCACGCTGGCGGAGCTGTTGGCGCTGCGCCGCAGCCGCGCCGCGGCGATGGGCCAGCGCCACGAGCACATGGACGACACCTACGAGCAGTTCCTGCACGCCGCGGTGGGCGACCTGCTCCCGGCGGGGGCGCGCCTGTGGCGTCTGGACCTCGAGGGCCGGCTGCTGGCCAGCCGCTTGAACCTCGTGCAGGGGACGCGCGAGCACAGCTACCTGCTCGGCCTCGGCGAGGGTCACGCCAACCTCAGCCCCGGCAACGCGCTCGAGCTGCGGGCGATCGACGCGGCGATCGAGCAGGGGCGCAGCGAGTTCGAGCTGGGACCCGGTCGTGACGAGTACAAGTACCGGCTCGGCGGCGTCGATCGCACGGTGGTGCGCCTCGTCGCGGCGAGCCCCTCGCTGCGAGGACGAGCGCTCACGAGCCTGTCCGCGGGCGATCTGCGCCTGCGCGACAGCGCCGCCGCCGAGGCGCTGCGCCGCCGCCGAGGAATCCCCTCCGAACGCGCGGGAGCCGGGCGCCACGCCTGAACGGCGCGGTCTGTCCGTCTGTCTGCGATGCGCACGCTGATGTACCACGACATCGCCGGGCACGACGCGCGCGAGGCCGTCGGCTTTCAGGGACAGCTCGCGGCCCGCTACAAGCTGACGCCGAGCGACTTCGACGCGCACCTGGACGCCGTCGCGGCGACGGGGCTTGAGGTGCGCCCACTCGACGCGGGCGAGCCCGCGCCCGCGGTCGCGATCACATTCGACGACGGCGGCGCCTCGGCGCCGCTCGCGGCCGAGGCACTCGAGCGCCACGGCTGGCGCGGGCAGTTCTTCGTGACCTCCTCGCGCGTGGACACGCCGGGCTTCATGTCCTCCGAGCAGGTGCGCGAGCTTGCCGCGCGCGGCCATCTGATCGGCAGCCACTCGCACAGCCACCCGACCTACATGGGCAAGTTGACGCGTGCGGAGCTCGACGAGGAGTGGACGCGCAGCCGCGCGCTGCTGGGCGAGCTGCTCGGCAGCCCGCCGCGCACGGCCTCGGTGCCGGGGGGCTTCCTCTCCGCCGAGGTGATCGCCTCGGCGGGTGCGGCGGGCTATGAGCTGCTGTTCACCTCCGAGCCGACCGCGAAGCCGCTGCAGGAGAAGCTCTCCGGCAGCCTGCTCGAGGTCCGCGGCCGCTACACGATCTGGGCGAGCACACCGGCGTCGGTCGCGGCGGCCTACGCCCGCGGCAGCCGCCTGGCCTGCGGGCGCCTGTGGCTGGAGTGGAACGCGAAGAAGCTCGCCAAGAGCGCGAGCCCCGCCGCCTACCAGCTGCTGCGTCGCGTGCGCGCGAGCGGCTCCTAGCCGCACCCGCGGTCCCGGCTCAGCGCGCCGCGGCGAGGAACTGGGCCAGCTGCGCGCTCGCCGCCTCGAGCGTGCCGCCACGCGCGCGCTCCAGCCCCGCTTCGATCAGCTCGCCGCGCAACTGCCCGTCCGCGGCGATCCGTTCGAGCGCCGCAGCCGCCGCAGCGGCGTCGTTGGGCTCGATCAGCAACGCTGCGCCTTCGGCCGCGGCGGACACGCCGCCGACCGCCGTGGCGACCGCGGGCAGCCCGGAGGCAAACGCCTCGACCAGCACCTGTGGAAAGCCCTCGGTCAGCGACACGTGCAGGAAGATGTGGCTCGAGCGATAGAGATCCATCAGGCCGCCGTCGATCGGCACGTAGCCCAGCAGCTCGATGCTGTCCGACAGGCCCAGCTCAGCCACCCGCTCGGCCAGCGGCTCGCGCAGCGGGCCGTCGCCCACCACGAGCAGTCGCCAGGCGCGCCCGCCCCTCGCGAGCCCGCCCTCCAGCAGGCAGGCGAGGATGTCCGCGAGTAGCAGCGGGTTCTTCTCGACATCCAGCCGCCCCACGGTCAGCAGCGTCAGCGCGCCCTCGTAGTCTCGCCTCGCCAGCGCCTCGCCGGGGTCCGCCAGGTCGCGCTCGGAGACGAGCGAGACGGTCGTCGAGAACACACTGCGCGCGTGGCCCTCGCGGTACTTGCGCTCGAGCTCGGGGCCGACCACGACGACGGCATAGCGCCGCGCGAGCAGGCGCCAGATCCACTCGAGCACGTCGGCGGCCCAGTGCATCCAGCGTCGGCCCGGGCGGCGGCTGCGCACGTACAGCGGCATGTCCTGGCGCACGCCCAAGATCAAGCGGCGGCGGCGCAGGGCGCTCAGCACGGCGAGCAGCACCGAGTGCGGGTAGGGACCCAGCACCCAGACCGTGTCGACTTCGTCGAGCAGCTTCCAGAAGCGCGCGATCGAGACGATCAGCGAGCGCGCGACCGACAGCGGATGGCCGAGGCTCTCGTAGTGGGGCAGCCCGACCAGCTCGGTCTCCTCGTGCAGCGGGTAGTGCGAGGTCCCGGGCTTGGGGTCGAAGCGCCCGACGAGCACGAGCCGATCGACGTGCACGCGCAACGCCTCCAGGAACACGACGAAGGCGCGCTGTCCGTAGCGCGTGACGCCGTCCGAGCAGTACTCGTAGTCGGTGTAGACGGCCAGCCGCAACTCAGGCGTCCTCGCCGTGCAGCGAGGGGGCGTAGACGCCGTCGGCGGCGAGCCCGGCGGGTTCCTGCGAGGGGGTCTTGCTGACGAGCCCGGCGAAAGCCGACAGCGGCGGACCGAAGCGCGCCATCCCGACCAGCGTGCCCACGCCCCAGCCGAGGTGCATCGCGGGCAGCACCGCGGGCAGCCGCGCGGCGTCGGCGCGCTGCTCCGGTCGCCTCGCGGCGCTCGCGGTGGTCGCAGCGACCGCGAGCAGGTAGGAGAGCACGCCCACCCGCGCCGCTCTGCGCAGCGGCCGCGGAGCGATCAGCGCGGCGATCAGCGTGAGCACGAGCGCGGGGGCGATCAGGTGCGAGCGGCGCATGCTCTGCGGGTGGCGCTTGAAGGTCCGCGCGCGGTAGAAGCCATAGCGGTAGTACTGGCGCGCGAGCCCCTGCAGCGCGTCGCGCGGCACGTAGTAGCCCGCCATCTCGGGCAGGCACACCAGGCGCGCGCCCTCCCGCAGGAAGCGAGAGGCCATCTCCGAGTCCTGGTTGATCGGCCAGCGCTCGTCCCAGCCACCGGCCTCCAGCACCCGCTCGCGACGCCAGACGCCGCCGAACACGCCGGTGTCCAGATCGCGCTCCTGCGCGCCGTCGAGCTCCTCGTCCCACTTGCGCGAGCCGCCGCGCCCGAGCCGCGAGGCGAGCGCGAGCCCGACCGCGCGCGAAACCGGCCCGACCGGACGCGGAATCGCCGGGCCGCTGACCCACTCGGTGTCACCGCGGCGCAGGCGCTCGACGCCCGCGGCCAGATAGCGGTCGGCGTAATAGGTGTGGGCGTCCATCCGCGCCACGTAGTCGCCGCGCGCCTCGCGCAGGCACACGTTCAGGCCGCTGGCGGTGCGGCGCCGCGGGTTCTCGAGCACGCGGATGCCGGGGTCCTGCTCGGCGAGCTCGAGCAGGATCTCGCGGGTGCGGTCCTCGGAGCCCCCGTCGGCGAACAGCAGCTCGACCGTGCCGTCGAAGCGCTGCGCCTGCATCGCGGCGACGGTCTCGCGGATGTGGCGCTCCTCGTTCAGCACAGGCACCAGCACGCTCACGTCGACACGAGCGTCGGGTCCCGCCTGCGACGGCGCCTGCCGCGGGGACGGCGCCCGCGCTGGCGAGCTGGATGCCGGAAAGGCGTTCACGCGGGTCCCATTATGCTGTCGCATCCTTCGGAATCGGCATCGTGCTCAGCGAATCGCCCAGGCCGCCACCGTGACCGACACCCTCGTCCTCTGCTACCACGCCGTCAGCCCCACCTGGACGGCCGACCTGTCGACCACGCCCGAGCTGTTCGAGGCCCAGTTGGAGCTGCTCCTCCGGCGCGGCTATCGCGGCGCGACGTTCAGCGAGGCGGCTGCCGGAGCGCCGGGCAGGACGGTGGCCGTGACCTTCGACGATGCCTACCTCTCCGTGCTCGAGCTCGCGCGGCCGATCCTCGACCGCCTGGGGCTGTCGGCGACCGTGTTCGCCCCCACGGACGGACTCGAGGCCGGCGGCCTGCTGAGCTGGCCCGGGATCGACCAGTGGCTCGGCGGCCCGCACGAGCAGGAGCTGAGACCGATGTCCTGGGAGCAGCTTCGCTCGCTGGCCGAGGCGGGCTGGGAGATCGGCTCGCACACGGCCTCGCACCCGCACCTGACGAGCCTCGACGACGCTTCGCTGCAGGACGAGCTGACGCGCTCGAAGGAGGTCTGCGAAGCGCGACTGCAGGCCCCCTGCCCCACGCTGGCCTATCCCTACGGCGACGTCGACGCGCGCGTCGTGGCCGCGACCGCCCGCGCGGGCTACCGGGCCGCGGCGGCGCTGCCGAGCCGCTTGGGCGCCGAGGACGCCCTGGAGTGGCCCCGCATCGGCGTCTACCGCGCCGATGACGAGCGGCGCTTCCGGGTGAAGGTCTCGCCCTCGGTCAGGCGCCTGCGGCGCTCCTCGCTGTGGAGCGGCCTGCAGGCCGCTCGCTCGCTGATCTCGCGCTAGCCACGGCGAGCGCGGTCCATGGCCGAACGTCCATCTCGACGGATGGCGACCGCGACGGCACTAACCTATTTCGCCATGGCGACCACCCCAAGCGAGACGACCGACGCGCGAGCCGACCGCGAGAAGGCGTTCTACAACGAAAAAGACAACACCTCCTACCACACGGTGCGCCGCTGGATCTGGCGCGCACTCGGCGAGTTCCGGCGCAACGAGGACATCACCGACTTCTACGATCCGGCCGGCAAGGTCGTGCTCGACTACGGCTGCGGCCCCGGCTACCTGACCAAATATCTGATCGAGCGCGGCGCGGTCCGGGTGACGGGCATCGACGTCTCCGAGGGCGAGATCGAACAGGCCCGCATTCGCGCCCGCGAAGAGGGCCTGGCGGACAAGAGCGAGTTCCTGGTGGTCGATGCGCACGCCACGGGCTTCCCCGACGACTCCTTCGACCTGATCGTCGGCGACAGCATCCTGCACCACCTCGACCTGCGCGTGGCCCTCGAAGAGCTGCGGCGGATCCTGCGCCCCGGCGGCAAAGCCGTGTTCATGGAGCCGCTCTGGCACAACCCGATCCTGCGAGCAGGCCGCGCCCTGACGCCGACGGCGCGCACGCCCGACGAGCATCCGCTGACGACCGCCGACTGGGAGTTGTGCGGCGAGATCTTCGAGAACTTCCACCACGACGAGCGCGAGTTCCTGACGATCCCGCTGATGCCGATCAACCTGATCCTGCCCCAGAGCGCCCAGCGTGGCCTGGCGCGGCGCGTCGGCGCGCTCGACGACCGCGTGCGCGCGCGCTTCCCCGGTGTCGGCAAGTACGCCCGCATCACGTTCCTGACGCTGGAATAGCCATGCGGCGCAGGCCGCGCTCGAGGCCCGTCGTGCGATCGGCCGCGGCGCGACTTAGTGCTTGCGCTGCTTGTGCGAGCGCGCAACGCCGTGCTTGCGCGCGTGCTTGCTCACGTGACGGTGGCGCTTGGCGCGTTTGGCGAGGTGCCGCTTCCTGTGGTGGCGAGCGCGGGCCGCGGCGGTGTGTGCGCGGGCGGCACGCGGTGCGGCTTCTGAGCCCGACTGAGACGGAGAGGCGGGCGCGGTGCCTGCGCCTGCGCCACCGGGCTGAGCAGTGTCGGGACCGTAGCCGACGGCGGGCGAGCGGGCCTGCAGCGTGTATTCGTGGGCGGCGCCGTTGACGTAGAGCGGGTCGGCTTCGATGTTGTGTTTGACGTCGATGCAGGAGCACATGTCGTAGGAGGGCGCGACGTTGCCGTCTTTGTTGCCGACCACGTCGTTGTTGGTAAAGCTGTCGGCGACGCAGCCTTCGCTGCAGTAGCTCCACACGCCGAAGTCGTCGCACCAACCGGTTTCACGGCCGCAGGGGCTCGTGCTGTTGCTGACGATGTTCCAGGCGACGACGTCGTGGTTGGGGCCGTTGTCGCCGAACAGGATGCCGCTGCCGTTGCGGTCAACGATGTTGTGTTCGACCACGGCGTAGCCGCCGCCGCGAAGCAGGATGCCCTTGCTGGAGTTGTTGTAGAAGTAGCTGTTCTTGATCGTGGTGTGCTGGCCCTCGTCATAGACGCCGTGGGCGTGCCAGCCGTTCAGGTGACCTTCGTACATGTCGTCGTTTTCACCCTGGGCCTTTTCTTCGGCGGCGGTGACGGGGTTGCCGCAGTCGTGGACGCGGTCGTGTTCGATCAGCGTGTATTCCGCGCTGCCGTATTCGGTCGGCTGGCTGGGCAGGATGCAGATGTTCATGTCGCCGCCGGAGATGTCGTCGTAGACCCAGGAGGTGTGCGCCGAGTTGATCGTCGGGCTGGGGTCTTCGTTGCCGGAGACGACATCGGACTTGATGATCAGGTGGCTGAAAGTCAGCCAGTCCGCGCCGGAGAGCGTCGCGATGCGGGTGTTGATCGTGGCGGGGTTGCTCGGGTCGGTCGAGGTGATCGTCACCGGCGCGCCCGGCGCGCCGTGCGAGCTGCCGCTGCCGAGCGTGAAGCCCTTGAAGGTCTGCCCGGAGGTCAGGCAGCCGGTCTGCCCGGCGCCGAGCGCTTCGACCATGCGCTTGACGGTCTGAAACGGCGCGGCGGCCGAGCCGCTATTGCGGTCGCTGCCGCTGCTCGACACGTAGAGGCTGCAGCTCGGCGCGGGTTCGGCGAGCGCCGGGGCGGCGCTCCAGCAGGCGAGCAGCGCACTCAGCGCGAGCAACGAGGTCAGAGCGGCGAATACATGGCGCGAGGCGGCGGTGCGGCCGGTGCGCTCGTGTGAGGAGTGAGTCGTAGCGGTCATCGGTGTCTGGAGTCCGTTCCAGCAGGAGAGCCGCTTGCGACCCTCACGAAACCGTCATCGACCCTGTCCCTGGCGCCGTGAAGCCAGCGCCGCGGGGCTAGGTCAAACGTCCAGTGCGCCCCGCAGCGGCCCCGGCGGGCTTGAAACTTCCCGTGCGCGACTAACTGGCGGTCGCGCGGCGTCCGTCAATGGTCTGGCCGGCCCTCGCATACGGCCGAGGCCCCATCCCGCACCGCTATCGATGATCCACCCGCCCACGCACCCCGCCGACTGTCCAAGCGCCGAAGGCGTACGGACGCCACTCGCACGCACGCGATCTCGCGCCGCAACCGCCGCGAGCGCCTGCATGCACCTTCATCGCTTTGCCGGGATAGCCGCTAACTTTGTCGTGGTGCCTCGTTCGTCCTCCACCGCCCAGGGCCATGCCGCGCGCTAGCGACAACACACGCGCCTCCGACTGGTTGGCCCCGCAGGGCCCGCGCGAGGGCCTCGGCCATTACGTCGAGGTGATCCGCGACAGGCGGCGGCTGATCATCGCCTGCGTGGTGATCGTCACGCTGGTGGCAGCCGCCTACGCGAAGCTGGCCTCGCCCTCCTACAAAGCCGAATCGCACCTGCTGGTGACTCCGGTGAACGGCGAAACCAGCCTGATCGGGCTCGGCTTGATCACCAACTCGGGCAACCCCACGGGCGATGTCTCCACCGCGGCGAGCCTCGTGACGACCTCCGAAGTCGCGGCGCTGGTCGCCGCGAAAATCGGTCAGACCACGGGCCGCGCGGTGCTCGGCCAGGTCTCGGCCGTCCCGGTCGCCCAGAGCAACGTAGTCGCGATCCAGGCGACGGCCTCCACGGCCGCGCGCGCACAGGGGATCGCGAACGCCTTCGCGCTCGCGACGGTCCAGAACCGAACCAAGCTCCTGCACCGCCAGCTCGAAACGATCATCCCGACCTTGAAGCAGCAGGTGGAAGCCTTGCCGGTGATCCAGCGCACCGGCCAGGGCTCGCTCGGTGAACGGCTCTCCTCGCTGCAGACGCTGCTGGCCGGACCCGACCCGACGATCTCGGTGGAGTCGCTGGCCCAGCGCCCCGACGCCCCGTCCTGGCCGCGCGCGAAGCTCAGCATCATCGCGGGCTTCCTGATCGGCCTGGTGATCGGACTCGGCGGCGCGTTCGCGCTCGAGAGCCTCGACCCGCGCGTACGACGCGAGGAGACGCTGCGACGCATCTTCCGCCTGCCGGTGCTCGCGCGCATCCCCCGCGAACGCCGTCCGGCCTCGCGCAAGCTGCCGATGCGTCCGGGCGAACTCTCTCCCGCCGCGCAGGAGAGCTACCGCATGCTGCGCGTGGCGCTCGGCGCTCGGACGCACGCCGAGGGCACACGCTCGATGATGATCACCGGCTCGACGCGCTCGGAGGGCAAGTCCACCGTCGCGCTCAACCTCGCGGCGACGCTGGCCTTCTCGGGCAACAAGGTGATCCTGGTCGAGGCCGACCTGCGCCGCCCCTCGCTGGCCGGTGCGCTGGACCTGCTGACCGCGCGCGGCAAACGCGGCACCGCGGGCGTGCTGATGGGCGAGATCGCGCTGCGCGACGCGCTCGTGCCGGTCAAGCGCCTCAGCGACAACCTCAGCGCCCTGCTGGTCGAGCAGTCGGCTCCCTACCTCGCCGACGGGCTGCTGGCCGCGAGCAACGAGGTCGTCGAGCAGGCACAGTCGCTCGCGGACTACGTGATCTTCGACGCCCCCCCGGTGACCGAGGTCAGCGACGCGCTGCCACTCAGCCAGCACGTCGATGACGTGCTGGTCGTCGCGCGCCTCGGGCACAGCCGCACCGACCAGCTCGTGAACCTCGGCGAAGTGCTCTCGCGCCAGGGCGTGCGTCCGACAGGGCTGGTGATCGTCAGCGACGATTACAGCCAGGGCAGCGGCTACTACGCGCCGACTCCCACATCCTCGAACCGCCTCGGCGGTCGAGTTCGCGAGCAGATCCCGGCTATCGGGGCGTAGACCGCCGTGAACGCCCGGCCGCGCGCGTTCGACTGGCTGCCGTCGACGATCCTCGCGACGGCGGCGCTGCTTGGCCTGATCGCCGCGCTGCAGCCGCTGATCGCGGTCGCGGCGGTGGCGGCGATCGTGCTCGCCTACGTCGTCTTCAACGATCTCGCCGCGGGCTTCGCGGTGCTGGCATTCCTCAGCTTCCTGGAGACGCTGCCGGCTTCGAGCTCGCTCAGCCCCGCCAAGGGCGCGGGCCTGCTTGTCGCGATCGCCTGGCTCGCGCGCTTCAGCTCGAGCGCGCGCGAGCAGGGTGACCTGTTCGCGGACCATCCGTTCCTGTCCTGGTCGCTGATCGGCTTCTTCGTCTGGGCGACGGTCTCGCTGCTGTGGTCGACCTCGCTGGGCGTGGGCGTCGAATCATTGACGCGCTACGCGCCGAACATCCTGCTGCTGCCGATCGCCTACACCGCGATCCGCAACCGCCGCGACCTGATGCTGGTGGTTGTCGCGATCGTGCTCGGGGCGATCCTCGCGGCGGTCTTCGGGGTGCTGCAGCCGCCGAGCCCGGACGTGATCACCGAAAGCTCGCGCGCGACCGGCACGGTCGGCGACCCCAACGAACTCGCGGCCTTCCTGCTGATCGGCCTGGCGCTCGCGGGTGGCGTGGCGCTGAAACGCGGCGGCTCGCCGCTGCTGCGGACGACGGCGATCTTCGCGCTGCCGCTGTGCTTGGCCGGCATCTTCCTGAGCCTCTCGCGCGGCGGCCTCGTCGCGCTGGGGGTGATGATGATCGCGGGCACGCTGTTCGCCGGGCGCTGGCGCGTCGCGATCGCGATCGTGCTCGTGGTCGTGGCGGCGGGCGGCATCTTCTATTTCGCCGAGCTCGCCTCGCTGCCGGCGCGCGAACACGTGACCACCGCGGGCGGAGGCGCGGGGCGCTCGGACATCTGGAAACTGGGCCTGCGGATGGTGCGCGCGCATCCGATCGAGGGCGTGGGCGTGGGCAACTTCCCGATCGTCTCACCCAACTACGCGCTGCAGCCGGGCACGCTGCAGCGGGCGGACCTGATCTTCTCGAGCGCGCCCAAGGTCACGCACAACACCTATCTGGAGGTGATGTCCGAGATGGGCATCCCCGGCTTCCTGCTGTTCGTCTCCGCCGTGCTCTCGTGCCTGGTCTGCGCGCTGAAGGCGGCGAGCACGTGGGCGCGGCTGGGCGAGCGCAACCTGGAGGCGATCGCGCGCGCGGTGTTCCTCGGCCTGGTCGGCATGCTCGCGGCGGACTTCTTCATCTCGGAGATGTACAGCAAGCTGTTGTGGGTGATGCTCGCGATGTGCCCGGCGTTGCTAGGCATCGCGCGCCGCGAACAGCGCGAGCGCAAGGAAGCGGAGAGTGCAGCGGAGCCTGCCGTGCTCACGCCCGTCTGACCGGGGCGTCGCGTCTGTCCGCGCCGCGGCTCGCTAGAGCAGCTCGCGATAGATCGCGCAGATCCGATCGCACCACAGATCGAGTGAGAAGTTGTCTTCGAGCCAGTCGCGGCTGCGCAGACCCATCTCGTAGCGCACCTGCGTCGGCTCGTCGAGCAGCCGCTCGAGCTCCTTGGCGAGGCCCGCGGTGTCCTCGCTGTGGAACGTCAGCAGCCCCGGGGCGGGTTTCCAGACAGAGGTGCCGGGGATGTCCGACATCACGACCGGCAGCCCGCAGGCGAGCGCCTCGCCGACCGCGGATGACTGCCCCTCGGCGCGCGAGGAGCTGACGAAGACATCCGAGGCGCTGAACAGCCAGGCGGAGTCGTCGACGAAGCCCGAGGTGTGAAGCCAGCTCGGGCGCTCGGGCCAGTGTTCGCCCAGGAAGTCGCGCATCCGCTCCTCGCCCACGAGCAGCGCGTTCATCCGCGGGTGGCGCTGGGAGATCGAGGCGAGCGCGTCGAGGTACAGGTCGACGCCCTTGATCTCGGGCCACCAGCCGAGGCACAGCACGACGAGCGCGTCTGGGTCGATCCCGAAGCGCTCACGCGCCTGCGCGCGACTCGGCGGGTTGGCGAAGCGATCGGCGGCGATCGCGTTGGGGACCACCTCGATCCTGTCCCGCGGCGCGCCTCGCTGCGCCGCGAGCTCGGCCAGCCAGGGCGAGACCGCGATCAGGCGCGCGACTCGGCGGCGGGCGATCACGCGCAGCTTCAGCAGGTCCTTGGCGCGCTGGCGCAGCGGATAGCCGGTGAAGCCGGTGCGCAGGTGCCAGATGCAGGGGATGTCGTACTTCGCGGAGATGCTCGCCGCTTGCAGATCGGCCTCGGTGAAATGCGTGTGGATCAGCTTGCCGCCGTGCTCGCGCACGAGATCCTCGAGGTGCCCCCGCCAGCTCTTGGTCGTGTCGCCCGGAAGGATCGACCAGGTCGCGCCTTCGTTCTCGATCTGCGACAGCCATGGCTGCCCCGCAGAGCCGGGAGCGAGCACGAAGTGGGTGCCCAGCCCGAACTCCTCCCTCACGCGCCTGGCGAGGATCAGCTCGCTCAGCATCACGTTGCCGAGATAGGGGCTGTTCCACAGCGTCACCTGGATGATCGAGCCTGCGCTCATCGGCTGCTCTGAGTGGCTCGCGTGCTCCGCCAAGGCGGGGACTCTAGCGACGGCCGACCACGGCAAAGGCGCGCTCGGCCAATGATGGACGCCGCGGCCGCGATCACCCGCGGCGCGCGAACCCCGCGCCCAGGCGCAGCTCGCGCGAGCGCAGGTCGATCGCCTCGAAGGCGCCGTCGGAGGCGTAGGTGTGGGTGGCCCGCGCGCCCCCCACGTCCGCCGGGTCGAGGCGTGCGATCTCGTGCTCGGCGTAGTCGCTCTCGCTCAGCAGGTCGATCTCACAGAAGGCGATCGAGCCGCCGTAGCGGCGGCTGCCGTCCTGCCCCGGGCGCACGAGTCGCGAGCCCCATCGCTGCACGGCTCCGGCGGGCCGCGCGCGTCGTGCGTCGGAGACCACGGGGTTGCGCGGGTGCGCTCTCCAGGGTCCTCGCAGCTCATTCGCCGAGAACAGGTGCAGCTCGTCGAGCGAGCTCGCGTCGGCGGCGGCCACGCCCGCGAACAGCCACAGGCGGCCGTCGTGCTCGAGCAGCGTCGCGTCGGCGGCGTCGATGCGGTCGATCAGCACCGAGTCCAGCTCCCACTCCAACGGGAACTCGACCGCTCGATAGAGCTCGACGCGCTCGGCGGCGGAGGACTCGGGAATCATGAAGACCTCGCCCTCGCGCGCGAACACGAACGGGTATGAGAGGTGGTAGGGCCGCGAGAGCACGCAGCGCGGCGCCTCGGCGACCGATCCGTCGGCGTGCAGCTCGGTGTGCGAGATCACCGCCCGCCCCTGCCCCGGAGGCACCTCCTCGCAGAACAGGTGATGGCGTCCCTCGTGCTCGAACAGGAAGGGGTCCGCGTAGAGGCGCCCGCGCTCGAAGCGCACGAGCCGCTGCTCACGTGACCAGCCCGCGGTTGGCACCTGCTCGCGTCGGCGCACGCGCACCGACCAGGGTCGGCGAAACAGCAGACGCGTCAGCAGCACGCGCGGCCAGACGAGCGCCGAGCGCGCGGCCAACGCAGGGTTCGACGGGGCTCGCCGCTTCGCCGCGGGCGGTCGGGCGGCGGGCAGGCTCGCGAGATCGACGCCGCCCGCGAGCGCGACGCTCGCGCGCTCGGCAGCACGGGGCACCGTGCTCGCGAGCTTCCACAGCGCGAGATCGCGGCTGAGGCTCAGCGAGAACGGTCTGACGCCCGACACCGTGCGCTCGAGCACGAGTGCGCCGCCGACCTCGCCGCCCCGCTCGAAATCGAGATTCGCAGCCTGCTCGAGATCCGCGCGCCCCTCGCCACCGGCGAGCCGCAGCAGGACCTCTGTCCCGACCCCTCCCTCTCTGCCGAGCACCGCACGCCCGAACGCCTCATCCGCCGAGCAGTCAGAGCCGTCGTGCCGCAGGTAGATCACGGCCCTCTGCTCCTCCGGCGGCGGGGGCCGCTCGGCGAGCCAGACCAGAAGCGTCGCAGCGGCGCCCTCCGCCCCGGCGCCACCCGGCTTCGCCGCCCCACCCTCGGCAGCTCCGCCCTCGGCCGCAGCGCCGCGGCGCCTCGCGGCCTCGCTCCCGTCCGGCTCGGGCGCAAGCGCATCGGGGCCGAGTCGCAGCAGGCGGCGCTCGATCCGCGTGTGCAGGCGCCGGGGGCGCGCCGAGCGAGCGGGTGCGAGCTCGCGCACGGCGAGTACGCGCAGCAGCGGGGATTCCCGCAGGCCGGCGAGCGCGCGCGCCTGCCAGGCGGGCGTGCCGGGGCCTTCGAGCACGACCTCGATGCCCTGGGGCGGCGTGCTCACGCGCCGGATACGGGGCGCCCGTGCTGCTCGAGCAGCTCGCTGTAGAGCGATTCGAGCCTGCCTACGATCACGTCGATGTCGAACTCCTGATCGCGCCGCTGCTTGCTGTGCGCCCCCATCGCACGCGCGCCCTCGGGATCGCGCAGCAGTTGGTCGAGCGCCACGGCCAGCGCGGCGGGGTCCCCGGGCGGGATCAGCAGGCCGTTGACGCCCGGCTCGATCAGGTCGGGGAGCCCGCCGACTTCGGTGGCGACGACCGGCAGCGAGGCGCCCATGTACTCGAGCACCGACAGCGGGCTGCCCTCGAAGTCAGAGCAGCAGACCGCGATGTCGAGCGCGTGCAGAACGTCGGGCACGTCGGTCCGCAGGCCGATGAAGCGCACGATCTCCTGCACGCCCAGCTCGGCCGAGAGCCGCTCGAGCTTCTCGCGTTCGGGGCCGTCGCCGATGATCAGGATCTGAAGCGCGGGCCAGTCGGGGGCCAGCTTGGCGGCGGCGTGCAGCAGCACATGATGGGCCTTCTGGGGGCGCAGCAGGCCGACGACGCCGAGCAGCGGGACATCGGGGGCGATCCCCAGTTCGGCGCGCACGTCCTTGTCGCCCGCGGGCAGTGGCGCGGGTACGCCGTTCGGTATGAACAGCGTGTCCTGTGGATCGATCCGCTCGATCTCGATCATCCGTCGGCGATCCTCGCGCGAGACGGCGATGAAGCGGTCGGCGCCGCGAGCCACCAGCTCACGGTCGAGCAGGCGCCGCAGCGGCTGGCCCTCGAAGGACCAGGTGTGCTCGTGGGCGAGCACGACCGGCACGCGAGCCAGCCTGCCGATGATCGTGCCCCAGACGTTGGAGCCGAACTTGTGCGCGTGCAGCACGTCGACGCGTTCGCGACGCAGGAAGCGCAGCAGCCGCACCCAGGCTGCGATATCGACTTTGTAGCGCCGTCGCAGGGGCAGAAAGCGCACCCCGGCGGCCTCGAGCTGCTCGAACGCCAGCCGCCAGGAGGTGTCGCGCTTGGCGAGCGGATGCGTCGGCGGCCAGCGGCTGACGCACAGGATCGACTCGAAGTGCTCGGGGCTCAGGTGCGTGGAGATGCCGAGCGCGAGCTGCTCCGCTCCGCCATGGGCGCTGAGCAGATCGACGAGCGTGACCACACGCGGACGGCCCGTCCGCGGGCGAGAGGATGCGGCTGACTCCATGCGGGCTGCATCGTAGAAGCCGCGATGGACGCGGCTGTTTGGGCGGGCCGCCGGTGGACATGGCTACGAGCCCGCGGCGCTCGATGAACCCGACCGCGCCAGGCCCAGGATCGAGCAGCGCGCGGCTAGGTCGAACGCGGCTGCTCGCCGGGCGCGAGCTTGCGCGCGATCGCAAAGCTGCGCTGGCCGTCGTCGGCCATGCACCACAGCGGATCGCGGTCCAAGCCCGCGGCGAGGAACAGTTCAAAGCCCCAGTTGAAGTCGACGTCGTCGACGACGACGAAGCCGCCGGGGCGCAGCGCCTTCCAGGCGGTGTCGAGCTCCCAGTGCACGTTGCGCGTGGAGTGCAGGCTGTCGTGGACGAACAGATCGATCTGCCCGAGGCGCCTCAGCAGCGGCGGCAGGCGGCGTCGGCTGGCGCCCTCGAGATAGGTCCAGCGCCCGCGCAGCTCGTCGGTCACGGCAGCGCCGATCTCGGCGCGGCGCTCGTCGATCGTCATCGCGGGCCGATCGATGCTCGAAAGGTGCCCCTCGCCGCTGCCGGTGCGCTTCAGCGCCTCGAGCATGACGCGGCTGCTGAGCCCGTGCGCGACGCCGGTCTCGACCACGTTCTCCGCCTGCAGGTGGTGGACCAGGCACCACAGCGTCCGCGCCAGGCCTGGGTCGGCGTCGTCGTCGTCGCCGTAGTTCTGGCGCCCGACGCTCAGGCCGTGAGCGGACATCGTCTGCTTCGCCGCGGCCCAAGCCGAGGGGAACGCGGCAGCCTCGGCACAGGGCCAATCGGCGCCGAGCAGCTTGTGCAGCTTCTGCTCCCAGTTTTCGGCCGGGGCGCTCCGGGGACGGCTGTCGCCGCGCACCGCACGCTCCCAGCGATCGGCGGCCCGCTCGCGGATCTTCTCCACCGCCTCACCGGGATCGCCGAGCGTGGCTTTGACCGCGCGCGCAAGATATGTGCCCCGTGACGGCACCATGGGATCTGTGTACATGGCACGGTTAATGTAATCACGGTTTTAAAGCTCACGTAAGCTCGGCGTACGCGACCAAGCCGGTTTCCTGGCGCGCAACGCCCGCTCGAACGCCTGGCAGAGTGCCGCAAAGGCGTCCGTGCGAAACGCGCTAACACCCGCCCGGGGGCGCTGCCTGAACGGCGCCGACCACCTGGACAGCGCCCGGCCCGCCCGGCTTCAGCCGTGCTTCTGCTCGCCGCGCGAGAGCACGCGCCCGCGCACGGACTTCAGCAGCGGGCGCACGGTGCGGCGGTAGGCATAGCCGGGACGCGCGAGGCCGCGATAGGCGAACATCCGCGTGCGCGGGCGTACCTGCGGGGTCCAGCGCGTCTTGTAGATGTCGGCTTCGCCGAGGAAGTCGTAGTGGCGAAGCCCCTCCTCGATCGAGGAGCGCAGGACCTCGGCGCGCAGCACGAGCCCGGGCGAGAGCTTGCTGTGGGCTTCGTCGAAGCCGGTCTTGATGAAGGAGTTGCAGCCCGCGAAGGCGCAGCCGTAGTCGGCGGCGATCGGCTCGCCACCGGCTTCGAGCACGTACAGGCGCATCCACCCCTTCGCGGCGGCGGCGTGCGCGAACTCGCGGTACAGGCGCTCGGTCGCGGGGTCGCTGAGGATCGCGGTGCCGGACTCGCCCTTCCAGCCCGAGGCCTCCAGGCGCAGGAAGGTCTCCAGGTCGGCGTCGAAGGTCTCGCCGCCGGCGACTGTGCGGAACTCGACGGGCCCGAGCTTCTCCAGGCCCTTCCGGCGCCGTTTGATCTGCGAGCGCAGGCTGGCGCTGACGCCCGCGAGCAGCTCCTCCATGCTCGGCGGCAGCTCGAGCCACGGGCAGAACGGGCCGGGGATCTCGGCGACGCTGAAGCCCGCCCGGCGCAGCGCGGCGGAGAGCGCGAGCGTGCCCTCGGACGCGTCGGGCAGGCCCTGGACCTGGATGCGGTTGGCCTTGCACTCCGCGAGCGCGGCCCACAGCTCGGCCCGCGCGGGCTCGTCGCGCGCGACGGCGTTCCAGGCGCCGCTGTGGACGTTCGCGGCGGCGCTCAGGCGCGCACCGGCGAGCTGCACGAGCGCACCGGCGCGCAGCGCACCGTGCTCGTCGAGCAGCACCAGCCAGCGCGGCTCGCCCTCGCCGAAGGCGCTCCACCACGAGCTCAGCCAGGCGTGGGTCAGGAACGGGCTGCCCTCGAGCAGCGCGAGCCGATCCCATTGCTCGGCGAGCGCTCCGAGCTCTGTCTGTGTGCGAACCATGGCGGCCGGCCCCGTGGCGGCGCTGGGCGTCGCCGCGCCCACTGCACCCGTGGAGGCGACCTCAGCCGGCGACACGCCGCGCCACGGTGCGTGCCGCGAAGTCGGCGCCGTACACGAAGCGCATCACCGGGCCGAAGCTCAGCCCGGCGGGATAGCCGACGAAGTGCATGCCCGGCGCGGTGCTCTGGAAGGAGCTGTCGAGCAACGGCGTGCCGACCATCGGCTGCGTGCGGATGTCCCGCAGCAGCGTGGCGTCCAGGAACGGCAGCCTGCTGAGGTCGGGGCGATAGCCGGTGCCGGCGATCACCTGCGAGACGACGAGCTCCTCGGGGCCGCTGGGACCCTGCAGTTGCAGGCGCACGCGGCCGTCCTCGGCCTGGGCGGAGAGCACCGAGCGTCCGAGCATCGGCTCGACCTTCTCGAGGATGCGCTCGCGCAGCCACCATGCGCCCGCGGGGCCGAGCGCGGTGTAGGCGCGCTTCATGCGCTGGCCCTCGGAGGCGAAGTGGAAGGCCATCGGGTAGTTGGAGTAGACCCATTGCGAGCGACCCTCCCCGAGCCCCGATTCGGGGTACTTGAGCTTCACGCGCAGCGGGCGGTCCAAGCCGCCGGGCTTGGAGTTCCAGGCGAACTGCGAGGTGCGCGCGACGACGAACACGCGCGCGCCTGCCTCGGCCAGCAGCGCGGCGGACTCCAGGGCGGACTGCCCGGCGCCGATCACGGCGACGTCCATCCCGCGCGACTCCTCGGGGTCACGGTGTTCGTAGGCGTGCAGCAGCGAGGGCTGCGGGATGCTCTGCAGCGGCTGAGGCAGGTGGGCGTAGCCGGTCATGCCGGTCGCGACGACGACGCTCTTGGCGCGCACGGTGTCGCCGGTGGAGAGGCGAACCTCGTAGCCGCCGTCGATCCGACGCACCTGCTCGACCCAGTCCGAGCGCAGGTCCGGGACCGCGTGCTGCTGGAACCAGCGCCCGTAACGCTCGAAGGTTCCGAGCGGGATCGGCGAGGCGACGTCGGCGTACTCGTAGTCGGGCTCGTTGTCCTTGCAGTAGGCCTTCAGCGTGAAACGGCCCTCCGGGTGCCCGAGGTTCGAGGCAAAGCCCTCGGACTTCAGGAACATGCCCGCGGGCATGTGCTTGCCCCACAGGCTCATGATGTCGCCGAAGGTCTCGTGCCGCACGCCGCGCCCGGTGAGGTGGGCCGAGACCGAGAGGCCGTAGGGGCCCGCGCCGATCACGACGGCCTGCGTGTCAAGGCCCGAGCTGGAAGCGACCGGCGCGACGCCGTTGCTCGTGCGAGCGCTCGGCTCGGCGCCGTTCTGAACGACGGCGGCGCCACGCTGCTTGCGCAGTCGCCGTGCGAGGCCGCTCGCGGCGGCGAGCGCGGGGCGCATGTCGCTGCGGTCGGCGTAGTCGTAGCCCATCGGGCGTGCGAAATCCCCGGCGAAGACCGCGAGCGCACGGCCACGCGAGGGGACGTCAGGGCCGCTTGGCTGCTTGAGCACGCTCCGCAACCAGGAAAGATCACCGCCGAGCCAACGCATACGCAGACCGGCACGATAGCCGTCGATCTGGCGGAGCGGCTGACCGCTGGCCCAATCGTGGAGCAACTGCGGGAAGGGCACGCCTGCCCGCACGGCGATCTCGACCGAGGCCGACAGCCGCGGATTGATCTCCATCAGCGCGGGGCGACCCTCGGCGTCGCGGCGGAACTCGACCTCGGAGTAGCCGTCGAGGCCCAGTTCGACCACGAGCCGCTCGGCTGCCGGGGCGACGTCCTCAGGCAGGGGAATGCTCTCGCGCAGCACCGAGCCGCCGCCGAGCGGCGGGAAGGTGCGATCGGCACGCTGGGCGAAGCGCGCCCAGGTCTGTCCGTCGGCGCGCATGAAGCTGAGCGCCTCGCGGGCGCCTGGGAGCCACTCCTGCACGACGACCTCGACGCCCTGCGCCAGCACGGCCTCGATCGCGGCGAGCGCCTCGGCGCGAGTGCGCACGACGACGGCGATCAGCCGCTGACCCCGGCCGTCCTCCTGCGCCCAGGAGCGGGTGGGCTTGACGACCGCGGGCAGCCCGGCCTCCTCGATCGCAGCGGCGGCGTCGCCGACGTTGGTCACGAACGCGCCGCGCGGCGCGCGCAGGCCAACGCTCTGGGCGAAGGCGAGCGTGCGGGTCTTGTCGATCGCGACGGCGAGCGCGTGCTCGGGGGCGAGCGCCAGGCCGACGACGCTTTCGACCTCGGCGCGGCGTCGGCGCACGGCCTCGATCGAGCCGTCGTGGCCGAGCAGCAGCGACTTGGGCCGACGCTCGGCGCAGACGCGCAGCACGGCGTCGACGTAGGCGTCCTGGTCGTGGACGAAGTCGGGCACGACCGTGGGCGCCTGGACCCAGCGCGAGGCGAGGCCCGGCGCGCGGGGGTCGCTGTCGATCGCGCCGACCGCGAGGCCCGCCTTGCCGAGCTCGCGCACGGCGACGAGCGCCTGGCGTTGAGAGGCGTCGAGCACGAGCGTGTCGACGGTTGCCTCGCGGGTCACCGAAGTGCCGCGCACTTCAGGGCCCTGCGCTTCCAAGTTGGTTGCATCTATGGTCGCCAATGGTATCTCCGGGTCAGTCTGCGGGTCGACGCCACACGGGCGCGCCCGACTGCTGAAAGACGCTGGTTTGCAGTGCTGTAGGGCACATCGGCTCGATGCGCAAGATCCTTGAGACATAGGGTTCGGATATGCGAGACGCGATTCCCGACGAGACGAGCGCAGCCCGCGCGCCGCGCACGGTGGACGCGAGCAGCGACGCCTCGGATCTCATCGACTTCTACGAGCAGGGCTACTCCCAGGACCCGGCTCGCGCCGCAGAGTACGCGCGCTGGCGCGCGCTCGGCGCGAAGGGCAAGGCCGACCACGTGATCGCCCTCTGCGAGGGGGCGGACCTGCGCCCGCAGAGCACGCTGGAGGTGGGCTGCGGCGACGGCGCGCTCCTGTGCGAGCTGCACGCGCGCGGCTTCGGCGGGCGCCTGGCGGGGGTCGAGATCACCGAGGCCGCGGTGGCGATCGCCTCGCAGCGTGAGCAGATCGAACGCGTCTCGCTGTATGACGGGCGCCGGCTGGAGGCGCGGGACGGGACCTATGGGCTGGGGATCCTCTCGCACGTGCTCGAGCACGTGCCGGAGCCCGCGGAGCTGCTGGCGGAGGTGGCGCGGGCTGCGCGGGCGGTCGTGGTCGAGGTGCCGCTGGAGGCGAACTTCTCGGCGCGGCGGGCGGGCAAGCGCGAGCACGCGGCGGAGGTCGGGCACCTGCAGCGGCTCGACCGCGCGGACATGCGGGCGATCGTGGCGCGGGCGGGGCTGGAGATCGCGGGCGAGCTCGAGGACCCGCTGCCGCTGAGCGTTCACCGCTTCTTTGCGCGCGACGCCCGCACCCGCGCGCAGGCGACGGCGAAGTGGGCGCTGCGCGCGGGCCTTCACGGGGCCTTTCCGCACCTGGCGGGCCGCGTCTTCACGGTCCACTACGCGTGCCTATGCGTGATGCCCGAGCGCGCGTGAGCGACCGCTCCCGGTGGGCGACGCCGAGGCGGCACGCTTGCACCCCGCCTCAGCAGCTCTGCTGCGCCACGCAGGGCGCGACGACGCGCAGCTTGGCGAGGTCGATCGGCACGCCGATCAGCTTGTCGGGGGTGCCGAGCGAGCGGGCGAAGGCGCCCGTCGGCCCGTCGACGCCGAAGCTCGTGAAGGATTCCTCGGCTTCCTCGATCAGGCTGATGTCGAGGTTGCCCGCGCCGTTGGTGTCGACGACGTAGATCCCGTAGCGCGCCATGGCGCGCATGATCGTGCGCTGCCAGGGCGGAGCGCCGGAGGCCATGATCTGGGCTTCGCTCATGTCCAGGCGCAGCAGCGAGCCGAGATGCGGGCCGTCGCCGCGCCGCCCGTCGCAGGTGGCATCGCCGCGACCGTGACGCGGCGCGGGCCAGACGTCGCGCCACTGCACGCAGGGCACGGCGGCGGCAAGCGCATGTTCGATCCGCCCGGCGGCCAGCTCGGGGGCGCGGATCAGCCCGCCGAGCAGGCCCAGGTAGGCGGCCTCGCCGTCGCCGTGCAGGCCGGTGCCGCGGTCGGCGCCGATCGGGATGCTGCTCGCGGCGGCGGCGGTCATCTCGCCTTCGGAGGGCGTACTCGCCTGCCAGAAGTCGTACTCGTGGCCGCCGAGCTGGTCGACGACGGTCATATGGCCGTCGGATTCGCCCTGCGCCTGGGCCTGCCGGGGGATCCGCAGCCGCAGCCCGCGCAGGCAGGAGAAGTGATCGACGCAGCGCACCCTGACGATCGGGTCGCTGCGCTGGGACCAGTAGACGGGACGGCTGCCGCCGACGGGCAGCGCGAAGCCGCCGTTGCGAGCGCGCTCGAAGGACCAGCCGCTCGCGTTCATGTAGCCGACGATCGCGCTCGATTCGCGCGACAGCCGCGGGTTCGGTCCGAGCTCGCGATTGAAGGGCGAGCTCGGCCCGTAGGGTCGCCAGCAGGCGGGCGGCCATTTGCCGGCGGCGAAGCTGCCGAACAGCTGCGGGCACACCGCGGTCGAGGCGCCGATCCGGGCCACGGCCTCGGGACGAGCCTTTGCGGCGCCGGGCAGCAGCCCGCCGAAGTAGGCGGCGAGCAGCAGCCCGAGCGCGCAGGCGCAGGCGCACAGCCGCGACAAAGGTCTCCACGCCCCCGGCATGAGAAGGCATCAGCGTAGAGCGAAGGGCCAGGCGGCGCGCCGCTTCGGCGCGGACGGAGCGCGGCTCAGGCGGGTCGCGTGGCAGCGGCGAACAGCAGCGAGAGCACGGTTCCCATCAGCTCGTCGGGCACGGCCTCGGGGTCGGCGAGCTTCTGGCGGGCGATGCCGTCGGCGAGCGCGTCGACCGCGACGGCGAGCTGCTCGGCGGGCAGCGCGAGCTGCAGCTCGAACTCGCGGACGCCGTCTTCGATCAGCTTCGTCAACAGCCGCCGCACCTGCGCGAAGCGCTCGGCGACCTTGGGGCGTACGGAGGCGTCGCGCACGCCGTAGGCCCAGAACTCCATGAACAGCAGCAGCAGCTCGGGCTCGCGCTCGATCATCGTCATCCACTGGCGGGCGCCGCCGGTGGCGCGCTCGGAGACAGAGGGGCGCTGGGCGACGGCCCTTGCGATCTCGCGCGAGTGCTCCTCGATCTCGCGCTCCATCAGCACCAGGAACAGATCCTCCTTGCCGTCGAAGTTCGAGTACAGCGCGCCGGTTGAGAAGCCGGCGCGCGAGGCGATCTCATCGACGGATGCGCCGTGGAAGCCACTCTCGGCAAAGGCGCTGCGGGCCGCGGCGAGCAGCCGCTCGCGCGTGTTGGCCTTGCTCTGCTCGCGCGTCAGCCGACCGTTCGCGGGGACCGCGGCAGGCGCGCTTGGCGATTGCGTGTCGGCTGCTGCCTGCGCGGTCATCCCCTGCAGTCTACTTGACAGAGCGATCGCTATTGCGATAGCGTTCGTTATCGATTTATTAATTAATTGATTGACTACCCCTGACAGGAGCGGTCCCATGGCAAGCGCCACCCCCACATCGACGGCAGCGGCCAGCACGGACGGCAACATCGCGAGCCTCCCCACCGACGCGATCACCTACTCCGACCTGTACGCCCGCTGGGAGCGTGGCAACTGGAAGGCGACCGAGCTCGACTTCACCGAGGACGCTCGACAGTGGCGCGAGGACTTCACGGAGTTCGAGCGCACGGCCGCGATGTGGAACTACTGCCTGTTCTTCTGGGGCGAGGACGCGGTGGCGGACAACCTCTCCCCCTACATCGACGCGGCGCCGCTCGAGGAGCAGAAGTACTTCCTGACGACGCAGCAGGTCGACGAGGCCCGCCACGCGGTGTTCTTCAAGCGTTTCATGCAGGAGGTCTGCGGCGTCGGCGACGGCTCGATGGCGAGCGGCCTGCAGGCGATCAAGCCGCAGCTGACGGTCGGCTTCCGCAAGATCTTCGACCGCCTGGACCAGATGGCCGACGAACTGCGCAAGGACCGCTCGCCGGCGAAACTGGCGGCGGCGGTGACGCTGTACCACGTCGTGATCGAGGCGGCGCTCGCCCAGCCGGGCCAGCACTTCATCTGCAGCTACCTGGAGGAACGCGACCAGCTCCCGGGCTTCCGCGAGGGCATGGAGAACATCGCCGCCGACGAGCAGCGACACATCGGCTTCGGGGTGAAGCTGCTGTCGGATCTGAACCGCGAAGACCCGGTGCGGGTGCCGAAGGCGGTCGCCGGAATCCTGCACGAGGTCACGCGCTACACCTCGCAG
Source organism: Solirubrobacteraceae bacterium (assembly GCA_036267655.1). Taxonomy (GTDB): domain Bacteria; phylum Actinomycetota; class Thermoleophilia; order Solirubrobacterales; family Solirubrobacteraceae; genus Palsa-744. The sequence goes on from DATAVP010000038.1 coordinate 135,924, forward strand.
GTGCTGATGCCCCCGGGCTGGGACGAGCGCTACGTGACGGTCTTCAACTCAACGCTCGACAACGTCGGCGTCGAGGGGCTCACCTCGATGACGACGAAGCTGCGCTCGGCGGGCATGCCGATCGAGAGCCTGCCCGGTCCGACGCTGCTCCCCGACGGGCTCTCGCCCCTGGAGATCTCCCAGCGCGGTCGCGCGCTCGCGAAGGCGGGCGTGATCGGCGTGCGCGAAGGACCCTCCACGCGCGACCCCGAGACGCTCGCGCTGCTGTTCGACACGATCCGCCGCCAGGTCAACCCGAAGCACGGTCTGCCACGACCGACGACCTTCCAGTGGGAGTTCACCGACCCCGACGTGCCGACCTGGCACCTGACGGTGAACAACGGCTCGAGCACGGTCGCCGAGGGCGAGGCGCCGAAGCCGGATCTGCGCCTGCAGATCGCCTACCAGGACTGGATCGACGTCGTCGGCGAGCGCGCGGACCCGCTGCGGCTCGTCGCGCGCGGGCGGCTGCGCCCGAGGGGCAACCCGCTGGCGCTGCGCAAGCTGATGAAAGTGTTCCCGCAGGGTTAGGCAGGGCGCAGGCGGCTGAGCGCGCCGCCGAGCCGCGAGCGCAGCACGCCGATCAGCTGGCGCGTCGATTCGGGCGCGAACAGGCCGAGAATGCCGACGTAGAGCACCAGCCCGAGGACCGTCTCGAGCGCGACGAGCGCGATCCCGGGCACGGTCGCGTAGCGGTCGGCGTGCACGAGGAAGTGCTCGAGGCAGAACAGCGCGCCCGCCATCAGGCAGGAGGCGAGCGTCGCGGGCCAGATCTCGCGCAGCAGGTCGCGCAACTCGATGTCGAGCGCGGTGGACATCCCATAGACGGCGTAGGCCGCGACGCCGAGCGCGGCGGCCGACATCCCGACCGCCGCCCAGACCAGGCCGAAGTGCACGAGCCCGCCGACGAACACGAGCGTCAGCGCGAGCGAGAGGCCGTGCATCCGCGGGAGCATGTCGGTGCGGCCGTTGGCCTTCCAGGCCTCGCTGGCGATCGAATCCAGCGACAGCGCCGCGCAGTAGACGGCGAGCGCCGTCGCGGCGTGCCCCGCTTCGCGCCACTGGTGGCCGAAGACGAGCACAACCGCGGGGGTGCCCAGCGGGATCAGGAGCATCCCGACCGGGAAGGAGACGATGCACAGCCAGCGCAGCGCGGTGCGCACGGCGGTGCGGAAGCGCTCGTCGTGAGCGGAGAGGCGCGAGAACGCGGGCAGCAGCACGTAGCCGCCGACGTTCACGACCGCCCCCAGCGATTGCGTCGAGGCTCGCGCGGCATAGCTGAACTGGCCGAGCGCGGCCGCGCCGTTGAAGCGGCCGATCGCGAGGATCGGGATCTCGAGCACGGCCCGGCGGATCAGGTTCCCGATCACGACCGGACGCCCGAAGCGCGCGAGCTCGCGCCATGTCTCAAAGCGCGCCAGGCGCGGCCGCGGGCGGTAGCGCGCGAACACCCAGGCCGCGATCACGTTCAACAGCGCCGAGGCGTAGGTGCCGATCACGAGCGCCCACACGCCGAGTCCCGCCGCCGCTGCCGGGATCGCGCCCGCGGCGAAGAAGACCGTGGAGAGCGGGTCGATCACGACCCGGCGCGCGAAGGAGAAGCGGCGCATCAACAACGCGTCGGGCACGATCGCGAGCATCCGCAGGAGCATCCAGCCCGACAGCACCGCCGCCACGACGCCGGTCTCGTGACTGTGGAAGAACAGCCCGACGAGCGGCGCGGCCGCGAGCGAGAGCAGCGTCAGCCCAACGCCCGCGACGACCGTCGCCAGGAAGGCTGAGTTGATCGCTTCCTGGAGCCGGCGGCGGCGGTGGACGAGCGCGGCCTCGATGCCCGACTCGCCCAGCACGGCACCCGCGTTGACGATCACCCCGCCCGCCGCGAAGCGCCCGAAGTCGGCGGGCGTCGCGAGCCTGGCGAGCACGAGATAGGCCACGAACGTGAGCACCTGGCTGAGCACGTAGCCCATCCCGGCGAGGCTCGCGCCGCGCGTGACGACGCCGCTGAGGCTCTCGGGCGGCCGGCCGTCGTCCTCGGCGTCGAGCTCCGCGGCCCCGCGCCCGCCCTCCTCCGCGCCGGGTCGCGCGGCCTCGGCGCCCTGTGGAGCGACACCCTGCTCGATCAGCTCGTGCGAGAGCTCGGCGAGCTCGTCTTCGACGGCCGCCTCGGGATCGCCGCCGGGGTTGTAGGCCTCCATCCGGCTAGCGCGCTCGGGCGCGCTCGGCGCCGTTGCCGCGACCCAGGCTCGGGAACGCCTCGGCCACTCCGGGCGGCGGCGTGGCTCGTTGACCCCAACGGATTCGCGGCCCGCGGGTCGTGGCGGCGAGCGCATCTCTCGCTTGCATCAGCACCCGCCCGAGGCCGCGTGCGCGGTGCGTTTCGATCGCGCTCAGCTCCCGCAGGCGCGCTTCGGCCAGCGAGCGGACCTCTGGCGTGGCGGGATGGCGTCGCAGCACGGCCTCATACACCTGGCGCACGCCCGCGGCCATCGCGGCGTCGTCGCTCGACAGCGAGACCACGGAGTCGCGCTTGATCGCGAGCGGACCCGGCACGCGCACCGCCCGGAAGCCCGAGATCGCGAAGCGCAGCCACAGCTCGTAGTCCTCGCCGTGGGTCATCCCGGTGTCGTAGACGCCCACCTGGTCGAGCACCGAGCGCCGCACGGTGACGGCGTTGTAGACGAAGTTACGTTTCATCAGCTCGGCCAGGAAGCGCTCGTGCGGGAGCGTTTCGGCGGGCGGCTGCTGGCGCGCCATGGCGGTGGCCTTCAGAAAGCGCCCGCTCGCCTCCTCGAGCTCCCAGGCTTCGGTGTAGGCGAAGCCCGCATCGGGGTCGGCTTCCAGCGCGCCGCCCATCTCGGCGAGGTAGCCGGGCAGCCAGAGGTCGTCGCTGTCGAGCATGCTCACGAGCTCGCCGCCGCTCTCGGCGATGCCGCGGTTGCGCGCGGCGGAGGGGCCGCCGTTCGGCTGCCGGTGGAGCTTCACGCGCGGGTCCTCCGCCGCGATCGCCTCGACCACCGCGGCGGTCTGATCGCGCGAGCCGTCATCGACCACGACGGCCTCGAAGTCCTCTCGGGTCTGGGCGAGCACGGACTCGATCGCGCCGCCGACGGTGCTCGCCGCTTCATACGCCGCGATCACCACGCTGAACGTCATCATGCGAACGGTATCGGGCGTTGCGGGGTCGCTCTTGACCCGTGACCACGGGCAAATGCCTTCGCGGCTATCCCGGCGCGAACTCCCGTTGGGCGGCGGACTGCGAGCCCGAGGACGCCCCGCCGCCGGAAGGCGCCGCCGTTGCCTGGGTCGCGGCGGCGCTGCCCGTCGCCGGGCTGCTCCTCGCCGAGGCGACATGCGCGGCAACCTTGGCCGTGCGCCGAGCCGCAGCGACCCCCTCGGCGCCCGCCGTCGAAGCCTGCTCGGGGCCGAACTCGCGGCCGGCGCGAGCCGCGGGAGCGACAGTCGGGGCATTCTCGGCCGCCGGGCTGGACGCGCCGCGGGTCGCAGCCAACGTCGCCGCGGCCGAGGGGCCGCCGGACGCTCGCGTGCGCGCCGAGCTCGTGGCCGAGGTGGCCCGAGCGCGCGCATGGCGATGGCGCGCGGGTCCATGCGCACCGTGGGAGGAGCCGTCGAGCGCGACGCAACCCGCACCGACGCCCAGCGCGAGCAGGCAGCCGACCGCGAGCTTGGCCCCCACCCCGCCCGCGAGCCACCAGCCGCCGCCCGCGGCGCCGAGGCCCGCGACGCCCGAGCCCGAGAGCGCACCGCCCGCGAGCCCGGCAGCCGTGGGCGCGGCCGTCGCGGCGCCCGTCGCTCCCGCGCCGCCGGTCGCTGCGGCCGCGCCCGAGCCCGCGCCAACGCCGGCGCCCGCACCTGCCCCGGTCCCAAGGCCCGCCCCGGCACCGGCACCGATCCCGGCGGCGGAGCCCGCGCCGAGGAGCAGGTGCAGCGAGGGCAGCGGAGGCAGCAGCGCGGCGAGCCCGCGCAGGGAGAGCACATAGGCGCGGCATGCGGAGCAGTCCTCGCTGTGCAGCCGCGCGAGCCGATAGCGCTCGCCGCGCGGGTCGAGGATGCCGAAGGCGAACCCGCGCATGAGCGAACCCTGTTGCTCGCACCACCCGCCGGAGCGGATCGTCCGCGCGAGCGCGCCGACCTTGGCGGCGACCCCGGCTAAGCCGTCGCCGGCGCCGTCCATCAGCTTGCGCATGCGCGACTCGCTGACGCCCATGCGCGCGGCGGCCTCTGCGCGCGAGAGTCCGTGCAGGTAGCAGAGCGTGGCGGCCTGCTGCTCGCGCAGGCTGAGGCGCCCGCGCAACCCCTCGAGCAGGCTGCGCAGCCGCCGCCGGTCGTCGAGCTCGGCGGCGAGGTCGGGTTCGCGACCGATGTCCTCGGGCGCGGCGGCCTCGCGGGGCATGCACGTGCGCAGCTCGTCGATCGCGCGGCGGTGCATGACGACCGTGAGCCATGCGGCGGGGCTCGCGATCGTCTGACCTTCGAGGATCGCGGTGTGAAGACCCTGCCACGCCTGGGCGTAGCACGCCTCGAGGTCGCTCGCGTCCAGCGGAGCCGCAGCGGCTCGCAGCCGCGCCGCAACCGCGGCGGTGACCGCCGCGCGCAGTCCCTCGAATTCTTCGTGAAGCAGACGATCGGCGCGGTATCGACGCAGGAGCAAAGGACTCACAGCTCGAAGACTACGGATGAACGAAATACAGCTGACCAGAATCTGTCGGACAAATCGTTTACGCTTTGTTCCGCCACTGACAAGATCGACTGGAGGGACCGATCCAATGGGGAAGACTCGCCACTGGCTTCTGCCTGTGCTCGGCTCACTTGGCGTCGCGCTCAGCTCAACCCCCGCCCAAGCGACGACGCTCGTGGAGCACAACGCGATACCGAACGTGGAACAGCGCTGGAACGCGGCGTCGTTCTCGACCTTGCTCGAATCGAGCGGCGCGCCGGAATTCGGCCGGTGCATCAAAACGGCGGGCGGCAAATATGCCGACGCGGGCTGCACCGCGACGGGCGGCGGCAAAGAATACGAATGGTATTCCGCGTTCGGCAGTGCCCATCCCCTGGAAAAAACCGGCTTCTCGGACGCGATCAAAGAAGGCACGATCGCAACGCTCGAAACCGTGAACAAAAACGTCGTCAACTGCACGGGCCAATCGGCGACGGGCAAATACACGGGCAACAAGACGGTTGGCAACGTCGTCGTGACGTTCACGGGTTGCAGCGCTTTTGGCATGTCCTGCAGCAGCGAAGGCGCCGCCTCGGGGACAATCGTCACCCTTCAGCTCGAAGGCGTGCTCGGGATCGAAGAACTCGGCGCAGAAGCCGTCCTGAACAGCGTGGGTCAGGATCTCTTCCCCGTCGGTCACTCGGGTCCGATCGGCGAATTCAACTGCGGCGGCGTCGGCTTGACGATTGCGGGCTCGATCATCTCGCCGGTCAACGCCAATGCGATGAAACTGACCTCGGCGATCAAATCGAAAGCGACGAAAGGCAAACAGCACCCGGAAAACTTCGTGGGTGAACCGGCCGAAGTGCTGGTCACGACGATCGAAGGCGGCTCTCCCGAACAGGCGGGTGAGACGCTCGCGACGGTCCAGACGAACGAAGAAAAGGTCGAGATCAACACGGTCGTGTAGCTGACGTCAGGCGCTCGCGGGAGTCAGTCCTGCGAGCGCCCGGCGCACGGCGGCGCGCCGTCCGGACGCAGGGCACTCGCGCCGCGGATCGCGCCGAACCTCTCGGCAAACAGGGCGGCCGCGTCTCCAACCGGGGCGCGACCGCGCCGCGGCGAGCGTTCCGGCGGCTATCTTCACGCCATCCTCACGCCCGCCACAGCCTCGCCTCCCGCGCCGCCGCCCACGGCCGAGATCCTCGGCATCCCGCTGGCGATCTCCGACTACGAGCAGGTGCTCGACTGGATGGAGGCGATGATCGCCGCCGACGCCCGCGGCTACGTGACGGCGGCGGCGGTGAACCTGGTGATGTCGGCCCGCGAGCAGCCGCAGACGCTCGCGGCGGTGCTCGAGGCGACGCTGGCGGTGCCGGACGGCATGCCGCTCGTCTGGGCGCTGCACGCGCTTGGGCATTCCCGGGCCACGCGCGTCTACGGCCCCGACCTGATGGCCCACTTCTGCGAGCGAGCAGCGCGCAAGGGCATCCCGATCTACCTCTACGGCGGCCGCCACGACGACGCGGCGCGCGAGCTGCTCGTCAGGCGTCTGGGCGAGCGCTTCCCGGGCCTTCCGATCGTGGGCGCCTCCTCGCCGCCCTTCAGAGCACTGACGCCCGCCGAGGACGAGCACGAGCTGGCGCTGATCAACAACTCGGGCGCCGCGGTCGTGTGGGTCGGCACGGGGCAGCCGCGCCAGGAGCAGTGGATGCACCGAATGCGCTCGCGCTTGGACCCGCCGCTGCTGGTGGGCGTGGGCGCGGCCTTCGACTTCCACGCGGGCCTGATCCCCCAGGCGCCGCCCTGGATGCAGCGCAACGGCCTCGAGTGGAGCTACCGCCTCGCGCGCGAGCCGCGGCGGCTCTGGCGTCGCTATGCCCGCTACAACCCGCTGTTCGTGGCGGGCTTCGCGCGTCAGTACCTGCGCCACCGCCGCGAGCCAGGCGACGGCAGATCTGCCGAGAGCGGAAGCGGCGGGCAGGGCGTGTGAGCCGAGTGCTGATCACCGGCGGCGCGAGCCCACTCGGCGCCGCGCTGGCGAAACGCCTGCTCGCGGACCCGGCCTACGACGTGCGCGTGTCCGACGCACGCCCGGCGCCGCGCTGGATGCGCGAAGGCTGCGAGATCCACCGCGGCGACCTGCGCCTGTCCGGCCAGGCGTCGGCGGCGGCGAAGGGCTGCCCGCACGTGATCCACCTCGCCCGCTTCGAGGCGCCCGCGAGCGCGGCGCCGTGGCACACGCTGCTCGAGTACGAAGCGGCGCTGCACGGCGCGGTGCTCCGAGCGGCACTGGATCGCGGGGTCGAGCGCCTGCTCTATGTGTCCTCGCCGCGGGTGTTCGAGCGGGCCGAGCTGTTCCCGACGCCGGAGGAGCATCTGGAGCAGTGCCCGGCGCCGGATTCCGCACGCGGCTTCGCGCGCCTGAGCGGCGAGCGCCTGTGCATGGCGGCACAGCAGGAGCACGGCCTGGAGTTCACGATCTGCCGCCCGTTCGGGGCCTACGGCCCGCCCGCGCCGCATGACACCGATCCGGTGGAGCCCGAGCACGACGAGCAGCAGCCGATGCACGGCCCGGCAGCGGACCTGAGCGACCTGATCGAGCGCGCGATCGCGGGCGAGCAGCCGCTTGAGATCCTCGGCAGCGACAAGCGGACGCTGACGCCGACGCACATCGAGGATCTGGCCGACGGAATCCTCGCCGCGCTCGGCTCACCCGCGGCCGCGAACGAGGACTTCAACCTCGCGGGCACGCGCGAGCTGTCGCTGGCCGAGATCGCGACCCTCGCCAGGCAGGCGGGCGGCGAGCGCGCGGACTCGCTCGCGCTGCGGCAGCTGTCCTCCCCGACCCCGGAGCCCGAGCGCAGCCACCCCTCGACGCAGAAGGCGCGCGATCTGCTCGGTTGGGAGGCGCGGATCGAGCTGGAGCAGGGCGTGGCCGCGATCGCCGAGGCTCTCGCCGCGCGAGCGGCGCGCGGCCCGATCCCCGCGACTGCCGACGCTTGATCGCAGCCCGCGCGAGCGGCTGAAGTATCGGCGGCGCTCTATAGGCTGCGGCCCAATGACCGAAAAACGTTCAGCGCTAGTCACCGGCATCACCGGACAAGACGGCTCCTACCTGGCGGAACTGCTGCTCGAGAAGGGCTATGAGGTGCACGGCATGGTGCGCCGCGCCTCGACCGAGAAGTTCGACCGCATCGAGCAGATCCGCGACCGCATCACCCTGCACCAGGGCGACCTGCTGGACCAGCGCTCGCTGGTCGACGCCCTGCGCGCATCGAAACCCGTGGAGATCTACAACCTGGCGGCGATGTCGTTCGTCGCGGTCTCCTGGATCCAGCCCACGCTGACGGCCGAGTTCACGGGCGTCGGCGTCACGCGGATGCTCGAGGCAATGCGCGAAGTGTGCCCCGAGGCGCGCTTCTACCAAGCCTCGTCGAGCGAGATGTTCGGCAAGGTGCTCGAGGTCCCGCAGGTCGAGACCACGCCCTTCTACCCGCGCTCGCCCTATGGCGTGGCGAAGGCCTACGGCCACTTCATCACGGTGAACTACCGCGAGTCCTACGACCTGCACGCGACCTCGGGGATCCTGTTCAACCACGAGAGCCCTCGCCGCGGCTTGGAGTTCGTGACGCGCAAGATCACCTGGCACGCCGCGGCGATCAAGCACGGGCTGCTGAAGGAGGTGCGCCTCGGCAACCTCGACGCCGAACGCGATTGGGGTTACGCGAAGGACTACGTCGAGGCGATGTGGCTGATGCTCCAGCAGGACAAACCCGAGGACTACGTGATCGCGACCGGCGAGGCGCACTCTGTGCGCGAGTGCTGCCAGGTGGCCTTCGACGAGGCGGGCCTGGGCGACTTCGAGCAGTACGTGACGATCGATCCGGCGTTCGTGCGCCCGGCCGAGGTGGACCACCTGATCGGCTCGCCCGCAAAGGCGGGACGCGACCTGGGCTGGAAGCCGGAGACGTCGTTCGAGGAGTTGATCCGCCTGATGACGCGCGCCGACCTCGAGCTGCTGAAGCCGCGCTGAGCGCGATGGCGGTCTGAGCGATGGCGGTGGCGCTGTTCGACACCGCAGCGACGCTCGCGCCGCTGCGGGACGAGTTGCGCGCGGCGATCGATCGCGTGCTGGACTCCGAACGCTTCATCCTCGGCCCGGAGGTCGCGGGGTTCGAGGCCGAGCTCGCGGCCTACTGCGGCGCGGCGCACGGCATCGGCGTCGCGAACGGCACCGACGCGATCACGATCGCGCTGCGCGCGATGGGCGTCGGGCCGGGCGACGAGGTGATCGTGCCGTCGTTCACCTTCTACGCCTCGGCCGAGGCGATCCCGCCGACGGGGGCGCGACCCGTCTTCTGCGACATCGACCCCGACACCTACTGCGTGACGGCAGAGACGGTGCGCGCGGCGCTGACGCCGCGCACGAAGGCGGTCGTGGTCGTGCACTTGTTCGGCAACGTCGCGCCGGTCGCGGAGATCGAGGCGCTGGGCGTGCCGGTGCTCGAGGACGCGGCGCAGGCGCTCGGATCGGAGTCGCAGACCGGACGGCCGGGTGCGCTGGGCACTGCGGCCACGTTCTCCTTCTACCCCTCCAAGAACCTCGGCTGCTTCGGCGACGGTGGCATGATCGTCACCTCCGACGAGCAGATCGCCGAGCAGGCGCGCATCCTGCGCTTCCACGGCTCGCGCGACAAGGTCGACTACGAGCAGCTCGGCTACAACTCGCGCCTGGACGAGCTGCAAGCGGCGATCATGCGCGTGCAGCTACCGCACTTGGGCGCCTGGGCCGAGGGACGGCGCGAGGCTGGACGCCACTACGAGCGGGCGGGGCTCGGCGAGCTGGTCGCGCTGCCGGTGCCGGTCGCGGGCTCGGCCCCGGCCTGGCACCTGTACGTGGTGGCCGATCCCGAGCCTCAGCGCCTGGAAGCGGCGCTGGGCGCAGCGGGCATCGCCTACAAGCCCTACTACCGCACGCCGGTGCACCGCCAGCCGCCGATGCGCCAGTGGGCGCCGACCGGCGAGTTGCCCGGGACCGAGCGGGCCGCGGCGCAGCATCTGGCGATCCCGATGAGCCCGGTTTTGACGCGCGGGCAGGCTGAGGACGTGGTGGGTGCGATTCGGGGCGCGATTTAACGGCATCCAGCCTCTTGGCCGAGCCGGCCTCCACTTCTGGATACAACTTGTGACCGTTCCGGCCGCCACGGCGGTTACTTGGCCGGCCGTCCGGGCCGGCTGTGGTTGTGCCGAGGGTTGCCTACTGCCAGTGCTGGAGCAGGTCGGCCTCGGGGACGTCGCGCACTACGCGGGCCGGGGCGCCCATCACTACGGCGCGCGGGGGGACGTCGTGGGTTACCAGGGCGCCTGCGGCTACGAAGGCCTCCTCGCCGATCTCGACGCCGGGGGTCAGCACGGCGCCGCCGCCGATGCGGCAGGCGCGCCTGAGCCTCGCGCCGCGTAGCGGCTGCTCGCGTGCGTGGCGGCCCATCGCGTCGTCGTTCGTGGTGACGACGCCCGGCCCGACGAACACGTCGTCCTCGATCGAGCTGTGGGCGGTCAGATAGACGTTCGTCTGCACGCGCACCCGCGCCCCGACGCTGACGTCGTTGTCGACGACGCTGCCGCGGCCGATGACCGAGCCCGCGCCGACGGAGGAGCGCTCACGCACGAAGGACTGGTCGCCGAGCAGCGCCTCGGCGGCGATGCTCGCGCCCGCGAGCACGATCGCCCCGCAACAGACGGTGACCCGCTCGCCGAGCTCCAGGTCGCCGGCGTCGCCGTGCGCGCCGGAGCGCTTGGCCAAGCGCGGGCGCTTGCCGAGCACGGCGTTGTCCTCGATGAGGCAGCCCGCGCCGATGACCGTGCCCGCGTGCACGACCACGTTCGCGCCGAAGCTGACGCCCTCGCCGATCCGCACGCCCTCGCCGAGCAGCAGTCCGGGGGCGCGCGCGTCGGGGCTCAGCACGTCCTAGAGCCTGATCACGTCGCTGCTGGGCTCGAGCGAGCGGGTGACGCCTCGCAGGTCGACCACCAGTCGTGCCCGCTCGGCAACCTGGGCGTGGTCGATGCTGGGGTGCGCGGTGACGATCAGGGTCAGGTCCGCCTCCTCGACCGCCTGCTCGAGCGGGCTGCTCGAAAGCTCGAACTCGCTGAGCCTCGCGACGTGCGGGTCGTGGTAGCAGACCTCGGCGCCCATGTGGCGCAGCAGCTCGATGATCTTCAGGGCGGGCGACTCGCGGATGTCGCCGACGCCCGGCTTGTAGCTGACGCCGAGCACGCCGACGCGCGCGCCCTTGACCGAGCGCCCGGCGTCGTTGAGCGCGCGCTGCGCCATCTCCACGCAGTGGTAGGGCATCTGCTGGTTGATCTTGCCCGCCAGCTCGATGAACTCGGTTGCCATGTCGAACTCCCGCGCGCGCCAGCTCAGGTAGAAGGGATCGACCGGCAGGCAGTGCCCGCCCATGCCGGGGCCCGGCTCGAAGCGCATGAAGCCGTAGGGCTTGGTTGAGGCGGCCTCGACGACCTCCCAGATGTCGATGCCCATGCGGTCGGTCAGCATCGCGAGCTCGTTGACCAGCGCGATGTTGACGGAGCGGAAGATGTTCTCGAGCAGCTTCGTCAGCTCCGCCGCCTCGGGGCTCGAGACCCGCACGAGGTTTTCGCAGACCATCCCGTAGAGGTCTTCGGCGCGCTGCAGGCAGGCGTCGGTCAGGCCGCCGAGCACCTTCGGCGTGTTGCGCAGCGTGAAGTCGGTGCGGCCGGGGTCGACGCGCTCGGGCGAGAAGGCGAGGTGGAAGTCGCGTCCCGCGACCAGGCCCGACTCTTCGAGCAGCGGTGCGACACGCTCGCGCGTGGTGCCGGGGTAGGTGGTTGACTCGAGCACCACGAGCTGGCCCGCCTGCAGCACCTCGGCGAGGTCGGTGGTGGAGTCGACCAGCGGCCCGAGGTCGGGCTCGCGGTTGCGCGTCAGCGGCGTGGGCACGCAGATGATCACGGCGTCGGCCTTCGCCAGGCGCGCGTAGCGGCTGGTCGCGTGGATCTGCTCCTTCAGCTCGCTGAGCAGCTCGGAGGGAACGTCCTCGATGTAGGACTCGCCCGCCTCGATCGCCTCGATCTTGCGGGGGTCGAGGTCGACGGCCACGACCTCGCAGCCCTCCTGAGCGAACGCGACCGCGAGCGGCAGGCCGACGTAGCCGAGTCCAATGATGCCGACGGTCTTCACTCGGGCGCAGTGTAGGGGTTGACTCTCATTGCAAGCGAATCGGCCCCTGGGGCAGAAGCCTTTAGCCCCAGCTGTGCTCGCGACCCTACGCGGGCGCCCTCTCCAGCATGCGCATGTCGCTGCGCACCATGCGCTCGACGAGTTGCTCGAATGACAGCAGCGGCTGCCAGCCGAGCCGCTCGCGGGCCTTCGCGGGATCGCCGACGCTCGGCGTGCGCTCGGGCGCGCGCAGGCGCTCCTCGTCGACGCGCAGGTAGCGCTCGGCCTCGAGCTCCACGCAGGCGAAGGCCGCGTGGGCGAAGTCGGCCACGGTGTGGGGCACGCCGCTGGCGAGCACGTAATCGTCGGCCTGCCCCTGCTGGAGCATCAGCCAGGCGCCCTGCATCACGTCGCCCGCGAAGGACCAGTCGCGCACGGCGTCGAGCGCGCCGAGCTCGAGGTGATCCTGGCGCCCCAACGCAATCGCCGCCGCGCCCAGCGTGATCCGCCGCGTGACGAAGCGCTCGGGGCGGCGCTCGGACTCGTGGTTGTAGGCGATCCCCGAGCTCGCGTGCAGCCCGTCGTGCTCGCGCAGCCGACCCACGAGCTGGTGCGCGGCGAGCTTCGCGATCGCATAAGGCGAGCGCGGACGGCAGACGGTGCGCTCGTTCTGCGGGCTCTGGCCCGCCTCGCCGAAAATCTCGCTCGAGGCGGCGATGAACACGCGCGCGGGCCGCTGGAGCTCGCGGGCCGCTGTCAGGACCGTCGCGGTCGAGCCCGCGATCGCGGCCAGCGTCTCGCCGGGCCGCTCCCAGGAGGCGGGCACGAACGAGGGCGCCGCCAGGTGATAGATCTCATCGCATCCGGCGTGGGCGACGGCCTCGCGCAGCGCGGCCGGATCGAGCACGTCGCCGCGCAGCAGCTCGACGCGCCCGCGCAGATGCTCCGAGGAGCCCAGCGCAGCCGCGGGATCGCCGCGCACGAGGCCGACCACGCGATAGCCCTTCTCCAGCAGCAGCTCGGCCAGGAAAGAGCCGTCCTGGCCGGTGAGCCCGGTGATCAACGCGCTGGGATCGTGCGCCACGGCCGCAGCTTATGCGCTGCCGACGCTGCCGCGTCGCCGCCGCTCGGCGGTCGCTGTGCTCAGCCGTCGGCGCGGTACAGCTCACCGAGCGTCGCGGCCACGGCCTCGGGCGCGCAGACGGCGCGCACCCTCGCAAGCCCGCGCGCCGCGGCCTGCCGATCCCCGGCGAGACGCTCGATCGCGCGGGCGAGCTCGACGGGATCGCCGGGTGCCACGAGCGCGTCCTCTTCGAGCAGCTCGGGCAACGCGCCGACCCGGCCGGCGACGACCGGCAGTCCGGCGGCCATCGCCTCGGCGGCCGCGAGCCCAAACGTCTCCGCCGAGCGCGAGGGCACCAGCGCGATCGAGGCGTCGGCCCTCAGCCGCGCCAGCTCGGCGTCCTCGACGCGCCCGAGGAAGCGCACGGTCGCGCCCGCCACCGCGGGACCGTCGGCGGCACGGGCTTCGAGGCTCGCCCGCTCGGGGCCGTCGCCCGCGACGACTAGCGAGATCCCCGCCGCGCGGCAGGCGTCGATCGCCACGTCGATGCCCTTCTCGGGGGCAAGGCGCGAGACGACGAGCGCGTAGGAGGCCGTCCCCGAAGCTTGCGGCGGAGGTGGCGGCGCGAGGTCGAGCCCCCGCAGCGGCGGCGCGAGCACGTGCACCCGCTCCCACGGCAGCGGGGCGCCCAGCGCGCGCAGGCGCTCGCGGGCGAACTCGCTCGGCACGACCACGACGTCGGCCTGCTGCACGATGCGCCGCTGCCACAGGCCCAGCGAGGCGGCGTAGGCCGCGGCCTCGGGGCGGCTGCCGCGGCAGTTGCGGTAGAGGCCCGGCAGCGTGTTGCGCCCGTGGCAGCGGGTGCATTCCTCGCCCGCGGTGAAGCACACGCCGACGGCGCAGACCAGGCGGTACTGGTGCAGGTGCAGCACGACGCGCGCACCGGCCGCGCGCGCCGCGGCCAGCGCGCGCCAGCCGAAGGCGGGCTGCAGGTTGTGCGCGTGCACGACGCGCGCGCCCGTGCGCCTCACGGCCTCCCCCACCTCCCGCGGATCGAGCCCGCCGCGCAGCAGCCCCAGCGCCGCCTTGCCCGAGCCGAGCTCCTCGGAGAAGCGCGCGAGCAGCTCGACCGGCTCGCCGATCCGCTCGCGCACGAGCCAGGCGAGGTCCTCGACGACGCGCTCCTCGCCGCCGGTCGTGCGGTAGCGGTTGTGCAGGAACAGGACCATCTGCCGGAGAGACTAGTTGGCTGTAGGCCGGGGAAACGCGAAAAACCGCTGCAAACCTAGACTGTCGGGCACGATGGACAGCGCATCGATTTCATCGTCGAACTCATCATCTATCTCGCGGTCGATCCCGGCATCGATCGTGATCCCGACACGCGCGCGTCCGGCCTACCTGGAGGTGGCGCTGGCTTCGATCGCAGCCCAGGCCAGGCGGGCGGGCGCCGAGGTGCTGGTGATCGACGACGCAGGAGCCTCGGCGCAGACGCGCGCGCTGGCCGAGCGACACGGCGCGCGCTACGAGCCGCACGAGCAGCCCCTCGGCCTGAACGTCGCGCGCAACACCGGCGTCAGCCGCTCCAGCGGCGAGCTGGTCGTGTTCGTGGACGACGACGTGCGCGTCGGCGAGGGCTGGCTCGCGGCGCTGCTGGAAGCGGCGCGCGAGCACCCGCGGACCGACGTGTTCGCGGGCCCGATCCGCCCGCACCTGGAAGGCCGCGCGCCGCGCTCCTGCGGGCGCGATCACCCTGCGATCACCGCCCTCGAGCTCGGCCCCGACGACACGCGCACGCGCTACGCCTGGGGCGCGAACATGGCGATCAGGCGCAGTGCCCTGGAGCGCATCGGACCGTTCGAGGAGGCACTCGAGCAGGGCGGCGATGAGCAGGAGTGGCAGGATCGTTTGATGGCCGCCTGCGGCGGCGATGACGACCGAGGAGCTCTGTACGTGGCCGCGGCGGGCGTGGAGCATCGGCGTACCGGCAGCGACGCGCGCCTGCGCTCGCTGGCCCGCGCCGCGCACGTGCGAGGACGGGCCGCGCGGCGCTTTGACGCCTGGCGCGGCGAGCAGCCTTCGCTCGGGCAAGAGCTCACGACGCTCGCGGGCTGCGCGGGACACGTGCTGCGCAGCCGCTGTCCCGCCGGGCTGACGATGGTCGCGCACAGCGCCGGGCGCCTGCGCGAAGCGCTGCGCGAACGGCGGGGGCAATCGCCGCAACCCGCCCCCACCGGCCCCGACTTCCTCTCCGGCGCCAGCGGCACGGTCGGCGGCCTCGACGCCAGGTTGCGCGGTATGCGCGACGCGGCGCTCGACGCGGGTGAGCTCGCCCGCGG
Organism: Solirubrobacteraceae bacterium; assembly: GCA_036267655.1. Classification (GTDB taxonomy): domain Bacteria; phylum Actinomycetota; class Thermoleophilia; order Solirubrobacterales; family Solirubrobacteraceae; genus Palsa-744. The sequence continues at coordinate 151,244 of DATAVP010000038.1, forward strand.
GCAGCCGCTGCGCCTCGCGCGCGCCGCCAGGCGCGAGCCGCCGCGTCGGCGCGTGCTGGCGCTCGGCATCGAGCGCCCGCGGCATCGAGCGCTCGCCGAGCGCGCCCAGGCCGAGCTGCGCCGCTCCCGCCACGAGGTCGAGCTGCGGCTGACCGCGCCCGAGGGCCGCGGCAAGTTCGAGAACCTCAACCGCCTGCTCGCGGCGGAGGCACCGCAGGCCGCCGGGTACGACTGGCTGCTGGTGCTCGACGACGACGTCGAGCTGCCGCACGGCTTCCTGGACCGCTTCCTGTTCCTGTGCGAGCGCTTCTCGCTGCAGCTCGCCCAGCCCGCCCACCGACTGGACTCGCACGCCGCCTGGCCGCAGACGCGCCGACAAGCGGGCAGCGTCGTGCGCGAGACCCGCTTTGTCGAGATCGGCCCCGTGACCGCGTTCGCGAGCGCCACCTTCGCCACCCTGCTCCCGTTCCCGCAGCTGCGCATGGGCTGGGGCCTGGATGCGCACTGGGCCGCGCTCGCCGGCGAGCACGGCTGGCGCTGCGGCGTCGTCGACGCGGTCGCGATCGGGCACCGCGCCGCGCCTGCGGCCGACGCCTACTCGCGCGAGGCCGCGGTCGCCGAGGCGCGCGAGTTCCTGGCCGAGCGTCCGTACCTGACGGCCGCGGAGTCAAAGCGCACGCTGACCACCCACCGGCACTGGTGAGCGCGCTCGTGAGAGGAGCGCGACGAGCATGAGGGTGCTGGTGGTCGCCGAGTTCTACCCCAGCCGACGCGACCCGGTGCTGGGCGTCTGGGCGCATCGCCAGGCGCTCGCGGCGCGCGATGCGGGCGCCGAGGTGCAGGTGCTCGTGCTGAACCGGCTGGTGCCGCCGCGCTCCGCGCTCGCGGCCGGGCCGCGAGCGGCGCTGGGCGCATTCGCCGAGCGCGCGCGAGAGCCGCGCGCGCAGACGCTCGACGGGCTTCGGATCTCCTACGTGCCGTTCGTCTCGCCGGAGCGCGGGCGCACGTATGCGAAGTGGGGGGCGTGGGCCGCGCCCTCGCTGGGCCTTGCGATAGCGCGCCTGCACCGCAGCTTTCCCTTCGATCTGATCCACGCCCACAACGCGGTGCCCGCGGGCGAGGCCGTGCGACGCGTGCGCGCCTCGCGGGCGGTACGCGCGCCGCTGTTGGTCTCGGTGCACGGCGGCGACGTGCTCTACACGGCCGTGCGCGTGCCGGGGGGCGGTGAGACCGTGCGTCGCGCGCTCACAGACGCGCGGCTGGTGCTCGCGAACAGCGAGGGCATCGCCGAGCTCTCTCGCGCGCACGGAGCACGCGAGACGCGCGTGGTCCACCTCGGCACCGACGTGCCCGCCGCCGCGCGTCCGCCGCGACGCAGCGGGGCGCCGCCGACGCTCGTGACCGTCGCCCATCTGGTGGCGCGCAAGCGCCACGCCGACGTGCTGCGCGCGCTGGCGGTGCTGAGCCCCCGCCACCCCACGCTGCGCTACGCGATCGTCGGCGAAGGTCCCGAGCGCGCGGCGCTCGAAGCGCTGGCCGAGCGCCTCGAGGTGGCCGAGCGGATCGACTTCCACGGGCAGCTCGCGCCCGAACGGGCGGTCGAGCTGGCGCGGCGCTGCACGCTGTTCGCGATGCCCTCGACCGAGGAGGCCTTCGGCGTCGCCTACGTCGAGGCGATGGCGGGCGGCGTGCCCGCGATCGGCTGCCGCGGCGAGGCCGGGCCCGAGGAGATCGCCGCCGCGGGCGACGGCATGGTGCTGGTGCCGCCGGGGGACATCGAGCGCCTGTCGCAGCGGATCGACGAGCTGCTCTCCGACCCCCACCGCCTGCACGAGGCGGGCCAGCGCGCTCGTGCGACGGTCGCCGCGAACTTCACCTGGGAGCGCTGCGGGCGCCAGACGATCGACGCCTACGAGCTGGCGCTGCGGTGAGCCGCGAGAACGTCAAGCCGGTCCTGTTCGCGACCGGGCACGCACCGGCCTACCGCATCGGCGGCCTGCGGCTCCTGCACGAGCAGGAGGGGATCGAGCTGGCCCTGTTCGGAGGGCGCTCCAAGCACGGCGGTCCCGGGTTTGAGCAGCAGATGCCCTTCCCCCATCGCCATCTGGCGCCGCGCGAGCTGAGCGCGCTCGCGGCCTCGGGCGCCTACCGCGCCGTGGTCTGCCCCACCGGCGGGCGCTTCGCGCCGCTGGCCGCGTGGCGCGGCGCGCGGCGCGCCAGGGTGCCGCTGATCCTGTGGGCCTCGCTGTGGGCGCACCCGCGCAGCCTGGCCCACGCCTTCACCTACCTGCCGCTGCGGAGGCTGTACCGAAGGGCGGACGCGGTCGTCACCTACGGCCCGCACGTCAGCGCCTACGTGCAGGCGCGCGGAGCGCGCAACGTGCACGTCGCCCCGCAGGCGGTCGACAACGACTTCTGGGGCTCGCCCGAAGTTCAGCCGCCGCACGAGCCGTCGTGGCCGGGCGCGGCCGGGGTCCGCTTCCTGTTCGTGGGCCGCCCCGAGCCCGAGAAGGGGCTCGCGGTGCTGGCGGACGCCTGGCGCGGCGCCGAGCTCGACCCCTCGCAAGCGGCGCTGGTGCTCGCGGGAATCGACCCGAGCCTCGCGCCGATCGCCCCGGCGGGCCCTCGCCGCCAGGGCGACGCGGGCATGATCGGCCTCGGCACGCTGGCGCCGCGCGAGCTGCGCGACGTGTACGCGGCCTGCGACGTGCTCGTGCTGCCCTCGATCGCGACGAGGACGTTTCGCGAGCCGTGGGGCCTGGTAATCAACGAGGCGATGAACCGTGGACTGCCGGTGATCGCAAGCGACGCCGTGGGCGCGGCGGCGGGCGGGCTCGTGCGCGACGGCGTCAACGGCCTGGTCGTGCCCGCGGGCGAGAGCGACGCGCTCGCACACGCGATCCTGCGCCTGTCCGAGGATCGGCAGCTTCGTGCGCGCCTGGGCGCCCAGGCGGCGCAGGATGTGGGCGCCTACACCTACGCGGCCTGGGCCGACGGCTTCTCGGCCGCGCTCGCGAGCCTCGAACTCTCCCGAGGGCGTTGGTAGCGTTGCGTCGCTCAACTATGCGAATCGCCTCCGCACTGGCGCTCGCGACCTCGCTGCTCGTCTGCCTGGCAGCGACGGCGAGCGCCGACACGGGCACGAAGATCATCGAACGCTGCACGCACGGCAAGAGCCTGAGCGGCTTCAGCCAGAAGGACTACCGGCGCGCGCTTCAGGAGCTGCCGACCGAAGTCGAAGAGTATTCCGACTGCGGCAACCTGATCCGCCGCGCGCAGCTCGCCGCCGCGGGCGCAGGCGGCGGCTCGGGCTCTGGCGGCGGTGGTGGTGGCACGACCGCGACGCCGCTCTCCGCTTCCGAGCAGAGCGCCCTGACGAGCGCGCCGAAAACCGGCTCTGAACCGCTGTCGGTGGGCGATCAGCTCGTACATCCGGGCGTGGTCCACGCCGACATCGCCTCGGCCTTCAGCTCACTTCCGGACCCGCTGCTGGCGGTGCTCGCCTTCCTGCTCGCCTGCGCCGCAGCGCTGGGCGGGCGTGCGATCCGAGACGGAATCCGTGGCCACCGCTCCCACTGAGCAGCCGCCCACCGCGCCCGTCGCGCGACCGGCGCCCAGCAATCCGGGCCTCGGCGCACCGGCGCCGCGAGGCTGGCTGCGCGGAGGCGCGGAGCGCAACGCCGGCGGCCCGCGGCGAGGCGGCCGGGACGGCGCGCTGAAGGCGCGCGCGCTGTCGTGGTGGCCGCTGCTGCTGATCGCGGGCGTGCTCTGCTTCGTGGCGTTTCTCGCGGGCGGCGGGTTGAACCTGGCGGACATGACCACGGTGGAGATCGTGCTGAGCCTGGGCTCGGGCCTGATCGTGGCGGCGGCCGCGCTGCTGGGAGCAGCAGCGCGGGGTCGCGCTTACGGCGGCTGGACCGTCGCGCTGCTGCTGGCATTCGCGGCGCTGACCGCGCTGTCGGTGGTGTGGTCGGTGCAGCCGGATGACAGCTTCAAGGACGCGGGGCGGATGCTGGCCTACTGCGGCGTGTTCGGGGCGGCGATCGCGCTCGCGCGCGCGGTCCCCGCGCGTTGGCCCGCGCTGCTCGGCGGCGTGGTGCTGGCGGCGGTTGTGGTGTGCGTCTACGCGCTGCTGACCAAGGTGTTCCCGGCCTCGTTCGACGCGAGCGACGTCTACGCGCGCCTGCGCGCCCCTTACAGCTACTGGAACGCGATCGGCCTGACGGCGGCGATGGGGGCGATCGGCTGCATGTGGCTCGGCGCCCGCCGCGCGGGCCACGCGCTGCTGAGCGCGTTGGCCTATCCGGCGATGGGGCTGATGCTGCTGACGCTGATGCTCGCCTACTCGCGCGGGGCGCTGGTGGCGCTGGTGCTCGGGCTGGTGCTGTGGTTCTGCATCGTGCCGCTGCGCCTGCGCAGCGCGGCGATCCTGATCTGCGGCGCGGTCTGCGCGGGCGGCGTCGTGGCGTGGGACTTCTCGCGGCACGCGCTGAACACGGACAACCTGCCGCTGGACGTGCGCACCGGCGCGGGGCACCAGCTTGGCGTGCTGATCCTGGCGATGCTCGTGCTGCTGATGCTGCTCGGGCTGGCGTTCGGGTTCTGGACGGGGCGCAACGCGCCGTCGATCATCAGCCGCCGCCGCGCGGGGACGCTGCTGCTGAGCCTGCTCGCGGTCGTCGTGCTGGCCTGCGCGGGCGCGCTGGCGGCGAGCCACCGCGGCTTCACGGGCACGATCTCGCACGCGGTCCACTCCCTGACCGACCCGCACGCGCCGGTGCCCTCGAACGGGCCGGGGCGCCTGACGGCGGTCGGCAGCGTGCGCGCGCGCTACTGGAACGAGGCGCTGAAGGTCTTCCAGGCCCACCCGGTGCTCGGCGCGGGCGCGGAAGGCTACGCAACCGCGCGCCTGCGCTACCGCACCGAGACGCTCGACGTGCGCCATGCGCATGGGTACATCGTGCAGACGATGGCCGACCTCGGCGTGGTCGGCCTCGCCCTGACGCTCGCGCTGCTGCTGTCCTGGATGGCGACCGCGGGGCGGGCGACGCACCCGTTGAACCGGCGTTGGAGCAGTTGGAAGACGCTGCGCGGCTGGCTCGACCGCGCCGACAGCGGTGGCACGCCGGGCTGGAAGCGCCTGACGGTCAACGGCGTCCCGGCGTCCTACACCCCGGAGCGCATCGGCATGCTGGCGATGCTCTGCCTGGTCGTGGTGTTCGGGATCCACTCGATCGCCGACTGGACCTGGTACGTGCCGGGCAACGCCTGCGTCGCGCTGCTGTGCGCGGGCTGGCTCGCGGGCCGCGGGCCGCTGGGCGCGAGCACCGCGATCAGCGCTCCGGCGGGCTCGGCGTTGACGGTCGGCGCGGGCACCGACGGCCCCTCGGCGGCCCTGGGCGCCTGGACGAGGCCCTCCGCGGCGGCGCTTGGAGGCGACGCGCGCAGCCGCGCCCTGCCGAGCCTTCAGGAGCTGCGCGCGCGCCTGCAGCCGAAGGCCCTCGGGCCGGTGCGAATCGCGGTCGCGGTCGCGGCGATCGTCGGCTCGCTGCTGGCGGCCTGGACGGAGTGGCAGCCCCAGCGCTCGGTCTCGGCCTCCCAGCAGGCGCTCACCGAGCTGGCGAGCGACCCGCGCGCGGCGCTGTCCTCGGCGCAGACCGCGGTCTCACGCGACCCGCTGTCGGCCCAGGCGCTGTTCACGCTCTCGGCGGTGCAGCAGGCGACGGGCAAACCCACGCTGGCGCGCGCGACGCTGCAGCGGGCGGTGCGCCTGCAGCCGTCGAACCCGCAGACCTGGCTGACGCTCGGACAGTACGACCTCGCCCGCAATCCGCGCGCCGCCGAGCACGAGCTGGCCGCGGCGATCTACCTGAACCCGCAATCGGTCTCGCCGGAAGCGATCGCCCAGGGCAACCCCGAAGCGATCGCGACCCAGAACGCCTACGTGCAGGCGCTCCGCGCCGCGGGCAAACCCAGCGTCGGCGGCAGGCCCTAGATGTTGTGCCTCGACTCCTCCCGAACACGGCTGATCGGTGGCCGGTTGCCGATCCCGCTGTGGTTCCTGGTCGTGTTGTAGTGCATCAGCCAGATCGGCAGCGCCTTCGCTCGAGCGGTGCTTGAGCGGTAGCGCTG
>DATAVP010000039.1:0-114401 GCA_036267655.1 Solirubrobacteraceae bacterium
CTCCTTCATGTAGCCCGCGCCGCCGTGGATCTGGATGCACTCGTCGGCCACTTCGCAGAGCACGCGCGAAGCGACCAGCTTGGACATCGAGATCTCGCGCACCGGGTACTCGCCGTTGGCGAAGCGCCACGCGGTCATGTAGGTCATCTGCCGCGCGCCCTCGATCTTCGTCGCCATCTCGGCGAACTTGTGGCGGATCACCTGGAACTTGCCGATTTCGCGGCCGAAGGCCTTGCGCTCGTGCGCGTACTGCAGCGTGCGTTCAAAGCACTTCTGCGCGCCCGCCACCATCCCCGCGGCGCCGATCAGGCGCTCGCCCTGGAGCTCCCACATGATGTGGTAGAAGCCCTTGCCGACCTGGCCGAGCACAGCCGACTCCGGCACCCGCACGTCCTGGAAGGCCAGCAGCGCCGTGTCCGAGGCGTGCATGCCGAGCTTCTCCAGGCGCTTCTCGCGGATCACCCCGGGGGCGTCCATCGGCACCAGGAACAGCGTGAAGCCGTCGTAGCCCGCGTCCGGGTCGGTCTTCGTCACGAGCACGATCACGTCCGCGCGGTGGCCGTTCGTGATGTAGGTCTTCGAGCCGTTGATCACGTAGTCGTCGCCGTCCTTGACCGCGCGCGTCTTGATGCCCGAGACGTCCGAGCCCGCGTCGGGCTCCGTGATCCCGAGGCACAGGATCTTCTCGCCCTTGATCGCGGGCACCACCCATTCCTGCTTCTGCTGCTCTGAGCCGAAGGCGAGGATCGGCGGCATCGCCATGTCGGTGTGAACCGCGACGCCCATCGCCAGGCCGCCCGAGTTCGCGTTCGTGATCTCCTCCGCCAGTACCAGCGCCGAGTAGTAGTCCCCGCCCTGCCCGCCGTACTGCTCCGGCTTGTCGAGGCCGAGGAAGCCGAGCTCGCCCATCCGGCGGATCACCGAGTCCGGGAACGTCGTCTCCTCCCATTCCTCGGCGTGCGGCGCCAGCTCTTTGATCGCGAAGTTGCGGATCGACTCGCGCAGCTGTTCGTGCTCGTCGGTGAAGATGAAGTGCTTGCGCGCGGCGCCGAAGTCCGGCTTCAGCACGCTCTCGGCGGTGGCTGCCATCTCGAAGGTCTCCTTGTGATCGGTCGGGTCCCCGGACGCTAACGCAGGCGTCCGCGAAAGTAAACAGTAGAGCTTCTTACTTTCTGCATTCGCGAAACTCGGCGTTAGGCCAGCCGCTGCCGCGGGCAGTGCCAAGGCGAGGTGCCGACCCGCGGGTCAGGTAGCGATCCACGGGTCGGCACCCATGATCGCCCTGCTCCTGCCCGCGAGCTCGCCTCTGGCCTCGGCTGGCCGCTGCGGTAGCGTCGGCGGCGCGTGCCGTCCCTCACAGCTCTCGGAGTTCGTTCCCGCGGCGCTGCGGCGATGCTCGCGCTCGGAGTCCTCCTGGCGCTCGCGGTGCTCTGCGGCCGCGGCTCTGCGGCTCGCGCCGCCCGCCCCCTGCGCTCGGCGGCCGACGGCACGGCGAATGGCGCTCCGCCCGCCCCCGCGACGCCACCGGCCGAGCTGGTCGCGCTCGAGCAGAAGATGGCGACGCTGCCGGTCGTGAGCGAGCGCTACACGCAGCTCACTCACCTGACGGTCACGACGACGACCTCGACCGGCGCTCCGGCAAGGCCCAGGAACGTGAACGCGGCGATCTCGGGACTCGCGAGCCTGACCCCGCTCCAAGGCGAAGCGCGTCTGTCGGGCAGGCCGTGGCGGATCGGCATCGGCCCGAGGACATACGACTACAGCGCGTCCGCGGGCAGGATGGACGGTGGTCGCCCGTGGATTCGCCAACAGGACGAAAGCGCCGCGAGCCTGTTTCCCTACCACGCCGGAGCCGGCTCACGCTACGAAATAGACGCCGGCGGCAAAGGCCCGTATGCGGGCCTGCTCGATCTTCTCTGGACCGCCGTCGGCGAGGTGACGCGCAGCGAAGCGACGATCGACGGCCGGCACGTGATCGGGTTCACCGTCGCGGTCGACAGGCTCGCGCTGATCAAGTCGCTTCGCCCGTCCGTGCTCGAACGAGGTGGACCGATGCAGACGCTGACCGTCTACTTGACCGAATCCGGGCTGCCGCTGAGGGTGATCGAATCGACTGCCACCGAATACCTGGTCTCGACGACGACGACGGACATCCTCGCCGTCGATCCACCCGTCCTCGTGGCTGCTCCGTCCGCGCGGCTGACGATCGGGCTCGAGCAACTGCGCAGACTGCGTGCCGCTCACGAGCGGCGAGCGGCACACGGCTGAGCGAGCGCTCAGCGTGTGGACAGCGATTCCGCGCCCGAAGCTTCGCGCTCGGCCGCCAGCGCCGTGGCGATCGCCTGCGCGCGGTCGTGCGTGCCGAGCTTCGCGTGGATGCGCTCGGTGTGCTTGTGCACCGTGCGTGGGCTGATCCCCATCTCGCCTGCGATCGACTGCGTGGTGCGACCGCGCGCGAGCAGCCGTAGGACTTCGGACTCGCGTGGGCTCAGGCCGAGGCCGCGCAGCGCCACCTCGCTCAACTCCGAGCGCGGCTGCTCGAAGACGACGACGAGGCTTTCGCGGCTACCGCTCGGCAGACGGCGGATCACGAGGTTGCCGTCGGCACTCGGCACCAGCAGCGGGTCCCACAGGCGCCCGGTCGGGCCTGATTCCAGGAGCAGCTGCGGAGGCGTCCCATCGCCCTGCCAGCCGAGCGCCCGCAGTTGCTCCTGCGCCGTCTCGGACGCGAACGAGATCGCTCCTGCGTCGATGATCGCGATCGACTCGCGACTGGCGTCGACGCCTCTGCGCAGCGCCTCGAGCAGGCGCGCCGCGCGCTCGCGCGCCTGCACGTTGCGGTAGGCCTGGATCAGGTGGGGGCGGGTCAGGTTCAGCAGGTCGCGGTCGCGGTCTGAGAAGTCGCGCCCGCCGCGCGAGAGCGCCAGCGCGAAGGTCAGGTGCGGCGGCGAGGGGAGCGTGAACGCGATCTGGTGAGGGACCCCCAGCGTTTTGTAGAAGCCCCGGAACAGCTCCAGGCGCTCCAGATCCTCGCGCTTCGCGACGTCCGAGAAGCGGTAGGCACGACCGTCGCGCGTGCGTGCCACCCGTGTCGCGAGCGGGTTCTGGTAGGCGTAGCGCTGCCATTCCACCACCAGCTCCGCCGGTATCTCGGGGATCGCGACCGCGACGTGCACCGTGCCGTCGATGCCGACCTCGTTGTAGGAGGCGTAGTCGGTGCGCACCAGCTCGCCCAGCCCGCTCGGCAGGTAGGCGCGCAGCTCTTCCAAGTCGCCCGCCCCGTGGGCCTCGCCGACGAAGTCGAGCACCTTGCGCAGGTCCTTCGCAGACACCGGCATACGCAGCAATACTTACAAGCCAAGTGGTCTGGATCGCCTGGCGCGTTGGGCCGGGCACTCCCCGGAGTCTCCAAAAGTAAACAGTAGAACTCTGTACTTCCAACGTTCGCCGGTTCAGGCTAGGATGCGCCGATGGCCGGAGATCCAGTCCTCTACGCGCTCGATGAACGGGGCGTCGCGACGATCACGATGGACCAGCCCGACACGCGCAACGCGCTGTCCGCCGAGATGCTGGGGGGGCTGATCGCCGCGTTCGAGCGCGCCCGCGGAGATGACGCCGCGCGCTGCGTGGTGCTCGCCTCCTCGCACGAGCGCACCTTCTCCTCGGGCGCGAACCTCGGGGGCTTCGCGGCCGACGCGCCGCTCGTGGAGCGCCACTTCGGCTCCGAGCGGTTCGTGGGCCTGTTCAAGCTGATCGGCGAGCTCGGCAAGCCGACGATCGTCGTCGCCGACGGCCACGTGCTCGCCGGGGCGCTGGGGATCGCGCTGGCCTGCGACTTGATCGTCGCCTCCGAGCAGGCGAGCTTCGGCACGCCCGAGATCAACGTCGGCACCTTCCCCTTCATGATCATGGCGCTGATCTACCGCAACGTCCCGCGCAAGCGCGCGAACGAGCTGCTGCTGCTGGGTGAGCGCTGGAGCGCGCACGAGGCGCTCGCCGCCGGGATCGTCAACAGGGTCGTGCCCCAGGCCGAGCTGGCCGCCACCGTCAGCGACTGGGCCGGCAAGCTCGCGGGCAAGTCGCCCGTGATCATGCGCCTCGGCAAGGAGGCGATGCGCCGCCAGCTCGACATGCCGCTCGACGAGGCGCTCGACTACCTGCGCGCGCAGTTGACGCTCGCGATGTCCACCGAGGACATCGTCGAGGGCGTCAGCGCCTTCTTCGAGAAGCGCGAGCCCCAGTGGAAAGGACGCTGATGAGCACGACCGAGAAGCCGCCCGCCGCGAGCGGCGAGGAGCCCGCGGCCAAAACCTCGCTGCTGCGGCCGCTGGTCGAGGACCTGCACGCACGCCGCGAGCAGATCAAGCTCGGCGGTGGCGAGGAGAAGATCGCCAAGCAGCACGCCGCCGAGAAGCTGACCGCGCGCGAGCGCCTGGCGCTGCTGATCGATACCGATGAGGGCACAGGCGAGAGCACGTTCACCGAGCTCGGCATCCACGGCCGTCCGCACTTCGCCCAACGGGCGATGGACGGCAAGGTTGCCCCAGCCGACGGCGTGATCACCGGCTACGGCAAGGTCGAGGGCCGCCTGGTCGCCGTCTGCGCCTATGACTTCACCGTGATGGCCGGCTCGATGGGGATGACCGGAGAGTTGAAGGTGACGCGCCTGCGCGAGCTGGCCCTGACCAAGCGGATTCCCTTCATCTGGCTGCTGGACTCCGCGGGCGCGCGCATCCAGGAGGCCGTCGGCTCGCTGTTCGCCGGCTCGGGGCACCTGTTCCGCGAGGAGGTCGTGATGAGCGGCGTGATCCCGCAGATCGCCGCGCTGATGGGACCCTGCGCCGCGGGGACCGCCTACATCCCGGGCCTGGCCGACTTCGTGCCGATGGTCAAGGGACGCGGCTCGATGGCGCTCGCGGGCCCGCATCTGGTGCGCGCCGCCGTCGGCGAGGACGTGACCCAGGAGGAGCTCGGCGGCTCGCGCGTGCACACGCGCAAGTCCGGGGTGGGGGATCTGGAGGTGGCCGACGACCAGGAGTGCATCGAGCGGGTCAAGCAGTACCTCTCGTTCATGCCGCAGAACTGCGAGTCCAAGCCGCCGCTGCGCGCGAGCGCCGACCCGGTCGAGCGTGGTGACGAGGAGCTGCTCGACGTGCTCCCCGAATCCAACCGCAAGCCCTACGACATGTACGAGGTGATCCGCCGCATCGCCGACGACGGCTTCTACTTCGACATGAAGCCGCAGTGGGCCAAGACGATCATCACCTGCTTCGCCCGCTTCGGCGGGCGCCCCGCGGGGATCGTCGCCAACCAGCCCAAGCAGCTCGGCGGCATCCTCGACAACGACTCCGCCGACAAGGCCGCGCGCTTCGTGAACCTCTGCAACGCCTTCTCGATCCCGCTCGTGTTCCTGATGGACGTGCCCGGCTTCATGGTCGGCACGAAGGTCGAGGCCGGGGGCATCATCCGCCACGGCGCGAAGATGCTCTACGCCGTCGCGAACGCCACCGTGCCAAAGATCACCGTGATCACGCGCAAGGCCTACGGCGCGGGCTACTACGTGATGAACGGCCGCGCCTACGAGCCCGACCTGATCGTCGCCTGGCCCAGCGCCGAGATCAGCGTGATGGGCGCCGAGGGGGCCGTCGAGATCGTGATGCGCAAACAGGTCGAGGAAGCCGACGACCCCGAGACCAAGAAGGCCGAGCTGATCGCGGCCTACCGCAAGATCATCGACGTCTACATCGCCGCGGGCAACGACATGATCGACGACGTCATCGACCCGCGCGAGACGCGGCTGACGATCTGCCGCGGGCTGGAGATGGCCGAGGGCAAGAAGGTCGAGCGTCCCTACAAGAAGTCAGGAGTGGTCCCGGTATGAGCCTTGACGATCCCGTCGTGATCACCTGCTCGATCTCGGGTGCGATCGCGAACCGCGAGCAGTGCCCCGCGATCCCCTACACGCCCGCGGAGTACGCCGCCGAGGCGCGGCGGATCGTGGACGAGGGCGGCACGATGATCCACATCCACGCCCGCAAACCCGACGGCACGCCGAGCTATGAGATCGAGGACTTCCAGGCGATCTCCGAGGCGATCCGCGGCGAGGTCGGCGACGCGGCGATCGTCAACTTCTCCACCGGCACCGTCGGCGTGCCGGTGTCGAAGCGAATCGAATACCTGCGCGCCTGCCGCCCCGAGGTCGCGGCGCTGAACATGGGCTCCATGAACTACGCGAAGTACTCGCGCTCGCGCAAGGACTTCGTCTTCAAGATGATCTTCCCCAACCCGTTCGAGGAGATCATCGAGCTGCTCGAGGCGATGAACGAGCTGGGTATCAAACCCGAGCACGAGTGCTTCGACATCGGCCACGTCGGCAGCCTCGCGCCGCTGGTCGACATGGGCGTGCTGAAAACGCCGCTGCACGTCGATTGCGTGATGGGCGTCGTCGGCGGCATCCCGGCCACGGCGCGCAACCTCGCGGCGATGGTCGAGAACATCCCCGCGAACCCGCCCGGCCGGCCCGCCTCGCACTGGGGCGTGATCGGGATCTCGCGCGATCAGTGGATGCTCGTCTCGGCGGCGCTCGCGCTCGGCGGCTCGATCCGTGTCGGCCTGGAGGACAACCTGTACCTGCCCGACGGGCACATGGCCGCCTCCAACGGCGAGCTGATCGCCAAGGCGCGCGAGATGACCGAGAACGCGGGCCGTCGTCCCGCGACCGTGCAGGAGGCTCGCACCGCCCTGAACCTGCCCCAGCGCGGCGCCGATGCCGCCGCGCGCGGAGAGGCGGCCGCGGCATGAGCCTGCCGCTTCAGGGAATCCGCGTGCTCGACCTCTCGCGGCTGCTGCCCGGCGGTTTCTGCTCGCTGCTGCTGGCCGACCTCGGCGCCGAGGTGCTGAAGGTCGAGGACACCGGCATGGGCGACTACATCCGCTGGTCGCCGCCCTACTACGAGGGCGCGCACGAGAGCGCGAAGTCGGCGCTGTTCCTGTCGCTGAACCGCAACAAGCGCTCGATCCGCCTGGACCTGAAGAACGAGCGCGGGCGCGAGGCGCTGCTGCGGCTGGTGGGCGACTACGACGTCGTGCTCGAGTCCTTCCGACCCGGCGTGCTCGACCGCCTCGGCGTGGGTTATGAGCGGATGCGCGAGCAGAACCCCGGCGTCGTCTACTGCGCGATCTCCGGCTACGGCCAGGATGGCCCGAAACGCGACGCCTCCGGCCACGACATGAACTACCTGGGGCTGATCGGCCTGCTCGGCCTGACCGGCGAGCGCGGCGGCGAGCCGGTCCAGGCCGCGGGTCAGATCGCCGACCTCGGCGGCGGTGCGCTGATGGCGGCGTTCGGGATCCTCGCCGCGCTGCGCGAGCGCGACGGCGCGCCGGGTGCGCCCGGCTCCGGCGAGGGCCAGATCGTCGACGTCTCGATGGCCGACGGCGCGCTCTCCTGGCTGGCGATGGTCGCGGCCGGCTACTTCGCCGAGGGCACGGTCCCGAGCCGCGGCGAGCTGCCGCTGGCGGGCTCGCTGATCTGCTACCGCCCCTACGAGTGCGCCGACGGCTGGGTCACGCTGGGCGCGCTGGAGCCGAAGTTCTGGCAGGGCTTCTGTCGCGGGGTGCAGCGCGAGGAGTTGATCGCCGCGCAGTTCGAGCGTCCCGGCTCGGCGGCGCACGAGCAGGTGAAGGAGATCTTCAAGGGCCGTACCCGCGAGCAGTGGGAGGCGTTCGCGCGGGAGAACGACTGCTGCCTGGAGCCGGTGCTCGAGCTCGACGAGGCGCTCTCCTCCGAGCTCGTGCAGGCGCGCGAGATGGTGGTCGAGCTCGACCAGCCCGGCGCCGATCGCCCCGTGCGCCAACTCGGGCTGCCCGTGAAGCTCGGGCGCACGCCCGGCGATCACGCAAGGCTGCCGGGGCCCGCGCTGGGCGAGCACACCGAGGAGGTGCTGCTCGCCGCGGGCTACTCCCAGGCCGAGGTGGCCGAGCTGCTGGCCGAGGGCGCCGCGGCGGGCGCTGCCGGGGAGCAGCAGGACATCTCCTTCCAGGTCTGAGGCTGGGTCGCGGCATGGGCGTCACGCTGCGAAGCACCGGCGGGGAGGCGGCGACGCGCGACCCGTCGCTGCTGAAGATGAGCGAGCTGGCCGAGCGCTCGGGCGTAAGCGCGGGGACGATCCGCTACTACCTGCGCGAGGGGCTGCTCGGCGAGGGCGAGGACATCGTCAGGACAAGCCGCAACATGGCCTACTACCCGCCCGAGTACGTCGAGCGGATCGAGCTGATCAAGCGTCTGCAGGAGAAGCGCTTCATGCCGCTGCGCGTGATCAAGAGCACGCTCGACGAGGAGCCCGAGCGAGTGCGGGCGCTGATCGAGCTCGAGGACCGCATCCTCGAACGCGCGCTCGCCAACGCCGAGGACTCCCGGCGCGTGTCGCTGAAGACCGTCGCCGAGCGCTACGAGATCCCGCGCAACGTGCTCGACCGGCTCGCCGAGATCGGCGTCCTGACGCCGAGCCGCAACGGCTATGACCAGGACGACGTGAAGATCATCGAGGCGATCGCCAGCTTCCGCGCCGGCGGCTACGAGGAGGAGCTCGGCTTCACGGTCTACGACACGCTGCGCTACCGCGAGGCGCTCGAGCCGCTCGTCGCCGAGGAGGTGCAGGCGCTGCTCGCACGGCTCGCCGGAGAGGTCGAGGTCGAGCGCGCGATGGAGATCGTCGCCGCGGGCGTCGAGCCGCTGCGCGAGCTGCTCGGGGCGATGCACTCCAAGCTCTTGCTCGCCGAGCTGCGTAGGCAGCGGGCCGGCGGCGCTCGTTAGAGGCCCGGAGTAGGACTCACCAGCGCGCGCGGTGGTGCTCGACGACCCCGAGCCCATGAGCTACGGCGATACCTCCCGGCAAGCTTCCCGAGAACGCCCCGAACGGCGCGCGGTAGTCGCTCTTGAGGATCAGCAGGTTCTCGTGGCGGGCGCGCTCGGCCTCGGCGTGAAAGCGCAGCTCCGAGCCGTCTGCGCCACAGATGCGCCTGAGGTCACCGCTGAACTCGACCGGCGGAACCTCGCGCGGCTCGCCGTCGATCCATACGGCGCGCTCGGAGCCGGTCGGGGGGTCGTTGACGCCGCTGACGAGGTTCCAGGCCAGCGGCGTCCCGTCGAGGCCGCGCCCGACGCCCGCCGACCACCACCACTCGGTATGGCGTGAGTGATAGCCCGCGGTGTCGTCGATCACCGCTCGCGCAGTGACCGAGCGCGCCTGCTCGCCTTCGATCGCGAGCGTCCCGTAGGCGGCGACGCCGGCCTGCTTGCGCGTCCAGACGTGCTGCTCGCCGTGCGTGCAGAACGCCTCGACGCCCGCTTCTTCGGCGAGCTCCAGATGCAGCGTGAGGCCGCGATCGCGCAGCAGCAGCCGCCCCGCCTGTCCGTGCTCGCCACGGCTCAGATGCAGCTCGCCCCGGCGCGGCAGCATCCGCGTGCGCTCATACAGCTCGTCTGCCTCGCGGCGATAGACCGCCCAGAAGGACTGACGCGCCGGGCCGACCTGGACCAGCGCCGCGCAGGCCATGAGCTCCTCGCTGAAGACGCCCACGTAGCGCCAGCGCTTCAGCGGCCGCCCGCCCCGCATCAGGCGCATCCGCTCCGCGGGCGCCCAGCCCGGCGCTGCCGTCGCCTCGTCCGCGGCCGTTATGCTTTGGGATGTTGACTGACCAGTCAATCTATTTGGGGATCGAAACATGCGCCCGTCGTGGGGGCGCGAGCCGGCTGGAGGAAGGGCACTCTTGAAGGCCGCCGCTGTCCAACTGAACTCCACCGCCGATCGGGCCGCGAACCTGCGGGTCGCCGACCGGCTCGTGCGCGCCGCCGCGGCCGATGGCGCCAGCCTGATCGTACTCCCCGAGAAGTGGACCGCGATGGGCAGCGACGATCAGCTGCGTGCCGCCGCCGAGCCGCTGGACGGACCCACGCTCCGATGGGCACGCGCGAGCGCCGCAGAGCTCGGCGTCGAGCTGATCGCGGGCTCGATCGTCGAGCGCCTCGAGGGCCAAGAGAAGCTCGCGAACACCTCCGTGCACATCGACTCCCACGGCGAGCTGAGGGCCGTCTACCGCAAGGTGCACATGTTCGACGTCGAGGTCGGCGGGCGCTCCTACCGCGAGTCCGACCTAGAGCAGCCCGGCGAGGAGCTCGTGCTCTCCGAGACCGCCGCGGGCGTCGAGCTGGGCATGTCGATTTGCTACGACCTGCGCTTTCCCGAGCTGTATCGGATCCTCGCGGTGCGCGGCGCGCGCGTGTTCCCGCTGCCCGCGGCCTTCACGCTGGCGACCACACGCGATCACTGGGAGACCCTGATCCGCGCCCGCGCGATCGAGAACCAGGCGTTCGTCGTGGCGGCGAACCAGATCGGCGAGCACCCCGGCGGCAACCGCTCCGGCGGGCGCTCGCTGATCGTCGATCCCTGGGGGCTCGTGCTCGCCCAGGCGCCCGACGCCGAGGGCTACGCGATCGCCGAGCTGGACCTCGAGCGCCAGCAGGAGATCCGCACGCGGCTGCCCTCGCTGGCCAACCGTCGCGCCGAGGTCTATGACTGGCCGCAGGCGGTGCGCGCATGAGCGCGACCAAGCCCAGCCAAGGCGGCGCCAAGGCGGCACCCGACAAGCGGCGTCTGATCCTCGACGCCGCCGTGCGCGTGTTCGCGCGCCAAGGCTTTCACGCCTGTCGCGTGTCGGACATCGCCGACGAGGCCGGCGTCGCCTACGGCCTCGTCTACCACTACTTCGGATCCAAGGACGAGGTGCTCGACACGCTGTTCCTCGAGCGCTGGGAGGTGATGCTCGACCTGATCCGCGGGGTGGACGCCGAGCAGCTGCCGGTACGCGAGAAGCTGCACGCGATCGCGGCCTTCATCATCGACAGCTACCGCCACGACCCCGACCTGATGAAGGTGATCATCGTCGAGGTCACGCGCGCCGCGAACTCCTTCGGCGACACGCACATCGGCACGATCCGCGACGCCTACGAGCTGATCGGGCGGATTGTGCAGCAGGCCCAGGACGAAGGCGTCTTCAAGCCCGAGATCGAAGCCCGCTTCGCGGCGATGGCCTTCTACGGGGTGATCGAGCAGCTGCTGACCGGCTGGATCTTCGGCCTGCTGCCGCAGGGCGAGGAGGAGTTCGACCGCGCAAAGTCGATCGTGGTCGAGACCGTCTGCGGGGGCCTCGAGGTCGGGCTCGTTTCCGATGGGACCACCGCGGGCAATAGACTCCCAACCTGATGGAGAACGAGATGGTCAAGCGACTTGTCTGGTCGGGACTGCTGACGGGAGCCGGAGCGCTCTCGACGATCGTCGCCCAGCGGGTGGCAGCGCTCGTGTGGCGACGTCTGTTCGACGAGGAGCCGCCGGAGTGAGCGCGCCGCCGACGCCCTCGTCCGGCGAGCCGCGTTCAGAGGCGCCGCAGAACATCGCCACCGCGATCACGGAGGTTTCAGAGCGCGCGACGCTGCTGGTGCGCGAGGAGATCGAGCTCGCAAAGGCCGAGGTCACCGAAAAGGCCACGAAGCTGATCAAGGGCGCGGTGGTCGGCATCGCCGCCGGGATCTTCGTCGCGATGGCGCTCATATTCGCGCTGGTTGGCTGCGCCTGGCTGCTCTACTACTACCTGCCCGGCAACGAATTCACCTACTTCTGGGGCTTCTTCGCGATGGCCGTGATCCTGCTGCTGCTCGGCGCGTTGGCGGGCCTGCTCGCGGCGAAAGCCGTCAAAAAAGGCTCGCCCCCCGTTCCGAACATGGCGATCGACGAGGCCAAGAAGATTCGCGAGACCGTCAGCAACGGCAGCGCGGGCTCGACGCCCGGCACTGCGACGGTGGCACCCGGTGCTCCCGGCACGCCGCCCGCCGGGGCCGGTAGCTGATGGCGCAGCGCAGCCCCGCAGAGATTCGCAGCTCGATCGAGAGCAACCGCATGGAGCTCGCGGTCTCGATCGACAAACTTCGCGGCGAGGTCGCGCACATCACCGACTGGCGCGGGCACGTGGAGCGCCACCGCGAGCAGCTCACCGCGGGCGCGACGATCGTCGGGCTGGCGCTCGGCGTGAAAATGCTTCGTAGCCGACGCCGTCGGCGCCGCGCGCGCTAGCTCGTTCCCGCAGCATCTCGATGGCTGATGTCCGCGTGGTCGCGAGCAGGCGCTCTGGCGGCTCTCCGACCCGGCGTAGGGCGGGCTAACTATTGCAAAAGCAATAATCTGCATAAGTATAGAAAATTTTATGTTGATAAACATTATTGAGCCTGGCATACTTAGCCGATGCCGGCTCGGCGGGATGCACCGACCAATCCCTTCCGCTTTGGCGCTCTAGCGCTCGACTCCGCGTTCACCGATCGCGAACACGAGATCGAGGAGATCCTGGCCGACGTGAACAACGGCCAGGACCTGGTCGTCTTCGCTCCGCGCCGCTATGGAAAGTCCTCGCTGATCTGGCGCGTCGCTCGGGAGCTCGTGAGCGAAGAGGTGCTCGTAGCGCAAGTCGACCTGATGCGCACGCCGACCAAGGAGAAGCTCGCCGAGAAGCTGGCGCAGACGATTCACGAGGATGTCGCGTCGCGCTTGCTTCGCGCGAAGGAGCGTCTCCGCATCTTTGCGGGGCTGCGCATCAAACCGACCGTGACCGTCGACCCCGACGACGGCTCGCTGTCGTTCAGCTTCGACGCGCGTGCCGACAAGCAGGACATCGACGCCACCCTCGAAGGGTTGCTCGCCCTCCCGGGACGATTGGCGGGCGAGCGCGATCGACGCGTGGCCCTGGTGCTCGATGAGTTTCAGGAGGTGGTCGACATCGATCCGGGGCTGCCGAAGCTGATGCGCTCCGTATTTCAGGAGCAGCCAGAGGTCGCTCACGTCTACCTCGGCAGCAAGCGCCACATGATGCAGCGGATCTTCAACGACGAGAACGAGCCGTTCTGGCGCAGCGCCAAGCAGTTCGAGCTCGGAGCCATACCGCGAGCTCTGTTCGAGCACTTCGCGAGCGATCGGTTCGCTCGAACCGGGCGTAAGCTCTCCGCGCAAGCGGCTGCGGGCGTGCTCGAGTTGACCGGCGGGCACCCATACGCCACGCAGGAGGCGTTCTACTTCCTCTGGGAGCAGACGCCCAGAGGCGAGATCGCCGACATCGATCGTCTGACACGAGCGCTCGAGGCGCTACTTCGTTCGGAGCACGCCCATTTCAGCCTGCTGTGGGAAAGGGCCGCCGCCGCGCAGCGCCTGGTGCTGCTCGCGCTCGCGGCCGAGCAGCCGGGCCGGCCGCTGAGCAGCGACTACCAGAGCCGTCATTCGTTGCCGTCGACTGCGACCGTGCAGACCGCGCTCGGCGCGCTGGTAGACGCTGAGCTGCTCAGCAGGATCGGCCGCGGCGAGTACCGCATCGCCGAGCCGTTCCTCGCCGAGTGGATCGCGCTGAGCGAGAGTTAGGCGGGCTCAGCTCAGCAGCGCCCGCGGCACGCCGCCGACGCCGATCAGGCCCGGACCGGTGTAGGTCCCGATCACGGGGCCGACCTCGGAGCTGAACACCGGCTCCGATCCGAAGATCTCGCGGCAGCGGTCGATCAGCCGCTGGGCCTGCTCGGTGGCCTGGATGTGCTGCACGACCCAACCGTCGGCGCCGCTGTCGCGCAGCTGCTTGGCGTAGTCGACCATCCGCTCGAACGCCCGTCCCGCCGTGCGCACCCGCTCGACCGGCGTGATTTCGTACTCCAGCGAGAGGATCGGCTTGATCTTCAGCGTGCCGCCCAGCCACGCCTGTGCCTTGCCGATGCGTCCGCCGCGACGCAGGTACTCCAGCGTGTCGAGGCAGAACCAGATGCGAAGCTCCTTGCGCGTCTCGCGCACGCGCGCGACGACCGCGTCCTTGTCGGCGCCCGCCCGCGCTGCGGCGCAGGCCGCGAGCACGAGCAGCCCCGTGCCGCCGCAGCCGCTTTCGGAGTCGAGCACTTCGACGCGCTCGCCCAGCCCCCGCTCGCTGAGCAGGCCGTGCGCCTGGCGGGCCGCCTCGCACGTGCCCGAGATGCCTCCGGCCAAATGGATCGACACCACGTCGTGCCCGGCCTCGAGCAGCGGCTCCCAGACCGCGAGGAAGTCCCCGATCGAGGGCTGCGAGGTGGTCGGCAGTTCGGGATCGGTGCGCAGGCGCTCGTAGAAGCCGTCGAACCCCGGCAGATCGAGCTCGCGTTCGGGCTGTCCCTTCCAGCCGACGTAGAGGCTGATCTGATGGACGTCTTCGCGCTGGGCCAGCTCGCGCGGCAGGTAGTGGGTGCTGTCGGTGGCTATCGCAACTGCGGGCATCGGCCGCGAGACGCTACAGCAACGCCCCCGCGAGCTCTCCCGACTCGTACATCTCGGTCACGATGTCGCAGCCTCCGAGCAGCTCGCCGTTGACGAAAAGCTGCGGGATCGTCGGCCAGTTCGAGAGCGCCGAGAGCTCCTGGCGGATGCGTGGGTCGGGGAGGATGTCCACTGCCGCAAACGGCGTGTCCAGGGACTGCAGCGCCGCGACCGTGCGCGCCGAGAAGCCACACGCGGGCGCCTCGGGCGTGCCCTTCATGAACAGGATCACCTTGTGCTCGGCGATCGCCTCCGCGATCGCGTCGCGGATCGGGTTGGGCTCGTTGCTCGGTGCAGCGCTCGATGAGCCCGGCGCGGGCTGGGCGGGGGACATCGGAAGCTCGGTGGTGGGGTTGATGCTGGACATGAAGGTCTCCTGGCTCAGGTGGTGGTCGTCGGTTGCGACGTGGAGAGGCCCTCCGCGGGAGCGGCCTCGGCCGCGGGCGCGTCGGGAAGCTGCGTCTTCAGCGAGAGGGCATGGATCGGGCCGCCGATCTCGGCGCCGAAGATGTCGTAGACGAGGCGGTGCTGCTCGATCCGGCTGCGTCCCGCGAACGCCGCCGCGGTCACCGTGGCGCGGAAGTGGTCGCCGCCGCCGGTGTAGTCCTCGACTTCGGCTTGCGCGCCCGGAATCGACGCCTCGATGCGCCGCCTGATGTCCTCTGGTGAAGGCATCGATCTCTAGCGTAGAGGATCGAGCCCAGCCTCTCCGCGATCCCAAGTCGGCCTCTGCACGGGCGCTATACTTTGGAAAGTCTTGATGACCAACGGGAGCGAAGCATGATCACGATTAGCGACAAGGGTGCAGAGAAGGTGCGGGAGTTCCTCGATGCCCAAGAGGCCGACGTGAGCATGGCCGGTCTGCGTGTCGGCGTCCGCGGCGGCGGCTGCTCCGGCTTCCAGTACCAGCTCGCCTTCGACGAGCAGCGCGAGAGCGATGTCGTGTTCGAGAGCCATGGGCTGAAGCTGCTGGTCGACAACGAGAGCCTGCCGTTCGTGCGGGGCTCGGTGATCGACTACGAGGAAGGTCTCCAGGGGGCGGGCTTCAAGGTTTCGAACCCCAACGTGGTCGCCGCTTGCGGCTGCGGGTCCTCCTTCCGCGTCGCGGAGGAGGAGCAGGTCTCAGCAGTCTGAGGCGCCGTTCGCTGTCGCCGGCGGCGCTGGCGCCGTCCGCCGCAGTGGGCGTGCTGCTGCTGGTGTCGCTGTCGGGCTGCGGTGGATCGCACGGCGGTGGCCGTGGCGCCTCCTCGGGGAAGCCAGCCGTAACGGCCCGGCTGCCGAGCCCCGCGTTGCCCGGGCCGGCCTTCGGTCTGACCGAGGACAACGCGCAACTGCTGTGGAGCCCCGGCGAGGACTCCGAGGACGAGGATGCTGCCAGCGCAGCCGAGGTCGGCCGCCAGGCCCAGGCAGCGTCTGCGGCGGAGGGGCTCGCGCCCGCGTTCGCCGGCGCCCGCGAGCAACTCACGGCTCTGCACCCGACCTACATACGCCTGCTCGTCGACTGGGCCGCGCTGCAGCCGCAGGCCGACAGGCCCGCGAACCTCGACGGCGCGGTGAGCGGCTGCGCGAGGACGGTCGGACCCTGTGGCGCCTATGCAGGCCTGCGCGAGGAGCTCGCCGCGATCGCCTCCCAGCAGCGTGCCGCGCGTCGGCAGGGGCAGAGCGCGTTCCAGGTCGTGCTCGACATCTTCGGCACGCCCGCCTGGGCGGCGCGCGAGCCCTCGGGCTGCGAGCTTCCGGACAGCACTGCGTTCTCGCGACCGATCAGCCCCGCGGGCCTCGCGGGCTATCGCGCGCTGATCCGCGGCCTGCTTGCGCTGGGAGCGAGGGAGGGTGTCGCGCTTGACTGGTGGAGTCCCTGGAACGAGCCGAACGACGCCGTCTTCATCAGCCCGCAGCGGGAGTCCTGCGCGACGTCCTCGCCGTCGCGCTCGCCCGCGGTCTACGCCGAGCTCGCGCAGGCGATGTCCGCAGAGCTGCGGGCCGCCGGGGGCGAACGCAAGATGCTGCTCGGCGAGCTAAACGCGTTTTCCAGCGACTCGCCGCACCGCATGAGCGTTGCGTCCTTCATCGCCGCGCTGCCCCCACAGGTCCTGTGCCTCAGCGGGGTCTGGTCGATCCACGTCTATGCCGCGCAGGGTTCGGCCACGCCGCGAGAGGACCCCGTCGCGGCGTTCGAGGCCGCGCTCGATGCCGGTGGCGCGTGCGGGCGCAGGGCGAGCGTGTGGATCACCGAGGCCGGGGCCGGAGCTCCGCATCCCGGCCGACGACGCCCGCCGGGCGCCGAGGACGAACGCACAGGCTGCGAGGTGCTCGCGGGCCAGCTCGCCCGCTGGTCGCAGGACCCGCGCATCGGCGCGGTCTTCCAGTACAGCTTCCGCGAGGACCCCGAGTTCCCGGTCGGATTGCTGAGCGCCGATCTCGCCCACGTCTATCCGGCCTACCGGGTGTGGATCTCATACACACGCGCACGCGCGAGAGGAACGCTGCCGGGCTCGCTCGCCGGGCGCTGTGCATAGGCTGCCCTGGATGGCGATTCTTCCTCAGCGGCTGCGCAGCCTGACCCCGACCGGCCTTCGCGACGACGTGCGGCTGCGCGCGGCCGGGATCGGCCTGGGCCTGATCCCGCCCCGCACGATGCACTCCGCCGAGGATGCGCGCGTGCTGCTCGAGGCGGCGCGGGGCGCGCGCCGCGTGGTTGAGATCGGTGTCTATGAGGGGGCCTCGGCGCTGAGCCTGCAGGCCGCCCTCGGGGGCGGCGCCGAGCTCCACCTGATCGACCCCTTCGGGCGCCACCCCGACGCGCTGCCGAGCGGTTGGGGCGCAACCGAGTGGGCCACGCGCCGCGTGCTGGCCCATGCCGGGCGGCGCCTCGGCGATGCGGCGCCGCGCCTGAGCTGGCACCCGGCGCTGTCGGCCGAGGTCGCCGCGCGCTGGACGCAGTCGGTGGACCTCGTGTTCATCGACGGCGACCACTCCGAGGAAGGCTGTGAGCTCGACTGGAGCTGCTGGCAGCGGTTCGTCGGCGTTGGGGGTCACGTCGTCTTCCACGACGCGCGCGCGGACCGCGAGGGCGGGCGCGGGCTGCCTGGGCCGACGGCTGTGGTCGCACGCCATCTGCGCGACCGCCCGCAGGAGCTCGAGCCGCGCTGGCGGATCGTGGCCGAGGGCGACCGCACCGTCGCCGCGCGTCGCTTGGCCTGAGCGCCGGGCTCCCGGTCCTCGGGGTTGGGCTTCGGGTCCTCGGGATAGGGAACACGCCCTTCAGCGCACGGCCTTTGGCGTCATGGACGGACTCGGCGAGCCTCGCCGCAGCCGCGACGTGCCGCCGGGGCGACCGGCGTTCCACGGCCATTCGGGCCGCGGCGGTTGACGTCCGTAAACCGCTCAGGACTGCTAAACACTTGACATTACGTCAAACCCTGTGGTACGTTCGCGACGACATGATGTCAAGCATCGTCATGGGGCCGGTGCCCGCGCCTTCGGCAAGGCCAAGGTGTCTCGCGGGAGGGAGTCGGGCTCGTGGAGCTACGGGGTCGAAGGGCTTTCGAGCGCTCTCGATGTCCGGCAGGACAACGCCTGAGGCAGGACGGACTCTACGCGCGCTCGGTAGGAAGCCGGCAGCGCATGTGCAGGGATGCGCATGAGTTGAAGCACGACTTGACTTGATCTTGACGGCAATGTTTTTTTCTGCCAAGGTCGAGGTTGGAGGGCCGCTGGCTGGGTACAGCTCAGGGGCAGGGACTGGTATCGGGGGTTCTGTCGCAGGGTGGGGACTCGGGTGCCGGCTACTTATCAAGAGGGAAAAGGAGTATCTAGATGCGACGGATCAAGATGATGGGGCTCTGCCTCGTCGCCGTGCTCGCAGTGGCCGCCGTGGCCGTGTCGAGCGCGTCAGCCGCGCTGCCTGAATACAAGGTCTGCGCGAAAGCGACGAAGGTCGGCAAAAGCTTCACCGGTGAATTCACCGACAAGCTGTGTTCCGCGAAAAGCGGCACCAAAGAAGGAAAGTACGAACTCGCCTCTTGGGAAGCTGCCAAAAAGAAGGGCTTCAAGGGCAAGAACGGCGTCAGCACGCTGACGAGCTACATCCCAGAAAGCGAAGCAACGCCGTGGACCGGTGGAACCCCGGTCGGCGTCGTGACCTGCAAGTCCGGCAAGTCCGAAGGCGAAATCACCGGTCCGAAAACGAGCACGGTGAGCGTCGAATTCAAGACCTGCACCTCCGAAGGTAAAAAGTGCACGTCCGTAGGCTCGCCGAAGGCCGGCGTCATCAAGACGAAACCGCTTACCGCGACCCTCGGCAAAATCGAAGGTGGCGTAGGCAGCGACGTGGAAGCGTCTGACAAAGGCGAGTCCGCTGAATTCAGCTGTGAAGGTCTGGAAATCAAAACGGTCGGCTCTGTGATCGGTGTCAACTCTGGCAACGTGAACAAAGTCAGCAAGGAAGGCACCCAGACGTTCTCGGCCAACGCCAAAAACGGCCAGTCGGTCGTCTTCGGGGAATTCCCTGAAAACCCGATCACCGGCCCGGCGCACTTCCTCCTGAGCACGATCACACCTCCTGGCGTGACGCTGCCCTCGACCGAGGTCACGACCTCGACGCTGAAGGGCGAAGCTCTGGAGATCGCCGCGTAAGCAGCATCTGCAGTAGCAGTTCAAGCAGCATTTGCGTGACGCATGTGGGGCCTCCGGGCCCCACATGTGCGTTCGGGGGAAGTTCGCGGCGCGAGTGCGTCAGTACCCGCTTGACAGTTGTGCGCGGGCTGGTAGCCTGCGGTACAGGGGACGTTCGAGTAGTCAACGAGGGCACGAGGGCAGGATGGGAGAGGGAGTGCAGACACTTGCAGGGGAGACGCAGCACTCGGTGCGAAGCGCGCGCTCGAGTGGCCTGCCGCGCCTTGCGGCCGCCTCGCTGCTCGCCGCCCTCACGACCTTGCTGCTCGCGCTGGCAACGCCGGCGCACGCGCTGATCCATCGCGGGCACACGTTCGCGACGTCGTTTGAAACGCTGGGTGCCAACAAACTCAACGGTCCTTCGGCGGTATCGGTCAACGAACGCACGAGCGGCAACGGCGCGGGTGACATCTACGTCCTCGACAAAGGCAACAACCGCGTGGTCCGCTTCGGACCCAACCACGAATTCCTCGAAGCGTGGGGGGCCGGTGTCAAAGGTGGCACCGCCTATGAGAAGTGCTCATCCGAAGCCGAATGCAAACCGGGGATCGCGGGCCTAGGCGGGCGCGCGGTGCCGATCTTCGACGAACCGGTTGCGATCGCGGTCGACAGCGCCACCGGCTCGCCCTCGGCGGGCGACGTCTACGTGGTCGCGAACCGCACGTGGAAGAAAGCGATCATCTTCAAGTTCAATTTCGAAGGCACCTACTTGGGCGCCGTGGTTGCGCACCGCGAAGAAAAAGAAGAAGTCTGGCCGATCGACGGGATCGCGGTGGACAGGAGCGGCAACGTCTGGGTCGACCGCGAAGACGAAGAAGAAGAATTCGTCCTGGAGCACTTCAACAACGCCGTCAAGAACGAACTGATCGGCGAACCTGAAGAAATCGAATTGCCGGAAGTCGTCACCGGCTCGCGTCCTGCGCGTCCGGGCTTCGGGATCGATTCGCTCGGGCACGCCTACATCACCTACGAACCGGGCGGGCTCACGATCGAAGAGGAAGAAGAACTCTTCGAAGAACGATCCGAAGAACGCAAAGAAAAAAAAGAAGCCCAGGTCGAAGAACACCTGCAGGAACCGTGCAAGCTGCACGCCTGCCTGGTGGCGCAGTTCAAGATCACCGTCGAAGCCGGCGGCGACCTGGCGGGCGAAGTCGAAAACCCCGACCTCGCGCCTGAAGCGAACACGACCGGGATCGCGGTCGACCTGTCCGCCGGGGCGCAGGCGAGCAACGACGTCTACCTGGACAACGAGACCTCGATCTCGGCGTTCACCTCGAACGGCACGCTGATCCAGGCCTTCGGCCAGGCCCAGCTCGCAGAAGGCGGCGGCAGCGGGCTTGCCGTCAACGCGGCCACGAACGAAGTCTTCGCGGCGGATGCCGCGCACAGCAAGATCCTCGTCTACGAACCCGCCAAAGCGGGACCGCCGGTGATCGGGGAAGGAAGCGTCTCGACCGCGAGCGTGACCGCCGAATCGGCGAAGCTCAAGGCGACGATCGACCCCACCGGGTCGGACACGCACTATCGCTTCCGCTACGGCACCGCGCCCTGCACGAGCGCTCCCTCGGCCTGCACGACCGTCGTGCCCGCGGCGCCCGGCACGGACATCGGCGCCGGCTTCGGCGACCAGCCTGCGGCGACCGAAGTCGCGGGCCTTGCCTCGAGCACGACCTACCACTTCGTCGCGATCGCCGAAAGCGCTCTGGGCACGGTTGAAAGCGTCGAAGAAGGAACGTTCAAGACGCTGGCGGCGAGCACGCTCGAAGAGGTGCTGCCCGACGGTCGCGCCTGGGAACTGGTCTCGCCGGTGGAGAAGCGCGGCGTCTCGGTCGAACCGCTCTCCCACGAAGGCGGCCTGATCCAGGCGGCGGCGAACGGGAAGGGCTTCGCGTTCATCGCGGCGGCCCCCGTCGGCGAAGAAGAACCCGCCGGCAACCGCGCCCCCGAACCGGCGCAGCTGATCGCCAGCCGCGGCTCGGCGGGCAGCTGGTCGACGCGCAACCTCACGACCCCGAACGCCGCGGCCCAGGGAATCCAAGCCAACGAGCGCCGTGAGTACCAGTTCTTCTCCGAAGACCTCGCGCTCGGCGCGGTGTTCCCGGTCGAACCGCTCCAGTCCTCGCAGACGACCGAAGCCGCGACCGGTCTGCCGGTGTACCTGCGCGACACCGGCTGTGCGACGGCCCCGTGCTACCAGCCCGTCACGAAAACCTCGACCTCCAAGGCGGGCGTGTCGCCGCTTGGCGCGTCCACGCCCGACCTCAAGCACATCGGCCTGATCACAAGCGAAGGCCTGATCGAGCGGTCCGCAGAAGAAGCAGAACCCGGCGAAGGGCATCTGCGCACGGTGAGCATCTTCCCCAGCGGTCAAGCGGCCACCGGGATTCTCGGCTTCGGCACGACCTTCAAACCGGCGGGGCAGGTCTTCCAGGGCGCCCGCAACGTGATCTCCAGGGACGGCTCGCGGGTCGCATGGGGACAGGAAATCGCGGGGGCGAACTTCCACCTCTACCAGACCGAATTCAAGGAAGGCAACACCGAAACCGCCCAGGTCGACGAACCCAACGAAGAAGCGGGCCTCGCCGCGCCCTCGACGCCGCCGCTGCCCGTCTACCAGACCTCCAGCATCGATGGCAGCAGGTTGTTCTTCACCGACAACCAGCGTTTGACGAGCAACGCTTCCAAGGAAGACGAATTCTCCGGCGACTTGTACGTGTTCGAACGCGGCAAGCCGGCGGGCGAACGGCTCACGGACCTGACGCCGACGCTGAGCGCGAGCGAAAGCGCGGCCGTGCTCGCGGGCGTGATCGGCGCCGGCGAAGACGGCTCCTACGTCTACTTCGTAGCCAACGGCGTGCTCGCCGAAGGGGTCAGCCCCGGCAAATGCATCGGCGGTGGGCTGCGCTCGGCGAAGTGCAACCTCTACGAGGTGCACAACAACGGCAGCGGATGGGAAAAGCCGAAGTTCATCGCGCGACTGTCCAACGAAGACGGCCCTGACTGGGGCCCGATCTCCTCCAAGCGCACCGAATACAAGGTCGTCGAAATGACCTCGCGCGTCTCGCCCAATGGCCACTACCTGGCGTTCATGTCCGACCAGCGGCTGACGGGCTACAACAACAACGACGCCAACAGCGGCGAACCGGACGAGGAGGTCTACCTCTTCAACGCGCAGGCCAACGAAGGCAGCGGCCGGCTCACGTGCGCATCGTGCAACCCGACCGGCGCGCAGCCGATCGGCATCCACGACGTGCAGGAATCGGGCGAAGGCCGCGGACTGCTCGTCGACCGCCTCGGCATCTGGTCGACCGAATTCGAAGAAACCGCGAACGCGCACTGGCTCGCGGCGAGCGTTCCCGGCTGGACGAACCTCGACGACCGCGAGAGCCTCTATCAGTCGCGCTACCTGTCCAACAGCGGGCGCCTGTTCTACAACGCCTCGGACTCGCTCGTCAAGCAGGACGTCAACAACGGCAAGGAGGACGTCTACCAGTACGAGCCCACCGGGACCGGCGACTGCGTCACCGAGAACACGACGGGCGGCTGTGTGGCGTTGATCTCCTCGGGCAAGTCAGAACACGAAAGCGCCTTCCTCGACGCGAGCGAAAGCGGCAACGACGTGTTCTTCCTGACGAGCTCGAGCCTGATTCCGACGCTGGACACCGACAAGGCGTTCGACATCTACGACGCACGCGTTTGCAGCGGTGCGGGCGCCGAAGAAGCCTGCCCGCCGACCGCACTGCCGCCCGCGCCCCCGTGCAACGGCGAAGGATGCCGTCCGGCGCCGGGTTCGCAGCCGAACTACGGGACGCCCGCCAGCGCCACGGGCACGGCCTCGGGCAACCTCGTGCAACAGCAAGTTCTCGGCACGAAACAGACCGTGAAACCGAAAGCGAAACCGCTGACCCGCGCGCAGAAGCTGTCGGCGGCGCTGAAGACGTGCAAGAAGAAGTACAAGAGCAAGAAAGCCAAGCGCCTCGCCTGTGAAAAGCAGGCGCGCAAGAAATACGGCGCCAAGAAGTCGACCAAGTCCTCGGGGGCGAAGTCCTCCACGAAGGCAAAGCACCAGGGGACCGTGTGATGCAGCTACGCAGACTGAAAAGCACGATTCTCGCCTGTCTGGTGGGCTCGTTGGCACTGCTCGCCGTGCTCGGCGCCGCGACGGCCTCGGCGGCGGAAGCTCCTCGCTGGGACGTCATCACGCGCGCCGCGCCCACCAACCTGCCGCCCGGCGGCAAGGGCGAGATCGTCGCGGTGATCGTCAACCTCGGCGACGCGCCCGTGTTCGCGACGAGCGCGAACCCGGTGCAGATCACCGACAAACTTCCCCCCGGCCTCGTGGCGACCGGGAAGATGCAGGGGTACGCCGCCAGGGGCGACAACAACCTCGGCCAGCACTCAGAAGAAGTGCTCAAAGAATGCGCGACCCTGCCCGAACTGCGCTGCCCCTACATCGGCACGCTGCCGCCGTTCATCGCGATCGAAGTCCAGATCCCGGTCGAAGTCGCCTCCAACGCCGGCGCCGACGGCGAACAGAACGAAGTCAAAGTCGAAGGCGGGGGCGTCGCGCCGAAGTCGATCGCGCGGCCGATCAAAGTCAGCGCCGCGCCGACCCCGTTCGGCGTCGAACGCTACGAACTGTCGCCCGAAGAAGAGGACGGCTCGCCCGCCGTCCAGGCCGGCGCGCATCCGTTCCAGCTCACGACCACGATCGAGCTCAACCAGACACTCGAAAGGGACCCGAACTTCGAAAGCTCGGAAAAACCTCCGAAAGGCTACCCGTCCACCCCCGGGCTGCTGCGCAACCTGACGACGACCCTGCCCGCGGGCCTCGTCGCTGACGCTCGCGCCAGCGTGTTCCCGCAGTGCACGGCGGTCGCCTTCGCGGTCCTGCGCAGCGGCAACAGCAACGAATGCCCGTCCAGCACCGCGATCGGCGCTGCGGTCGTGACCTTCAAAGAAGAGCTCCACTTCCGGCAGAACACAGCGACTGTCCCGGTCTTCAACCTCGTCCCCGAAGCAGGCGAGCCCGCGCGCTTTGGCTTCATCTTCGAAAAGGTGCCCGTGATCCTCGACACGGCGCTGAAGACCGGCAACGGCTACGCGGTCGAAGTCAAGGTCGAGAACACTTCGCAGGCGGCCGAACTGCTCAGCAGCGTCGTCACCGTGTGGGGGGTCCCCGGCGACAAACGTCACGCGGCCTCGCGCGGGTGGGAGTGCCTCGGTGGCGGCATTTATGTGGAAGGCCTCGAACCGCGCCCTCCCTGCCCGGCAGCGACGCTGAACCCGCCGCCTTACCTGATCATGCCCACGACCGCCTGCAACCAGACGCTGAACAGCTCGGTGTCGGTGCAGACCTGGACGCAGCCCGCGTTCGGTCCCGAGGTCCCGGCCAGCGAACTCGAGTCGCTGCAGGGCTGTGAACGGCTGCCGTTCGACCCGACGATCAACGCTCAGCCCGACCAGCACGAAGCGAGCACGCCGACGGGCTTGAACGTCGAAGTCCACGTGCCCCAGGACACGACGCTGTCCACGACCGGAGTGGCCGAGGCGGACGTCAAGTCCACGACGGTGACGCTGCCCGAAGGGATGCTCGCCAACGGCGGCGCCGCCGATGGTCTGAACGTCTGCTCGACGCTGGCCTCCGGCTTCGAGTCCTCGCCGGGATCGCTCGCTTCCGACGCCGACACGGGCGCGACGCTCGAAGGCGAGACCGGCGCGCAGTTCTTCACCTCCGCCGAGAACAGCTGCCCTGGGGCATCGAAGGTCGGCACCGTCAAGATCAAGACGCCGCTGCTCGAAAACGAACTCACGGGCTACGTCTACTTCGCGCAGCAGAACACGAACCCGTTTGCCTCGCCGCTGGTGCTCTACCTGATGGCAGAAGACAAAGAAAGCGGCGTCCGCGTCAAGCTTGCGGGCGAAGTCAAAATCGACCAGAGCACCGGGCAACTGACCTCGGTCTTCCGCAACACGCCGCCGGTGCCCTTCGAACTGCTCACGCTGCACCTCACGAACGGCCCGCGCGCGACCCAGACGACGCCGGCCTTCTGCGGACGGCAGAACGTCACGGCAGCCCGCTTCGCGCCCAGCACCGAAGAAGCCTCGCGCGAAGTGACCGGCAGCTCGAGCTTCACGCTCACGCCGAACACCGACGGGGAGCCGTGCCCGTCACAGGGGCCGCTTCCCTTCTCGCCGAGCTTCCAGGCCGGCAGCGCAACCGCCCAGGCGGGCGGGTTCACGCCCTTCACGCTGACGATCCGCCGGCCCGACGGCGATCAGGCGCTGCAATCGATCACGATGCACATGCCCCCGGGCCTGGCCGCGGTGCTCGCCTCGGTGACGCCGTGCCCCGAACCGCAGGCCGCGAACAACCAGTGCGGTCCGGACAGCCTGATTGGGCACTCGACCGCCAGCTCGGGCCTCGGCTCGGCCCCGGTCACGCTCGGCGGCGATGTCTATCTGACCGGCCCCTACAAGGGCGCGCCGTTCGGCCTGCTCGCGGTCACGCACGCGATCGCGGGTCCGCTGAACCTCGGCGACGTGCCGGTGCGCTCGGCGATCACGATCGACCCGTTCACCGCGGCGGTCACCGTGACGAGCGACCCGCTGCCGCAGTTCGTCAAAGGCGCGCCCTCGCAGATCAAAGTCCTGAACGTGACCGTCGACAAGCCGGGCTTCGAGTTCAACCCGACGAACTGCTCGCAGATGGCGGTCACCGGAACGCTGAACGGATATGAAGGCGGCTCGGCCTCGGTGTCCACGCCGTTCCACGCCTCCAACTGCGCGGCGCTGCCGTTCACGCCGAAACTGACTGCCTCGGCCGGTGGCCACGGCAGCAAAGTGGGCGGCACCGGCTTCAACGTCAACTTGACCTCCGCGGGCCTCGGCCAGGCCGGGATTGCCAAAGTCTTCCTGACGATCCCGAAAATCCTTCCCTCGCGCCTGACGACGATTCAGAAAGCGTGCGTCGACAAAGTCTTCGAAGCCAACCCGGCTGCCTGTGACGAAGGCTCGAACATCGGCAAAGCGACGATCCACACGCCGGTCTTCAAGAACCCGCTAACCGGCCCCGCGTACCTGGTCTCCCATGGCAACGCCGCGTTCCCCGACGTCGAGTTCGTGCTCCAGGGCGAAGGTGTGACGATCATTCTCGACGGCAAGACCGACATCAAAAAAGGCGTGACCTACTCGCGCTTCGAATCCTCGCCCGACGCGCCCTTTACGAGCTTTGAAACGAGCCTGCCCGCAGGGCCGCACTCGGCGCTGACGATCAACACCGAAGAAGGCAAGAACTACAACATCTGCGGCAAGAAAATCACGATGCCGACCGTGATCACGGGCCAGAACGGCGTCGTTATCAACAGCACCACGAACGTCGCCGCCGCCGGCTGTGGCGCCGTCAAGGGCTTCAAAGTCACGCGCGCGCAGCAGCTGCAGAAAGCGCTGAAGGCCTGCCGCAAGAAGTTCAAGCACAACAAGGGCAAGCGCGCCTCCTGCGAAGCGCGGGCCAAGAAGAAGTACGGCGCCAAGAAGAAGTCGGGTAAGAAGAAGGCCGCGAAGAAGAAGAAGAAGAAGAAGTAGCTCGACAGCCCGGCTCGGCGCTGTGCGCCTTGCCGAGATGCAGATCCATCCGTCGAAGCTCTGCTCGACCGGGCCGTAACCCGTGGTGTGGCGGGATTGTGCGGTTTGAGATTAAGTTCTTCAGGGTATTTGCGTGGCCCGGGCGGTGCCGGACGCAGGGAGGGTGGAGCGAAGGCTCCCCGGTTCGCGTGCCGTGACCGCTCCGGACCCTGCTGCCTCGGGTGACAGGGATGACCCGTGCGCAGGTTCGCGCGGGTGGGACCGACGGGGTCAAATCGACGCTAAGCGGAGGAAGCGAGTGAAGATGAAACGAACCAGGATCTTGGGCGCATGTCTGATCGCGATGTTCGCGCTGGGCGCGGCGGCGGTCGCCGGCGTGGCATCGGCCGAACCACCCGAAGTGGGTCGGTGCGTGGAAGTCGAAGGCGTGAAAGAAGGCAAAAAGACCGTGTACAGCGG
Source organism: Solirubrobacteraceae bacterium (assembly GCA_036267655.1). Taxonomy (GTDB): domain Bacteria; phylum Actinomycetota; class Thermoleophilia; order Solirubrobacterales; family Solirubrobacteraceae; genus Palsa-744. Next base: position 27,087 of record DATAVP010000039.1, read on the forward strand.
GGGATACGCCTCGGCGCACTGCACGCGTACGAAGCCGTTGCACAACGGCAAGTACGAATGGCTGCCCGGTCCGGGACCGAAGAACAAGTTCTTCGGTGAGGGCGAAGAACCCCTGTTCGAAACGGTCGGCGCTCAGACGCTCTACTGCTCGAGCATGACCGAGAAAGGCGAATACACCGGGCCGAAAGCGATGAAGCTGAAACTGGGTTACCAGCTATGCGAAGACGGGGCGAAACGCCCGTGCCAGACGACGCCTGCTCATGCCGGGGAAATCGAAGCGGTCGAGACGCTCGAAGGCACGCTTGCCTACATCGACGGCACCAAGAAGACCGCGGGTTGGGACCTGAAGCCGGAAGGCGGCTCGGGCGCGCTGTTCACCTACTACTGCGGGACGCTGCCGGAATCGATCCACACCGTCGAAGGCTCGGTCATCGGCCAGGCGAAGAAGGGATTCTTCGTGGGTGATCTGAACAAAATGAGCAAGCACGGCGCCGTCGCCTACAAGGCGACAAGAGGCAAGCAGCTACCGGAAGCGTTTGAAGGGCTGGCGGCCGACACGCTCACCACGACGACGACCGGCCTGGAAACGCGCTCGCCCGAACAGACGGGCCTGACGACCGTCGAGGAAACGGTCTCCGGCGAAGGCAAAGACATCGAAGACGAAGAAAACCAGGAAGCGCTCGAGCTCAGGACAAAGCTCCGCGAAGGCGCGTAGGGGTAGCGCGGGATCACGGGCTCGCGGGAGGTGGGGCGCCGAGGCGTCCCACCTCCAAGGCCCGGCGCGACTCAGTCTGGCTCGTTTTGCAGCGAGCGCCACAGATAGCGGCAGGCGAGCGTGCGGTGCGGACGCCATGGCTCGGCGATCTGCTCGATCTCCGCGGGCTGCGGCAGCGCAGCAAAGCCGTATGCGCGTTCGATCGCGCGGCGGATGCCGAGGTCGCCGGGCGCGACCACGTCGGGGCGCTCCAGGTGAAACATCAGGAACATGTGCGCGGACCACTCGCCGATGCCCTTCACCGCGACCAGCTCCGCGATCACGTCCTCGTCCTGCAACTCGTCCAGACGCTCGAGCTCCAGTTCGCCCGAGAGCACGTGTTCGGCGAGCGAGCGCAGGAAGCCGACCTTCGCGCGCGAGAGCCCCGCCGCCGCGCGCAGCTCTTCGGGGTCGTCGGCCATGATCTCCTGCGGCGTCGGGGGGCGGTCCTGGAAGCGGGCCGTGAGCCGTCCGTAGATCGCGCGCGCCGCGAGCACCGAGAGCTGCTGGCCGACGATCGCGCGGACCAGCGCGCCGTAGTGGTCGTTGCGTTCGGGGCGCCCCTGACGCGGGTTGGGCAGCTTCCCGACCTCGTCGATCAGCTTCGCGAGGATCGGGTCGCTCGCCCGCAGGTGCTCCGTTGCCTTGGCGAGCGAGACTCTGCGCCGGGGCGGCGCCTTGCGAGTCGGCGCTTTGGGCGGCGTCACCCTCTTGCTCGGCGAGGTCTTGCGCGGCGACGTTTTGCCAGGCGGCGCTTTGCCGGCTGACGCCTTGCCCGACGTCGCCTTGCGCGGTGTCGCCTTCGCCGCGGTGGCCTTGCGCGGCGCCATGTCTAGGCGCCCGGTAGCGCGGCGCTCAGCGCGATCGGCTCGCCGTCGAGCGCGTTCAGCGCCCGCTCGAGCGACATCGCGATGCAGGTGAAGCTCGGTGTGTCGCGCACCGTGAAGCGCGATGCCTCCGTCGTGCGCAGGCGCTGCACGAGGTCGAGGAACGTGCCGATGTCGTCGGTGTCGAAGGCGACCACGAACTCCTGGTCGTCCAGGCCGAAGGAGTAGGCCGTGTGGTTGTCGACGCCCGGGTATTCGCGGCCGACCTCGATGTGGCCCTGCATGATCCGCCAGCGCTCGTCCGCCGGCAGCGCATACCACTCGCGTGACTTGACGAACGGGTACACGAACACGTACTTGCCCCGGAAGCCGCGCGGGGCCGTGCGCTCGTCTTCGGAGTATTCCGAGCTCTTGCGCATGCCCAGGAAGGAGTGCGAGATGTCTGCCCACTTCATCAACCCGCTCTGCGCCAGCACGACGTGGAACTCGTGGATGCGTTCGAGGTTCTCGGCCTCCGCCAAGAGCATCAGCTCGGCGTCGCCGCGCGTGCCCACGAGCGAGAAGCTCTGCAGCATGTGGCCGTCGCCGAAGTCCTCGCAGGCCGCGATGAACTCGCGCTTGTCCTGCTCGCGCTGTGCCTCGCCGAGGCGGCGCCAGGCCGGGTCGAGCTTCAGGAAGGTGTACTTCACGAAGTGGCGCGCGCTCACGGACTCGATTATCGCAGCCGCGGTGTTCCGAGCCGTGGCTGCCCTGCCGCCCGCACCCGGCGCAACCGGCCCCCGGGCGACACCGCGGGTGGATAGAGTGGGCGCGTGCGGATAGCGCTGCTCTCGCCGTACTCGTGGACCTACCCCGGTGGGGTCACTCGCCACATCGAGGCGCTTGCCCGCGAGCTGTCGGAGGGCGGTCACGAAGCGCGCATCCTGGCGCCCTACGACCCCGACGACGCCCTCACCCGGCGGCTGCATCGCGGGGCCGGTCCCCAGCGCCATCCGACCCCCGAGGGCTTCGTCTCGCTCGGGCGAACCGTCGGCGTTCCCGCGAACGGCGCGGTCAGCAACATGGCGCTCGGACCCGCCTCGGTCTATGCGCTGCGGCGCGAGCTGCGCGAGGGCGGCTATGACGTCGCGCACATCCACGAGCCCGTCGTGCCGCTGCTCGGCTGGGACGCGCTGCTCTCCGCCGGTGAGCTGCCGCTCGTCGGCACCTTCCACACCTACTCCGAGAACGCGCTCACCAACGGCATCGCCGCCATCCCGCTGGGGGGGCGCCGGCGCATGAACCGGCTGCACGTGCGGCTCGCGGTCTCCGAGGCCGCCGCTTGGACCGCAAGGCGCTTCTACGGCGGGCGCTACCGGATCGTGCCGAATGGCGTACGAGTCCCCGCCGACCGTGAGCTCGCCGAGCCGGCGACCGGTCGCGGCGAGGGCCGGGAGGAGGGGCTTCGCGTTCTCTGCATCGGGCAGGCCGTCGAGCGCAAGGGTCTTCCGATCCTGCTGCGTGCCTTCGAGGCCCTGCGCGAGCACGTGCCCGCGACGCTCACGCTCGTCGGCGCCTCGCCCGAGGAGGTCGCGCACATGATGCTCGACGGCAGCGGCGTGCGGGCGCTCGGCAAGGTCTCCGAGCAGCGCAAGCTGGTCGAGCTGGCGCGCGCCGATCTGCTGTGCGCGCCCTCGCTCGGGGGCGAGAGCTTCGGCATGATCCTGACCGAGGCGTTCGCCGCGGCGACGCCCGTGCTCGCCTCGGACATCCCCGGCTATCGCGACGTAGTACGCGACGGTATCGACGGCCAGCTCGTGCCCGCAGGCGACCCGCTCGCGCTCGCCGAGGCGCTGCGCCGGTTGGCGCTCGACCGGCCGCGGCGCGAGCGCATGGCGCTGGCGGCGCGCGAGCGTGCCGAGCGCTTTGCCTGGCCGCACGTCGCCGCCGAAGTACTCGACAGCTACGAGCAGGCGGTCGCGATCGGCGATCGGTCGCGACGCAGCGCGCGCGGTGGCGCATCTCGGCTCGCGCTGCGCCACGGCTTCGCGCCCGCGGACCTGCAGCCGCGGATACCTCCCCAGCGGCTGCCGTCGCTGGCCCCCGAGCCGCCCCCGCTCGTCGGTCGCGAGCGCCGCGTGCGCGTGCTGCGCCGCGTCGGCCTTGGACTCACGACGCTCGCGGGGGCCGGTCTGGGAGCGCTCGCGATGCAGCGCGTCGGCGTCACGCGCGTGGTCGCATCGCTGCTGGCCTCCAAGCCCGGCTTGATCCTCGCGGCGCTGGCATTGATGTGCCTGGCGATGTTCACCCGCGCGATCTCCTGGCACGCGATCCTCGCCGCCGCGCCCACCTGGCGCAGGGCGAAACGGCGGGACGCAATGCAGGGCACGTTCATCGGGGTGCTGATGTCCGCGACGCTCCCCGGCCGTCTCGGCGAGCCCTCGCGCGCATTGATCGTCGCCCGGCGCGTCGGGCGCGCCCGCGACACGCTGCCGATCGTGCTCGGCACGATCGTCTCGCAGGCGATGCTCAACCTGCTCGCGCTCGTGATCCTCGGCTCCGTCACACTGTCCAGCGTGAACCTGCTCGACGGGCACGACCGCGCACTGCTGCTCGTCGCGATCGTGCCGCTGGTGGCGCTCGTGGTCACGCGCCTGATGCCGCTGCTCGTGCCCTCGGGTCCGGTCTCGCGGGCGCAGGGAATGGAGATCCTGCTCAGCGGCGCCCGCCGCGCCCGCGCGCGCCTGAGCGAAGGGCTGCGCCTGTTCCGCCGTCCCCGCCCGGCGTTGCTCGCCACCGCGGTTCAGCTCGGGGCCTGGACCTTGCAGTGGCTGTCGTGCTGGCTGCTGCTCGTCGCCTTCGGCCTCGACGTCCACTCCGCGCCAGCCGCCGCGGCCGGGGTTCTGTTCGCCGTGAACGTCACCGCGATCGTGCCCGCGACACCCGCGAACGTCGGCGTATTCCAAGCCGCCTGCGCCGCCGTGCTCGTCGGCGCCTACCACGTCTCGACCCCCGACGCGATCGCCTACGGGATCGTGCTGCAGGCCGTCGAGCTCGCCACCGCCGTCTTCATGGGGCTGCCCGCGCTGCTCAACGAGGGTCTCTCCTGGCGCGAGGTGCGTCTGCGCACGCTGCATGCCGCGCCCGTCGCGCTTGCGCCGCTGCCCGGCGCACCGGCGCTCGGCGCTCCGGCGGCTTCGGGCGCCAAGCGGTAGATCGGGCGCTGACCGAGCCCGCCAGGTGACGCGGGGCCGGGATCGGCTCGCCCACCTCGCGCATCATCTCGATGTACCGGACATGGGCGGGCAGGCATTGCCGCGCACGTGGCGTAATCGGTTGCGATGGATGACGCCTGGGTCTACATGCTGCGCTGCCGCGACGGATCGCTCTACACCGGCTGGAGCACCGACGTCGCGCGTCGCCTCGCGCGCCATGAAGCCGGTAAGGCCAGCCGCTACACAGCCAGCCGCCTGCCCGTCGAGCTGGTCTACGAGGCCGCGATGGAGGATCGCTCCGCGGCGCGCAGGGAGGAGGTGCGGATCAAGGCACTCGACCGCCGAGCGAAGCTGGCCCTGATCGCGAATCGTCCCGTCTGACGGTGGGGCGTGGCGAGGTCGGCGGCCGGCTTAGGGCATGATGGGGGTATGCCAGATCAATCCTCCGCAAGTCGGCCCGGCTCACGCAGCGTCAAGATCGGCGCCGACGAGCGCACCGGCTGGTCCTCTGAGCGCCCACGGCGCGAGGGCGCTCCCGAGCGCCCCGCGAACATCGCCGTGCACTGCAAGGTGCTCAAACCCGCCGATCGCCTGCGCTACTCGCCGGGCAGCCTCGTCGTGATCGTCTCCGCCTCCGCTGCCGAGCGCGAGGGCTTCGTGGCGCGCCTGATCGAGGATCGGGCCACCCAGCTCTCGCTCGCGAAGGTGCGCAAGCTGCTCGAGGGCAAGGTCGCCGAGGAGGAGCTCGAGGAGCGTGCGCAGGAGCTGCTCGCCGCCGCCGTCGCCAAGCGCCTGCAGAACAAGGACACCGTAGTGCTGATCGCCGAGGGCGTCGACGCCGAGCAGCGCGAGCCTTTCGTGCGCATCGCCGCCGCGCTCAAGCGCCCGCGGCACCTGATCCTGCTGGAGGTCGCGCGCGACCAGGTCGCCGAGGAGGACCTGCCCACGCTGAACGGGCTGCGCCGCGCGCTCGATGCCGGCGAGCTCGGCGAGGAAGGCTTCCAGACCGCCCTGCGCCTCGGCGGCGGCACCGCCTCCGAGGTCAAGCGGATCCTGTTCCGCCCGCCTCCGCGCGAAGACTAAGGGGCGTCGCCCGCCATCGCGGGCTGATCCTCGGCTTCGATCGCGCCGTCCGGCGGGTCCTCGTCGGCGATCTCACCGAACAGGGAAGGGTCGCGCGCCGAGCCGCGGATCAGGTCGTCGGGCGAGCCGTCCGGCAGCAGCCGTCCCTGGCGCGTGCCGAAGTAGATCGCCTGCGGGTGGTGGGCGATCAGCGCCAGCGTCGACTGCTCCGGTTCGGGCGCGTAGCCCTCGGTGATCTTCATGCCGATCTGCTCCAGGTTCAGCAGCTTCTCGACCTTCAGGTGCTCCGCTTGCTCCGGCACCGCCGGGTAGCCCCACGAGTAGCGCCGGCCCTGCGTCTCGGGAATCTCGAGCATCTCCCGCGTGCGCCAGTGCAGCCACTCGGCCAGTCCCTCGGCCGTCTGCACGCCCAGGCCGTGCACGAACAGCTGCTCCGCGAATTCGCCTTCGGCCTCGAGCTTCGCCATCAGTTCAGTTACCTCTGAGCCCACCGTCACCGCCTGCACAGGGATCACGTCCAGCTCCGCGGGCGCCTTGCCGTCCACCGCCGGGCGGAAGAAGTCCGCCAGGCAGATGCGATCGCCCTTCGGCTGGCGCGGGCAGACAAAGCGGGTCAGCTCCGTCTCGCGGTCGTCGGGATCGAGCACCACGATGTCGTTGCCGAGCGCGTAGCAGGGGAAGAAGCCCAGCAGCGCGCGCGGGTGCAGGTAGGTCTGCTCGCCCCACATCCGCTCCAGGCGGGGGCGGAAGTCCTCGTCCAGCAGCTTCTTCCAAGCCTCGCCTTTGACGCCGCGCCCGCCCCAGTGCAGCTTGAACAGCACGTGCGTGTCCAGATGGCGGTAGACCTCCTCCATGTCCACCTCGATCTCCTGGACGCCCCAGAAGGGGGGCGTCGGGATCGGGACGTCCGTGCGCGCCGAGGAGCGCACCGAGTCATCCGCGAAGTTCAGCTCCTCCTTCGGCTCCTCGCCCTTCGCACGGAACTCCGTCGCGCCCGCCAGGAGCTTCTCCACCAGCGCGCCGCGCGCGTCGCTGTCGATCAGCTGGTCCATCACCGACAGACCCTCGAAGGCGTCCTTGCAGTAGAACACGCCCGGCCCGTAGACCTCCTCGGAGTCTTTGCCGCCGGGGTAGAGCGCGCGGTAGCTGAACGCGCGGTTGATCGCCGCCCCGCCGATCAGCACCGGGTAGGACAGATCCTTTGCATGCAGCTCCTGGATGCACGCCGGCATCTGCTTCGAGGTCGATACCAGCAGCGCCGAGAGCCCGATCGCCGTCGCCTCGTGCTCCTGGGCCGCGTCGAGGATCGTCTGGATCGGCACCTGCTTGCCGAGGTCAACCACCGTGTAGCCGTTGTTCGTCAGGATCGTGTTCACCAGCGACTTGCCGATGTCGTGTACGTCGCCGAACACCGTCGCCAGCACCACCGTGCCCTTCGTGTAGCCCTCGATCTTGTCGAGGTATTTCTCGAGCTGGGCGACCGCCTTCTTCATGACCTCCGCCGACTGCAGCACGAACGGCAGGATCAGTTCGCCCGCGCCGAACTTGTCGCCCACCTCTTTCATCGCCGGCAGCAGCACCTCGTTCAGCGTCGGCACCGCGCCGATCTTCTCGACGCTCTTGTCGATCCAGTCCTCGACCCCCTCCTTGCGTCGACGCAGGATGTGGAAGTGCAGCGCTTCCTCGGGCTCCATGCCCTCGGTCGGGTCCGCCGCGCCCGCCGGTCCCTCCTCCTCGCCCTTTGACTCGAAATGGGCGATGAACTTCTCCAGAGCGTCCTCGCGGCGGTTGAGGACCAGATCGTCCGCCAGCTCGCGCTCGTTGTCGGGGATCTCCGAGTACGGCGTGATGTGGTTCGGGTTCACCATCGCCAGGTCAAGGCCCGCGTCCACGCAGTGATGCAGGAACACCGAGTTCAGCACCGCCCGCGCGCCGGGGGAGACGCCGAAGGAGACGTTCGAGACGCCCAGCGAGGTCTTCACTTGCGGGATTGCTTCCTTGATCGCTTTGATCCCCGCGATCGTCTCGACCGCCGACGGTCGCCACTCCTCATCGCCCGTCGTCAGCGTGAACGTCAGGCAGTCGAAGATCAGCAGCTGCGGGTCAAGGCCGTGCTCCTCGCAGCACAACTCGCGGATCCGCTGCGCGATCTCGACCTTGCGCTCCGCGGTCTTCGCCATGCCGACCTCGTCGATCGTCAGCGCGATCAGCGCAGCTCCATGGGCCAGCGCCATCGGCACCACGCGGTCGAGCTTGTCGCGTCCCGCCTCGAGGTTCACCGAGTTCACGATCGCACGGCCCGGGATCTGCTCGAGCGCGCGCTCGATCACCTCCGGCTCGGTCGAGTCGATCTGGATCGGAGCCGGCTGCGTCAGCGAGACCTTCTTCGCGACCAGCCGCATCTGTTCGTCCTCGTCGCTGCGCTCGGTCAGCGCCACGCACAGGTCGAGCACGTGCGCGCCGCCTTCCACCTGGTCTTCCGCGATCTGCACCAAGCCGTCGTAGTCGTCGGCCAGCAGCAGCTCCTTTGCCTTGCGCGAGCCCTGCGAGTTCACGCGCTCGCCCACCATCGTCGGCGCGGGCTCCTGCTGCAGCGGCGTCGAGGCGATCATCGAGGAGAGCTGCGGCGGGCGTGGGGCGGGGCGAGGGCTCACCGGGCGTCCTGCCACGCGCTCGGCGATCGCCGCGATGTGCTCGGGCGTCGTGCCGCAGCAGCCGCCGACGATGCCGACGCCGTAACGCTCCACGAACTCCTTCAAGGCTTCCGCCAGCGGTTCCGGGCGCTCGGGGAAGATCGTCTCGCCGTCAGGCCCCTGCAGCGGCAGGCCCGCGTTCGGGATGCACGCCACCGGCAGCGGCGAGAACTCGCCAAGGAAGCGGATCGCGTCGCGCATGTCCTCGGGGCCCGTCGAGCAGTTCAGCCCGATCACGTCGACCTTCAGCGCCTCGAGCGTCGTCAGGACCGAGGAGATGTCCGTGCCCAGCAGCATCTTGCCGCCGTTCGGCAGCAGCGAGACCGAGGTGTGGATCGGCAGCGTGCGGCCCGTGCTCTTGAAGGCCTCGCGCGCGCCGAAGACCGCGGCCTTGACCTCGAGGATGTCCTGCGCCGTCTCGACGATCAACAGGTCCGCGCCGCCGTCGATCAGACCCGCGGCCTGCTCGGAGAAGACCTCGACCAGCTCGCCGAAGCGGATTTGGCCCAGCGAGGGGTCCTCCGAGGCGGGCAGGAAGCCCGTCGGGCCGATCGAGCCCGCCACGAAGCGATCCTCGCCCGCCGCCTTGCGCGCGATTTCCGCGGCCTTCGTGTTGACCTCCACCGTGTAGTCGGCCAGGCCCCACTCGCCCAGCTTGATCCGCGACGCCTGGAAGGTGTCGGTCTCCAGCACTTCTGCGCCCGCATCGAGCATCGAGGCGTGGACGCCTTCGATCACGTCAGGGCGGTTCAGGATCAGCGCCTCGTGGCACTTGCCCTCCAGGCCGCCGTAGTCCTCGGCCGTCAGCTCGAACTGCTCAAGCGTCGCGCCCATGCCGCCGTCGTAGACGACGACGTGCTCGGAGATCGATTTCAGGTAGTCGCGAGCCATCAAGCAATGCTAGCTATCGGGCTCCCCATGCCCGTTTCGGGCAGCGCGCGTCCGCCCGGGACGACGCGCCGTATGCCCTTTGGCACGCGTTCCTAGAACGGCCGTCCAAACGCTTTGGCGATCGCCTTCGCGGTGTGCAGACTCCGCCGCGACGAGGACCAGAGCGTGAGGACAACTCGCTCCCTGAAGGTCTCGCAACCAGACCGAGAGAACCATCCGCCGCAATCCGGCGGATCGGTCTCGCAGGTAAAGCTGACTATGCAAATCGAACGAGGGGGAATCATGTTGCGAGACATCGCTGCAGAGTCGACCGTCGAGGAGGTTGCCGCACTCGACGCTCGCCCCGCCGCTGCCGAGGCCGTCGTCACGGCCGAGCGCGAGCACGCCGTCGTCGCGGTGGTCGGCCTCGGCTACGTCGGCCTGCCCACCGCGATCGCCCTGCGCGACGCGGGCTGCCGGATCGTCGGGCTGGACAGCTCCAATCAGCGCCTGACGCAGATCCGCGACGGCGAGGTCGAGCTCTTGGAGTCCGAGCGCGAGAGCCTGCGCGAGCACCTCGGCGGCGACGGCTTCGTGCTCACCGATCGCAGCGAGGCCCTCAACGCCGCGGATCTCGTGCTGATCTGCGTGCCCACCCCGATCGACGAGCACCGCCTGCCCGACCCGCGTGCGCTGCGGGCCGCCTGCGCCTCGGTCGTGCGCCACGCCCGGCCCGAGCAGACGATCGTGCTGACCTCCACCACCTATGTCGGCTGCACGCGCGAGCTGCTCGTGGAGCCGCTCGCCGAGCGCGGGCTGCGCGTCGGTGAGGACGTGTTCGTCGCCTTCGCGCCCGAGCGCATCGATCCCGGCGTGGACGAGCACTCCCAGACCGGCACCCCGCGGGTGCTCGGCGGCGTCAGCGAGACCTGCTTCCGGCGCGCCGCCGCCGTGCTGCGCCACACCTGCGCCGAGCTGCACCGCGTCTCCTCGCCCGAGGCCGCCGAGATGGTGAAGCTGTACGAGAACACCTTTCGCGCCGTCAACATCGCGCTCGCCTTCGAGATCGCCGAAGCCTGCCACGACCATGGCCTCGACCCGATCGAGGTCACCGAGGGCGCCGCGACCAAGCCCTACGGCTTCCTCGCGCACTACCCCTCAGCCGGCGTGGGAGGGCACTGCATCGGCGTCGACCCCTACTACCTCGTGCACCCGATGCGCCAACTCGGGCGCCCCGCCTCCGTCGCCGAGCAGGGGCTTCGCAAGCTCGCCGGGCGCCCGCGCCACATCGTCTGGCGCGCGCACGAGACGCTCGTCGAAGCGGGCCAGTCGCTCTCCGGCGCGCGCGTGCTCGTCGTCGGCGCTTCCTACAAGCCCGGCGTCGCCGACGCCCGCGAAGCCCCCGCCCGCGAGATCGTGGCGCGGCTGCGCCAAGAAGGCGCCGAGGTCGACTTCCACGATCCGCTCGTGCCCACGATGCGGCTCGACGGGGAGCAGGAGCTGCACAGCGTCTGCCCCGACCCGCGCGAGGACGCCTCCGGCCTCGGCCCCGAGGACTATCAGCTCGCGATCGTGATCACCGTCCATCCCGGGCACGACTACGGCTGGCTGCAGCGCTGCCCGACCGTGCTCGATTGCACCTACCGAGCTCACGCCGGACGCCGCAGGCTGGTGCCCTGAGCCATGCTGCTGCGCCTGCTCAAGCTCGTCGCCGCGCTCTATCTGGTCGTGCTGATCGTCTCGGTCATGGCCTACAAGGCCGCCTTCATCGACCTGATGTTCCACAACGTGCTGTTCGGCCTCTACAGCGTCTGCGTCGCCGGGTACATCCTCAGCCGCTTCCTCTTCAGCCTGTTCTACCGCTCGAGCCCCGACGCAGGGCTCGAGCCCGGGATCGCGATCGTGATGCCCGGCTACAACGAGCAGGAGGCCATCGGCCAATCGCTGACGTCTCTGCTGGAGCTCGACTACCCCGTCGAGAAGCTGCAGCTGATCGCCGTCAACGACGGCTCCTCCGACGGCACGCTCGCCGAGATGCGACGGGTCGCCGACGGCGCCCCCGGCCGCGTGCAGGTGATCGACTTTCCCCAGAACCGCGGCAAGCGCGCCGCGATGGCCGCCGGCATCCGCGCCAGCGACGCCGAGGTGATCGTGTTCGTCGACTCCGACTCCGTCGTCGCGCCCGACGCGCTGCGCGCGCTCGTGCAGCCCTTCGCCGACGCGCGCGTCGGCGCGGTCTGCGGGCACGCCGACGTGCTCAACCTGCGCGAGAACTGGCTCACGCGCATGCAGGGCGTGCGCTACTTCGTCGCCTTCCGCGTCGTCAAGGCCGCCGAATCGGTGTTCCACTGCGTCACCTGCTGCTCGGGCTGCTTCTCCGCCTATCGCCGCGAGGCGATCCTCGCGCGCATGGACTGGTGGGAGAACCAGACCTTCCTCGGCGTCGAGTCCACTTTCGGCGATGACCGCTCGCTCACCAACTGCGTGCTGCGCGACTGGCGCGTGGTCTATGAGAAGCGCGCCGTCTCGCACACGATCGTGCCCAACACCTTCCACGGCTTCCTCAAGCAGCAGACCCGCTGGAAGCGCTCCTGGACGCGCGAGTCGCTGCTGGTGGCCCGCTTCATCTGGCGCAAGCACCCCGTCGCCGCCTTCTTCACCTACCTCTCGATCGTGCTGCCGCTGATCGCCCCGATCGCCGCGCTGCACGCGCTCGTCTGGGGTCCGCTGATCCACGGCGGCACGCTGCCGCTCGTCTACCTCGCGGGCATCTACTCGCTCGCGATGGTCTACTCGCTCTACTACGTCCTCTTCCAGGACGAGTACAGCCTCGTGTGGCTCTACGGGGTGCTGTTCGTGTTCTTCTACCTCGCCATCATGCTGTGGCAGACCTACTACGCGATCGGCACCTGCCGCACCTCGAAATGGGGCACGCGCATGGCGCCCGAAGCCGGCCTCGCCGCCGGTGGGGGTGAGCCGTGACGGGCTCCGCCGCCGATGCGCCCACGCCGGCGACCGGCGCCGCTCGCGCCTCCGGACACGGTCTGACGCCGAAGCGGATCCTCGCGATGCTCGTGCTGCCCGCCTCATTGCTGCCCGTCACGCTGCTCGGCCCCGGCGAGCTGAACGCCCCCCGCAGGCTCGCCCGCCAGGTGTGGGCCAAAGCCGTGCGCCTGGAGCGCAGCTTCGAGCCCGGCCGTCCACACCCCAAGCCCGTGCCGCGGCAGGCCGCCGAGATCAGCCTCGGCAAGCTCTATGGCAACTGGCACGCGTTCCCGCAGCCCGGGCGCGAAGGTCTCGTACGTCTGGGGCCCACGCGATGAGGACTCTTAGTCGAGCGATCGCGACGCCGAGCGCGGTCCTGCTCGCCGCGACCGCAGCGCTCGGCGGGCTCGGTGCGACCGCGCCGGGGGCTTCCGCGGCCTCCTCGGCCGCCGCCTGTGCCGGGCACGCGCCACGCGACCTGCGCCTCACACGGCTCGGCGGCCCGCACGCGCGCCTGAGCTGGAAGGCGCCGCGCTCGGCGGGCGGCGGCCTCAGCTATCGCGTGCAGCGCTCCGGTCGGACCGTCGGGCAGACCACGCACGGCTCGCTCGTGCTGCGCGTCTCGCCCGGGCGGCTGATGACCTTCTCCGTTCAGGCTCGCTCCGGCGTCGACAGCGGTCACGGGTGCTGGTCAAAACTGCGCTCCAAGGTGCCCTTCCACGGTCCGGGGCGCGTCGGCGACCTGAAGATCGCCCGGCGTGCCTCCGGCAAAGTCACGCTCTCCTGGAAGACCGCCACCCATGGCGATGCACCGCTCGCGGGCTACCGCATCGTCCGCGACGCCGCCGTCGTCGGGCAGACCCACTCGCGCAGCTACGCGCTCAAGCTCAGCACCGGGCGCTCCCACCGCGTGACCGTCGCCGCCGTCGACACCCGCGGGCACCTCGGTCCCGCCAGCAAGCCGCTCCTGATCGGCGCCGACGGCCGGCCCGTGACGCTCGGCGCCCCCGGCGCGCCGAGCGCCCCCGCCGGCGTGAGCGCCTCCGAAGTCTCAGAACAGGGCGCCACGATCTGGTGGGCGCCCGGCAAAGCGGGCAGCGCACGGATCGTCGGCTACCGCGTCTATCGCGACGGCAACCTCGTCGGGCAGACCCCCGGCGGCTCGATGCGCCTTGCGCGCCTGACCTTTCCGCACACCTACAGCGTCACCGTCAGCGCCCTCGACGCCGCCAAACGCGAAAGCGCGCGCAGCGCGCCGCTCAGCCTCAGCACCGTGCACACGCCTCCCAACGGCTCGCCGCTGATCGCCGCCGAACGGGTCACCGACACCTCCGCCACGCTCTCCTGGCAGGCCGGCAGCGCCAACGGCGGCACGCTTGTCGGCTACATGCTCTACAAGGACGGCGCCGCCGTCGGGGTGATTCGCGGGCAGAGCACCACCGTCACGCTGGCCTCTCAGCGCGAATACCTCTTCACCGTGCGCGCCCTGGACTCCGCGGGCTACCTCAGCGCGCCGGCTCCCGACGTCTCGGTGCTCACCACGCACACGCCGCCGCCCGCCCCCGCCGGGCTGGCGCTCAGCGCCGTCACCGATCAGTCCGCGCGCCTGAGCTGGTCGCCCAGCACCGCCGTCAGCGGCGACATCGTCGGCTACCGCGTGTTCCGCGACGGCGTGCCGGTCGGGCAGAGCGCCGAACCCGCGATCACGCTCTCGAACCTCGCACCCTCCACCGAATATCAGCTCAGCGTCGTCGCCGTGGACTCGCTCGGCGCGATCAGCGAACCCGCGCCCACGATCGCGCTGCACACCGCGGAACCCGTGCCCACCAGCGGCGATGCGCAGGCGTTCCTGCTCGCATCGACCGACCAGAGCTTCCACGATCTCGAGGCCCACTACCGGCAGATCGGCGTCGTCTATCCCACCTACTTCGACTGCGGCTCCAGCGCCCAGGTCGTCGGCCACGACGACCCGCTCATCACCGGCTGGGCCGAGGCCCGGCGCATCGAAGTGATGCCGCGGATGAACTGCCAGAACGTCGGCACCGAGGACGCGATCCTCAACGAACCCGCCAAGCGCAGCGCCTTCATCGAAGAACTCGCCGCGCTCTGCCGCAGCAACGGCTACCAGGGCATCCAGGTCGACTTCGAGGGGGCGCAGCCGAGCGAGCGTAATGCCTTCACCGCCTTCATCGCCGCGCTCGCCGAAAAGCTTCACGGCCAGGGCGACAAGGTCTCGACCGTCGTCACCGCCAAGTACTACGACGTCATGACCGGCCGCGCCGCGATGTACGACAACGCCGCGCTCTCCGGCCCCTCCGACTACATGTTCGTGCTCGACTGGGGCATCCACTGGACGACCTCGACACCCGGCTCGATCGACGAATTCCCCTGGTTCAAGCGCGTCGCCGAATACATGGCCACGTTGCCGAACCTGAAAAAGTACGCGCTCGGGATGCCGATGTACGGGATCGACTGGGCCAACGGCGGCGGCTCCGGCAACCCCGGCACGCCGCTGGAGTACGAAGACATCGTCGCGCTGCAGACAGTCTTCGGCGCGTTGCCCGAATGGGACTCCGCCGCGCTCAGCCCGCACTTCTCCTACACCGACGCCTCGCACGTGCACCACGACGTCTGGTACACCAACCAGCAATCGATCGGCGCCCGCGCGCAGCTCGCCGCCTCGCTCGGCATGAAAGTCGGTCTCTGGCACCTCGGCAGCGAGGATCAGAGCGTGTGGGAACTGCCCGAGCTCGCCGCCGGTTGACCCTGGGCCCGATCGATCGGCACCCCCGACCGCTGCGCACGATCGGCAGGCTGGCGCTCGCCGCCGCGCTCGTGCTGCTGTGTACGCCGCTGTCGGGCGCCGCGCTTGCCGCCAAGGCCGCGCCGCGTGCCGCGCCCGCGCGCTCGGTGCAGGCCTATCTGCTCTCGAGCGCTCCCGACTCGCTGCGCGACCTGCGCGCGCACGCCCGCTCGATCGACGTGCTCTACCCGACCTTCTTCGACTGCTCCGTGCCCGGCGGGCAGGTGACCGGCACCGCCGACGCCGCCGTCACCGCCTACGCCCGCGCCCGGCAGATCGTCGTGATGCCGCGCTTCAACTGCCAGGACCGCGCCACCGTGCACGCAATCCTGACACGGCCCGCGTTGCGCGCCGCCACGCTCGCGAGGCTGATCGCGATCGCGCGCGAAGGCCCATACGGCGGCTTGAACCTCGACCTCGAGAACGACGGCCCTCGCGACCGGCAGGCGCTCACGAGCTTCGCGACCGCGCTCGCCGCGCGCCTTCACGCCATCCACCAGAAGCTGTCCGTCGTCGTGGACGGCGTCAGCCACGACGACCCCGGCCGCTCGACCGGCTTCTACGACGATCGCGCGCTCGCCGTCGCCGCCGACACCGTCTTCGTGCTGGCCTGGGGCGCGCACTGGGAAGGCTCCGGTCCCGGCGCGATCGCCCCGCTTGGCGCCGCCTCCGAAACCGCCGCCTATCTCGCCTCGCTGCCCAACGCCCGTCGCTTCGTGCTCGGCGCGCCGATGTACGGGCTCGACTGGCCCGAGGGGGGCGGAGGCGCATACCCCGCAAAGGCGCTTCAGTACTCCGGCATCGTCGCGCTCGCGCACGCTCGGCATGCCCGGGTGCGCAGCGACCCCGCCTCGTACGAGCTCACCTTCCAGTACACCGACGGCGAAGGCGTCCTGCATCGGGTCTGGAGCATGGACGCCGAAGCCGTCGCCGCCCTGCTGAGGATCGCCCGGGCACACGGGCTCTCCGCGGGACTGTGGCGACTCGGCGAGGAGGACCAGTCGCTGTGGTCCTCCTCGCTGCTCACGCACTAGCCGAGGCGTCAGTGGCGCGTCGCGGCGCCGGATGCCCCGACCGTCCTTCTACTTGATAAAAAGCATCTCCGAGTACTTCGGCAGCGGCCACAGGTCGTCCGCCACCAGCTTCTCCAGGCGGTCGGAGACGTCACGCACGTCTTCCATCTCCGGGATCACGCCGTCGCGCATGTACAGCGCCTCCTTCTGCGCGCCCGTCGGGTGGTTCTCGTCCAGGTTCGCATCCTCCAGCTTGCGCAGCGCGAAGTGCAGCTCCTTCACCAGCGGCTCGACCTCGCCCACCAGCTCCTCCAACCCGCTCGCGCGCAGTTCCGTCAGGTAGCGAACCGCCGCGGGCAGCACCATCGTGCGCGCCATCGCCGCCTCCGTCTCCGCCTCGATGTTCAGGTTCATCACGTACTGCTCCGTGAACACCTCGTAGCGGGACTCCAGCTCGCGCTTGGAGAGCACCTTGTACTTCTTGAACGACGCCACCGTCGATTTGTCGATCAGCCACGGCAGCGCGTCCGGCGTCGTTTTCAGGTTCGCGAGGCCGCGTTTCTCGGCCTCCTTGTGCCACTCCTCCGAGTAGCCGTCGCCGTCGAACACGACCTGTTTGTTCGCCGTCCACGCCTCCTTCACCACGCTCGTGACCGCCTTCTCCAGCGTCGCTCCCTGCTTTTTCAGCGCCGCCTTCAGCTTGTCCGAGAGGTCGTCGACCGATTCAGCCACGATCGTGTTCAGGACCGTGTTCGGGAACGCGGGCGAGGAGTTCGACCCCAGCGCCCGGAACTCGAACTTGTTGCCCGTGAAGGCGAACGGGCTCGTGCGGTTGCGGTCGCCGCCGTGCAGCGGCAGCGCCGGCAGCACCGGTGTGCCCAGGCCCAGGAACGAACCCGGTTTCGACGCCTGCGTTTTGCCCTTCTCGATCGCCGTGAAGACCTTCTCCAGCTCGGCCCCCAGGAAGATCGAGATGATCGCCGGCGGCGCCTCGTTCGCGCCCAGGCGATGGTCCTGCCCCGCGCTCGCGATCGACGCGCGCAGCAGCTCCTGGTGCTCGTTCACCGCCTGGATCACCGCCGCGCAGAAGAACAGGAACTGCAGGTTCTCCGCCGGCGTGTCGCCCGGCTCCAGCAGGTTCAGGCCCGTGTCCGTGCCCATCGACCAGTTGTTGTGCTTGCCCGAGCCGTTCACCCCCGCGAACGGCTTCTCGTGCAGTAGGCAGACCATGCCGTAGCGCCGCGCCGTGTTCTGCAGCACCTGCATCGTCACCATCTGGTGGTCGGAGCCCACGTTCGAGTTCTCGAAGATCGGCGCCACCTCGAACTGGTTCGGCGCGACCTCGTTGTGACGTGTCTTGATCGGGATCCCCAGCTTCGCCAGCTCCAGCTCCACCTCGAGCATGTACGCCAGCACGCGCTCGGGGATCGAGCCGAAGTAGTGGTCGTCCAGCTCGTGGCCCTTCGGCGGTTTCGCGCCGAACAGCGTGCGGCCCGTCGTCACCAGGTCCGCGCGTTCGAAGTAGTACTGCTCGTCGATCAGGAAATACTCCTGCTCGCAGCCCGTCGTCGTGAACACGCGCGTCGCGTCATCCACGCCCAGCAGATCCAGCGCGCGCACCGCCGCGCCCGAGAGCGCGTCCATCGAGCGCAGCAGCGGGATCTTGTGGTCCAGCGCCTCGCCCGTCCAGGACGTGAACGCCGTCGGGATGCACAGCAGCGCCCCGTTCGGGTTCTCCAGGATGAACGCCGGCGAGGTCGGGTCCCAAGCCGTGTAGCCGCGCGCCTCGAACGTCGCGCGGATGCCGCCCGTCGGAAACGATGACGCGTCCGGCTCGCCCTGGATCAGCTCCTTGCCCGAGAACTCCGCGATCGCCGTGCCGTCTCCAACCGGCCCGTAGAAGGAATCGTGCTTCTCGGCCGTCGAGCCCGTCAGCGGCTGGAACCAGTGCGTGTAGTGGGTCGCACCCTTCTCCATCGCCCATTCCTTCATCGCTTGCGCGACCGAGTCCGCCAGCGTCGTGTCCAGCGCCTCGCCCCGCGCGAGCGTGCGGTGCAGGGCCTTGTAGACGTGCTTCGGCAGGCGGCTGCGCTGGATCGCGGGCGAGAACACGTTCGCACCGAAGACCTGATTGTCCGCGACCGTGAGGTCCGGCGAGCCGAGCGCCGAGCCGTTCGCGCTCCACTGTGCGGCGGTGACATTTTGCTGGCGTGTCCTGGGCATGAGCGGAATCGATTCCTCCTGAAGGCGGCCGAGCGATGAGCGCTCACCGGGGTGGGTCGAAGATCGGTTGACGGCCTGGGCCAAGGCCCGTAAAGCCGAACGCAATCGTAGTGCCAAGCGCGCGCCTGGACATCACCGCCTGGCGAAATCGATCCGCGCCTCATTTCGACAGCGGGCCAAATGCGAGCCCTTACGCTGTGTCGCGCGGAGGGTTTTAGGACTGCGGCGGGAGGGTGCCCGGCACGACCTTGCCCGTTTCGGGGTTGACGTGCGTAAGCGGCGGCAGCGGGGCGATCGAGGCCGTGAGCGCCTTCGTCACCGGTCCGCCGCCCGCCACGGCCGCGCGAGCGTTGCCCGCCAGCCCCGCGGCCACCGTCAGGTGGACCGTGTGCGAGCCCGCCTTCACCGGCACCACCTTCCAGGTGAACGTGCGCGTCGCGCCCGCCTTCAGCGGCCCCAGCGCCCACGTGTTCACGTAAGCCGTCTGCGCGCCGCCCGGCGGGCTCACCGCCTGGCTCTGCACCGGCAGCTTCGCCGGTGTGCCCGGGCCTTCTTCCACCACCCAAATCGGCCGCTTGTTCGAGGCCAGGTCCGGGTATTTTTCGACGTAGGAGAACGAGTCCACCGAGATCGCCACGTTCGGAACCGTGTAGGAGCTTTCGTTCTGAACGCGCACGCTCATCCGAGTCGGACGCGCCATCGACTGCTTGGCCGGAAACGCCGCAGCCGCGATCCGCAACTGGTAGGTGCGTTTCGCTTCCTTGTGGTTCTGTTCGGTGCCGCCGCCGCAGCCGCTCGCCACGAGCGCTGCGCACGCCCCGAGCAGCCCCACCGAGATCGCTCCTCTCCCAGTCACGGTCGAGCCACCCTATCAACGGCCGTTGCGGTCTGTCACGGGGTTCACCGCCGCGTGCCGCGGTGGTCTGCGCCCGCTTCACCGGGGATCGGGGACCGCTACCCGGTGGCGCACTCGAGGCTCATCGCGTAGAGTTCATCGGACCACCCAGGCGACTTGAGGAGACGTAGAGGAGATGGTTCGCAGCGTGGCCGAGCGGGCGTTCGTCCCGGCGCGGCACGTGCTAGAGGAATTCGGGGACATGATGATCCTCACGGGGAGGACCATCTGGTCCGCGCTGCGCCCGCCCTACCCCTACGGCGGCGAGCTCGTCTCGCAGTTCCTGTTCGCGCTGCGGCTCTGCTGGTTCCCGCTGCTGGTCTCGACCGTCTGCATCTGTTACGCCGCGCCGGGGCTGCAGGCCGCGAACTTCCTGACCATCTTCGGCGCGCTCGACCGCCTCGGCGGCTTCTTCGTGCTCGGCGCCGTGCGCGAGATCGGCCCCAGCGTCACCGCCATCGTCGTCGCCGGCGTCGCCGGCACCGCGATCACCGCCGACCTCGGCGCCCGCAAGGTGCGCGAGGAGCTCGACGCCCTGCAGGTGCTCGGCGTCGACCCCGTCAAGAACCTCGTCGTCCCCCGCTTCCT
Source organism: Solirubrobacteraceae bacterium (assembly GCA_036267655.1). Lineage (GTDB taxonomy): Bacteria > Actinomycetota > Thermoleophilia > Solirubrobacterales > Solirubrobacteraceae > Palsa-744. The sequence continues at coordinate 47,015 of DATAVP010000039.1, forward strand.
CGCGCTGATGGTCGTGACTGGGCTATTCGACATCTACGCGCTGCTGTTCGGGATCTTCGGCGGCATCATCGCCGAGCTCGTCAACGGCCAGCCGCTCGGACCGTTCTGGAACACCTTGTTCGCCAACGCCTCGACCACCGACCTGTGGGGCTCGGTGCTGAAGACCACGATCTACGGCGCGATCATCGCGATCGTCTGCTGTTACAAGGGCATGACCGCCTCCGGTGGCGCCGAGGGCGTCGGGCGCGCCGTCAACGAGGCCGTCGTGCTCGCCTTCACCGCGATCTTCTCCTTCGACTACGTCTTCACGCAGACGCTGCTGGCCACGCACCCGCAGATCCTGGTGATCAAGTGAGGGACGGGGTGATCGCGTAATGGGCGAGCTGCTCGCAATGCCGCGCGAATGGCTCGCGGCCACCGGCGAAATCGGCAAGTTCACCGGGCAGATCGTCGGCGACGTCTACGGCCTGCGGGTGTTCCGCTTCTTCGGCGAGTCGTTGCGCCAGGCCGGGATCCTGATCGTCGGCTCGACCACGATCATCTGGACGCTGATGTTCATCCTCGGCCTGCAGTGCGGGATCGAGGGCGCCTACTTCACCGCCGCGCAGGGCGCGCCCGCCTACTCGGGCGTGTTCACCGCATGGTGCGACCTGCGCGAGATCACGCCCTACGCCTTCGGCTACATGATGGCCGCCAAGGTCGGCACCGGGATCGTCGCCGAGCTCGGCGCCATGCGCATCTCCGAGGAGATAGACGCGCTCGAGGTGATGGGGATCAACTCGATGACCTTCCTCTGCGCCACGCGCCTGCTCGCCGCCTGGCTGGTGCTGCCCTTCATGTACCTCGCCGGTATCGGCGCCGCCTTCCTGGCCTCCTACCTCGCGGTCGTGCAGCAGATCGGCTACGTCTCATCCGGCGGGTACTTCCTGATCTTCTGGCAATTCCAGAATCCACCCGATTTCCTGTACAGCGTGATCAAGGCCATGTTCATGGCCACGGCTATCGTGCTCGTAGCGTGCTACTACGGCTACAACGCCAGCGGCGGACCGGTAGGGGTGGGGAGAGCCACCGCCAAGTCGATGGTGCTCAACCTCGTGCTCGTGCACGTCATCGGCATGCTCGGAACGCAGATCTTCTGGGGCGCCAATCCGCGCGCCCCGATCGGGGGGTGAGCTAGCCCGATGGCCGAGCAGCCGCCCGGGCCCCACGGCGACGCCGGGGGCGCCGAGGAGTCATACGAGCCGATCGAGCACCACGACGCGCCGGTCGAGCCCGGCGGCGAGAGCGACTTCGCCGCGGCCGAGGACGACGAGGACTCGCAGGCCGCCCCGGACGGCGGGCAGCAGCCGGGTGCCGAGGCCGAGCCCGCCACGCGCGCCAGCGGCACCGCCTTCAGCGTGCGCGAACGCGAACGGCGCACCGATGACGAGTTCGAGTACCACACCGGCACGATCCGTCCCTCCGAGTCCCCCGACGCGATCGAGTTCATCGACGTGCACAAGTCCTTCGGGCGCAACCACGTGCTGCGCGGCCTGAACATGGGGCTGCCCGAGGACCAGATCTCGATGATCCTCGGCCCCTCCGGCACCGGCAAGTCCGTCTGCATCAAGCACATCGTCGGCCTGCTCTACCCCGACGAGGGCGATGTGCTCGTGCACGGCGTCTCGATCCCGAGCCTGTCGGACTCCGACCTGTTCGAGACCCGCAAGAAGTTCGGCGTGCTGTTCCAGGACGGCGCTCTGTTCGGCTCGCTGAAGCTCTACGACAACGTCGCCTTCCCCCTGCGCCAGCACACCGAGAAGGGCGAGGAGGAGATCGCCGACATCGTCAACCGGCGCATGAGCGAGGTCGGCCTCGGCGGCGAGGGCGAGAAGATGCCCAACCAGCTCTCCGGCGGCATGCGCAAGCGCGCCGGCTTTGCCCGTGCGCTCGTGCTCGACCCCGAGATCGTGCTGTTCGACGAGCCCGACTCGGGCCTTGACCCCGTGCGCACCGCGCTGCTCTGCGAGCTGATCAAGGAAATCCACGCCGAGAACGGCGGCTGCTACACGGTCATCACGCACGACATCATGAGCGCGCGCCGCGTCGCCGAACACATCTCCGTGCTGTGGAAGGGGCGGATCGTCGAGTCCGGCCCCGCCGAGGAGCTGTTCGCCTCCGAAAATCCCTTCGTCAGGCAGTTCCTCTCCGGCGAGTCCGCCGGCCCGCTCGGGATGGAGTAGGGCCCCGTTGCCCTCGCGCCCGCTCCCGGCGCGGTCCCTCAGCACCCACGGTTAGCCTTCACCTGTGAACGCAGCGCGACTCTTCTCGGCGATCGCGGGCGCCGCCGCCCGGCGACCGCGGCTCGTCGTCGCCGTTGCGATCGTGCTCGGCCTCGCGGGCGCCGGGCTCGCGCTGCGCCTGAAGCCCACCGCCGCGACCAGCACCTTCGTCTCGAGCTCGAGCGCCGAGTACAAGAGCACGCAGAGCTTCTACGAGAACTTCGGCGAAGAGCCCGTCGAGGTGCTCGTCAAAGGCGACCTGCAGCAGCTCGTGCTGAGCGAAGACATCAACCGCCTCGTCGGGCTCGAGGGGTGCCTCTCCGGCAACGTCCCCGCCAAGGCGCTCGCCGGAGAGGGCGGTGCCGACGGGCCGTGCGGGCAGCTCTCGCACGGCCACCCCGTGAAGGTCGTGTTCGGCCCCGGCACGTTCATCAACGAGGCCGCGAACCAGATCGACGAACAGCTCGCGAGCCAGAGCAAGCAGGCCGAGACGCAGGCCAAGCAGGCCGAACGCGTCGTCGTAAAGGCCGCCCTCGCGCGCGGCCTGCCCGCCGCCGAAGCCCATGCGCTCGGCGCGCAGGCCAGCAAGATCACGATGGCCCGCTTCCAGGAGGGTCTCGTGACGCTGGCGCTGCAGTTTGGCCTGACCTCCAAGCCGAGCCTCGACAACCACGATTTCGTGACCTCGCTCGTGTTCGACTCCACCAAGCGCGCCGGCACTCCTAAGCAGCGCTTCGCCTACCTGTTCCCGAGCCGCGAAGACGCGCTGATCTCGGTGCGGATGCGCGCCGGCCTCAGCGAGTCCCAGCGCACACGCACGATCGAACTGGTGCGCCGCGCGATCGCGATGCCGCAATGGAAGCTCAAGCACGGCGAGCGGTACCTCGTCACCGGCGTGCCCGTGATCGTTTCGGACCTGACCAAATCGATCACGCATTCGATCGAGCTGCTGCTGATCGCCGTGCTGCTCGTGATGGCCGCGGCGCTCGGGCTGATCTTCACCGGACGCCCACGGCTGCTGCCGCTCGCGATCGCCGTGCTCGCCGCCGCGCTGACCTTCGGCGCGCTGTCGCTCGCCGGTGCCTCGCTGACCGTCGCGGCGATCGCCGTGCTGCCCGTGCTCGTCGGGCTCGCGGTCGACTACGCGATCCAGTTTCAGTCGCGCGTGCAGGAGGAGTCCGAGCGCGGTGACGCCGCGCCCGAGGCGATCGTTGCCCGCGCCGCCACGCTGGGGGCGCCCACGATCGCCACCGCGGGCGCCGCCAGCGCCGCGGCGATGCTCGTGCTGCTGCTCTCGCCCGTGCCGATGGTGCGCGGCTTCGGGCTGCTGCTCGTGCTCGGCGTCGTGATCGCCTTTGTGTGTGCACTCAGCGCCGGCGCCGCCGTGCTCACGCTCGCCGGGCGCGCGGATCGCGCGCGGGCGCGCCGCCGCGCCGGTGCCGGTGCCGCGGCGCCCGCCGGGCCGCGGCTGAGGTCGCCGCGCCTCGCGCAGGACGCGGCTGCAGCCTGGCGCGAGGCCGGGGAACTGCTGCGCGAGAACCCGCTGACCCGCGCCGTCTCGCGCGTCGCGCTCGTCGGCGCCGTGCAAAGGCCGGGGCGGGTGCTGATCGTCGGCCTCGCGCTCGCCGCGCTCGGCTGGGGCCTTGACACGCAGACGAGGGTCGAGACCGACATCACCAAGCTCGTCCCGCAGAACCTCAGCTCGCTCGAAGGGCTGAACGCGCTCGAGCGCACCACCGGCGTCGGCGGCGAGATCGACCTGATGGTCAGCTCCAGGGCGCTCACCAGGCCCGCCACGATCGAATGGATGAGCCGATACGAGCAGGGCGTCCTCAAGCGCTTCGGCTACAGCTCGGCGCGCGGCTGCGGGAAGGCGCGGCTGTGCCCCGCCTTCTCGCTGCCCGACCTGTTCTCCACACAGGCCGCGACCGCCGGGCAGATCGTGCCCGAAGGAGCCGCCGCGTCCGGCGCGGCGGGGAAGTCCGGGAAAGCTGCGAAACCCGGCAAAGCGGGCAAAGCCGGCGCGCCCGCGAAACCGGCCAAGCTCACGCAGGCGCAGGTGAACGGGCTGCTCGGCGCGATCCCGCCCTACTTCTCCCAGGACGTGATCACCCCCGACCGCCACGTCGCCACGCTCGCCTTCGGCATCCGCGTGATGAGCCTGCAACAGCAGCAGCAGTTGATCGAAGGAATGCGCGCGAGCCTGCATCCGCCTGCGGGCGTGTCCGCCCAGCTCGTCGGGCTGCCGGTGCTCGCCGCGAAGTCCGGCACCCAGGTCGCCTCGCCGTGGCGGCGTGTCGAGACGCTGCTCGCGAGCCTCGCCGTGGTCGCGCTGATCCTGCTGCTGGCCTTCCGCGGCGAGCGCCGTCGGGCGCTCGTGCCGCTGGTGCCGATTGCGCTCGCCAGCGGCTGGTCGGCGCTGATCCTGTTCCTCGTGCGCGTTCCGCTGAACCCGATGTCGGTCACGCTCGGCGCGCTCGTGATCGCGATCTCGACCGAGTTCAGCGTGCTGCTCTCCGAGCGCTATCGCCAGGAGCTGCTCGCGGGCCTGGCGCCGATCGAAGCGCTGCGCCGCGCCTACAGTCGCACCGGCGCCGCGGTCGCGGCCTCGGGCGTCACCGCGATCGCGGGCTTTGCCGTGCTCGCGCTGTCGGACATTCGCATGCTGCGCGACTTCGGCCTCGTCACGCTGATCGACCTGAGCGTCTCGCTGCTCGGCGTGCTCGTCGCGCTGCCCGCGGCGCTGCTGCGCTTCGGCGCCGGACCCTCCGGCGGCGGTGTCGAGGGCGAGGGGGCCGAGCCGGTCGCGTTGCGCCCGCGAGCCGACGAGCCCGTGCATGAGCCCGTCTGAGGACGGTGGCCGTGCCTGAGGCGCGCGAGGCTCCGCGTCGTCCGCCCCGCTACGGCGGCTATGTCGGGCTGCTCGTGATCGTGATCCTCGTGCTGATCACGATCAACACGATCGTGACCAAGCCCAACGGCGTCAAAGGGCTCGCGCCCGGAGAACAGCTGCCCCCGTTTGCCGTGCCGCTCGCGCTCGGCACGCTGAACGGCGATGCCGACACCGCGACGCACGCCGACGAGGGCGCCGCCGGGCGCGTGCCCGCCTGCAAGGAGCGCGGCCCGCAGATCCTCAACGTCTGCGAGCTGTATGAAGGGGCGCCGCTCGTGCTGGCGCTGTTCGTGGACAGCGGCTCCTGTCCCGCGGTGCTCGACGACATGCAGGCGCTCGCGCCGTCCTTCCCCGGCGTGCGCTTCGCCGCAGTCGCGATCAAAGGCTCGCGCTCGAAGCTGCGCAAGCTGATCCGCACGCATCGCCTCGGGATCCCGCTCGGGATCGACAACGACGGCGCGCTGGCCGCGCTCTACAAGGTCGGCACCTGTCCGCAGCTGACGTTCGCCTACCCCGGCGGGGAGGCGCAGAGCGACGCGCTCTTGAACCGGCCCTCGCGCGCGACGCTGCGCGCGCGAATCGCCGAGCTCGTCAAGGATTCCCGCGCGCGGGGCCGGCGGGAGCCGAGCGAATGAGCGGGAGCGTCGAGCTCGTTTCCGGCTGGTGTGCGCAAGAGGTCGAGCAGGAGCTGCCGGGGCTGCGGCTGCTCAGCACCCACGCCGATGTCCTGCGCAAGCGCTCGTTGACCGACGCCTCGCCGGAGGACGTGCTCGCGCGACTGCGGGAGAAGTCCGACCGCTTCCGCGGTGCGAACGCCGTCGCGGTGCGGCGCGAGGCGGTGCCGTCGGCCTATCGCGTGTTCTTCCGCCACATCGGCCTCGACCCCGAGGTCGTGCGCACGCCGATCGAGGCCGCGGTGCTCGAGCGGATGATGCAGGGCGGCTTCCCCTCGGGGGGGCTGCTCCAGGACGTGCTCCTGATCGCGCTGCTTGATACCGGCGTGCCGCTGTGGGCGCTCGACGCCGAGCGCGTGCAGGGGCCGCTCGGGATCCGCGCCAGCACCCCCGGCGAGCGCCTCGGCCGCGAGGGCGAGGGTCGCGGCGAGCGCGTCGCGCCCGAGCTGCCCGAGGGCCGCCTGGTGATTGCCGACGCCGCCACGCCGCTCGCCGTGCTGTTCGGCGAGCTCGCCCCGAACCACGTGCCTGTCGCGAGCACGCAAGGGCTGCAGTTGTTTGCCGTGCAGGTCGCCGGCGTGCCCGAGCTGTACGTCGAAGAGACGCTGTGGAGCGCGCGGAGCGCGCTGGAAACGGCCTGAGCCGCGGCGCTCGCCGGGCGGGGGCATGCGGAGTGAGCAGGCGCCGCGCACTGGTAGAATTTCCGCGTCCGGCGCTACGAGGAGGAGTCGGGGCGTGAGCCAAGCCGAGCAGCTGACGATCGACCGCGGTGCACCACCCGTCGAGACGTTCGACGGGGAGGCTGCGGCGCGCCGCTCGCTGCGCTTGCAGGTGGCGCGGCTGGAGCGCGAGCTCGAGCAGATCGTCGCGGCCGGCTTTCCGCACATCCCCGCCGACGCCGCCGCGACACCGCGGCGGGACGGGCTCGGCGGCCCGCGGCTGCTCAGCCTCGAGCAGCTGGAGCGCCAGCGCGACCAGCTCGCCGGGCGCGTGCAGGATCTTCGCGGAGTCACCCGCCGTCGCACGCTGCACGAGCTGCGTGCGCACGAGCAGCTCGAGCGGATGAAACTAGAACCGGGCCGCTACAAGTTCGCGCGCCTGCCCGTGAGCGATCTCGGACAGGGCGGCTGCGGCGTGTGGGAAGTGCGTCCGCGCTTGGGCCTCGTCGGCATGCTCGCGGGCTGGTGGGAGCTCACGCTCTCGTCAGGCTGTCCGTTACCCAGGGGGTCGCGCCCCAGGCGCGGCCCCGCTCAGAAGAGACGCTCAGCATCCCTGCCAGCGTGCGGCGCTGACGGTCGGTCATCGATCCGATCGTCTTCTTCTCCGACATCGGAAGCTGAGCCAGGAACTTTCGGCAGCGCGTCTGCCCCCATCGGCGCTGGCTCATCAGCAGGTCGGCCACCGCCATGCTGTGGGCCTCCCAAGGGCACGCCAGGATCACCTCGGCGGCGGCGATCTCATCCATCGATACCCGGCGCTTGAGCTCTGCGCGGGCGAGGCGGACCTTGTTCGCGCGCTCCAGGGCGCGCATGTACTGCGGAGCAGGGGCGATTGTCGCTGTCGCGTTCATTTGGGACTCTCCCCGTTGCGTCCGAGGGGCCCCGGGTCGCAACATCCGTGCTTGATTTTTTGACGAGTGCACGCTCGTTGGGACGTCCAGTATCAGCCCAGGGCCGGAGGCTTGCGGCCCTTCAAGAGTTGTCCTGGAGATGACAGATGCGGGGCGAACCCGAACGTCATGCAGAGCGCTCACGCAAGCTATGGCAGGGCGGGGCACCCGGTCAACTTGGATCTCGCACTTCGTACGCTAGAAGCGACCTTTTTATCTCTGTCTCGGACTTGTGAAGATTTGGACAAGTCCCTCGGCGCGGGTGGGCCCGCGGACTACTCGGTCCCCGGTCCCGGAAGCGGACCGTGCTCCGCCTCGAACGAGCGCTTGACCCGCGCGAACGCATCGAGCGCACGGTCCAAAGTGGCGCTGTCGTGCGTCGCCATCACGCTCGTGCGCAGCAGCGCACCGCCCGGCGGGACCGCCGGGTGCAGGGCCGTGTTCACGAATACGCCCTCGTCGTAGAGCGCCCGCCACAGCAGCGCCGCCTTCCAGTCATCGCCGACCAGCAGCGGCACGATCGGGGTCACGATCGTCTGTTGCGGCGGCCCGCCGCCGGCGGCTGCATCCCCGGCGAGCAGCCCCGGCGCGTGGCTCTGCACGCGCGCTTCGCCCGACAGCGTCTGCGGGCGCACCACCGCAAAGCCCTGATCTTCGAGGCCGTCGCGCAGGCGGCGGGCGTTCTGAAGCACGCTTGCCAGCAGCGGTGGGCCGTCCTCGGAGCGCAGCACGCGCAGCGCTGCGAGCGCGGCGCCAACCGCCGCAGGTACCGCCGAGGCCGTGAACAGGAAGGCGCGCGAGTACAGCCGCAGGTACTCGATCACCTCGTGCGAGCCCGCCACGAAGCCGCCGCAGGAGGCCAGCGACTTCGAGAAGGTGCCCATCCGCAGATCGACGCGGTCGGCCACGCCCAGCAGTTCGGCCGTGCCCGCGCCCAGGGCGCCCAGCACGCCGGCGCCGTGCGCCTCGTCGACCATCAGCCGCGCGCCGTAGCGCTCGCACAAGTCGCAGATCTCGTGCAGCGGTGCGATGTCCCCCTCCATCGAGAAGACGCCGTCGACCACCACGAGAATGCCTCCCCCGTCGTCCTGGGCGCGTTGCAGCATCTTCTCCAGCTTGTCCAGGCGGTTGTGCCGAAACGGCCGCAGCTTCGCGCGCGAGAGCAGGCAGCCGTCGAGGATCGAGGCGTGGTCGCCCGAGTCCGCGATCACCGTGTCCTGCGGCCCCAGCAGCGTCCCGAGCGTGCCGACGTTCGCCTGGTGCCCGGTCGTGAAGACAATCGCCTCCTCGGTCCCCATCCAGTCCGCGATCTCGCGCTCGAGTTCGAGGTGCAGCGGGATCGTGCCGTTCAACAGGCGCGAGCCCGTCAGGCCCGTGCCGAAGCGGTGCAGCGCATCCTCGGCGCCCTGCACCACGCGCTCGTCACCCGTCAACCCGAGGTAGTTGTTCGAGCCGAGCATGATCCGCTCGGCGCCCTCCATCTCGACCACCGGCAGCGCCGGTGAGGTGAGCAGATGGAAGTAGGGAAGGACGTCCGCCTCGCGTGCCGCGGCGAGCAACTCGGCGCGGTCGTGATCGCGAACCTTGGCGAAGACGTCGGTTGAGGTCTGCATGTAGTGTGCCTCGGCCGTGGGAGTCGAAATCAGATCTGTTTCGGGCGGCCGAGATCTGAAGCGATTCATCGACCTCCCGTTCCGCCTGCATGCTAACCACCCGCAGTGGGTGCCCCCGCTGAAGATCGAGCGGCGGCTGTTCCTGAACCGCCGCATGAACGCCTTCTTCACGCACGGCGAGGCCGAGTACTTCCTCGCGCTGCGCGACGGCCGCGTCGTCGGGCGCATCACCGCGCAGGTCAACCACGCCTTCAACGAGTACCAGGACAAGAACTGGGGCTGGTACGGGTTCCTCGAGTTCGAGGACGACCAGGAGGTGCTCGACGCGCTGCTCGACGCCGCCGCGGCCTGGCTGCGCGAGCGCGGCAAGGAGCGCATGGTCGGGCCCGCGAGCTTCGCCATGAACGACGAGAGCGGCGTGCTGATCGAGGGCTATGAGCTGCGCCCGATGGTCGCGCAGATGTGGAACCCGCCCTACTACCGCGAGCGCATGGAGGCCGCGGGCATGACCAAGGCGATCGACCTGCTGATGTGGAACCTCGAGGTCACCGATCGCGAGAAGGTGATGCCGGTGATCTGGGAGCTGGCCGAGAAGGCCCAAAGCGAGCATGGCATCCGCGTGCGGCCGATGCGCCGCTGGCAGCTGCGCAAAGACATGGACAAGTTCGCCGAGGTCTACAACGCCGCCTGGTCGAGGAACTGGGACTTCGTGCCGTTCTCCAAGAAGGACCTCGACGCCTACGCCCAGGAGCTGCACCTGGTGTTCGACAAACACTGGTTCATGATCGCCGAGCGCGAAGCCGACGGCGAGGTCGTCGGGATGGCGATCACGGTCCCCGACATCAACCAGGTGCTCGCGAAAATGAAAGGCAGGCTGCTGCCGTTCGGCTGGTGGTACTTCATCAACAAGGGCAGGCTCACCGATCGCGTGCGCGTCGGCTTCCTTGGGGTCAAGCCCGAGTACCAGCACACCGGCATCGCCGCGCGGCTCTACCAGGTCCATTACGCCGCCGCCGAAAAGCGCCCGCAGGACGGCGGCGAGATGGGCTGGATCCTCGAGACCAACAAGCCCATGAACCGCGGCATGGAAGCGATGGGCGGCAAGGTCGTCAAGCGCTACCGGATCTTCGAGCGGCCGCTTTAGGGGCCGTTGCGCTGTGGTCTGAGGCGCTCTCTACACTTTCCCCGATGGGTAGCTCAACGCAGCAGCAAGAGCCCGTCGAGGACGCGGTCGACGTCGAGGCCGAGACGTTGCCGGTGCTCGCCGAGGAAGCGCGCGTCGTGCGCGCCGAGGCCGTCTCGGGCGAGGTGCTGCCCGCGCGCGAGAGCGCAGCCATGATCCCGGCGGTCCAAGCCGCCGCCGTCGCAGCTGGAGGTTTCGTCGCCGGGGCCGCGGTCGTCGGCCTCGTGGCGCGCCGTCGGCGGCGCTCGCCCGCGCTTGCGAAGGGTCGGGCCGGACGCCGGCTTGCACGTGGCCGCGGCCGTCGCGGCTCCTCGGGCGCAGGCGAGCTCGTGCAGATCGTCGGCAGCCGCTCGCTGCTGCTCGACGTGCACCTGCTCGGCGGCCGCGACTAGCCGCGGGCGGGCGAAGCGTGAGACGGGTCGAGCAGCGTGTCGAGGTGCGCCCGGCCGGCCCCTTTCGTCTGCCGGGTGGGGGCATGGACGGGACGCTGCGCCGCCGTGGCGGCGTGCTCGAGCGGCTGCTGCACCACGACGGCGAGCCCGTGGTGGTACGTGTCGCGCAGAGCGCCCCCGACCTCGTCGTGTTCGGCGCGCGTGCGCGCAGCCACGACGCCACGGCCTATGGCATCGAGCGGATGCGCTTCGCGCTCGGCCTCGATGAGGATCTGAGCGCCTTCCACCGGCGCTTCGCGCGCGACCCGCTGATCGGGCGCTCGCTCAGCCGCCGCCCGTGGCTGCGCGTGCGTCGCCGCCCCGAGCCCTTCGAGGCGCTCGCCTGGGCCGTCTGCGAGCAGCTGATCGAGTACGAGCGCGCCGCCGCGATCGAGCGGCGCCTGCTCGCCGCGTTCGGCCGCCGCTCGCTCGGCTGGGACGGGACCGAGAGCCCGCTGCGCGATCTGCCGACGCCGCAGGCGCTCGCGGGCGTCGCGCCCGCGCGCCTGGAGTCCTTCGATCTCGCCGCCTGCCGCGCCTTGACGCTCGTGCGCGTCGCGCGCGAGGTAGCCAAGGGCCGCGTCGATCTCCATGACCCCGACCACGAGCGCGGCTGGCGTCGGCTGCGCGCGATCTCCGGCATCGGCAGCTGGACCGTCGAGATGCTCGCGCTGCACGGGCAGGGACGCCACGATCAGGTGCCCGCCGGCGATGTCGGGCTGTTGAAGCTCGTCGGCAGGCTGCTCGGCGGCGGCGACCCCCACGCCCGTGCGCAGGAGCACGAGGTTCGCGAGTTCTTCGCGCCATACGAGGAGTGGGCCGGGCTCGCCGCGATGCACGCCTGGGCTCTCTGAGCGCCGCTCGCGAGAGCGATGCGCCGCGGCCGAGAAGCTAGGGCACGACCACAGCCGCCCCGCTGAAGCGCCCCGCGCGCAGGTCGGCCAGGGCCTCGTTGGCCTCCTCCAGCGCGTAGGTGCTGACACGCGTCTGCACCGGAACCCGCGGCGCGAGCTTCAGGAACTCGTGTCCGTCGGCGCGCGTGAGGTTCGCGACCGAGCGCACGATGCGCTCCTGCCAGAGGGCGCTGTAGGGGAAGGAGGGAATGTCGCTCATGTGGATGCCGCCGCAGACCACGACGCCCGCGGGCGCGACCGCCTGCAGCGCCTGCGGCACGAGCGCGCCGTCGGGCGCGAAGATGATCGCGGCGTCCAGCGGCTGTGGCGGGAGCTCATCGGAGCCACCGGCCCAGATTGCGCCCAGCTCGCGCGCGAACGTCTGCGCCTTCCGATCGCCCGCACGCGTGAACGCGTATGCCTCGCGGCCTTCGTGGGCCAGCACCTGGGCGAGGATGTGCGCCGAGGCCCCGAAGCCGTACAGCCCGATCCGGTGCGCGTCGGCGCACATCCGCAGCGCGCGGTAGCCGATCAGGCCCGCGCACATCAACGGCGCGGCCTGCTCGTCGGGGTAATCCTCGGGGATCGGGAAGCAGAAGCGCGCGTCGGCGACCGTGTGCTCGGCGAAGCCGCCGTCGATGTCACAGCCCGTGAACCGCGCGTTCGGACAGAGGTTCTCGCGGCCGCTGCGGCACCAGCTACAGGTACCGTCACTCCAGCCGAGCCACGGCACGCCGACGCGATCGCCGAGCGCGATCTCGGTTTCCGCCTGCTCGCCCAGCGCTTCGACCGTGCCGATTATCTGATGGCCGAGAATCCGCGGCGGCTGCTTGATCTCGACCTCGCCGTCGATCAGGTGCAGGTCGGTACGGCACACGCCGCAGGCATGAACTCCCAGCAGCAACTCACCCGGGCCGGGGCTCGGCGGCTCGCGCTCGATTGCCCGCAGCGGGCGGCCGACCTGCTCGAAGATCATCGCGCGCACGGTTCGCCTCGCCCCGTCACGATCGCCAACCGCTCAGCCGAAGAACAGCTCGGCGGTCTGGTAGAGCCCCGGGTCCAGCAGCTTTGGCTCGCGCAGCGCCTCGGCCAGCGGCGTCTCGACTATCTCGGTGCCGCGCAGGCCGACCATCGCCCCGAAGCGCCCGCCCAGCGCGGCGTCCATCGCCGCGACGCCAAAGCGCGTGGCGAGCACGCGGTCGAACGCCACCGGGATGCCCCCGCGCTGTACGTGGCCGAGGATCGTGACGCGCGCCTCGTAGCCGGTCAATGCTTCGAGCTCGCCCTCCAGCGCGACGCCGATGCCGCCGAGGCGCGCGTGGCCGAAGGCGTCGGTGCTGCCTTCCTCGCCGCGCACGTGCAGCGTGCCCTCGCGCGGCGTCGCGCCCTCGGCCACGACCACGATCGAGAAGTTCGGCCCGCGCGCGTGGCGTGCGTGCAGGTGCGCCGCGACCTGCTGGATGTCGAATGGGCGCTCGGGCACCAGGATCGCGTCGGCACCGCCGGCGATGCCCGCGTGCGTGGCGATCCAGCCCGCGTGCCGGCCCATCACCTCGAGGATCATCACGCGGTTGTGCGACTCGGCCGTCGTGTGCAGGCGGTCGATCGCCTCGGTCACGATCTGCACCGCGGTCTGAAAGCCGAAGGTCACGTCGGTGCCGCCGAGGTCGTTGTCGATCGTCTTCGGCACGCCCACTACCGGCACGTCCTCTTCGTGCAGGCGCAGCGCCACCCCCAGCGTGTCCTCGCCGCCGATCGGGATCAGCGTGTCGATCTCGCGCGCCCGCAGGGTCTCGCGCACGATCGCGGCGCCGTCGCGGCCCTCGGCGTATGGGTTCGTGCGCGAGGTACCGAGGATCGTGCCGCCGCGCGGGAGGATGCCCGAAGTGCTCTGCAGCGTCAGCTCGACCGCCTCGTTCTCGACCACGCCCGCCCAGCCGTGGCTGAAGCCGACGAAGCTCGTGCCGGGCTCGGCGAGCCCGCGCCGCACCACGGCGCGGATCACCGCGTTCAAACCGGGACAGTCGCCGCCACCCGTGAGCAGGCCGACACGCATGTAGTCAGCCTAGATGCCTTCGTGCGAGATCCCCGCTTCCGTGCCAGAGCTCGGCCGAGGCGCCAGACCGCGGCCGAGGATCGGACTCGGTCGAGGCGCCGGACATCGGCCTTGGCCGCTAGATCCCCTGCCCCGGCAGGAACTCGTTCGTGAACGGCTGCAGCGCCGAGGTCGGATTGTGCTTGAGCAGCGCGTGGGAGAACATCCAGTTGCCGAAGGATTCCCACGCCGAGGGGCTCTGCCAACCAAACGGCTTGCCTTTTTCGCTCGGGACCGTCGCGGGCAGGGTCTGCTTGACCGAGGCGAGCTGCAGCTTCGGGTCAAGCGACGGGTTCGCCTTCACCAGCAGCGTCGCGGCCGCCGCCGGGTCGCTCTGCGCTTCACGCTCGCCGCGCGTCAGCGCCTGCATGAAGGCGCGCAGATCCTGCCCGCGTTTGTGCGCCTCGTCTTCGCGCACGACCAGCACCAACTCGTTGTAGGTGGGCACGCCTGCCTTGTCGACCGGGATGATCAGCGGGTGCTTGTGCAGTTGCTGCAGCTGCACGCCCTCGACGTTCCAGAAGCCCCCGAGCGTCGCGGCGACTTTGCCCGACAGCATCGCCTGCACGAGGTTGTAGCCGACGTTGACTTCCTTGACGCTCGCCGGGTTCGCACCCGCCGCCTGCACGGCGGTCTTCAGCTCCGCGGCCTGGTAGGGGATGCCGGCGGTGCCGACGGTCTTGCCCGCGAGGTCGGCGACCTTCTTCACGTGACTGCCCGGGAGCGCGATGATCGAGGTCAGCGGCCGCTGCACGAGCGCCCCGATCGAGACCAGCTTCAGACCTTCGTCGCGGGCCAGCAGCAGCTCGGGCTCGTAGGAGATCGCCATGTCGGCCTTGCCCGCCGCGAGCAGCTTGAGCGGTTCGGAGGGGTCTGCCGGAGCCTGCGGTTTGACGTCGAGGCCGACGGCGCCGAAGTCGCCGTGGTCGAGCGCCGCGTAGAGCGCGGCGTGATCCGCGTTTGGGAAGAAGTCGAGCACGACCGTGAACGGCTTCGTGTTCGGCGGCGAGATCACGTCCTGCTTGGAGCCGCAGGCCGTGAGGATCAGCAGCGAGCAGGTTGCGGCCAGCAGGACGAAGGTGGCTCTCAAGAGGACTCTCCTCGGGTCGGGTGCGCCCAGGGTGCGAGCATTCGCTCGGCCAGGGACAGGGCATAGAAGCAGACGATCGCCAGCGCGAACAGCACGACCGCCGCCGCGTAGGCGCGCGGCGTCTGCAGCGCGGTCAGGTCGGCGTTGATCTCGTGGCCGAGGCCCGCGTGCGTGCCACTCGTGGCGGTCTGGGACTCGGCGATGTAGGCGCCGATCACGCCCACCGCCAGCGCGATGCGCGCGCCGCTGAGCGCCGCGGGCAGCGCGGCGGGCAGCTCCGCGAAGCGGAACGCCTGCCAGCGCGAGGCATCCAGCGTGCGCAGCAGCTTCAGCTGGTCGCGGTCGATCCTGCGCAGGCCGTCCACGGTCGTGACCAGCACCGGGAAGAAGCAGATCAGCACGATCACCGCGAGCTTCGGCAGCACGCCGAAGCCCCACCAGAACACGAGCAGCGGCGCGATCACGGCGACCGGGATCGCCTGCGAGCCCACGGCGAGCGGATACACCGCGCGTCGTAGCGGGCTCGACAGGTGCACGACGATCGCCAGCGCGAAGCCGAGGACCAGGGCGAGCAGGATGCCGAGCCCGACCTCCTCCGCGGTCGGGGCCAGGTTCGCGGCGAGCAGGCCCGCGTTGTCCCACAGCGCCGTGGCGACCGCGTGCGGGGCGGGCAGCACGAACGAGCTCGTGCTGCCGAGATCGGCATACAGCTCCCAGGCGCCCAGCAGCACCAGCACGAGCAGCAGCGGCGGCAGCAGCGAGCGCCTCATAGAGGCCCTGCCTCGACTGCATTTCCGTACGCCAGCAGCTCCAGCGCGCGCTCGCGCAGGGCCACGACCTCGGCGTCGGTGCGCCCGCGGGGGCGGGGGAGCCCCACCTCGAACGCGCCCGCGACGCGCCCCGGGCGCGGCGAGAGCACGAGCACGCGGTCGGCGAGCAGCACCGCCTCCTCGACGTCGTGTGTCACAAGCACCACCGTGCGCGGCTCGCGCGCGAGCGTGCGCGCGAGCCAGTCCTGCATCTCGGCGCGCGTGATCGCGTCCAGGGCGCCGAAGGGCTCGTCCAGGCATAGGACCGGCTTGCCCGCGAGCAGCGTCCGCAGGAACGCCACGCGCTGTCGCATCCCGCCCGAGAGCTCGCTCGGGCGGGCGCGCTCGAAGCCCCCTAGGCCGAGCTCGGCAAACAGCGCCGCCGCACGCTCGCGTGCCCGCGCGCGCGCCATGTGTGCGACCCGCAGCGCGAGCGCCGCGTTGTCGAGCGCGTCGAGCCAGGGCAGCAGCAGATCGCGCTGGGGCATCAGCACCGCGGGCTCGCAGGACAGCGTGCCGCCGTCGGGCTGCTGCAGCCCGCAGATCAGCTCGAGCAGCGTGGTCTTGCCGCAGCCGCTGGGGCCGACGATCGCCAGAAGCTCCCCTTGCGCCGCGCGCAGCGAGATCCCGGCGAGCGCGCGGACCTCTGCACCGCGTCCGTCGCGGAACGTGCGCTGCACCTCGTGCAGCGAGATCGCCGTGGCCGGGGCGCCGTCGACCTCGGGCACCTCGACCGCCGGGGCCTTCGCGCGGTACTGCGTCTCGGTCGCCACTGCTCTCCCTCCGCGGGCATTACCCCACAGGTTCGAAGGGTCGGCGCCGGGGGAATCTGCTTCCCGGACGCCATCTCAGCCAGCCTTCCCGCCAGCCCCCCTGGTATTTGCTCGCTGGCCCGATGCTACCGCGGCAGCCATGTGACGGGCTCGACATCGCTTCCCCTCGCCGACGCCGGAAGGCGGGATGCAAGGTCTGCGCTTGGTCAACGAAAGCGTCGAGCGCGGCTGATCCCGTGCCCTTCAAGCCATTCCTCGGGGTTCGCGATCGAGGGACTGAGTTGCACCCTGCCGTCGCGGTCGACAAAGGCCTTGAGGGGGCGAAGCTCATCGACGTCCAGGGAGCGTGACGCATCTCTCTTGGTCAGGACCACGCGATCGACCAAGCACCAGAGTCGACCAATTCGTTCGACGACCTCTGCGCCCGACTGGGCGGTCTGCGCGCTGCCCGCACGAGATGCTGCGTGACTGATCTTGCCGCGGAGCACGCGGATCGCTTCGAGTTCCGTTCGATCGAAGCCGAGCTCGGCGACGGGCGGAAAGGCTGCAAGCAGCTCGACGAGCTTTGGGCCGTGGGCCTGAAACGCGAACTCCAGCGTACGCCAGAGCTCGCGAAACTGCCCGACGTTCGTCTCCATTCGGAGCGCTTCACGGTAAATGGTCACGGCGCCACGCTGGGCCAGCTCCTTGATGAGCCCCGCATCCACAGGGGAGTGATCCGCCACCTCGACGCCGGTCGATGCCAGCAGGAGAAGACAGGCCCTATCGACACCGAATCGTTCAAGTAGACGCCGATCATCATCTGTCTCGGCGAGATAGTGGTTGGGAAAGTCGGTTAGCTCCGCGGAGCTCGTGCTCAGGTCGGTTCCTATCGCGAAGCCGATCGCGGAGCTGATCCTGTCTGCGCCATCTGCGAGCTCGCCTATGTCGGGGCTGCTGAGCGTCGCCCTGCCGAGTATGTCGACCATCTCGACGATTCGATCCACATCGGTGACAGTGCGCCGTGCATCGATCACGATCGGTGGACTTGACGTAGGTTCTCCGCTCAGGTCGGTCGTGCCTTCCAGCGGAGACAGGCGGAAGTCTCCGTACGGTGGGAGCTGGATGGTCATCGGGAGGCTCGAAGCTACGCCTCCGGCCTCTGCGGCGAAGTGTCTGGAGCGCCAATGTCCCCAGGCGGCAAAGGTCATCCTCAACTTCATCCGGCGATCCTAGTTTCCTCGATCGCGCGGGAGCACGATCGAGCGCGACTCTCGCCAATCGACGAGCAGAGCCGTTACCGGCTCCTCGACAAGTCACATAGATCGCTTCAGGCAGAAACCACGGGTCGCGTCAGCGCCCGCACGAAGTCCTCGAGCTGTGCGGTGGTCCAGCACTCGAAGGCGGTGCAGAACTCCTCGTAGGCCGCGATCACCGAGTCGCCGTAGTTCCAGTACAGGCGCGGCTCGGGGTTCAGCCAGAAGGTGCGTCCGGCGCGGGCGGCGATCTGCGCGAAGATGTCCGCGCGCGGGTCGCGCCCGTTCGTACGGGCGTCGCCGAGCACGATCACCGTTGCGCGCGGGTGCAGGTCGTCCTCGACCTGCACGAGGAACTCCGACCACACGCGGCCGTAGTCGGTGTAGCCCGAGATGTCCGCGACGCCCGCGTCCGAGCCGATCCGTTCTGAGACCGTCTTGAAGTTGCGCTCGTGCTCGAAGATGTCGGTGACCTCGGAGATCCGCTCGATGAACACGAACGAGCGCATCTTGCGGAACGTGTCGTGCAGCGCGTGCAGCACCGAGAGGAAGAACACCGAGGCCGAGGTGACGCTCGTGGAGACGTCGCAGAGCACGTAGATCTCAGGCCGTTTCGGGCGCTTTGGACGGAACTTCAGCTCGACCGGCACGCCGCCGGTCTGAAGCGAGGCACGCATCGTGCGGCGCACGTCGACGTGCGCGTGCTTGCGGTGGCCCCGGTTCTGCATGCCCTGCGTCGCCAGGCGACGCCGCAGTTGGGTCACGACCCGATGCACGGCCGCGAGGTCGGCCAGCGGCCCCGAGGGCAGCGCGCGGTCGAGCTCGCCCAGCGGACGCGCGGGCGGCAGGTTGCCGGTGCGCTCGATCTGCGAGCGCTCGAGCTCGCGCCGCAGGAGCGCCTCGAAGCGGCGCAGCGCCTCGCGGGGCAGGCCCTCGTGGCGCGGGTCCTCCGGCGGCAGGTCGGGCTGGGGCTCGGCGCGCAGGCCCAATGCGCGGCGGATGCGCTGCACGTCGACGCCGATCACGCCCGAGCCCTCCTGGCGCCGGGCGAAGGCCGCGATCGCCATGCGGGCGAGGTCGCGCATCGTGCCCTCCGAGCCGTCCCTCAGCGCGGCGGCGATCTCCGCGCGGAGCGCCTCGAGCTCGTCCTCGGAGAGCTCGTCGAGCATCGCCCGGTCCTCCTCGCGGACGCCCTCGCGCGTCGCGGCGAGCTCGACGGCGCGGAAGAAGAAGCGCTCGAACACGATCTCGAACACGCGCCGGTCGTCCTGGCTCTTGGCGAGCGTGGCCGCGAGCGCCTCGCGGAAGTCCTCCTGCGCAGTCCAGCGAATCTCGGCGAGCACCTCGAAGGCGTCGAGCAGCTCGGAGGTGCCGACCGCGACGCCCTCGCGCCGCAGTTCCTCGCCGAACTCGAGGATGCGCGCTGGCAGCCCGTCGGGCGCGGGCAGGGCCGAGGCGGACGCGGCGCGGTCGTTTCCGGGCGCGCTCGGCATCCGCTCGCCGATCAGGCGACGTCGGCGGGCGAGCCGAGCTTCAGCCCCACTCGCTCGGCCACCACGTCCATGTCGGTGCGGTGCTTGACGATCACCGACATCGTCTGAGTGAAGGTGTCCGCGTCGATGTCCTGCACGCCCAGCAGCAGCAGCGCCCGCGCCCAGTCGATCGACTCGGCGATCGAGGGCGGCTTCTTCAGGTCGAGGTCGCGCACCATGCCGATGACCTCGACCAGCCGCCGCGCGACCGTCTCGTGCAGGTCGGGCGTGTGCAGGCGCACGATCTCGAGCTCGTGCTCCAGCTCGGGGTAGTCCAGCCACAGGTACAGGCAGCGGCGCTTGAGCGCCTCGGTCAGCTCGCGCGAGTTGTTCGAGGTCAGCAGCACGATCGGGTGCGTGCGCGACTCGACGCGGCCGAGCTCCGGGATCGAGATCTGGAAGTCCGAGAGCACCTCCAGCAGCATCGCCTCGAACTCCTGGTCGGTCTTGTCGATCTCATCGATCAGCAGCACGACCGGCTGCTCGGAGGCGATCGCCGTCATCAACGGGCGCGCGAGCAGGAACTCCTCGCCGAAGATGTCCTCCTGGACCGCATCCCAGCCCGTGCCCGAGGCCTCGGCCTGGATGCGCAGCAGCTGCTTGCGGTAGTTCCACTCATACAGCGCCTTGGCCTCGTCCAGGCCCTCGTAGCACTGCAGGCGCACGAGCTCGCGCCCGAGGTACTTCGACAGCGCCTTGGCGAGCTCGGTCTTGCCGACGCCCGCCGGACCCTCGACCAGCACCGGCTTACCGAGCTTGGTCGCCAGGAACGAAACCAGCGCCGTGGACTCGCCCGGCAGGTATCCCGCCGAGCGCAGGCCCGCGGAGACGTCTTGCACGGAGTCGGGCGTCATCGTCAGGCCATGATAGGCGGCGGCCTGCGCGCGACGGCCTGAGCCCGCGCGGGTCACGGCGTCCGCGGACAGCTCAGCCCCGCGCTTAGTCCTCGTGCGGCGGCTCCTCCTCGAAGGACAGCTGCTGCGAGGGGGAGGGCGGGAAGCGCGGGCGCTCGCGGCGCGGCTCGCCTCGGGGCGTGGGCTCGGTCGCGGCGATCACGGCCGTCTGCTCATCCCGCCGATCCTGCTCGTCCGGCTCTGCGCGGCCCGGCCGCGGACGGCGCGTCAGCGGCGGCGCTCCGCGTTCGCTCGCACGGATCAGCCGCCCGACGTAGGCGAGCCCGAGCGCGAGCAGCAGCGCGAGGAAGATGCCCCACTGCACCCCGACGGTCGAGACGATCCGCTGGTTGCCGTGCAGCCCCGGCTTGTCGAACAGCCGGTAGAAGATCAGGATCGCGACCCAGGCGCCGGCGATCGTGACGATCAGCCCGTCGCCGCCGGGGAGCTGGAAGTCGCGCCGCTCGGCGCGGGCGAACAGCATCGCGAGCACGCCGACGCTGACGAGCAGCACGGCGGCCTCGACGAAGGAGAACGCACCGAAGGCGCTGAGGCTCTGCTCGGCCGAGCTCGCGGCCCCTTTGACCACGACGGTGTTCGTCTTGCTGTACCAGGGCAGCAGCATCGAGACGAACAGGCCGAGCGAAACCGCCGCCGCCAACCGCTGGTCCCGGCCAAGCGCGCCCCACGCATTGAGCAGCCTCGTCATGCTCGACCAGTCTAGGCGCGGCTCGGCGCGAGTTTGTCGGCTTCGGGCGCGCTAGCCGTGAGAGACGACGATCGTGCCGGTGCTCGTGGCGAAGTTGCCCGCGGGGTCGGTCGCGCTGAGCGTGACGCTGAAGGTGCCGCCCTTCGTGGGTGTGTTCCACAGGAGCTTCGGCCGTCCGCGAGCGAGGTAGGCGCTGTTCGTCCAGACCGTGCGCGAGCCCTGGCGCACGGTCAGCCGCACGGTCGAGATCTTCGAGAGCGACATCTGCACGCCCGCGCGGGTGCCGCCCTTGAGCGTCTTGCTCAGCAGCGAGATCACCGGCGGCGTCTTCTCATAGGTCGTGAATTTCTGGGCGGTCGTGCAGTAGATCTGATCGCCCGCGATCGGTGTCGGCACCGGTTTCGCGGCGGTTGCCGCGGCACGGGCCTTGGCCGTGCCCGCGCTCGCGGCGCGTGCGCTCGCTGCCACCGCGCCGGTGCTCGTGCCTTCGGGGGCGGTGCCGCCCGAGGGGGCGGTCGGCGTGGTGGTGGTCGGCGTCGTGGGCGTCGGCGCCGGGGTGGTGGTCGTCGGCGTGGTCGGCGTCGGCGCGGGCGTTGTGCTGATCGGCGGGCCTTTGCGCGTGCGTTCGCAGAGGTGCTGGAGGAATTCGGTCAGCAGTTCGTGGTAGTTCAGGTTCGATTCGGAGTACTGGTCATACAGCGACCAGGCGCCGGTGTCGTAGTGCGGGACCTCGGCGCGCGCCTCGGCGTCGCCCGCTTCGAACAGCCTCAGCCCGAGCGGGTCCTGGGTGATCTGCGTGTAGTCGTAGAGGCCGACCACCGCCTGGATGAAGCCATTGAGGATGCGGTCGCTGGGGGCGTAGGTGTACTCGGCGTACTCCGAGCCCGCCGCGGTCTTGACCTGCACGCCACTGGAGGGCGCGGTCTGGAAGATCCCGAGCGCCTGCTGGGCCGCGGTCAGCAGCGCCGGTTCCTTGAAGCGCGACCAGGAGCGCGCGAGCACCTGCAGCGCCGTGCCCTGGGAGAGCCCGCTGGTCCAGGGCGGGCGCCCGCCGTCGAACTGGAACATGTACTCCCAGGCGATGCCGCCCGCGCGCTTGGTCGCCAGCGGCAGCACTTCGGAGAGCAGCTGATGCAGGTTCGCGTTTTCGTGGCCCGAGAGGTAGTAGCCGTTGCCCTCGCCGAAGGTGCCGAGCCACTGGATCTCGATGCCCTGGCCGCCGTAGTACTCCCACACGAGCTTCGAGCCCGGGAAGCTCACGCGGGTGCCGCTGGAGAGCAGCGGTTCGGTGGTCCACCATTTGCGGTTGCGTTCCAGCGTCAGGAAGATCACCGGCAGGCGTGAGGCGATGAAGTAGCCGCCCGCGGCCATCGCCTGCACGTTGGCGATCACGGCGCCCAGCTCCGCGCGGCGCGTGCCGCTCAGCTTCGCGAGCGAGTTTTTCGCGGCGACGTAGGCGTTGTAGTACTGCGTGTACTGCGCGGGCGTGATCTGGGCGCTGCGCTTGAGGCTCTGCAGGGCGCTCGAGACCGTCGGCTTCGCGGCCGCGGCCCTCGATCGCTTCGTGGGCTTCGCCGCGCCCGCGCCCGCGGCCGAGGTCCCGAGGGCCAGGACCGAGAGGATCAGCGCGCCGAGGGCGAGCGCCCGAAGATGCTTTGCGCGCACGCGGCGCATGCTAGGGAGGGCCAGGGACGCCTCTGCAGCACGCGTTGCAGCGGGCACGGCGAGCGCGGGGCGTGTGAGCGACGGCACGTCACTTGAACACCGGCGCCTGCGCGTGAGTTGCGCTCGCCCGGGCCTCGCACACAGGGCGGCGGCTGCCAACCCGCGGCGGGCGGCGCCTACTCGTCGTCGAGCTCGAGGTCTTCGTCGGGCTCCAGCTCGTCCTCTTCGTCCTCGACGTCGTCGCCGTCCGAGAGCGCCTCGCCGCCGGGCTGGTAGGTCGTCTGGAACTCGTCGATCAGGTCGTCGCGCTTGCCGTCGTCGACGGGCGAGTCGTCGGAGATCAGCACCCAGTCGGTGCTGTCGAAGTCCTCGGACTCGAAGATCTCGTGGTCGACCTCGGGCGAGTCATCGACCACGATCAACACCTCGGTCGAGGGGTTGAAATAGGTGCCGGGTCGGATCGTCAGCTCGTCGAGCTGGAAGCGGCGCGCGTCCTTCATGGCGCGGTTTATACCCGACTCGCGTGCCGCTGTGGAGATGGGTTTCGTAACTTCGTCCGCACCCATCTGTCAGGGCCGAGGCAGACAGGCCCCGACAGGGCCGGACCGCGGAAGCGGAGGGAGCGGCTCAGGGGTCGAGCTCCTCGAGCGTGCGCTTGACCTCGGCCTCGACGTCCAGCGGCTCGAGCCCTTTGCGGGCGCGGCGTTCGTTGCGCGCGACCACGAGCTGGCGCACCTCCTGGGTCAGCCCTGGGTCGTGGCCGCTGCGCTGCGTCGGCGCGAGCAGCCGCGCGAGCTCGGCCTCGATGTCCAGGGGCTGCTCGCCGCGCGCGACCATGCGCGCGCTGCGCGCCGTGAGCATCTGGCGTATTTCGAGCTCCTGCTCGGCCTGCGCGGCCGCGCTTTCGGGTGGGGGCGGGGCCAGTTCGGCGCCAGGGTCGGGCTCCGTCCCAAGGCCGCCGTCGCCGATGTGGTCGAACACGCTGCCGCGGCTGAACAGGAAGATCAGCGACATCACCACCGACACGGCCACCGCTCCGAAGACCACGATCGGAAAGGCGCTCTGCAACACGATGGCGCTTTGCGGCACATCCTGATTGTTGCCGATCGCTGCATGCTCCGCTACCCTGGCGGTTCGGGATTGACTGACCAGTCAATCACTGCCGCAACCACTGTCCGCACCGGCGCGCGAGCCGAACCCTCGCCGAGCGCCGCCCGCCACCTGTTAGGGGGAATTCCAAGAATGGTCGATTTCACGCTCACCGACGAGCAGAAGAACCTGCGTGAGATGGCGCACGACTTCGCCGTCAAGGAGATCCGTCCGGTCGCCTGGGAGTACGACAAGGACGGCACCTGGCCGCAGGACATCATCGAGAAGGCCTGGGAGGTCGGCTTGATGAACTCCCACATCGAGGAGGCCTACGGCGGCGCGGGCGCGGGCTACCTGGACGGCTGCCTGATCGAGGAAGAGCTGTCCTGGGGCTGCTCGGGCATCCAGACCTCGCTCGGCTGCAACGGCCTGGCGACGGCGCCGATCGCGCTGGGCGGCTCGGAGGAGACGAAGAAGAAGTACCTCGGGATGCTGACCGAAGCCCCGAAGCTCGCTTCCTTCTGCCTGACCGAGCCCGACGCGGGCTCCGACGTCTCGGGCATGCGCACGACGGCCGTGAAGAAGGGCGACAAGTACGTGATCAACGGCTCGAAGTGCTTCATCACGAACGGCGGCTACGCCGACTACTACACGGTCTACGCGAAGACCGACAAGGAGGCGGGCCACCGCGGCATCTCGGCCTTCGTGGTCGAGCGCGACTGGGGCGTGGTGGTCGACAAGAAGGAGGACAAGCTCGGCCAGCGCGCGTCGAACACGGCGACGATCTCCTTCAACGAGGTCGAGGTCCCGGCGGAGAACCTGCTGGGCCAGGAAAACGCGGGCTTCAAGCTGGCGATGATGACGCTCGACCGCACGCGCCCCGGCGTGGCGGCGATGGCGACGGGCATCGCCCGCGCGGCGTTCGACTTCGCGACCGACTACTCGCGCGAACGCGTGCAGTTCGGCGTGCCGATCGCGATGCACCAGGCGATCCAGTTCATCATCGCCGACATGGCCACGGAGATCGAGGCGGCGCGCCTGTTGACCTGGAAGTCGGCGGTGATGCTCGACAACGGCGAACGCAACACGCTGATCTCCTCGCACGCCAAGCGCTTCGCGGCAGACACCGCGATGAAGACGGCCACCGAAGCCGTGCAGGTCTACGGCGGCTACGGCTTCATCAAGGAGTACCCCGTGGAGAAGCTGTTCCGCGACGCGAAGATCATGCAGCTCTACGAGGGCACCTCGCAGATCCAGCGCCTCGTGATCGCGCGCGAAACGCTGCTGCCGCGGCGTGTGGAGGAGCCCGCCGAGGTCGGCGGTGTCGAAACGGTCGCCGTCTAGTCCGGCGCACCCGCCCGGGCCATCTTCGATTAATTAATTTGATTGATGAGCAGGTGAGCGCCGCCGCCGTAGCGCGACGGCGCTCACCGGGCTCAACGAATCAGCAGCGGCGTGCCGTAGGCGGAGATGACCGCCCCGGGCGCGACCTTGATCAGCACGCGGTAGGCGCCTTTCTTGACGCGCACCACGCGGCTGAACTGCGAGCTGGAGGCGTCTTTCGACTTGGTGACGGTGCCGCCCGCGAGCACGCCGCGCCCGCCGACGATCCGCAGCACGCCGACCTGCGCCCCGACGACCGCGGGCGTGACCGTGCCGTAGATGCGCGCGAAGCCGTGGCGCTTCGTGCGGGCGACGTGGCTGGAGACGCGCACCGCGACGTTCTCGGTGGCGACCGGGCTGACCACGGGCGCGCTCGTCGGCGTGAACACGCGGAACTGCGTGATCGAGGACAGCGCCGGCACCGTGAAGCTGAAGCCGCCGGTCGCGCTCGTCAGCTCGGTGTTGCCGATGCTCTGAAAGCCCGCCGTGAACGGGAACGCGTTCGCTTGCAGCACGACGGCGCGGTTCGCGTTGCTGGTCCCCGACAGCGTGCCTTGGATCGTGACCGTGCCGCCGAAGGCGACCGGGTTCGGCGATGCCAGGATCGCCAGCGAGAGCGGCACCCTGTCGGTTTTGAAGCTGCGGTCCGAGCCCGTGGCCACGCCGCCGGCGTTCACCGCCACGAGCCGGTAGTGGTACACGGTGATCGGCTGCAGGCCCGCGATCGCGAGCCTTGCGTTGACGCCGCCGCTCCCCGAGCCCGCATCCGCGATCCCGGTCTGGCTGCCATAGGCCTTCGTCGGCCCGTATTGGAAGTAGTAGGAGGTGTTGCTGCCCGCGGGGTTGATCGTGCCGGTGAGCGTCGCCGCGCCGTAGCTGACTTCGCGCGCGGCGCCGGTCGTGGCTTTGGGCGCCGTGGCCGCGTGCGCGGCGGCGGGCAGCGCCAGCGCGGCAATCATCGCCGCGCCGGCCAGCAGCCTGCGCCGCCGCGCAGAGTGCGCATGCGGCCCGTCACCCCCTGGACGTCTGAAATTACGTGTCTCAATCTTTCTCATGGCCTTCTCCCTACCCGCGATCGCTGTCGCCTTCACCCATTTCTTCACCGACACCAACCCGGGCGGGCGCTGAGAGGTGCGGTCAAATGTCGCCGGACGCTACGCTCCGGAAACCCTAGCCAGAAGGAGTGACCGAAAAGCAATGTTCGTCTTCAGAGCAGCAGTCGTCGGTGCCGGGACGATGGGCGGCCAGATCGCCCAGACGATCGCCGCAGCGGGGATCGGAGTAGTGCTGAAGGACATCGACGACGCGCTCGTTCAGGCGGGGCTCGACGAGGCACGCAACGTCACCACCGGCCAGATCGGGAAACTCGCCGAGAAGGGCAAGATCACCGCCGAGCAGGCCGAGCAGCAGATCGCGGAGATCCTCGGTCGCATCGAGGGCACGACCTCCTATGAGTCGTTCGGCGACGTCGACTTCGTGGTCGAGGCCGTGCCGGAGCGGATGCAGATCAAGCAGGCCGTGTTCGCCGAGCTCGACGCCGCCACCCCGGGCCACGCGATCCTCGCCTCGAATACCTCTTCGCTGTCGATCTCCGAGATCGGCGAAGCGACCCTGCGCCCCGACAAGGTCGTCGGCTTCCACTACTTCTACCCGGCATCGATCATGCCGCTGATCGAGATCGTCGAGGGCGACGAGACCTCGGCGGAGACGGTCAGCGCCGCGGTCACCTTCGCCCAGGCGATCCGCAAGCAGCCGATCACCTGCGCCGAGGTGCCGGGCTTCGTCGTCAACCG
The DNA here is from genome assembly GCA_036267655.1 of Solirubrobacteraceae bacterium. Lineage (GTDB taxonomy): Bacteria > Actinomycetota > Thermoleophilia > Solirubrobacterales > Solirubrobacteraceae > Palsa-744. The sequence goes on from DATAVP010000039.1 coordinate 73,638, forward strand.
CATCCTCAACTCCTCCAGCGCCGAGGTCTGGCGCGAGCAGGAGGAGAAGGGCCTGTCGATCAAGAAGATCGACGAGGGGCTCGGCTCGGCGGGCGTGCTGCCGATCGGCCCCTACATGCTCGTCAACCTGCTCGGCCTGGACACGGTGCTGCACGTCGCCGAGCACCTGCTCGAGTCCTATGGCGAAGAACGCTTCTACGTGCCGAAGGGCATGCAGAAGCTGGTCGCGAACGGCAAACTCGGCGCGAAGACCGGCGGCGACGGCTTCTACTCGCCCAGCGGCGAGCCGAACCTCGACGGCGAGAACGAGCCCGACATCGCCGAGCTGACCGAGCTGCTGTCGCTGAAGACGTTCCTGGAGGCGTGCCTGGTGCTCGAGGAGGGCGTCGCGACCCACCGCGACATCGACTTCGGAATGATGGCCGGCGCGGGCCTCGACCCCCGCCGCGGCCTGCTGCCGCCGTTCATGCGCGCCGACGTCGACGGGCTCGACACGGTGCTCGAGCGGATGGAGAACGCGCAGGAGAAGTTCGGCGAGCGCTTCACGCCGCCGACGATCCTGCGTCGACTCGTCGCACAGGGGCGTCTGGGCCGGAAGACGGGCCAGGGCTTCTACGCCTACCCGCAGCCCGACGCCGAGCAGCCCGCCGAGGTGATCAAGCTCGAGACGCGCGAGGACGGCGTGGCGATCGCGTGGCTCGCGAACGGGCAGATGAACTCGATCTCCCCGCAGACCGCGGGCGACCTCGCGAAGGTCTGGGAGCAGGCGAAGTCCGCGGGCGTGCGTGCGCTCGTGATCGCCTCCTCGAACCCGATGCTCTACTCCGCGGGCGCCGACATCAAGGCCTTCACGACGATGGACGCCGCCGCAGGCGAGGAGCTGATCCATGCTACGCACGCGCTGTTCAAAGAGCTGGGCGAGGGGCAGATCGCGACGATCGCCGCCGTCAACGGGCTCGCCTTCGGCGGCGGCTGCGAGCTCTCGATGGCCTGCGACGTGCGCATCGCCGCGCGCTCCGCGCTGTTCGGCCAGCCCGAGATCAAGCTCGGGATCATCCCCGGCTTCGGCGGCACACAGCGGCTGCCGCGCCTGGTCGGCCAGAACAAGGCGCTTGAGATGAACCTCGTCGGCGACCCGATGGGCGCCGAGGAAGCCTTCGAGTTCGGGCTCGTCAACCGCGTGGTCGAGGATCACGAACTGCTCGACACCGCGCTGGCCTGGGCGCAGAAGCTCGCCCAGCAAGCGCCGCTGGCACTCGAGCAGATCAAGCGCATCTCCGGGGCGGGCGATCTCGATCAGGGCATCGAGGATGAGAAGCGCGCCTTCGCCGAGGTGTTCGCGAGCGCCGACGCCAAGGAGGGCATCAGCGCCTTCCTGGGCAAACGCGCGCCGAAGTTCGAGGGCAAGTGAGCGCGAGCGCGGGCGCGCAGTCGGCGCCCGCGCGGGTCGCGGTCGAGCGTCTGGCCGAGCTGGTGCGTGGCGCCGGCTCGGTCGTCGCGCTGACCGGCGCGGGCATCTCGGTGCCCTCGGGCATCCCCGACTTCCGCACGCCGCGCACGGGCCTGTGGGAGCGCGTGGACCCGATGCAGGTCGCGCACATCGACGCCTTCCGCAGCGATCCCGTGCGCTTCTGGAGCTTCTACGGCGAGCGTTTCGCGACGCTTGGCGAGAAGCAGCCAAACGGCGCGCACCGCGCGCTGGTCGAGCTCGAAGACCGCGGTCTGCTCGAGGGCGTGGTCACGCAGAACATCGACATGCTCCACCGCAAGGCGGGCACGCGCGAGCCGGTCGAGGTGCACGGCTCGATTGCCGCCTGCTCCTGCCCGCGCTGCGACGGGCACGTCGAGCTCGTGGAGGTACGGGCACGGCTCGCGGCTGCGGAGGATGGCGTGCCGCGTTGCGCGGACTGCCTCGGGCCGCTGAAGCCCGACGTCGTGCTGTTCGGTGAGCTGCTGCACGCAGACACGCTTGCGCGGGCGCGCGAGCTGTGCGAGGGGGCGGACGTGCTGCTGTGCATTGGCTCCTCGCTCGAAGTCCACCCCGTCGCGGGGCTGCCGTTCCTGACGCGCGAGGCCGGTGGCGCGGTCGCGATCCTCACGCAGGGGCCGACGCCGCTCGACGGGATCGCCGAGATTCGCCTGCACGGCGATGTGGTGGCGGAGCTGCAGGCGCTGCTCGCCGCGCTCGGCGACTAGCGCCCGGCGGCTGCGGGCCTCGGACCGGCGGCTTCAGGCGGGCAGCTGGGCGACGCTCAGCAGGTACTCGGCCTGCACGCGCATGCTGCCGTCATCGGCCTCGTTGGCGTCGGCATAGAGCTCGATCAGCTCCGCGCGCAGCTGCTCCCATTTGCCCTGCGGCTCGAGCGCGGCCTTCGCCATGATCGTCGGACCGAGCACGCGCTCGTTGTAGTCGAACCAGGCTTCGGGGGACTCGTACTCGTAGGTCACCATGTGGCGCTCGAACGCGAGCTCGGCGCCGCTCGAGGCGAACAGCTCGCGGACGTGGTCTTCGGTGCCCCACAGCACCGGCGGCTTCAGCTCCGGCGGCGGAGGCGGCATGTAGGAGCCGACGGTCTGGAACATGCGCCCGTTCAGGCCCTCGGGAGTCCAGGCCACGACGACGATCCGCGTGCCGGGCTTCGCGACCCGCACGAGCTCGCCCGCGGCGACCTCGTGGCGCGGGGCGAACATCACGCCGAAGCACGAGGTCACGCGGTCGAAGCTGTCGGCCTCGAACGGCAGCTCCTCGGCGTCGCCCTCGACGAACGTGACCTCCAGGCCCGCCGAGGCGGCGCGGCCGCGTGCGACCTCGAGCAGCTTCGGCGTCAGGTCCAGCCCGGTCACGGTCGCGCCGCCGAGCGCGGCCGGGATCGCGACGTTGCCGCTGCCGGTCGCCACGTCGAGCAGCGTCTGGCCCGCGGTCGCATCGGCGCGCTCGACGACCAGCTCCGCCACACCCTCGATCGTGCGTGCCAGATCGGGGTAGTCGCCGGCCGTCCACATCATCCGCTGCCCGTTCTTGATTCCGCTCACGTCGATGCCCATGGCTGTCTCCTCCTCGGCGCTGCGCTCGGTCGGTTTGACGGCGGCGGGTTAGTCCCCGACCGTCGCGTGCTCCTGTTTGACGAGATCGCGATCGGGCGCGATCTCCCAGCGCGCCGCGAGCGCCGACAGCCCGGCGTCGAGCCCCCAGCGGTCGGCGGCGGGTGCGCCCTCGTATTCGGGGCTCGCCCCCTTCAAGCTCATGCAGCCGCGGTTCTCGCCGATCGCCGCGAGCTCGCGGACCTCCTCGGCGCTCAGCGGCGAGGGCTCGCGCACGGCGGCCAGCTCCGCGCGCTTGTCCTCGATCGCCCGCGCGTCCGCGCCGCTCTCCTGGATCAGCGTCGGCGCGACGCAGTGCACCGGCTCGTGGGCGAGGTTCCAGGCGCAGGCCAGCTGAAGCATGCTGAGCCCGTGGCGCTCGGCGTAGGGGCGCATCGCCTCGAGCTTCTCGCGGCCCTGCTCGACCCAGCCCTGCGGGCGGAACTTGCGGTGGTCGTACTCGGCGAAGTCGTGGCCGGGGCGCACGTCGTCGTGGAACATGCCGCCGTAGTCGACGACGCGGGTGATCAGCCGCACGTCGTGCGCGCGGGCCGCGTCGAGCGCCAGCTCGCCGGGCCAGGGCTCGAGCGGGTTGAGAATGATCATCGCCCAGTCGATCAGCTCCGAGAAGCGCTCGAAGCAGTCGATCAGATCGAGCGTGAAACCGTTCGCGGGTCCGGGCGCGACGCCGAGCAGCCGCGTCAGGCCGTCCTCGCGCACGGCCTGCAGGCCTTCCCACACGGCGGGGCTCGAGTAGCCGGTGCGGTCGGGGTTGTGCAGCAGCAGCAGGTCGAAGCGATCGAGGCCAAGGCGCTGCAGGCTGCGCTCGGTGGCCATGCGGATGTAGTCGGCGTACTCGTGTTCGCCGCGCAGGCGCGTATCGGTGAAGCGGGGAAAGCCCTTCGCGCCTTCGCGCTCGCCCTCGTAGAAGTCGTGTCCGATCGCGCCGATCAGGCAGTAGTCCTCGCGCGGGCAGTCGCTCAGCGCGCGCCCGAGCAGGCGGTCGGCCTCGCCCGCGCCATAGGCGTCGGCGCTCATCACGGTGTCGATGCCCGCGCCGGGACGCAGCAGCGCCAGCAGCCGCTCGTCCTGCAGCGGCTCGCCGAAGTGCATGTAGCGCCCGCCGCTCCAGGTGCCGATCGCGCTCGTCGTGGGGTCCATGCTCACTTCAGCCTAAACCCCGCTGCCGTGCGTGCCCGCAGCGCCGATTCCAGACGCTGCAGTCCGTGGCGCACGACCTCCTCGTCGAGCACTGCGCCCGCGAGCGCGGCGCGTCCCTGCAGCTCGACGCCCTCGCGCAGCTGCTGCAGCTCGGCGATCCGGATCGTCAGATCCTCGCGGCCCTCGGCGGGCAGCTCGCGCAGCGCGGCCGCGTAGGCGGACTGCAGCTCGACCGCGGCGTGACCGCTGCGGCCGTGGTCGAGATCCGCGCGCGCCCGCAGCGCGAGCTCCTCGCACAGCAGCGCCTCGCCGCGGCCGCCGAGCAGCACGGCCAGGCGCTCCTGCGGGCGCAGCGCCGCGGCGCGGTCGCCGATCCGTTTGCGACGCACGCCCTTGGGGCCTTGCCAGGGCAGCTCGACTGCGTGCTCCCAGAGGCCGTCGGCGACCTGCTCGCCCTCGCCCCAGCCCGCCCTGATCGTGAGCGCCTGCCCGGGGGAGACCTCGTGCACGTGCGGATCGGCCGCGGCGAGCCGATGGAAGTGCAGCACGCGGTCGAGCGCCGCGATCGCGGCGCCGACCTCGCGCTCGCCGTCGAGGTCGGCCAGCCACGCCTTGGCCTGGCGCTCGGCCGACAGCGATACCGGGTCGACGATCGTCGCGCGCGCGATCGCGACCGGGGTCGGCTCTGGCTCGGGTTCGACCGGGCGCCGCCGCGAGCCCGAGCGCGCCGCCGCGTTCCACAGCTGCCCGCGCGCGGGCGGCCTGCGCTGGGCGCCGAGCGTGCCCAGCACGATCACCCGCTCCGGCTCGGACTCGGGACCCGAGCGCATCAGGTAGCGGCCGTCAGGCGGTCCCAGCTCCCAGGGAAACTCGAACTGTATGAACAGGAACCATCGGTCGGACATCGCTGCACCGTATCCTTCCGCGTTGGCGGTGACCGGGTAGCCGCCGCGGGCACTGTGCCCGTTCGCCCACGACACCAGGAGCGCAGCTATGACAGATGCGAGCAACGTCGCCAAGGGGCTGCGCGAGCGGTTGAGTGTGAACACGGAGGAGCGTCTGGGGAAGGCGCTCTCCGATCTACTGGAAAACCCGCTGATAACTGGAGCGATCGGCAGGGCGTTCGACGCCCGCGAGAAGGCTTCTCAAGCACAGGAGGTCGCAATGGGAGCGCTGAACATCCCGTCGGCTGCTGACATAGAACGGCTGACGCGGCGGCTGCGGGCGGTTTCGCATCGCTTGGAGGGCATCGAGGACGGCGTGCAGCGCCTCGATCGTGCGCTCTCCCCGAGCGCGATGGAGTCTCGCCTGTCGGCGATCGAGGAGCAGCTCGGCAAGCTGGCGGGCAAGCTCAAACCGGCGCCCGCGCGCCCGGCCCGCGCGGCGGCGGCGGCGAAAACGACGCGCAGCAAATCCACGCGCGCGAAAGCGAAACCGGCGAAAGCGAAAGCGGCCACGAAAGCGAAAGCCGCGAGCAAAGCGAAAGCTCCTGCGAAAACGAAAGCCAAAGCCAAAGCGGCCGGCAAAGCCAAAGCGGCGGGCCGCGCGAAAGCGGGCTCGGGCGGTCCTCCGAAAGTAGCGGGCAAAGCCGCGCGCAAAGCAAAAGCCGGCGTGAAAGCCGCGAGCAAATCCGCAGGCAAAGCGAAAGCGGCCGGCAAAGCGAAAGCGAAAGCGGCGGGTAAAGCCGCGAGCAAAGCGAAAGCCGCGGCGGGCAAAAGCAAAGCCGCGAGCAAAGCCGGCAAAGCGAAAGCGACCGCGAAAGGCCGAGTCAAAGCAGCCGGCAAAGCCGCGGGCAAAGCCAAAGCCGCGGCGGGTCGCAGCAAAGCGGCGAGCAAAGCCGCGAAAGCCCGCAAAGGCTGAGCAGCACAGCCCGGCGCTAGCCGAGCGCGGTGAGCGCGAGCGCGCCCATCCGCTCGGCGGCGGCGAGCAGTGGCTCGGGCTCGATGCGCGTGCGTTGACCGTTCGCGCCGAAGGTATCGGTGACCGCGAGCAGGCATGCCACCGGCACCTGCTCCGCGGCGCCGAGCGCGAACAGCGTCGCGGCCTCCATCTCCACCGCGAGCGCCTCGGGCGCGTGCCGCTCGGCGCGCGGCGAGCCCTCGCGCTCGTAGAACAGGTCGACGCTGACGATCGTGCCGACGCTGACAGAGGGATCGGCACGCGCGAGCGCCGCGGTCAAGAGCTCATCGGCGCCGACGCGCTCGGCGCCGCCGCTCAGCGCGCGCGAGCTGCCGTCGGCGCAGATCGACTCGCGCGCGATCACGAGCTCGCCGAGGGCGAGTGAGGGCGAGAGCGCGCCGCAGGTGCCGACGCGGATCATCCGCCTCGCGCCGAGTGCGATCAGCTCGCCGAGCACGATCGCGGCGGAGGGGCCGCCCATGCCGGTGGCCTGGATCGTCAGCGGGCGCCCGTCGTGCGCCTCGCCCGTGTAGCCCCACAGACCGCGGTTGTGGTTGAACATCAGCGGTTGCTTCAGCAGCGACTGCGCGAGCGCGAGCGCGCGGCCGGGGTCGCCGGGCAGCAGCACACGCTCGGCCAGAGGCGCCGTCGGGTGCAGGTGGATCGCGTGTGGCGGGGCGGTCGCGCTGTCGGACACCGCGCGCGACTTTAGACTGCGGCGCATGGGAAAGCCCTTCGCGTCGCGCCTGCGTGGCTGAGCCCGAAGCAGATCCACCGGTCGAGCCGACGCTCGCCCAGGTCGCCGCGCACGCGGGCGTCTCGCCCGCGACGGTGACGCGCTGGATCAGGAAGGGCTTGGTCCCGGGCTATGAGGGCCGCTGGACACCGGCGGCGGTGGCCTACGTGCGCGTGGTCGCACGCCTGCGCGCGCGCGGGCACACGCTCGAGCAGATCAAGCGCGCCAGCGACAACGGACAGCTCGCGGTCGGCCCGCTGGAGAACCTGCTGGCGGCCTCGGAGGGCCGCCACACGCTGCGCGAGGTCGCGCGCGAGACAGGGCTTGAAGAGGCGCTGATCGAACGCATCCTCGGCGCGATGGGCTTCGGCTCCCCCTCGGACCTGTTCTCCGACGAGGACCTGGAAATGATGAAGTACGTCTCCGCGGTGCTCGACGCGGGCCTGCCGTCGGTGGCGTTCCTGCAGCTCGCGCGCGTGTACGGGCAGGCGATCGCGCAGATCGCCGAAGCGGAGGTGCGTCTGATCCACCTCTATGTGCACGAGCCGCTGATGCGCGAGGGCATGCCCAACGTGCAGATCGCCGAGGAGATGGAGGGCCTCGCGCGCGATCTGATCCCCTTCATCGTGCCGCTGCTGCGCTACGTGCACAACCGCCTGCTGGGCCACTTCGTCGAGCAGGACGTGATCGGGCACATGGAGAGCGACCTGGCGGAGAGTTCCTCCGAGGAAGGACGCGTGCGCGTGGCGATCCTATTCGCCGACCTGGCGGGCTACGCGCGTCTGACGGTCGAGCGCGGCGACGAGGAGGCGCTGGCGGCGGTCGAGCGCTTCGTCGAGGCGGTCGAGCGCACGCTCCCGGCGGACGCGCGCGTGATCAAGACGCTCGGCGACGAGGTGATGGTGGTGGGTCCCGACGCGGGCGGGCTCGTGCGCTGGGCGGTCGCCCTGCGCGAGGCGATCGCTCCGGGCGACCCGGCGCCGCGGATCGGCATGCACTACGGCGATGCGCTCTATCGCGACGGCGACTACTACGGGCGCGAGATCAACCAGGCCGCGCGCGTGGTGGCTCGCGCGGGCGGCGGCGAGGTGCTGGTGACGCGGCCGGTGGTCGAGGTCGCCGCGGGCTTTGACAGCGTGCGCTTCGAACGCATCGGCGAGGTGGGGCTCAAGGGCTTCTCCGAGCCGACGGAGCTGTTCATCGCCTCGACCAGGGGAGAGTAGGGGCGCGGGTGAACCTCGAGCCGACCGGCGTGGTCGAGCAGGTCCGGGCCGCGGTGGGCGAGGGCGGGCTGCTGCGGAGCGGGCGCCCGCTCGTGGCGATGCTCTCCGGCGGGCGCGACTCGGTCTGCCTCCTGGACGTGGCGGTCGCGCTGTGCGGCGCAGGGCAGCTGCGCGCCCTGCACGTCAACTACGGGCTGCGCGATGCGGCGGCGGGCGATGAGCGCCACTGCGCCGCGTTGTGCGAGCGGCTCGGGGTCGAGCTGTCGGTCGTGCACGCCGCGGGCGGCGAGCGTGCCGGGCGGGGCGGGCCGGAGCAGGGGAACCTCCAGGCGTGGGCGCGCGAGCTTCGCTATGAGGCCGCCGAGCGGCTGGCGGCGCAGCTCGGCGAGGAGACGGTGTTCGCGACAGGCCACACGGCCAGCGATCAGGTGGAGACGATCCTCTACCGCCTCGCGGCCTCGCCGGGACGGCGTGCGCTCATGGGGATGGCTTCGGCGGAGGGGCGCCTGGTGCGTCCGCTGCTTGGCCTTGCGCGCGAGCGCACGGCGGCCTACTGCCTAGAGCGCGGCCTCGGCTGGCGCGATGACGAGAGCAACGAGGACGAGCGCTTCGCGCGTGCGCGCGTGCGCGCGCGTGTGGTGCCTGCGCTGCGCAGCGTCCACCCGGCGGCCGAGGGCAACGTGCTGCGCACGGCGCTGCTGCTGCGCGAGGAGACCGAGCTGCTCGACGCGTTGGTCGCCGCCGAGCTCGGGGAGCCACCGACGCCGGGCGCTCCGCGCGAGATCGAGCTCGCGCGGCTGGCCGAGCTGCCAAGCGCGCTGGCGCGGATGGTGGTGGTGCGGCTGGCCGAGGATGCCGCGGGCACCTACGTGCCGCAGGCCGGGGAGCGCGTGCGGGAGCTGCTCGCGCTGGGGCGCCGTGGCGGGCGCGCCGAGCTGCACGTGGGCGGACGGGCCGGCGCGGTGATCGAGCACGGCGTATTGCGGATGCGGCGCCTGCCGCCGCGCGAGAGCCCGCGCGAGACGCCGCCGGACGGCGACTAGACTCTCCTCGGTGGCAAGCCCGGTGAGCGCTCCAGAGCAGTCGACGGTCGGCGAGGTGCTCGTGAGCGCCGAGGAAGTGCAGCTGCGCGTGGCCGAGCTCGGCGAGCAGATCTCGCGCGACTACGCGGGGCGCTCGCTGCTGCTGATCGGGGTGTTGAAGGGGGCGGTGTTCTTCCTGAGCGACCTGATGCGCTTCATCGACGTGCCGGTCGAGGTCGACTTCATGGCGGTCGCCTCCTACGGTTCGGCGACCGACTCCTCGGGCGTGGTGCGGATCCTCAAGGATCTCGACGCGTCGATCGAAGGTCGCGACGTGCTGATCGTCGAGGACATCGTCGACTCGGGCCTGACGCTGCAGTATCTGATGCGCAACCTCGGTTCGCGCAACCCGAGCACGCTCGAGGTGTGCGCGCTGCTGACGAAGCCCGAGCGGCGCAAGGTCGACCTGCCGACGCGCTACGTGGGCTTTGAGATTCCCAACCGCTTCGTCGTCGGCTACGGCCTCGACTACGACGAGCGCCACCGCAACCTGCCGTTCGTCGCGGTCCTGGAGCGTTAGATACCGCGATCTGACACATGCGCACGCCGTCGTTCAACCGCCGGGTAGCTGCGCAGGCTCATGGTACGCTAGGGAGCCTGGCGACCCCGACTTAGACGCCGCCAGAGCGCACGAATCCAGCCTATGAGCCGTTTCTTCAAGAGCGCCGCGTTCCCGATCCTCATCGTCGTGGTGCTGGCATTCCTGGCCGTCAAACTGGTCAACCCCGGCTCGAGCGTGCACCGCTCGCACAGCTACCAGACGCTCGTGTCCAAGGAGCTGCCGCAGGGCGAAGTGTCCGAAGTCAAGTTCAAGAACAAGGGCAAGTCGCTCGAAGTCAAGCTGAAGAACAAAGAAAACTACGAAGTCGGCTACATCGACCAGGCGGCTCCGGAACTGATCAAAGAACTTCGCAGCGCCGGCGTCAGATACAACGTCGAATCGGAAAAGAGCAGCGCGCTTTTGAGCCTGCTCACCTACATCATCCCGTTCGTCCTGTTCTTCGGGTTCTGGATCTTCCTGATGAACCAGGTCCAGGGCGGCGGCTCGAAAGTGATGTCGTTCGGCAAGTCGCGCGCCAAGCGGCTCTCGGCGGACTCGCCGAAGATCACCTTCCGCGACGTGGCGGGCGTCGACGAGGCGGTCGAGGAGCTGCACGAGATCAAGGAATTCCTCGAGAACCCGAAGAAGTTCCAGGCGCTGGGCGCGCGGATTCCGACGGGCGTGCTGCTCTATGGCCCTCCGGGCACCGGCAAGACGCTGCTGGCCCGCGCGGTGGCGGGCGAGGCCGGCGTGCCGTTCTTCTCGATCTCGGGCTCGGACTTCGTGGAGATGTTCGTGGGCGTCGGCGCCTCGCGCGTGCGTGACCTGTTCGAGCAGGCCAAGCAGAACAGCCCCTGCATCATCTTCATGGATGAGATCGACGCGGTCGGGCGCCACCGCGGCGCGGGCCTTGGCGGCGGTCACGACGAGCGCGAGCAGACGCTGAACCAGCTGCTGGTTGAGATGGACGGCTTCGAGGCGAAGGACAACATCATCATGATCGCGGCCACGAACCGGCCCGACATCCTCGACCCGGCGCTGCTGCGCCCCGGGCGCTTCGACCGCCAGATCGCGGTCGACCGTCCCGACCGCAAGGGTCGGGCGAAGATCCTCGAGGTCCACACGCGCGGCAAGCCGCTGGCGAAGGTGATCGACATCGACGCGCTGGCGGGCCAGACGCCGGGCTTCACGGGCGCGGATCTGTCGAACCTGATCAACGAGGCCGCGCTGCTGTCGGCGCGCACGGGCAAGCGCGAGATCGGCCAGGACGAGCTCGAGGAGGGGATCATGCGAGTGATTGCGGGCCCCGAGAAGAAGACGCGCGTGATGAGCGAGAAGGAGCGGCTGATCACGGCCTATCACGAGATGGGCCACGCGATCGTCGGGCATTTCCTCGAGCACTCCGACCCGGTCCACAAGATCTCGGTGATCTCGCGCGGGCAGGCGCTCGGCTACACGATCTCGATGCCCCAGGAGGACCGCTTCCTGACGACGCGCGCCGAGCTGAAGGACACGATGGCGATGACGCTCGGCGGGCGCGCGGCGGAGGAACTGGTCTTCGGCGAGATAACCACGGGCGCGTCGAACGACATCGAGAAGGTGACGGCGACCGCGAAGCAGATGGTGATGCGCTTCGGCATGAGCGACAAGCTCGGCCCGCGCGTGTTCGGCCACGACCACGGACAGCCGTTCCTGGGCCGCGAGTTCTCGACCGAGCCCGACTACTCCGACGAAATCGCGCGTGAGATCGACGACGAGGTGCGCGGGATCATCGAAGCGGCGCACCAGCGTGCGCGCGACATCCTCGCCGAGCACCAGCACGATCTGACGAAGATCTCCGAAGTTCTGGTCAAGCGTGAGACGATCGAGAAGGAGGAGTTCCTGGCGTTGCTGGCCGGCAAGAGCGAGGAGGAGGTGTTCGGGATCGAGGAGGAGTCCAAGCCCGAGCTGCCTGCGCCGCCGCTGCCCGCCGACCGTGGCACGCCCGAGCGCGAAGCTCCTCGTACGATCCCGCGCCCCGGCCTCGCGGGCGGCACCGCGGAGCTCCGCGGTGGCGACCCCAAGGGTCCCGAGCTCACCTGAGCGCAGCTGAGGATTCGCTCGGCGGCTCGCGCATGACCCCGTCGTTTCGCCTGATGGGGATCGTGAACGCGACGCCGGACTCGTTCTCCGACGGCGGACGCTTCTTGGACCCGCGCAAGGCGGTGGACCACGCGCTCGCGCTGATCGACCAGGGCGCGGCGATCCTCGACGTGGGCGGCGAATCGACGCGTCCCGGCGCCGAGCCGGTCGCGGCGGCGGAGGAGCTGGGTCGAGTGCTGCCGGTGGTCGAAGGGATCGCCTCGGCGATCGCGGATGCCGAGGCCGACACGGGGGGGGCGCAGATATCGATCGACACGAGCAAGGCATCGGTCGCGCGCGCGGCGCTCGCGGCGGGGGCGAGCCTCGTCAACGATGTGAGCGCGCTGCGCGCGGACCCCGAGATGGCCTCCCTGGTGGCGGAGAGCGGCGCGGAATGCTGCCTGGTGCACATGCAGGGCGAGCCGCGCACGATGCACCGCGACCCGCACTACGAGGACGTGGTGGATGAGGTCAAGGCGTTCCTTCAGGAGCGGCTCGAGTTCGCGCTGAGCGCCGGGATCGAGGAGCGCCACGTGCTGCTCGACCCGGGGATCGGCTTCGGCAAGACGGTCGAGCACAACCTGGCGCTGTTGGCGCGGCTGGCGGAGCTGGCGGAGCTGGGCCGCCCGCTGGTGATCGGCACCTCGCGCAAGAGCTTCCTCGCGCGCGTCGCGCAGGCGCCGCCGGACTCCGATCGGCTGGCGGGAACGCTGGCGACGAACGTGCTGGCGCTCGAGCGGGGCGCGAGCGTGTTCCGCGTGCACGACGTGGCGCCCGCGCGCGAAGCGCTCGCGGTGGCGGCTGCTACGTTGAGCGGACGATGGACGGCGAGCGCCCAGGGGACGACCCGGACGACCTAGACGACGACGCGGGCGAGCCCGACGAGGAGAGCGAAGAGGCCGCGGAGGCGGTCACGGTCGAGATCACCGGGCTCTCGCTCTACACGCATCACGGCGTCAGCGACGCCGAGCGCGAGGTCGGCCAGCGGCTGGTGCTGGACCTGCGCCTGGACGTCGGCGAGACCGACGCGACGGTGACGGACTCGATCGAGGACACGGTCGACTACGCCGAGGTCTGCCAGCTCGTGGCGCTGGTCGCCCAGCAGCGCTCGCACAAGACGCTCGAGCGGCTGTGCAGCACGATCGCGAACCGCCTGCTCGAGGACTACCCGCTGGAAGGCGTGTGGGTCAAGGCGACCAAGCCCGAGCCGCCGATCCCGCTGAGCGTCGATGAGGTCTCGGTCGAGGTGTGGCGCGAGGGCGAGGGGTAGGGTTGCACTCGTGAGTTCCGCCTCCGACACCGCTGTGAGCACGGCCGAGCGCTTCCGCGCGGCGGTCGAGCGCAAAGACCTCGCCGCGGCGGGCGAGCTGCTCGCGCCGGAGATCGTGTTCCACAGCCCCGTGACGTTCCACCCGTTCATCGGCCGCGACACGGTACGCCGGCTGCTGGCGGAGGTGATCCAGGTGTTCACGGACTTCCGCTACACCGACGAGCTCGAGATGGACGGCGCCCACGCGCTGATCTTTCGTGCGGGCGTCGCGGGCACCGATCGCGAGATCGAGGGCATCGACCTGCTGCGCTTCGACGAGCAGGGGCTGATCGCGGACTTCACCGTGATGCTGCGCCCGCTCTCGGCGCTGGTGCCCTTCGCCCAGGCGATGGGCGAGCGCGCGCAGGCCGCGGGACTGCAGACCACGCGCGTCTGAGCGCAGGCGCCCGGGGAGCTTGTCAGTCGGTGCCGGTGCGGATTGGACTACTGGGCCTGGGCTCGAACGTGGGCGATCGCCGCGCCGAGCTGCAGGCGGCGCTCGAGGCGCTGCGGGGCGTCGGCGTGACGCCGCTGCGCAGCTCCTCGACCTACGACACCGACCCGGTGGGCGAGGTGCTCGATCAGCCGAGCTTCCTGAACGCGTGCCTGCTCGTGGAGACGGCCCTGGAGCCGCTCGAGCTGCTCGACGCGGCCAAGCAGGTCGAGCGCGAGCGCGGCCGGGTCGAGGGCGGGGTGCGCCACGGGCCGCGGGCGATCGACGTCGACGTGCTGCTGCTCGGCGAGTCAGAGCTTCGCCACGAGCGCATGACGCTGCCCCATGAGCAGCTCCTGAGCCGCCGCTTCGTGCTGATCCCGGCGCTGGAGCTCGACTTCGAGCTCGCGACGCCGGACGGCCGACGGCTGTCCGGCGCACTCGCGGCGCTGGCGCTCGATGAGGGCGTGCGCTGGGCGGGTCCGCCGCTGGACCTGCCCGCCTAGCGCCTCCTAGCGGACGATGACCTTGCCCTTCATGCCCTTGGCGACGTGGACGGTGCAGATGTAGGAGAAGGTCCCGGCGTTCGGGAACTTCACGGTCAGCGAGCCGCTGGAGCCGGTGCGCGAGTGGACGCTGTGAAAGGTGACGTTGTGTTCGCTCTTGGGGATGCTCCAGGACCAACGGACGCTGTCGCCGCGTTTGATCGTCAGCGTGGCGGGATGGAAGCTGAAGCCGCTGAGTGAGACGGTGTGGGTGGAGGACGCGCTGGCGCCCGAGAAGGCACCGGCCGGGATCGCGCCCGCAATCGCCGCGGCGGCGGTTGCCAGAAGCGCTGCGAGCAGGCGGGGGGTTTTTCTGTGCATGCCTACCAGACGCCGCCCAGCTGGGGACCTTCCCGCGGGTGCGCTTCCCAGGGGCTCTCAGGCGCGGGTCGAGCGGCGGTCGTCCCAGCTCGCGAGGCGCAGCAGCGTGGCGCCGCTGACACCGTGCCCGGAGACGACGCACAGGTGCCCGCTGCGCAGCCAGGTGACGACGGGCGCGCCGTCGATGGTCAGCAGCCGGTAGGGGGTGCCGTCGTGGTGCGAGACGACGCCGCCGCTCGATTGCGTTGGCGCGCCGCCGGCGACGATCGCGTAGCCGACGCGCTGGCCGCGCCCGTTCTCGTAGAAGATCGTCGTGGCGGTGCGGCCGTCGACCTTGTCGGTGCGCGAGCCGCTGGAGCGCCAGCCGAAGTGCCCGCCCCAGTAGGGGAACGAGACGCCGTCGACCGCTGCGGTCAGCTCGGTGCGATCGCTTGAGTTCTCGGCAGGCGGGGCGGCGGTGGCGGGACGGAGCGTGAGCGCGGCGGCGTCCCTGACGCTGAGCGTCGAGGAGCTCCCGCTGAGCCCGACGGCAACGGCGAGGGCGATCACGGCGGCGAGGATCGCACCGCCCGCGGCGAACCGCGGGCCGAGCCCGAACGGTCGCGCCGCGGCACCATCGGGACCCTCGCCGCGGCGGCGCCTGGAGCGCCTGGCGCGCGCAGAGCGCGTGGCGATCATCGCGTCGACCCGACGGTGAAGCGACTCGGGTGCGGGCGTGTCGATCGAGCGGAGGAGCTCGACCAGCTCGGCCTCATCGGCAGGGCGGGGGGATGGCTGGCGCGGATCGATCATGGCGTGTCCCTGCTGGGAAGGACTCCGCCGGGGCGCATTTGTTCCCGTCGCGACGGCGCGGCTTCGCCGCGCGCAGCCCTTGCCTCGCGCGAAGGAGCCTCGCTGCCGCGGGCGGGCTCGCGGCCCTGCTCGCCAGGGCCGCGCTCGCTCGGCGGGGTCTCGTCGTTCAGCCGCTGCGCGACCTGCTTGCGGGCGCGGAACAACCGCGTGGTGATCGTCGCCTCGCGCACTTTCAGGGCACGGGCGGCTTCGCGGTAGGAGAGGCCGAGCACATCGATGGCCACGAGCGCCATGCGGAAGTCCTCGGGCAGCTCGGCGATCGTGGAGTAGAGCTCCTGGATCTCGAGCGCCTGCTCGGGTCGACCGAGCGGCTTTGGATCGGCGGTGACGACGTCCTCGAGCGTGGCGACGGTTACGGGCCGGCGCCCGGCGGTGCGGCGGCTGGTGAGGAACGTGTTGCGCAGCACGCGCATCAGGTAGTAGAGCTCGTCGTCGCCGTGCAGCATGCGCGGGCGCGAGAGCACGCGCGCGAAGGTCTCCTGCACGAGATCCTCGGCATCCTCGCGCGAGCCGCACAGGCTCCAGGCGGCGCGATACAGGCGATCGACGTGCTGGCTGAGGGACTGTGGGTCGAGAATGCGCATGGCGGGGCGGGCCGGGTGCGGTGAGCGGGCGATGACCCAAAGGCGACTGTAGCGCCGCAGCCCGACCTCGTGTGCTTTTGCGGAAGCTTGGGAAGGATTGCGCGGCGGCGGCGTCAAAGCTCATATGCGCCGGGGCATGCTGGCAATGGCGGTATTGGTCCTCGCGGCCTTGGCGGTGGTCCTGCCGGCGGTGGCGGGATCCGAAACGAGCCCGTCGATCACGGCGGTGAACGGCACGGGCATCTACGCAGAACAGACGCACTCGTGGTCGCCGTCGCAGGTGACGGTGGGCGAAGGCGCGAGCGTGACGCTGAGCAACCCGACGACGGTCCGGCACGGCGTGCGTTGGGTCAGCTCACCGGCGACGCCGGTCTGCAGCGCGGGTGTTCCGGTGGGGACGAGCGAAGCGGCCTCGGGCGCCGAATGGAACGGCGCCTGCACGTTCACTCAGCCGGGCAGCTACGTGTTCTATTGCACGGTGCACGGCGCGGCGATGAGCGGCACGATCACGGTAGGGGCGCTGACGCCGGGATCGCCGCCGATCTCGACCCCGCCGACGACGCCGCCGGTCGGACCGACGCTTGCGGGCGGAGAAGGCAGCGGCGGACAGCCGGGCGCGGGCACGGCCCCCGAGCTGGGCGACGCCTCGCCGTTCACGGGCGGCGTGGGCGCGCTGCGCCTGGCCTCCCGGCAGCGCGGCGCCTCGGTGCGCGGGGCGGTGAACGTCTCAGCGGCGGGGGCTCGCGGGCGGCTCGAGGTCGAGCTGCTGGCGAAGGGCGCTTCGCTCGCAGGCGCTGGGCGGGGAGATTCGCGGGAGGTTCGCTTGGGCAGCCTCGAGCGTGGTTCGTTGAGCGCGGGGATCGTGCGCTTCGCGGTCGCGCTCGGCGCGCGTGGCAAGCGGGTGCTGAAGCGCAGGGGGCGGCTGGCCCTGACGGTCGAGCTCGCGCTGACCCCGCCCGGCGGGCACGCGGCGAAGCTGCAGCGCGGCGTGGTGCTGCGCCCGGCGCCCTGAGCGACGGCGAGCGACCGAGCGGCGACGGCGGCTCCCGTGTCAGATGCTTGCGTCCTGCGTCAGACGCTTGCGGGCGCGGCGGGGATCCAAGCGGCGGGCAGCACCCCGGCGGGGACTTCGCCGACTATGGGCGGGAAGTAGCGCGTGAGCTCGGCGGCGCGATGGGCTTCGAGCAGCGGCCGCAGATCGGCGACGGTGAGCAGCAGCCTGACGGTGCTGCCGATTTGCAGGTCGGCGGCGTTGGGCTGCTCGCCGCCGAGCAGGCCGTCGGCGATCCAGCCGTCGATCCGTTCGAGCATTCCGGGAAGCGCGGCGAGGTCTTCGCGCACGGCACCCTCGCGCGCCTTGTTCTTGATCGCCATCAGTCGCGCGGTCAGCGGCAGGGCGGGACGCATCAAGCCGATCGGCAGCGGCAGCTTGGCCTCGCTGGCGTACGTCAGCATCGCCTCGGGGCGGCTCAGGAAAGCGAGATAGAGCACGCGTCGCGGGATGCTCTGCAGGATCTCGTCGCCCCAGCGCTCGGCGTCGAGCACCTGCGCATAGGAGGAGGTCCCGGGCGCGGGCAGCAACGCCGGATCGGGCACGAGCTCGTCGAGCTTCCGCAGGATCACGCGCGAGCCGACGAGCCGCTGGCCGTCGAGCAGCAGGCCGGGAACGGTGCTGCCGCCGTAGCGCAGCGGGCCGACCAGGATCTGGCTCCCGGGCAGCAGGTCGACGCGCTCGAAGGGGATCGACTTCATCTGCAGCGCGACTTCGACGGCGGCGCACGGATGCGACCCCGGCAGCACGTAGAGCTTGGCGGCACTCTTCGACATGGCGCAGCCGAGCATAATGGTCGCGGATGCTGCTCGTAGTCGACGTGGGGAACACGCAGACGCATTTCGGCACGTTCCGAGGAGAGGAACTGGTCGAGCACTGGCGTTTTGCGACGGTGCGCCAGTCGACGGCGGACCAGCTCGGCGCGGCGCTGCGCAACCTGATGGAGCTGCGCGGCTACGGCTTCGGCGACCTGGAGGCGTCGATCGTCTCCTCGACGGTTCCCCAGCTCGAGCCGCAGTGGACGGCGATGGCGAGTCGCTATCTGCGTCACGAGATGATGGTGGTGGGCCCGGGCACGAAGACGGGCATGGCGATCCGTTACGACAACCCGCGGGAGATCGGCGCGGACCGGCTCGTGAACGCGGTGGCGATCCGCGACCGCTTCGAGGGCTCGGCGGTATGCGTGGACTTCGGCACGGCGACGACCTTCGACGTCGTCTCCAACGGCGGCGACTACATGGGGGGCGCGCTGATGACGGGCATCGAGATCTCGCTGGAGGCGCTGTCCGAGCGAGGCGCGCGTCTGCCGAAGATCGACCTTGCCCCGCCGAAGAGCGTGATCGGCAAGAACACGATCGACGCGATTCGCTCCGGCGTGGTCTACGGCTACGCGGGGGCGATCGACGCGATCCTGAAGCGCCTCTACGTCGAGCTGGGCGAACGCGCGCAGGCGATCGCGACGGGCGGCCTGGCGGGGCTGGTGGTGCCCTACGCGGAGGAGCTCGACGAGGTCGACGACCTCTTGACGCTGACGGGGTTGCGGTTGCTGCACGAGAAAAACAGCTAGGCCGCGGCGGATATTCATTTTGATGGGCGGCCTTGCGGCCGCTGTTGTTGTTGGCGGGTGCTCGGGCGGGGCGCCACTGGCGCGGGGGGCTTTTGGGGCGACGGTCTTCCTTAACGGCAAGTCTTTTAAACGGCAATCAGCCTCGCGGCCGGGTTGCGTGCTTGACCTGTAGACGGCATCCAGCCTCTGGTCGAGCCGGCCTCCGCTTTTGGAGTGAACCTGAGAACGCTCCGGCCGCCACGACAGGTACTGGCCGGCCTTCCGGGCCGGCTGGGGGTGAGCGGGGCGCTGTGGGGGCACTCGCCAGTCCAGGCAATAATTGGTGGATGCCCTCCGCCTTGCGCTTGGACGAAGCCTGGATGCTCGGCTCCCTGCGTGTGCCGAACCGCGTACTGCTCGCGCCGTTGGCGGGGATCGGGAACTGGTTCGTGCGGCTTCAGGCGAAGCGGTTTGGGGCGGGGATGGCGGTTTCGGAGATGGTCTCCTCGCACGCGATCCACTACGGCAACGAGAAGACCTGTCTCGAGATGCTGAGGATCGACCCGCGCGAGCGCGAGCGCGGGCCGGTTTCGATCCAGCTGTTCGGCGAAGACCCGGCGATGATGCGTGAGGCCGCGGCACACGTCGCGGGCGTCGGTGCGGACGCGATCGACATCAACATGGGCTGCCCGGTCCCGAAGGTGTGCAAGACGGGTGCGGGCGCGGCGCTGCTGTCGGACCCCGACCGAGCGGTCGAGGTGGCGCGCGCGGCGGTCGAGGGGGCGGTTGGCGCGGGCGGGCCTCTGCCGGTGACGGTCAAGCTGCGCTCGGGCCTGCGCACGGGCGAGACGAGCGGCTTTGAGCTGGCGCATCGGCTGGTCGAGGAGGCGGGGGTGTCGGCGATCGGCTTTCACCCTCGCTCGGCGGCGGTGCATCACAAGGGCCTGCCCGACTACGCGCTGGCGAAGCGCCTGGTCGAGAGCCTGCCGGCGCCGGTGGTCCTGACGGGCGGGATGAGCGATGCGACGCAGGTGCGTGCGGCGTTCACGCAGACGGGCGCGGCGGCGGTGATGCTCGCGCGCGGCGCGCTCGGCAACCCGTGGCTGTTCGCGGAGCTGGTGGGCGATCGCGCACAGCCGCCGACCCGCGCGGAGGTGCGCGCAGAGCTGGAGTGGACGATCGATTGCGCGGTCGAGCACCTGGGCGAGGCGCGCGCGACGCGCTACCTGCGCAAGTTCTACCCCTGGTATGTCGCGCGGCTGCAGCTGGATTCCACGAGCGCGAAGCGGCTGCAGTCCGGGATGCAGGAGTCCGAGACGCTGGCGGCGGCGCGGCGGCTGTTCGAGGCGTCTGCCGCGCCTCTGGCGCTGGCGGTCTGAAGCACGGCCGAAAGGCGCGATTGCCCCGCTATACTGCTGCGCTCTCTGGGGGCCGTTTGCCGCGATATCCCGCTCCACGGCGGGCTTTGCTCTTAGTCGGCCCAACCTCCAATTCGCGAACGAGGGTCACATGCCGAAGGACGTAATCCTCACCCCTGAAGGGCTGAAGAAGCTCAAGGACGAACTCGAGCTGCTCTCGACCGAGAAGCGTCGTGAGGTGGCCGAGCGCATCAAGGAGGCCAGGGAGTTCGGAGACATCTCCGAGAACTCCGAGTACGACGACGCCAAGAACGAGCAGGCGATGCTCGAGAGTCGGATCGCGCAACTGCAGGAGAAGCTGCGGATGGCGACGGTGATCGAGACGAAGGACCTGTCCACGGACGTCGTGCAGATCGGCTCGGTCGTGCACGTCAAAGACGAAAAGACCGGCAAGTCCGTCAAGTACACGATCGTCGGCTCCGCGGAGGCGAAGCCCGAGGAGCAGAAGCTCTCCAACGAGTCGCCGGTGGGCCGCGCGCTGATCGGCCGCAAGCGCAACGAGACCGTCGCGGTCAAGGTCCCTCGCGGCCCGGCCCGCAAGCTCAAGATCACCAAGATCGACGTCGGGCTGAAGTAGCGGGGCGTTCGCCCGATCGGGCGAGCATGCAGGGTCAGTGTTCCGGCACAGTCGAGCAGCCCCGCCGGCCCATGCAGTTAGCCGCCCGGGATGGCTCTCGGCAGCGCCTGGCCATACAGTTAGTCGGCCAGGATGGCTCTCGGTAGGGCCTGGTCATAGAGTTAGCCGGCCTGGATGGCCGGCCAGGTAATTGCCGTGGCGACCGGAGCGGTTTCGACTTGTAACGACGAGCGGAGGTCGGCTCGGCCAGAAGGCTGGATGCCGGTCACGAACGCCCATGAACCCCACCCCGCACGATCCCGAGCCACCAGAGTCCTCCAAGCACGGCCTCCCCGAGCTGATCGCCGAGCGTCGCGCGAAGCGCGAGCGCCTGCGCGAAGCCGACCCGAGCGCCTTCCCCCACGCCTACCCCGGCGTCGAGCCGGTCGCAAAGGTGCTGAGCGCCTACGAGCACTTGCAGGCCGGCGAGGAAACCGAGGAGCGCCACCGTGTAGCGGGCAGGATCGCGGCCCGGCGCGGCTCGGGAAAGGCGGCCTTCCTGGATTTGGTCGACCGCACCGGCAAGATCCAGCTCCACGCCCGCCAGGACGTGCTCGGCGAGGAGCGCTACGCGCTGCTCACCACGCTGGACCTCGGCGATCTGCTCGGGATCGACGGCAGCGCGATGCGCAGCCGCCACGGCGAGGTCTCGCTGCGCGTCGAGGATTTCCAGATCCTCGGCAAGGCGCTGCGCCCGCCGCCCGACAAGCATCACGGGCTCGCCGACGTCGAGACGCGCTACCGCCACCGCGAGCTCGACCTGATCTCGAGCGAGGAGAGCCGACGGCTGTTCATCGACCGCGCGCGGATCGTCTCGGCGGTCCGCGGCGCGCTCGACGGCGACGGCTTCATCGAGGTCGAGACCCCGGTCCTGCAGCCCCTTTACGGCGGTGCGATGGCGCGGCCCTTCACGACGCACCACAACGCGCTCGACCGCAACCTGTACCTGCGGATCGCCACGGAGCTCTATCTCAAGCGGCTGATCGTCGGCGGCCTGGAGCGCGTCTACGAGCTCGGCAAGGACTTTCGCAACGAGGGCGTCTCGCACAAGCACAACCCCGAGTTCACGATGGTCGAGTGGTACGAGGCCTACGCGGGCTACGAGGCGGCGATGGAGCGGACCGAAGCGATCGTGCGCGCCGGCGCGGCGGCGGTCGGCTACGAGGGGGAGCTGGACTTCTCGGCGCCGTGGCCGCGCCTCGGCTTCGTGGAAGCGATCCACGAGGCGACCGGGATCGACCTGCAGGACTTTCCCACCGCCGAGGCGCTTGCGGGCGAGATCGAGCGACGCGGGCTTTCGATCGAGACGAAGGGCAAGGACGTCGCCTGGTTCCAGCTCGCCGACGATCTGCTCGGCAAGTACGTCGAGCCGACCCTGACGCGACCGTCGTTCGTCATCGACTACCCGAAGGAGCTATCGCCGCTGGCGCGGGAGCGTCCCGACCGCCCGGAGATCGTCGAGCGTTTCGAGGCGTTCGCGGCGGGGATGGAGATCGCAAACGGCTTCAGCGAGCTGATCGATCCCGACGAGCAGCGCGCGCGCTTTCAGGCGCAGGATCGGATCGACACGCAGACGGACGGCGAGGCCGAGACGATGCCCTACGACGAGGCCTACGTGCAGGCGTTGGAGCAGGGCATGCCGCCGACCGGCGGCGTCGGTCTCGGTGTCGATCGCCTGGTGATGCTGCTCACGGGACGCGACTCGATCCGTGAGGTCGTGCTGTTCCCTGCGATGCGCGACTGACCGAGCTACGAGCAGCCGACCGGGCCGGCCGCGGCGCTCAGCTTGTACACGTAGAAATCGGGCGCCGGGCTCAGCACGAGCGTGGCGCCGGGGTCCTGTGCCGTCCAGGACAGCGGGATCGCGCGGGTGGGCGCGGGTGTGAGCACGACGTAGGCGTAGCGACCTCGGCGCAGCCGCTCGCGCCAGGCGCCGCAGCTCGAGATCGGTCGATAGCCGCCGTCGCCGACGTCTTCGCCGAGGTAGTCGACGGCGTTGGTGTCGCGCGCGCCGTAGAGCGGGTACTGCTCGGCCGAGGCGTACAGCGCCACGCGCTCGTGCGAGACGCCCTGCGCCCAGCGATAGATCTCGCCGAGCGCCACGTTGCGGCCGAACCCGATCAGATAGCGGCGGGCGAAGTAGTGGCGCTGGGCGAGGAACGCGGCCGCGAGGACGATCAGCACCACCGCCCCGGTGGCGACGAGCCGCAGATTCGCCCCGGCGAGTCGCCTGCCCGCCGCCGCTCGTGGCCTCGCGAGCGTCTCGCGCCTCGCGAACACCGCCCGACCGAGCAGCGCCGCTCCCGCGAGCGCGCCGCAGGCGGCGAGCAGGGCGAGGTGCCGCGAGGTCTGCGTCGGCCACAGCGAATGCTCGAACTGACCGGCGAGCAGGATCGCCAGCAGGGCCGCGGCGAGCGCTCCGAGCAGCCTCGGGGCGCGCAGGCGCACGAGGATCGGGATCAGCGGGATCGCCACGAGCAGCGCGGGCGTCGCATAGCGCAGGTTGACCTCGAACAGGACCGTGTCCTGCTCGATGCCGCTGGCCCCGGTGGGGAACAGCAGGTAGGAGATCCCGGCCAGCCCCGCGACCAGCGCGAGCACGCGCACGCGCCGGTCGCGCGTGGCGAGCAGCCCGCCGAGCACACCGGCCAGGTAGAGCACGACGATCAGCGGCCACAGCGGGCCGAGCGCGTGGCCGAGCCCCGGCTCGAAGCGCGAGCCCCACAGCGAGGTGTGGCTCAACTCGGAGATCACCGTCTGGCTCTGAGCGTCGGCCAGAGCCGAGCTCGGGCCGGGGAGTCGCAGCGGACCGAGGTGCAGGCCGAGCCCGAGCGGGTTGCCGACGGCGATCAGGTTGCGCAGATACCACCAGACACTGCACAGCACGGTCGGTGCGAGCAGCGCAAGGAGCACGCGACGGCGGCGCCCCGGCGCGGCGGTCAGCCCCAGCGCGAGGATCAGCGCCAGCGCCGGGACCAGGAACGTGAACTTGACGCCCGCGGCGAAGCCGAGCGCGAGACCGGCGATCGCCAGGGCGCCGACGTCCTCCTCGGCCTCCAGCGCCAGCGCGCAGGCCGCGAGCAGGCAGGCGAGGCCGGGGATGTCGTTGAACGCCTCACCCGGCTGGGTGCCGGCGAGCACGGGCAGCGAGACGACCAGACACCCGGCGAGCAGCGTCAGCGGCTGCACCTGCCGGCGGCGCCCCAGGCACCAGGCGGCGAGCAGGGCGATCGCCAGCCACAGCAGGTTCAAGAGCGGCGAGAGGAAATCTCCGTGCAGCGCGAGGATGCCGAGCGCGTGCAGCAGCTCGGAGTTCGCGGGGTAGTAGGCCACGTAGGGGTCGGCCTGCGTGAACTGGATCGCCGTGACCGAGCCCGAGCGCGCGAACTGCGCCGCGAACGGCATGTGGTACCAGAGCGTGTCGAAGTTCAGCATCCCCGAGCCGAGCGCGTTCGCGCTCTGCAGCAGCCACTGGGCCGCCACGACCACGACACCGGCGCTCGCGGCGAGGATCTGGCCGCGCCGATATGCGCTCGGTGTCGCGCCGGTAGCGGGCCTCGATGCCGAGGGCTCGTTGGCTGTTTTGGGCGTCTCGCGCGCGTCCTCGCCCGCGTCGAGTGAAGCGGAGAAGCGGCCGCTGTCGGTCCGGCGGCCCAGCGCGGCCAAGACGCCGAACGCCACCGCCCACAGCAGCAGGATCAAGGGCACTACGCGGAGCAGCCCCACGAGGCCGAGCAGCTCGGCGGCGAGCAGCAGCAGCGCGAGCGTGGCGATTGCGTCGGCGAGTATCGCCGTCGCGCCGGAGAGGGTGGCGGCGCCGGTGGCGCGCAGCCGGCGCGCGGCCAGCCATGCCGGTGCCAGGATCGCGGCCAGCCGGACGGCGCCGAGCATGAACTCGCCGAGGCTCATCCTCGAGCGCCCGGAGATCCGCGCTCGTCGGCCGCTCCTCGACTTCCGTGGCGCGGTTCGCTCCCGCCTCGCACGCGCGCAGTCTACGGTCGGCGTCCTCGCCCGCGCTCAGACCTCAAGCTGGGGCCTTGCGCTGACGATTGACCCCCACGGGGCCGGGTAGGCGGTTGGTAGACTGCCTTCGAGGCCTCGACCAGACCACATAGCTCTTTTGAGGCGCGTCGTCGCAGGAAGGAATAAGCATGTTCGAGCGATTTACAGAACGGGCCCGGCAGGTGGTCGTTCTCGCGCAGGAGGAGGCGCGAACGCTCAAGCACAACTACATCGGCACCGAGCACATCCTTCTCGGCCTGCTGCGCGAGGAGGAGGGTCTGGCTGCCCGTGTGCTGGAGAGCCTCGACATCACCGTCGAGCGCGTGCGCGCGCAGGTCGTGCGCATCGTCGGCTCCGGTGAGGAGGTCACCTCGGGACAGATCCCGTTCACGCCGCGCGCCAAGAAGGTGCTCGAGCTGGCGCTGCGCGAGGCGCTGAGCCTGGGCCACAACTACATCGGCACCGAGCACATCCTGCTTGGCCTGGTGCGCGAGAACGAGGGCGTGGCCGCGCGCATCCTGCTCGACTTCGACGCCGACTCCGAGAAGATTCGCAACGAGGTGATCCGCATGCTGTCGGGCCCCGGCGGTCGTCGCCAGGGCCAGTCCAGCGGCTCGGGCTCGGGCTCCGCCTCGGGTCCCGGCGAGGGCAAGAAGTCCTCCAAGCTGCTCGACCAGTTCGGCCGCAACCTGACGAAGCTCGCCGCCGAAGGCAAGCTCGACCCCTGCGTCGGGCGTGAGACCGAGATCGAGCGGATCATGCAGATCCTCTCGCGGCGCACGAAGAACAACCCAGTGCTGGTGGGCGAGCCGGGCGTCGGCAAGACCGCCGTGGTCGAGGGCCTGGCCCAGCGGATCACGAGCTCCGACGTGCCCGAGCTGCTGCGCAACAAGCAGATCTACACGCTCGACCTGGCTGCACTCGTGGCAGGCTCGAAGTACCGCGGCGAGTTCGAGGAGCGCCTGAAGAAGGTGATGAAGGAGATCACCCAGCGCGGCGACATCATCCTGTTCATCGACGAGCTCCACAACCTCGTCGGAGCCGGCGCGGCCGAGGGCGCGATCGACGCCGCATCGATCCTCAAGCCTGCATTGGCCAGGGGCGAGCTGCAGACGATCGGCGCGACGACGCTCGAGGAGTACCGCAAGTACCTCGAGCGCGACTCGGCGCTGGAGCGCCGCTTTCAGAAGATCACGGTGGCCGAGCCGACAGTCGACCAGACCGTCGAAATCCTCAAGGGCCTGCGCGACCGCTACGAGCAGCACCACAAGGTGCAGATCACCGATGAGGCGCTGCGCGCCGCGGGCGAACTCGCGAGCCGCTACATCTCCGACCGCTTCCTGCCCGACAAGGCGATCGACCTGATCGACGAGGCTGCCTCGCGCATGCGGATCAAGTCGATGACCTCGCCGCCCGCGAACCGCGAGCTCGAGGGCGAGGTCGAGACGACCCGCCGCGAGAAGGAGGCGGCGATCGAGGCGCAAGAGTTCGAGAAGGCCGCTGCGCTGCGCGACACCGAGCGCAAGCTTACGAACAAGAAACGCGAGCTCGAGCAGGAGTGGGAGTCGGGCGAGTCCGGCGAGCGTCCCTCGATCGGCGAAGAGGAGATCGCGGACATCGTCTCGATGTGGACCGGCATCCCGGTGTTCAAGCTCACCGAGGCCGAGACGCAGAAGCTGATGCGGATGGAGGACGAACTTCACAAGCGCGTGATCGGCCAGCACCCGGCGATCGAGGTGATCTCCAAGGCGATCCGCCGCTCGCGCGCGGGCCTGAAGGACCCCAAGCGTCCGACCGGCTCGTTCATCTTCCTGGGCCCCTCCGGCGTGGGCAAGACCGAGCTGGCGCGCACGCTGGCCGAGTTCCTGTTCGGCGACGACGACGCGATGATCCGCATCGACATGTCCGAGTACATGGAGAAGCACGCGGTTTCGCGTCTGGTCGGCTCGCCCCCGGGCTACATCGGCTACGACGAGGGTGGTCAGCTGACCGAGGCCGTGCGGCGCAAGCCCTACAGCGTGCTGCTGCTCGATGAGATCGAGAAGGCCCACCCGGACGTCTTCAACATCCTGCTGCAGATCCTCGAGGACGGACGTCTGACCGACGCGCAGGGTCGCACGGTCGACTTCCGCCACGCGATCGTGATCATGACCTCGAACATCGGCGCCTCGGAGATAGCGCGCAACACGCCGCTCGGCTTCGCGGTGTCCGAGGACGAGACCGGGATCACCTACGACGACATGAAGGCTCGGATCATGGGCGAGCTGAAGAAGGTGTTCCGGCCCGAGTTCCTGAACCGGATCGACGACGTGATCGTGTTCCACAAGCTGCAGAAGGACGAGATCAAGCAGATCGTCGAGCTGCTGCTGCTGCGGATCCGTGAGTCGATGGCCGAACGCGAGCTGCAGCTCGAGCTGACCGGCGAGGCCAAGGACCTGCTGGTCGAGAAGGGCTGGGACCCCTCGATGGGCGCCCGCCCGCTGCGCCGAGCGATCCAGCGCTACATCGAGGACCCGCTCGCGGACTTCGTGCTGCGCGAGCAGCTCGTGCCCGGCGCGACGATCGTCGTCGATCCGACGCCCGAGGGCGAGGAGGGCGAGGAGGTGCGCCTGACGATCGTCAAGCCCAAGAAGCAGAAGACGCCGGTCGGCGTTGGCGCCGAGGGCGGCGCCGAGGAGCTGACCGAGGGCGAGGACGCGCCGAGCGACGAGGCGACGGAGATCGCCGACTCCGACGGCGAGTAGCGCGGACCGCCCGACCTCGGGCGGTCCCCGGCATCGGCAGGGCAGATAGAGGCGTCCCCGTGGCCGCGTAGGCTCAGGCGATGGCCCGCGAAACCGCCTACACCTGCTCGGAGTGCGGCCTGCAGTCGGCTCAGTGGCACGGCAAGTGCCCGGGATGCGAGGCGTGGAACACGCTGGTCGAGGAACGACTCCCGGCCGCGGCGAACGCTCGCGCCAAGGCGGGCAAGCGAGCAGGCGGCGGTCTGGGCGGCGGTGGCGGGCGAGGGCGTGAGCGGCGCCCGACGCTCGCGGCGCGCCCGCTGCGCGAGGTCGGCGCGGCGCCGCTTGAGCGCATGTCGACCGGGATCGGCGAGCTCGACCGCGTGCTCGGCGGCGGGCTCGTGCCGGGCTCGCTGGTGTTGCTCGGCGGCTCGCCCGGCATCGGCAAGTCGACGCTCACGAACATGGCCCTGGGCCACCTCCAGGGGGCGGGGCATCGCACGCTGTATGTCAGCGGCGAGGAGTCCCCCGAGCAGGTGCGCCTGCGCGCCGAGCGGCTCGGGCCGGGCGCGCTGAAGGTGCCGATCCTGGCCGAGACGGATCTCGACACGGTGCTCGACGCGATTGCAGCGGAAAGCCCGGCGGCCTGTGTGATCGACTCGGTGCAGACGCTGAACTCGGGCGAGCTCTCCGGCGCCCCGGGCTCGGTCGGGCAGGTGCGCGAGGTGGCGGGACGGATCATGGAACTGGCGAAGGCCCGCGGGACCGCGGTGATCCTGGTCGGGCACGTGACCAAGGAGGGCGCGCTGGCGGGCCCCCGCGTGCTCGAGCACCTGGTCGACTGCGTGCTGCAGTTCGAGGGCGAGCGCGAGCGTCCCTACCGCGAGCTGCGCGCGCTGAAGAACCGCTTCGGCTCGACCAACGAGGCGGGCCTGTTCGAGATGCGCCAAGGCGGGCTGGTCGAGGTGCTCGACGCCTCGGCCCGGTTCGTCGCCGAGGCTACGCGTGCGCCCGGCAGCGTCGTGCTCGCCGCGATGGAGGGCTCGCGACCGCTGCTGGTCGAGGTGCAGGCGCTGGTCGCGCCCTCGGAGCTCGAGCAGCCCCGCCGCGTGGTCTCGGGCCTTGACCGCAACCGCCTCGCGCTCGTGCTGGCGATCCTGGGGCGCCACGGGCGCGTGGGCACGGGCGGCGCCGACGTGTTCGTGAACGTGGTCGGCGGCGTGCGCGTGGACGAGCCCGGCTGCGATCTGGCCGTGGCGCTCGCGGTGGCCAGCGCGAGCCGCGGGGTGCCGCTGCGCGGCACCCCCAGAGCGTGCTTCGGCGAGCTGGGATTGACGGGCGAGCTGCGCTGGGTCGGGCACCCCGAGCGACGCCTGGAAGAGGCCGCGAAGCACGGCTGCGCCGACGTGATCGCGCCGCCCGACAGCGGCGCCGGCGCGCGCGAGGCCGCGACCCTGCGCGAGGCGCTCGAGCTGGCGCTGCCGGCCGACTCGCGGCGCCTGAGCGAGGCCGCTGCTTGATCGGTCGTACGCCTGTGTACGAGGCGCTAAAAAAACGCTAAATGCCCTAGAATAAGGGCAGTGGCTCTACGATCCGGCGAAGATTTTCATACAGAAGTAAGGCCGGAGCCGGGGTTGATGAAGGCACTGGAGATGATCGCTCCAGGCACCGCATTGCGGGAGGGAATCGAGAACATCCTCCACGCGCGCACGGGTGGCCTGATCGTCATCGGCGAGCCTGAAGACCTCAGCTTTCTGAACTCTGGCGGGATCAAGCTGGAGATCGACTACACGCCTGCGTTTCTCTACCAGGTGGCAAAGATGGACGGCGCGATCGTGCTGAACGCGAACGCCACGAAGATCACGATGGCGAACGTCCAGCTGATGCCCGATCCGACGATCCTCTCGCACGAGACCGGCACCCGCCATCGCACGGCCGAGCGCGTCTCCAAGCAGACCGACGCGCTCGTGATCGCCGTCTCGCAGCGTCGCGAGGTTGTCTCTGTCTACGTCGACGGGGCGAAGTACATCCTCGAGGACATCCCGGTCGTGCTGGCCAAGGCCAACCAGGCGCTGGCGACGCTCGACAAGTACCGCACGCGCCTGGACCAGGTCTCCACGCGGCTGACCGCCCTGGAGTTCGAGGGTGGGGCCACGCTGCACGACGTGCTGACGGTGCTGCAGCGCTCGGAGCTCGTCACGCGCATGGCGGTCGAGATCGAGCGCTACATCGTCGAGCTCGGCAGCGAGGGTCGCCTGATCGAGATGCAGCTCGAGGAGACGACCGTCGGCACCGCGGCGGAGAAGGCGGCGCTCGTGCGCGACTACCTGTTCGACTACTCCGATGAGGCGTTTGCCGCCGGGCTGGAGGAGATCGGCCGGCTCGCACATCAGGACCTGCTCGACTTCGGACGGCTCGCCGAGCTGCTCGGCTATGACCGCAAGCTCAACACGCTCGACTACCCCGTCTCGCCGCGCGGCTACCGAGTGCTCGGGCGCATCCCGCGGCTGCCCAAGCTCGTGGTCTCCGAGATCGTCGGCGAGTTCGGCGGCTTGGACGAGCTGCTGGCCGCGACGGACGCGGAGCTCGAGTCCGTCGAGGGAGTCGGGGAGATCCGTGCCAAGGACATTCGCGAGGGCCTGCGCCGGTTGCAGGAGATCAACCTCGTGGATCGCTACCTGCAGACTTGAAGAAGGCCGTCAGCACGACGGCCGAACCAAAGGAGAACACCATTCCGCCACAAGCAACGCAAGAGGAAGTGCTGGACGAGGAGATCGAGGTCACCCGTGAAGTCGAGTTCATCGAGTTCGAGCTCGGCGATCACGTCGTCTACCCCCATCACGGCGCCGGCAAGGTGCTGAAGAAGGAGGAGATGGAGATGCTCGGCGAACGGCGCGAGTACCTCACGATCAAGATCCTCCACAACGACATGACGGTGCGGGTCCCGACCGAGAATGCCGCGATCGCCGGCCTGCGCAGGGTCATCGACGAAGAAACGGTCAAGAAGGTCTTGGACGTGCTGCGAGACGAGGTCTCGGAGATGCCAAAGAACTGGAACCGCCGCTTCAAGCACAACCGCGACAAGATCAAGACGGGCGACATCTACGAGCTGGCCGAGGTCGTGCGCAACCTCTCGCTGCGCGAGAGCGAGAAGGGCCTCTCCACCGGCGAGAAGCAGATGTTCACGCGCACCAAGAAGATCCTTGCCTCCGAGCTGATGTACGCGCTGGACAAGGACGAGGAAGAGGCCGAGGTCTACCTCGACGAGCTGCTGGCCGCGTCGGCCACCAGCCAGATGGCCGGAGCCGCGGCCGAGTAACGGGCTTTCGCGCACGCTCCAGCGCCCGGCAGGGCTGGTCTGGGCGTGCGCGACAGTCTCCCGGCCTAGCGCATGGCGATCGCTCTGATCGTGGCGGCGGGCAGCGGTGAGCGCCTGGGGGCCGACCGGCCCAAGGCGTTCGTCGAGCTCGGCGGACGCTCGATGCTGCAGTGGTCGCTCGACGCGCTTGGCTCGATGGCGGAGGTCGAGCAGCTCGTCGTCGCGCTTCCACCCGGCGAGCGCGCGCCGCGGCTGCCCGACGGCGTGCTCGGCGTCGAAGGCGGCGCGACGCGCTCGGATTCGGTGCGCCTGGCGCTCGCCGCGGCCAAGGCGGGCGATCCGGTGCTGGTCCACGACGCCGCCAGGCCGCTACTCACCTCGAGGATGGCACGCGAGGTGATCTCGGCGCTCGAGGCGGACCCGACGCTCGATGCGGCGATCGCCGCCGCCCCGGTCGCCGACACGATCAAGCGCGTCGATCTCGAGCTCGCCGTGTGCGAGACGCTCGTGCGCCAGGAGCTGTGGGCGGTGCAGACGCCGCAGGTGTTTCGGCGCGACGCACTTACGCGCGTGCTCGAGGTCCCGGCCGAGGTGCTCGCGCAGGCGACCGACGACGCCTGGCTGATCGAGCGGGCGGGAGGGCGAGTCAAGGTCGTGCCGATCGCGGGCGAGAACCTCAAGGTGACGACGCCCTTCGACCTGCACATCGCCAAGGAGCTGCTCGCGCGGCGCGCCCAATCGGCAGCCGCCTCCGATCCTGCTTGAATCGCCCGCGCGTGCTCACCGACTACCACCTTCACCTGCGCCCCGACGATCTCGACGCGCGCGCCGAGGAGCACTTCACCGAGGCGAACGTCCAGCGCTACCGCGAAGTCGCCGAGCAGCGTGGGATCGCCGAGCTCGGCGTCTCCGAGCACATCTACCGCTTCAAGCAGGCGCTCGAGGTCTGGCGCCACCCCTTCTGGGAGGCCTACGCGGTCGACGATATCGACGCCTACTGCGCCTTCGTGCGCGAGCGCACCGACCTGCGGCTGGGGATCGAGGCCGACTTCGTGCCCGGGACCGAGGACCGCACCGTCAACCTGCTGGAGGCACGCGACTTCGACTACGTCGTCGGCTCGGTCCACTTCATCCGCGAGGGAGCCGTCGACATGGACGACTACAGCGTGTGGGACTCGGGGCGCAGCGTCGAGGAGATCTGGCGGCGGTACTTCCAGACGCTCGGCGAGGCGGCACGCAGCGGCATCTTCGACGTGCTCGCGCACCCCGACCTCGTGAAGGTCTGGGGCGGAGAGTGCCCGCTGCCCGAAGGCGACCTGCGCCGCTACTACGAGCTGGCGATCGACGGCATCGCCGAGTCCGGCATCGCGATCGAGGTCTCGACCGCCGGTTTGCGCAAGCGCGTGCAGGAGCTGTATCCGGCGCCGGCCTTCCTCGAGATGTGCCTCGAAGCCGGTGCTCCCGTCGCGCTCTCCAGCGATGCCCATCGCCCGGAGGACATCGGCGCCGACTACGAGCGCGCCGAGGAGCTGCTCGCGCAGTTCGGAGTCGGCGAGCTCAGCGTGTTCGAGCATCGCCGGCGCCGTCAGGAGCCGATCGGCGCGAGCGAGCGCGCATCGTGAGCGCGCGCAGCGAGCGATGCTCGTGAGCACGCTCCTTGGCATCGGCTATGACTCCCACCGCCTCGCCGCCGGGCGCAGGCTCGTGATCGGCGGCGTCGAGATTCCTTCCGAGCTTGGCCTCGACGGGCATTCCGACGCCGACGTGCTCGCCCACGCCGTGACCGACGCGCTGCTCGGCGCCGCGGGCCTAGGCGACATCGGCGAGCACTTCCCCGACAACGACGAGCGCTGGCGCGACGCCGACTCGATCGCGCTGCTCGCCCAGGTCCTCGCCCGCGTGCAGGAGGCCGGGCTTCGGCCCGTGAACCTCGACTGCACCGTGGTGATGGAGCGGCCCAAGCTCGCGCCGCACCGCAGTGCGATCCGCGAGGCGCTCGCGCGCACGCTCGGGCTCGCAGTGGAGCGCGTGAATGTGAAGGCCAGCACCGGTGAGGGGATCGGCTTCGTCGGGCGCGGCGAGGGTGTCGCCGCGCTGGCGGTCGTCAGCCTGCACGCGCCTTGAGCGCCTTCCCCGGCGCTCGACGTACCCCGAGCGCTAGGGTTGCCGCGCGATGAGCGGCGAGATCCGGATTCACGACACGCAGAGCGGCGAGGTGCGCCCACTGCAGCCTGTCGATCGCGAGAAGGTTGGCATCTACGCCTGCGGCCCGACCGTCTACAGCCGCATCCATATCGGCAACGCGCGCCCGTTCGTGATCTTCAGCCTGCTCAAGCGCTTCCTCGGGCACGAGGGCTACGGCGTGACGCTGGTCATAAACGTCACCGACGTCAACGACAAGATCTACGACGCCGCCCGCGCCCAGGGCCGCCCGAGCGCCGCGCTCGCCTTGGAGATGACGCGTTTGTATCGAGCTGACACCGACGCGCTGGGGATCGGCCGCCCCGATGAGGAGCCGCTCGCGTCGGAGACGATCGAGGAGATCGTCGCCCACATCGCCACGCTGATCGATCGTGGCCACGCCTACGCCGTCGAGGGCGACGTCTATTTCCGCGTGCGCTCGGATCAGAGCTACGGGTCGCTCTCGCACCGGCACCTCGACGACATGGATCAAGGGGAGGGCGTCGAGGGAGCCGGGCGCAAGGAGGACCCGAGCGACTTCGCCCTCTGGAAGGCGCACAAGCAGGGCGAGGACACGGTCTGGGACTCACCCTGGGGGCCGGGGCGTCCTGGCTGGCACATCGAGTGCTCGGCGATGGCCGAGAAGCTGCTCGACGTCCCGATCGACATCCATGGCGGCGGCTCGGATCTGGTCTTCCCCCATCACGAGAACGAGGCCGCGCAGACGCGCGCCGCACGCGGGCGCGAGCTCAGCAGGCTGTGGATGCACAACGGGATGATCCAGTTCACCGGCGAGAAGATGGCCAAGTCCGTCGGCAACATCGCGCTGCTGCACGAGGTCGTCGCCGAGTACGGCCCCGAGGCCGTGGTGATGTACCTGATCTCAGGCCACTACCGCCAACCGCTCGCCTTCTCCGAGGCCGCCCTGCAGCAGGCACGGGCGAACGTGAACCGGATACGCGAAGCGGGCAGGCGTCTGCAGCCAGGACCCTCGCGTTCCGACCTTGAGTCGTTGCGCGACAGCTTCTTCGAGGCGCTTGCGAGGGACTTCAACACGCCGACCGCGTTGGGCGTGCTCAACGAGTGGATCGCCGCATCGGGCAGCAGCGACGGCGACGGTGGGGCGAGCGGCGATCAGCACCTGCGCGAAATGCTCGGTGTGCTCGGTCTTGACAGCCTGCTCGCGCCGATGGCCGAGGCGCCCGAGGCGGTCCACGAGCTGGCCCGCCGACGCGAGCAGGCCCGCGCCGAGCGGGACTTCGCCACCTCGGACCGGCTGCGCGATGAGATCGCGGTGCAGGGCTGGGACGTGCGCGACGGCGCCGACGGGTTCGAGCTGCTCCCACGGTGATCGTCTACGGACGCAACCCCGTGTTCGAGGCCCTGCGCGGGCGGCGGGCACGGGTGCTCAAGGACGTGTGGGCAACCGGCGCCACCGCCCGCGAGCCCTGGCTGAAGCGGGCGAAAGCGCGGGTTGTCAGTGGTGAGGAGATCGAGCGTCGTTGCGGCTCGCCCTCCCACCAGGGGGTATGCGCTGACGCAGGCCCCTATCCGTATGTGTCCTCCGATCAGCTGCTCGGCCAGACCGAGCCGCTGATCCTCGCGCTCGACCAGGTGCAGGACCCGCAGAACCTCGGCTCGATCTGTCGCACCGCCGAGTGTGTCGGAGCCGCGGGGGTCGTGATCCCGGAGCGCCGCGCCGCAGAGGTCACGCCCGCGGTCTGCAAGGCGTCCGCTGGTGCCGTCGAGCACCTGCGCGTAGCGCGAGTGCGCAACATCGCCGACTTCCTCGCCGAAGCCCGCGACGCGGGCTGCTGGTGCTACGGGGCCGGCGGCGAGGAGGACTCGGCCGAGCGTGCCGAGCGCGACGCGCCCGCCGAGCGCGGCGGCTCCGCCGCGGGGCGCGCATCCTCGGCGGGGCGGGCGCCCGTCGCCTACGACGTCCCCGACTACGCGGGCGCCGGCGTGGTGCTGGTGCTCGGAAGCGAGGGCAGCGGTCTGCGCCCCCGCGTCGCGGGCGCTTGCGATGAGCTGATCGCGCTGCCGCTGCTCGGGCGCATCGAGTCGCTCGGCGTCAGCGCCGCCGCCGCGGCGATTCTGTACGAGATCTTGCAGAAGCGGAAGGGTGGTCTTGACAACTCTCCATAACTGTGCGAGTCTCGCGCCAACATAACGCTGAACCTAAGGTTGAAGCAGCCTTAGGAATACATAGCTTTGGCGCCAGGGGAGGAGTGCGCCACTGAGCAAATTGGGGCCTGCCGTAGTGGCGGGCCACAGAAAGGATCTGCTCGTGGCCCGAATCTCCCATAACCCTAACTCTGAACCTAAGGTCGATGATGGGTATCTCATCGCCCTGGCGAAGCAGGGTGACCGCTATGCCTATGACCGGCTGGTGCGTCGCTATCACGGCTTCGTTCGCCTGAAGGCCTCCTCCTACTTCCTCGCCGGGGGCGACTCCGAAGACCTGATCCAAGAGGGTCTCGTCGGCCTCTACAAGGCGATCCGCGACTTTCGCACCGACCGCGAGTCGAGCTTTCGCAACTTCGCCGAGCTCTGCATCACGCGTCAGATCATCACCGCCGTGAAGACCGCGACGCGCAACAAGCACACGCCGCTGAACCAGTACGTCTCGTTCTCCTCGACCCCCGCCGGGGCGGGCGATGACGTGCCGACCCTCGACCAGATCCTGCCGGGCCCCACCGTGCACGACCCGGTCAACCAAGTGATCAGCTCCGAGGAGCTGCGCTCGCTCGTCGGCTGTCTGTCGAGTGCCCTGTCGGAGCTCGAGAGCCGCGTGCTCTCGCTGTATCTCGACGGCTACTCCTACGAGCAGGTCGGCGAGCGCCTGGAGTGTGACACCAAGACCGTCGACAACGCCTTGCAGCGTGTCAAGCGCAAGGTCGGCGCGCATCTGCAGGCGCGCGCCGTAGCGGCCTGACTCGGCCGGCGGGACCCTTGCCCGCCGGCCCAGCCAAGCGCGTCCTGACTAGAAGTGCCCTTCCGAAGTGGGCGTCGAGTTGCTGGGCGCCTCCGGCGTCAGCGCCGCCGCCGGCGCCGGTGTCACTTCCACGCCGAACAGCCGGCTCGCCACGCCCTGGTTTTCGGGGTCGCCCGGGATCTTCACGCGCAGTTTGCGCGTGCCCGCCGCGTACAGCGTGTGCGCCACCGAGAAGGTCGAGGCCGCCGTCACGTTCGTGACCTCGACCGTGTGGAAGCCGACGCCCGAGCCGTTCTGCACCTGCAGATAGACCGGGTGCCCGACGTGGCCCGGGGTCACCGTGCCCGAGAAGGTCACCGGCTGTCCGGCCTGCACGCTGCTCGCCGAGGCGCTCGCCGTCAGGCCGTAGCGCACGCCCTCGAACAGGCGCGAGGAGGTCTTGCCCCCGCCGGTCACCTTGTAGAAGGTGCTCTGCGTCGGCGTCTGCACCGGGAAGGAGTAGCTGCCGTCGGCGCCGCTCGTTACGTTCGCCACCGGCGAGAAGTCGTGCTGCAGGCGCGTGCGTGCCAGCAGCGTCATCGAGCTCGAGCCGGAGGCCGCGAGCTTGCCGCTGATCGTGACCGGTTGCCCGAAGGAGATCGGGTCCGCCGAGCTTTCGATCGTCAGATCGGGGTTCTGTGCCTGGGAGATCTCATAGGAGAGCGATTCCGAGGCGCCCGGCGCGTTCAGCCGACGTGCACGCACGACCACGCGGATGTTCGCGTCGCCCGGCACCACGAACGTGTGCGTGATCGAGTAGGTGCCGCCCTGGCCGACCCGGCTGAAGCCGATGCGCCGCCATTCTTCGCCGCCGACCGAGCCCTCGCGCTGCAGGGCCACGATCGCGCCCGCGTCTTCGGGGCTGACGCTGCCTGAGAACACCACGCGATTGCTGAGGCCCTGGCGGCGCATGTGCCGGCGCGTCAGCGGCCCGCCTCCCGTGAAGAGCTGCGAGCCGTCCGCCGGTCCCGCAAGCGCGACCTTGGGTGAGACCTTGACGCCCTTGCGCCCACTCTGGACGCCGTTCGCCGTCGCGTAGAACTGGGTGTTCGTCAACAGCGCGCCGGTCGTGAGCTGGTAATGGCCGGTTGGGTCCGTCGTCGCGGTGCCCAGCGTGCTCGCGCCGGGCGTGCCCGCGGTGCGTGCGAACACCGTCACCGTCTGGCCCGCGACGCTGATGCTGCCGGGGCAGTTCAGCGCGCCGAAGACCACCGAGGTTTCTCCCGATTCCACGAAGCGCGGCGCGGCATTGATGTCCATCCGGCAGCCGCCGCCCACGCCCGTGGCGTGGCGCCTTATGTGTCTGGCGGCGTGAGATCCCGCCGCCGAAGCTCCCGCGATTGGCAGCGACAGCGCCATTGCCGCGATTGCGGTCAGTATCCAAATCAGCCTCGTTGAACGCATCAGCGCGCCTCCTCTTGGGTCTCGGTCGTGGTCGACTCGAGGCCGGCCGCTTGCCGTTCGACCGGATTGACTGCTGCACCTAACCCGCCCGGGCGCACGTCGATGCGGTCGCGGACCGATGTCCAGCCCTGCTCGAAATCCCCCGTTTGGAGCCGTGCGGAGCGGGTACTTCGGCTCGATAGAAGTAGACGCAGGGCGCTAGGGCACGATCACGTTCGCCGGGTCCGGCTGCTGATCCGGTGGTGCCTGGCTGTAGTCGCCGAAGGGGCCGTCGCGCAGCGCGACCACGCTCTGCACGCCCTCGCGCTCGGCCTGCTCGACGAAGCGCTTGGCGTCGGGCGTGTTGCGCATCAGCCCGTCGAGGATCGGCCCCAGCGCCTGGGTCGAGGCCAGGCCCATGTTCTCGTAGGCCTGGTTGACGATCAGCTTCATCGCCGCGAGCTGCGAGAGCGGGATAGCGGCGAGCTGCTCGGCGCGCTCGCGCACCTCCGCCTCCAGGCGGGCGAACGGCACCGCGGCGTTGATCAGCCCCGCCTCGACGGCCTCCAGGCCCGACAGCGGCTTGCCGGTGAGCGCCATCTCCTTCGCCTTCGTGAGCCCCAGCCGATAGAGCCACATGCCGGTCAGGTAGCAGCCCCACATGCGCGAGTAGGAGGTGCCGATGCGGGCGTCCTCGCTGGCGATCACGAGGTCGGCGCACAGCGCCATGTCGCTGCCGCCGCCCACGCACCAGCCGTGGATCTGAGCGATCACCGGCTTCGGGCAGCGCCACAGGCTCATGAACTTCGGCACCGGGCCGATCGCCTGCGCGGTGGCGAACATGAAGTCCTTGCCCGGATCCCACTCGCCGTCGCTCGTCAGCGACTCGTCCCAGTGGTGAAAGCCGCCCGCGAAGTCGAAGCCCGCGCAGAAGGAGCGCCCCGCGCCTCGCAGCACGATCACCTTCACGTTCGTGTCCTCGATCGCTCGCAGCACCGCCGCCTCGATCTCCTCGGGCATCGGCGGCACGATCGTGTTCAAGCGCTCCGGTCGATTCAGGGTGATCGTCGCGATCTCGTCCTGCGCGTCATACAGCAGCGTCTGAAAGGACATCTGGCCTCCTCGGAATAGAAGGGCGGACAAGCGGGCAGACCTCTAACGATGTCCTCCCGAGCCCCAGGGCGCGATGCTATTGAGGAACGCAAGCTGGAACCGCCCTCATACGCACGAAGGCGCCGTTCGCGCCTCGTCCAAGCTGCCAGGCGCCATTTTGGACGTGGGTCGAACGACCTGAGCGCTTCCTCGGCCCACAATTAGGGCATGTCGGGAACCGCGATCGTGCCAGAGCCCGCCACTGGGATCGAGCCCGTTCCCGCGGGCGAGCAGGCCACGCGGATCGAGCCGGTGGACGGCCCCGGCGATCCGTTCGACGAGGGGCTCGCCGCGGGTCCCCACGCGACCGAGCACGACCGCCGTCTGGAGGCTTCGCTGCAGCGGCTCGACCTCGGCGAGCTCAGCGCGAAGGTTGCCCGCGAGGCCCGGCAGCGGGGCGTCTGCTTCGGCACCGCCGAGGGCGTGCAGGAGTTCCGGATCGACCCGATCCCGCGGCTGATCGAGGCTGCGCAGTGGCGCGAGCTGTCGGCGGGCGTGGCTCAGCGGGTACGTGCGCTTGAGCTGTTCGTGCGCGACGTCTACGGCTCGCGCGAGATCGTGCGCGAGGGCATCGTGCCCGCGCGTGCGCTCGACGGCGCCCAGCACCACGAGCCGCTGCTCGACGGCATCGGCGAGCGCGTGCGCACCTGGATCACGGTCGCGGGCCTCGACGTAGTGCGCGACAGCGACGGCGTCTTCAAGGTGCTCGAGGACAACCTGCGCACGCCCTCGGGGATCGCCTACGCGGTCGCGACACGCGAGTCGCTGCGGGCCCACCTCGCGCCGCCCAGCGGCGTGCACGTGCGCTCGCTCGACGCGGCCTTCCAGACACTCGGTCAGGCGCTGCGTGCCGCGGCGCCCGAGACCGCGGGCGAGGAGCCCACGGTCGTGCTGCTCAGCGACGGCGAGGACAACTCGGCCTTCTACGAGCACGCCACGATCGCGCGCCTGCTCGAGCTGCCGCTCGTGCGCGCGGAGCAGCTCTCGGTCCGCGGGCGCCGCCTGTACGCGCGGCTTCCCGAGGGCGAGCGGGCGGTCGACGTCGTCTATCGGCGCACCGACGAGGACCGCCTGAGCGACGACCGCGGCCGGCTGACGCACGTCGCCGAGCTGCTGCTCGAACCCGTGCTCGAGGGCACGCTCGCCTGCGTGAACGCCTTCGGCACCGGCGTCGCGGACGACAAGCTCACGCACGCCTACGTCGAGGAGATGATTCGCTATTACCTCGGCGAGGAGCCGGTGCTGCGCTCGGTCGCGACGTACGACCTGGCCCAGTCCGACCAGCTCGAGCGCGCGCTTGAGGTGTTCGACCAGCTGGTGCTCAAGCCGCGCGACGGACACGGCGGCGTGGGCGTGATGATCGCCCCCCATGCGCGCCGCGAGGACATCGAGCGCACGCGCGCGGCCGTGATCGCGGCACCCGGCGAGTGGATCGCCCAGCGCATGGTGATGCTCTCGACGCACCCGACCATCGTCGACGGCGGCCGGCTCGCGCCGCGCCACATCGACCTGCGCCCGTTCGTCTTCCTCGGCGAGAACGGGACCCCGCGCGTGCTGCCGGGCGGCCTGACCCGCGTCGCCCGCGGCGAGGGAGCGCTGATCGTCAACTCGTCGCAGAACGGCGGCGCGAAGGACACCTGGGTGCTCGCCTGATCCTCGCCGTGTCGCTCTTGTAAGCCCTGGGCTTACAGCACGGACACGCGGCTCGCTGACGGCGTCGCCCGAGCGCCGGCGTCTCATGCCGAGCGCTCCCAGCGCCCGCCGAACCCGCGACGGATCAGGCCAAGGCGCTCGAGCGCCCCGAGGCCGGCGAGGGTGGAGCGCGGATCGTCGGTCGCGAGCTCGCCGAGCGTCCCGCGGCCGTCCTCGACCGCGACGAGCAGGCGTTCGAGCGGCGGCGCGAGCACGATCCGGGCCGTCGGCAGCGGCGCGAACGTGCGGCCGGTGGCGCTCGCGAGCAACTCCAGCACGTCGGCCGGGTCGCGGATCAACGGCGCGCCGGCCTGGATCAGCGCGTGCGTGCCGGCCGAGAGCCGGCTCGTCACCAGGCCGGGGACGGCGCCGACCGCGCGGCCGAGCTCCGCGGCGAAGTCGGCCGTGGTCAGGGAACCGGAGCGCTCCGCCGCCTGCACGACGATCGTCGCGGCCGAGAGCGCCGCGATGATCCGGTTGCGGGCCACGAAGCACCACGGCCGCGGCGACGCGCCGGGCGGGAGCTCGGACACGATCGCGCCGCGCTGCGCGACCCGTGCGTGCAGCTTCCACCCGCGCGCCGGATAGGGCACCTCGGCGCTGCCGGCGAGCACGCCGATCACCGGGCCGCCGGCCTCGAGCGCGCCGGCGTGCGCCGCCGAGTCGATCCCCAGCGCCAGGCCGGAGACCACCGGCACGCCCGCGGCCGACAAGCCGCGGCCGAGCCCGCGCGCGACGTCCAGCCCGTACGACGAAGCCCGCCGAGCCCCGACCACTCCGACGATGTCCGTCGGCTCGAGCGCCGCCACGTCGCCG
>DATAVP010000040.1:0-39371 GCA_036267655.1 Solirubrobacteraceae bacterium
GCCCTGCACCTTCGGGCCGCCGCTGCTCTGAGCGCCTGCCGAGACGTCGATCAGCTTGCGCTGGGCGGGGTCTTCGCAGTGTGCGGGGCATTCGGAGAGGTAGAGGTTGCAGCCGGGGGCGGAGGGGGAGGTATTCGCACATTCAAGCGCACTGTCCCCCCCGTTGCCATCCGCGCTCGCTTCATTGCTCAGCTGCTGCGTGCTCGTGAACAGCACCCTGCTCGTGTCGTTCGATGCCCCTTCGAGCACGGCGGCAGCCGGCGCGGCGTTCTGGCAGGCCGGCGTCGTGCAGCCGCTCGGCGTGGCCTTCGAGAGCTGCACCGTGCGGGCGCCGTCGATTCGCTCATAGAGTTCTGCCGCCGGCACTGGTTTGCCTGCGTTTGCGCCAGTGCCGGTGGCGCAGCGTCCCGCCGTGAACAGCACGACGCGACCGTCGGCAGAGAGTGAGTTGTAGGCTCCACCTGGAGCCTGGGCCTGGATGGTGATCGACGTGCCACAAGCACTAATCAGGTCGGTGCTGCTGGGCCCGCCGCTCACCCCGACCAGCTCGGGGACACCATTGCCTGAGCCGGTGTACGCATAGAGGGAACTTGCATTGCTGTTGCCGTGATCGAACGACGGCCACACGGGGTGCGCTGTCGCGAACACCAAGCGCTCGGGGTCACTGCTCGAGACCAGCGTCGGCAAACTATGCACATTTTCACGCTCTTCCGCTTCGGCAAACGGCCCAATCTCTTCAAGGCTCCCGTCCGCATGGCGCATGTAGTAGTCGTCCTGGCCCTGAGGACCGGTCGGGGCACTCAGCAGGTAGGTGCCGGCCTGCGCGCCGAAGGACCACCACGAGGAGGTGATGAACGTGGAGGCGGGCGGAGCCAGCGGGGTTGGCTGCCAGCCCTCTCCTCCGCGCGTGAATTCGTAGATCTGTCCCGCGGCTTCGCGCGTGGCGATGCAGCCGGGCGAGTCCGCGAAGCACTGGATGCTCGGCACGCTCAGGCGGCTGCCGTCCGGGGAGATCTGCGGCTGGGTCAGCGTCGGGAACAGCGCCCCGATCAGCGCCGCGTTCTTGTTCGGCGGCGTGACCATTTCATAGCCACGACAGTCGGGCAGCTTGGCGGAGAGGCCGCTGCGCAGGGCTTCGTCGGCGCAGCCTGTGGAGCCTTCTTCGGTGATGAAGGCGAACGTGTGGTCTTCGCTTGCGATCGTATTGTTGACGACGACGCGGAAGTGGTATTCGGTGTTGGGTTCGAGGCCTTCGAGCGTCTGGGAGACCGTCACGGGGGTCGTGCCCGAGCCGATGTCCTGATCGGGGATCGGGATGCTCGTGCCGTATGCGGTTGAGGTGCCGTATTCGAAGCGGTATTTCGTGGCGATCCCGTGGGGGTTGATCTTGGCCGTGAGCTTGGCCGATGTGGCCGTGACTTCGATTGCTTCGGCCGAGTCGATGCTCGGCGTCGTCAGCGTTTTGAAGTTGGCGTCTTCGCCTGCCACCGCGCCGTTGCCGTTGCGGGCGAAGATCCGGTAGTGGTAGGTGGTGCCACCTTTCAGGCCCGTGAGTTTGGCGTTGACGGCCACCGGGGAAGTTCCCCCTCCTACCGTCCCTTCGCACGGGACGCTCTGGCCGTATTCTTCGCTGGTTCCGTATTCGAACAGGCATTCGCTGACGGCCGAGCCCTCGGGGTTGACCGTGGCTTCGATCGTCGCCCCCGACGTCCCCACTCCGCTCGATCCGCCCGTGGTTGCTTCGAGGCCCACCGCGAAGCGCTGAACCGTACCCGTGGAGGAGTCCGCTGCGTAAACGGTGTTTTTGACCGGGTCGACGCCGAGGCCCTTGCCTTCGACCAGGGCCGGGACGCCGAAGGTGTCGGCTATCTGGCAGAGGTGACCTTCGGATGGGGCGCAGGAGGGGGCTACGTGCTCGACTTCGAGGCCGGTGTCCACGTAGAGGTCGTTTGTGAGTTGGTCGACTGTGAGGCCTGTGGAGGGGGGGCCGTTTTCTACGGGAGGTGGAGCCGGCAGCACTTGACCCACCTTGGTGCCTGCAGTATCAATCTTTTCTATAGCGCTGAAGCCTTCGACCAGGTATGAAGCGCCTGTGCCGTCGATCGCCAGGCCCTCGGGCTTGGCGCCGCCTGTCTGAAACGACGGCGAGACGAACACCCCCGCCTGATCGAAGTGGAAGATCTGAGGCCCATTCAGCCGGTCGAGGATCGAGACGCTGCCGACGGTGTCCACGGCCACGCCGTCAAGCCCCGTGAAGTGCCCTTCGCCTGCCCCTTCGCCGTTGTTTTCGGAGATGAACGCGCCTGAGGGGCCGAACTTGTAGACGACGTCCGTGGCGGTGTCGGCGACGTA
Source organism: Solirubrobacteraceae bacterium (assembly GCA_036267655.1). GTDB lineage: Bacteria > Actinomycetota > Thermoleophilia > Solirubrobacterales > Solirubrobacteraceae > Palsa-744. Next base: position 2,353 of record DATAVP010000040.1, read on the forward strand.
GACGTCGCCGCTTGAGGGCCCTGTGGAGCTGTCTACGGCTATGAAGGCCGGGGCTGAGAGCTGGCCTTTGCCCGCCGTGCCCTGCACGCCGCTCTTGCATTCATCGCCGGAGGTCAGGACACACACGTTTTCTTCGGCTTCGCCGGCGCCTTCTGTGGTCTTGGTTTTGTTGACCTGCTTGCCGAATGTCAAGAGCAGGTGGCCTTCTGCGTCGAACTTCTCGACGCGGAAGTTCACGGGGTCGGTGACGTAGAGGTCGTGGGCCGAGGCGCCTGAGCTGTTGTCGACCGCCACGGCGCTTGGGGAGCCGAGCGGATCGAGATTCGACGGGGTCGAGCTCGAAGCCCCGAAGGAGCCCGCCGAGATGTGGATGCTCGAGGCGAGCGCGGAGCCTGCGCACGCGAGCAGTGCGAACGACGTGATCACGGCGGCGGGCGCGAGCGTGCTCAGCGCGCGCGATAGGCGGCCTGATCCCCAGAACCTCTCAAACATTGGACTCCCCTCAGCCTCTCTCAGTTTCCGCCTCGTGCCCTCCAGCGCGAGGCGTGGACCCAGTACAGCAAGCGCTGCGTCCTAGGAGAATATGCCTTTCGGCGGCTAGGTGCGCTGGTGGGACGGTTCCGGCAGTGCGGCTTGCGCTCGCGCGGGCGTCTCCTCCCGGGGCAGCGGCACGCGCGGCCGCTTGGGCCGCGCGTGCGTTTGCTGCTTGTCTACTGCATGGTCTACTTATTCTGCTGCGTCAAAGGGTGGCGCAGATTAGAATAAGAATTCGATCATCTTGTTGGATGTGAGGACGAGTTCTTTTTCGAACTGCTCGCAGGCGTTTTCTTTGCCCAGACCAAGATTGGCTAACAGTAATTGTTTGGTTTTATTTTCGCCTGCATCATTTTCGAATTCCGTGAATTCTTGTTTGCCTGCGCCAACGCATTTCGGCTGTGTACCAAATGTCGTGGTGTCCACCATATCAGTAACACCCGTGATGCGAGTAATCGCTGGCGGTATAACGGTGATTTTCAGTTTGCCACAGACGAGTTTAAGTTCGGGGAATAATGCCAGCAAGAACAAGGCTAATTTATTTTCAAATAATTTGTCGAGCAGGTGGTATTCGCCTTTTACTGTGATCGTTTCTTTCGCTTCGCCTTCACCTAAGCATTCAGTGGTTTTCTGTTTTGTTCCTTTGAACACGAGAATGAGAGGACCTAAGGCCACTAAAGCTGTCGCTTCGAGTTCGGCTTTAACCGATGTAGCAATAATAGGTTCTTTAAGGGCCGTTTCAAGCTTAGCCGCTAACGGTTCCGCTTTGATTTCCCCACTCGCTTTTACAGGAAATGCTTCACCTAACGCAATGTGTATATCAGGTAACACTACTTCCACCGCCATCGCCGACGTGGCCATGGCGGCCGACACCAACGCGAACATCGCGACGAGCGCGAGTCCGAAGATCTTGATCTGCTTCATGTCCAACTCCTAGTGTTCGATTTTGAGCTTGATACTGCTTGATCAGGCTCGCACGCCACGCTCTAATCGTCAACCTATTTGCCGAGCTGTTTCCGATCAAATTTCCGCGACCAGAAGTCCTTACTAGAGAATAAGCTGCTCTGATTAACGAAAACGGTAACTGGGCGGGTTGCGCCAACGAGCGGCAAGACACACGCTTATGTAACATCCAGATAGATAGTTCGGGGCGATGCTCGTGCTCACGCATCGCTTGAGACGGCGTTGAGATCAAGGCGGCGCTCAGCGCGTCGCCGCACGCTAATTCAGCGTGTAAGCATCCTCAGGAGGCGTAGACGACGTGACCCTGTACTCCTTGCAACGTCGCACCACATAGCCGGGCGCGCAGCTCGTCCTGGGCGTCCACTGCTTGCGCCAAGCGGCGATGTAAGCGACGAGCGCCTTCTGCTGGAGCTTTTCGGGCAGCGTCTTCTCCATACTCGCCCGCACTTCGGCGAACGACCGCTGACGTCGTTGGTGGACGCGCTTGACTTCGACGATGTAGAAACCTTCCACGATCGCCACCGGTCCGTTGACTGCGACCGGGCCGATCAACTTGTTCGTCGGCGCCGTGAAGATTGCCTTGTTCAGGGGCGGCTCGTTGTAGGCGCCCGATTTCAAGCCAAGCACTAAGCCTTCCTTGCTGAAGATCGGCTGTCTCAAGGGCAGGTGCTTGACGACCTGCGCGAAGGTCTTGCCCGACTCGAGTTCGCGTTTGAGCTTGAGCGCTTCGGCCTTGGTTTTGACGTGCGCGATCTCGAGGTCTCGGCTTTCCGGGGTCACGTACTGGTGCTTGTGCTCGTTGTAGTAGTCGAGCAGTCGTGCCGGCGTGAATGCGCCGACCTCGCGCTTGATTTCCCGGCGTATGCCTTCGGATGAGAATTCGACCCGCGTCTGGAAGACGAGGTCCGCGAGCGTTTGCCCCGTGCTGGCGAGATAGGCGTTCAGCTTCTTCGTCGTCGGGAAGTTGCGCTGCTTGAATTTGGCGATGTTCTTCTGCACCGCCGCTTCGCTGATCTTGATCCCGAATTCTTTCGCCGCGCCGATCAGCCACTCGTTCGTGATGAGCTTGTTGAGAACCCGTTCGCGCAGAGCTTCGTACTTCTTCTGGCATGCACTCTTCAGCGTCGCTTCCGTCGCTGTACTGGCCGAAGTGTTGCTGGTCCCAGTCTCCCTTAAGTGCGCGATACATTCGGTAAAGCCAGGAGGCACCGGGACCACCCGTTCGGCCGGAGCTTCGGCCATCACTTCGGAGGCGAGCAGATGGTCATAGGCCGCCTGAGAGATCGCGTACGAGCCCACTCGAGCCACGACGCCACCAGGCGCACGCGGAAGACCGCTCGTCGATATCGGCGCCGAAGGGGTCGAGCTCGTCGATGCGACATTCGTGCTCGCCGACGCGCTCTTAGCGCTGTGCCCCGCATCGCCTCCGCCTCCGCAGGCCGCCAGCGTGGCTGAGGCGGCAACCGCCGCGGTCGCCAATCCAAGTGATCGGCGCGATGAACTGAATCCCCTTCCCATGACGCGAGCACCGTAACGAACGCCCGAGCGCGTGGAGCCTGGGGAGTAATCCGATCATCGACAATCGACGCGCTCGGGCGTTTGACGGATTTACGATGTTTCCGTTTCGCGAGCGTGAGCTCAGGGCCGAGGCCCCAAGCTCACACCAAGCGATACCCCTACGGCGTCGCGGCCTCCGGCAGACCGACCGACTCATCGGCACGTGAGCGCGCGACAGCGACCGACAGCGCGCGCACATAAGCCCGCGCCGCGGCCTCGATGATGTCGGTCGAGACGCTCTGCCCCGCCCCGGTCACGCCGTCGACCTCAACCACGATCGAGACCTCCCCGAGCGCGTCCTGCCCCTCGGTCACTGCGCCGATCGTGAACTCGCTGAGCTTCGGGGCCACGCCGCTCGCGGCGTTGATCGCCTGGAAGACCGCGTCGATCGGCCCGTCGCCCGTGAACGTGCCCGTCGAGGACGTCCCGTCCGGCGAGGTGATCGCCACGCGCGCATGCGGCGGGCGCTGCGAGGAGGCCTCGACCTCGAACGAGTCCAGCGCGTAACCGCCGATGTCCTCGCTGCGCAGCTCGTCGGTGACGAGCGCCTCCAGGTCCATCGCGGTGACCTGCTTCTTCAGGTCGGCGATCTCCTTGAAGCGCTTGAACGCCGTGTTCAGGGCCTGGCCGTCGACCTCGAAGCCCATCTCCTTCAGCGCCTCAGCCAGCGCGTGGCGGCCCGAGTGCTTGCCCAGCACCAGCGAGTTGCTGTTCAGGCCGACGGTCGTCGCGTCCATGATCTCGTAGGTCGTGCGCTCCTTCAGCACGCCGTCCTGGTGGATGCCCGCCTCGTGCGCGAACGCGTTACGCCCGACGATCGCCTTGTTCGGCTGCACCTGGTAGCCCGTCAGACGTGAGACCAAGCGGCTCGTGCGCGCGATCTCCGTCGTCTCGATCCCGGTCCACAGCCCCAAGCTCGGCTCGCGCGTGTGCAGCAGCATCGCGATCTCCTCCAGTGAGGCGTTGCCGGCGCGCTCGCCGATCCCGTTGATCGCGCACTCGACCTGGCGACAGCCCGCTTCCAGGCCCGCCAGCGAGTTCGCGACCGCGATCCCCAGGTCGTCGTGACAGTGCACCGAGACGACGACGTTGCGCAGGTCGGGGACCAGTCGATACAGCGCTTCGAACATCGCCTTGTACTCGCCGGGCATCGTGTAGCCGACGGTGTCGGGGACGTTGATCGTCGTGGCGCCCTCGTCCAAAGCGATCTGAATCACTTCCGCCATGAACTCGACGTCCGAGCGTGAGCCGTCCTCGGGCGAGAACTCGACGTCCTCGCACAGCTCGCGCGCCTGCGCGACCGCAGCGCGCACCTGGCCCTTCACGTCCTCGCGCGTGGTCTGCAGCTTGTGCTCGATGTGGACGTCGCTCGTGGCCAGGAACGTGTGAATGCGCGGCCGCTCCGCGTCTCTGACCGCGCTCCACGCGGCCTCGATATCCTGGTGGCTCGTGCGCGCCAGCCCGCAGATGACCGGGCCTTCGACTTCTCGCGAGATCGCCTGCACGGACTCGAAGTCGCCGGGCGAGGTGATCGGGAAGCCCGCCTCGATGATGTCGGCGCCCAGGCGCGCCAGCTGGTGGGCGATCTCGAGCTTTTCGCCGCGGTTCAGCGAGATTCCCGGCGACTGCTCGCCGTCGCGCAGCGTCGTGTCGAAGATCAGGACGCGATTCGCCGCGTCGCGTCCGGTCGTGCCGTCGTTGCCTGCTGAGGTGCTCATGCCGTTCGTGCTCCTTCTCTAACTCGCTTGCGGTTCCTCTCTGCTGGGTATGCGGCTACGCGGCCGCCACGCGCTATTCCCCCCGAGGGGGGAGCAGAAGGAGGAGCGGAAGAAGCGAGTTGCGAAACGACATCTGGCTTGGCAGGGTATCACCAGATTCGGTGCTCATCTCGTCTGCAGCTGATCTACGGGCGCGTAGTCGTCGCGCAGCGGCGCAGCCCCGGCGACCAGACGAACGATCGCGGCACGGTCGTACACCGAAGCGTGCGCCACGGGCTTTCCCCTCTGCGGTGGCAGCGGTCCATTGGAGGCGAACAGCTCGATGTTGTCGCCCGCGGGACGCCCGTCTTCGCCCGCCGGGGTGACCATCCGCAGGTTCCTGAACACCTCGAGCAACGTCGCGGCCTCGGCGCGGAACAGCTTCAGGGGACGCAGGTCGACCATGTTCAGCGCGTAGATGCCGCCCGGACGCAGCACGCGACGCACTTCGCGCAACCACTCGACGGTCATCAGCTGCCAGGGAATCGTGTAGCCGCTGAAGGCGTCTCCGACGACGAAGTCCGCCGATCCGGTGGGTTCGCGGCGCATCGTCAGACGCGCGTCTCCGCTCGTGGCACGAAGCGCCGACGAGGTGCGCAGATCAAGGCGCCGGCGATCGAACTCGATCAGCTGGGGGTCGACCTCGAGAACGTTGGAGCGGGATCCGGGACGGGTCGCCTGAAGCCAGCGAGGCAGGCTGAACCCGCCACCGCCTACGAACACCGCCCGCAGCGGCTCATGCGGCTTGATCGGCCCGACGACTTCGGCGATCCAGCGCGTGTAACGAAAGCTGCCAAGGTTGCTCGGATCGCTCAGATCGACGTAGGAGTTGTAGTCGCGGTCGAGGATCAGATAACGACCCGAGGCATCCCCCGGCACTTCTTCAAGGCGAATGCAGTGGTAGCGCGTTTCCTCATCGCAAGGCGAACTTGCGGTCGCGGTCAGCGCGCCGAGCCCCGCCGTGGCGAGGATCGCCGCCACGATCGCGCTCGCGCGCAGCACGCGCGTGTATCCGCCGAGCACGACGCCGACGACGATCAGCAGGATCCCGATCGCAAGCACCGAGGTGCTGACGGGCAGCAGCGGCACGAGCACGAAGCCGGTCCCGAACGTGCCGACCAGCGCGCCGGCGGTGGCCCAGGCCGACAACCCTCCGACGACGGTCCCGCTCGCCTTCAGATCGCGCAGCTGCCAATGCGCGACGGTGGGCGAGATCGCGCTGAGCACCGCGGCCACGGGCACGAGCGCCACGAACGTCACCTTCAGCGCGCCGACGGTGCCGCCTTCGCGCGCGGAGGGACCGAGCCAGCGCACGATCGGAACGGTCAGCAGCGCGAGCAGCCCTCCGCCGATCAGCAATCCGATCACGAGCGTACGGGGGTTCGTGCGATCGGCGATCCACCCACCGATCCCGGCTCCCAGCGCGATCCCGAGCAGCACGGCGCCGATGATCGAGGTGGTGGTTTCGAGCGTCAGCCCGACGTAAGGCGTGAGCAGCCGGACCGAGAGGATCTCGAGCACCAGCACAGCCCCCGCGGCGACGAACACGACCGCTGCGGCGGCGAGCGCACGCAGCGGAACGAGGGTCGGCGCCTTCTCCTCCTCGTGCTTGGGAGGCTTGACCTGCGCTCGCGATGTCTTCGTGGCCATCTCTACATACCGGCGATCGGCACGGCGATGAACGTCGGCGGCAAATATCGAAGAGTCGAACTAGCGCGTCAACTGGGTCGCCGGGCGTTACGCCACACAACAGCTCACCTTCGAGACGATCGCCGTGCAAAACCAGGCAAATGGGGCACGTCGATAGTGGGAGACGACGGCGAGATTCACACCTCCGCGGTGAGGCGCGAGGACTACGGCGAGGCGCAGTGGCTCGCGCCCACACGGCTCGCGAAGGCCAGCAAGTGGAATTCGAGATTGGCCGCCGCGCTCGAGCCCGAGCGGATCCCGTCGATGTCGTCGGCCCGAGCCTCGTTCCGTAGCTTCAGTGCCGCTCGCAGCTGCGCGCGATTGTAGGAGAGGAACCTCCGCCAGTCGCGCGCCAGTCCCGGCGGCGGGGTCAGGCGCCCGAGCTCGTCCGCGGCCCGCCGCTCGATCGCCGCGCGGCGGGCGGATGCAACCAGAATTTCAGAGATCCCCGCCGTCTTCGGGTCGAGCGGCGTGGCGACCAGTTCTTGGTGGCGGCGAAGGCAGATCGCGTCGGCCTGCGCCCCGGACTCCGACTTCGCCCGCGCGTGACGAACCGGCTGCGGAGCACTGCTTTTCACGGTGCCTTCCTCGGCTCCCGACACGCCGCGCTTCTCGCCCACCGGCGGCGCGGTCGTAGCCGAAGGCTCAGCGCCTGTCCTCGATGTGGACGCCGCGACGCTCCCGGAGCGGCTTTCGGAGCCGCCACAGCCGCAGAGCAACACGGCGGTAAGCACCCCGATCGCCGTCAGGATTCCCACCCACGGGCTGGGCAAGGCGGCAACACGTCGTCTACCAGTTACATTCGTTCCGTTCCGTGAAACCAAGTCGGCGACTATTTCACGATGCCGCCCCTACGTCAACCGGCGGCGTCCGCCTGTCGTCAGGGCGTGAGCACGACCTTGCCGACGTTCTTGCGTTCGGTGATCATCGACTGCGCGGCGCCCGCGTCCTCGAAGGCGAATGCGCCGGCGACGACGGGTTTGACGGTGCCGTCGTCGAGCATCTCGCGCAGCGGCGCGATCCAGGGCTCGAGCGTGCCGCGGTCCTTCCACAGCGACAGCATGTTCAACCCGATCACGGCCTTCGATTCGGACATCTGCTTGATCATGTTGAAGCGCGGCATGCGTACGACGGTGAGCAGCGCGGTGACGAGGTTGCGCCGCTGGCCGGAGACGAGCGAGGAGGCGCCGAACGCGACGAGACGCCCGCCGGGCCGCAGCAGGTCATAGCCGGTCCGAAAGCTCTTGCCGCCGACGGCGTCGAGGATCAGGTCGAACTTCGGCAGCCCCCGCTCCCAGCCGCTCTTGGTGTAGTCGATCGCGTGGTCGACGCCGAGCTCTTCGCAGCGCGCGTGCTTGGCGGGCGAGGCGGTGCCGTAGACCTCGGCGCCGGTGCGCTTGGCGATCTGCGTCGCGGCGATGCCGACGCCGCCGCCGGCGGAGTGCACGAGCACCCGCTCGCCCGGCTGCAGCGAGCCGAAGCCGATCAGCCCGGCCCAGGCGGTGCCGTAGTTCACGGGAATCGCCGCTCCCTGCTCGAAGCTGAGCTCCTCGGGCATCGCGATCACGTCGGCCGCGTGGACGACGACCTGCGAGGCGTAGCCGCCGAACTGCGTGCCGGCGATCACGCGCTGGCCGGGCGTCAGCCCCTCGACTCCCTCCCCCAGCTCGAGGATCGTGCCCGCGACCTCGTAGCCGACGACGCAGGGCGTCTTCGGCGCGTCCGGGTACAGGCCCATGCGTGCCATCACGTCGGCGAAGTTGATCCCCGCGGCGGCGACGTCGATCCGCACCTGACCCGGCCCGAGCGGCGGGTCAGGCTGTTCCTGTACCTGGAGCACGCCAGGGCCGCCGTGCTTGGTGATGACCACCGCTCGCATCGACCAGACCCTACCGCATTTGGTTAGTGGATGCTAAGAGACCGAACCTCGCGAGCGGCCGCCGCCTGGGAGCTCACCTCGTCGGCAGCTGGCCGACCGGCGTGAAGTCGTCACGCAACACACTCGCGCCCAACGACCATGCGACGATCGAACACGCTAGCGCCGCGACGAGCTTCGCCCGCCGTAGCGGCAACTCCTTAACTCGGTTCGGGCGCGGGTGGGCAACAGAGACACCTTACCCCGACAGCTTGCTTATGATTCCATTAGTTCGTACTCTTCGCTTCAACCATCCAACGAGCGAAGGATCTCCCATGAAAAGGGTCGGGACTCTCATAGCACTAACGCTCACTATCTTTGGCGCCGCTGCAAGCGTCAGCCTCGCGACCTTACCATCACTGAAACTATTATCCGGTGAATCATTTCCAGTTAACTTCGAAACCAATGTCACGACGCCGGTTACGCTTGAAAGCGGAGCTGCAAGGCAGATCGTCTGCTTAAAATACTTATTACTTAGCATATGGCCTGGTGTTACCGGCGCCTACAAGAACAACATCGTAATCGCCAGTTGCACCGAAGGTACCAATAAATGCAAATCCGCCATGGAACCAGCCGGCACCATTGCGGTTGAAACGGAAGGACATCTGGTGTTCACCAGCTTATCTCCATTAACCGTCGGTGTGCTTGCGACCGTTCCAACAACCACCATTGCTTGTGGAACGACTGAAAGCCCAGAAAAAGTAAAAGTAAAAGTAGAAGGCTCTGTTCTCGGGTCATTCACGGCCGTGTTGAATACCGACATCACCGAATCGACGAGTGAATTCAAAGGCTCGAAAGGGAAACAGACGAAAACAAAATACTTTAACGAAGCGGGCGAAGAAGTCTCTGCGAAACTGAGCGCTAACTTCGGGCTCGGCTCCGAATCCGTCGACTTCAATCTCGGCAGCTTCGTGGACAAATACAGCAAGATGATCATCGTTAGCGGATAGCCCCTCGCCTTCCGCATGTGGGGGTTCGCTGCGGCCCCCACATGCGAGACGACTTTGCCGCTCCCCTGGCAGAGGATCGATCTCCTCAGCCGAGCTCAACGGCCCAGCCGTTGACAAATCCGTCGGAAGCGACGATCTCCTGCACGACCTGATCGGGCACAGGCGCATCGGTGGTAACGACCATCGCAGCCAACCGCTGCCCGGCCCCGGCCCCGTCTCCCCCAGCCGCCCCATCGGGCGTGTGCCCCACAGCAGCGGAGGAGATGTTGACGCCATGCGAGCCGAAGATGGTCCCAACACGCCCGATCATCCCGGGCAGGTCCTCGTAGCGGAACACGGTGACGTGGGGCTCGAGCTCGATGGTCAAGCGACGCCCCTGCACCTCGACGAGATGGGGCTCCTGCTTGGCGCCGATGCCGGTCCCGGCGACAGCGACGCGCTCGCCGCCGGCAATGACGGTGACGCGGATCAGCTCGTTGAAGTCCTCGGCCTCGGAGACGGACTTTTCCTCGACGACGATCCCGCGCTCCTCGGCGATGCTGGGAGCGTTTACGGGGTTGACCTGCTCCTCGGTGCGCCCCTGCAGCGCGCCGCCGATGACGGCGAGCGTCAAGAGGCGCGTGTCGAACTCGGCGATCCGCCCGAAGAAGGCGGCCTCGATGCGCTCGACGGAGCTGCCTTCGGCGAGCGCCATGCCGAGTCTCCCGAGCTGGCGCGCGAGCGGCAACAGCGGCCCGAGCACCTGCATGTCCTCGGCGCCGACGGAGGGGATGTTGACGGCGGTAGAGACGACGCCGCCGGTGAGCGCGGCGACGACCTGCTCGGCGGACTGGTATCCGGCGCGGTCGGTGGCCTCGGCGGTGGAGGCGCCGAGGTGCGGCGTGACGACGACGTTGGGGTAACCGTCGAACAGCGGGTAGTCGGTCATGGGCTCGGAGGGAAAGACGTCGAGCGCGGCGCCGCCGACCTTGCCGGAGTCGAGGGCGTCCTTGAGCGCGGCGTCGTCGATCAGCCCGCCGCGGGCGACGTTGAGGATGCGCACGCCGTCACGCATCTTGGCGAAGGCCTCAGCGTCGAGCCAGCCTTCGGTGTCGGGCGTCTTTGGCAGGTGTACGGTGATGAAGTCGGCCTGGGCGTAGATCTCGTCGGAGTCGGCGGCCTTCTCGACGCCGAGCTCGCGATAGCGCTCGGCGCTGACGAAGGGGTCGAAGGCGAGCACGCGCATGTTGAAGCCGCGGGCGCGCTGGGCGACGAGCTGGCCGATGCGCCCGAAGCCGACGATCCCGAGCGTCTTCTCATAGAGCTCGACGCCGGAGTACTTGGAGCGGTCCCATTTGCCTTCGTGCAGCGACTGGTGGGCCTGGGGGATGTTGCGGGCGAGCGCGAGCAGCAGCGCCATGGTGTGCTCGGCGGCGGTGACGACGTTGGACTGCGGCGCGTTGGCGACGACGATCCCGCGCTTGGTGGCGGCGTCGACGTCGACGTTGTCGACCCCGACCCCGGCGCGCCCGATGACCTGCAGGCGGTCGGCCTTCTCGATCAAATCGGCGGTCATCTTGGTGGCGGAGCGGATCACGATCCCCTCGTACTCGCCGATGCGCGCGGCCAGCTCGCTGTCGTCCCAGTCGATACCGAGATCGACGTCGAAGTGCTCACGCAAGAGATCGATCCCGGAGTCGCCGATCTTCTCCTTGACCAAAACCTTGGGGCGGGCGTTCTCGGCGGCGCTCATGAGGTGCGCTCCACGATCCAGTCGACGCAGGCGGTGAGCGCCTGCACGTCGGCTGGCTCGATGGCGGGGAACATGCCGACGCGCAGCTGGTTGCGCCCGAGCTTGCGATAGGGCTCGACGTCGACGATCCCGTTGGCGCGCAGCGTGGCGGCGATGAGGGCGGCGTCGATCTGCTCGTCGAAGTCGATCGTGCCGACGACGAGCGAGCGCTTGGCGGGGTCCGTGACGAAGGGCGTGACATAGCCGCTGCGCTCGGCCCAGCCGTAGAGCTGCTCGGCGGAGAGCGTGGACCGTCTGACGCACCACTCGAGGCCCCCGGAATCGAGCATCCAACGAATCTGCTCGGCGAGCAGGAACAGTGTGGCGACGGCGGGCGTGTTGTAGGTCTGATCTTTGAGCGAGTTCTCCAGGGCGGTATTTATTGAGAGAAAGGACGGAATCCAACGCTCGGATGCGTCGAGCTGCCCCACTCGCTCCTGGGCGGCGGGGCTGAGCAGCGCGAGCCAGAGCCCGCCGTCGGCGGCAAAACTCTTCTGCGGAGCGAAGTAGTAGGCGTCGGTCTGGGAGACGTCGACGGACAGCCCCCCGGCCCCGGAGGTGGCGTCGATCAGCACGAGCGCCTCGCCGGCGGGCCGCGTGACGGGCGCCATCACGCCGGTCGATGTCTCGTTGTGAGCCCAAGCTACGACGTCGGCATCGACCCCGGCAAGAGCGCTCGGGTCGGGAGCATCGCCGGGCTCGGCGGTGATGACCTCGGGCTCACCGAGGAAGGGAGCGCCCTTGCTGACGGAGGCGAACTTCTGCGAGAACTCGCCGAAGGCGAGGTGCGCGGAGCGCCGGCGGATCAGCCCGAAGGCGGCGGCGTCCCAAAAGGCAGTGGCGCCGCCGTTGCCGAGCGCGACCTCGTAGCCGTCGGGCAGCGAGAACAGCTCGCGCAGCCCGGCGCGGATCTCCCCGACGAGCGACTTGACGGGCTTCTGGCGATGCGAGGTGCCCATCACGGCGGCGCCGTCGCCGACGAGTCGGGCGAGCGCCTCGGGGCGCACCTTGGAGGGGCCGCAGCCGAAGCGCCCGTCGCGGGGCTTCAGCTCGTCGGGTAGGACCAGTTGCGTCTCTGCTGCGGGGCTGCTCGGCGTCATCGTGGGCTCCTCGCTCGGTCGAGGGTGATCGTGGTCATGAGGTGCCCAGGCGCGCGGCTACGGAAACGCTCCCCGCTTCCCGGTGGTGGCTCCACCTCAGGGCGCCAGTCGCGACGAGCAAGGCGAGTGTAGCGAACGACGGTGCGCGCGATCAGCCCTCTGCACGAACGTCGCTCAGCGGTGGCGCCGGTGCGGCTCAGACCAGTCATAGCCGGGGCCGACGGGGATTATTTTCTTGGGATTCAGTTCGTCGTGGGTGGTGTAGTAGTGGCGCTTGATCTGATCGATCGCGACGGTCGAGGCGACGCCGGGCTGCTGGTAGAGATCGCGGGCATAGGCCCACAGGTTGGGGTAGTCGACGAGCCGCCGGTAGTTCAGGCGGAAGTGAAGGCCGTAGACCTCGTCGAAGCGCGCGAGCGTCGGAAACAGCCGCCAGTCGGCCTCGGTGATCCGCCCACCCGCGAGGTAGCGGCGCTGGCCGAGCAGCGCCTCCAGCCACTGAAAGGTCTCGAACAGCTTGTGGAAAGCGCGCTCGTAGGCGCCCTGCAGGCGCGCGAAGCCAGCGCGGTAGACGCCGTTGTTGATCGTCTCGTAGACGCGCCGGTTGAGGGCGTCGATCTCATCGCGCAGCCCCTCGGGATAGAGCTCGAGCGCGGCGGCGCGGCCGAGCCCGCCGAGCGAGGCGGGGTCGCCGATCATGCGCACGATGTCTCCGGATTCGTTGTTGACGATGCGATCGGTCTCGGTGTCCCAGATCACGGGCACGGAGAGACGGCCCTCGAAGGCGGGGTCGCTGAGGCGATATGCCTCGGCGATGAAATCCCAGCGGTGGAGGCGGTCCAGGTACTGATCGTCCCAAGCGGGTTCGCCGTTGGCGCTGGGGACCTCGAAGCGATCGCCGGTGAACGACCAACCGCGCTGGTCGCGAAATGGAGCCAGATAGGAGATCCCGAGCACCTGCTCGAGGCCGACGAGCTTGCGCAGGATGACGGCGCGGTGACACCAGGGGCAGGCGAGCGAGACGTACAGGTGGTAGCGCCCGGCGACCACGGGCAGACGAGCCTCGCCGCTGTGCGGGTCGCGCCCGATCCAGTCGCGAAAGCGACTCTCTTGTCGCTGGAACTCGCCGCCCTGCAGCTCGGCGCCGAGCACAGCGTCGATGTGGCTTTCAGCCACGAGGTGCCTCAGGCACGACGGAGCGCGAACGTGCGGGCATGCTCAGCCATGCCACAGCACTTCCCGCGAAAGCGTCCGGGCAACCCAGCCGACGGGCAGACGGGTCTCGGCAACCCCGACAGGCAGCTCGGGGGTGGCGCTGAGCAGGCAGTACTCGGGCGCGGGGCCGAGCCCGAGGCAGCGCCGCCAGAGCCCGTCGCGCTGCGGGTCGATCCCGTCGCCGAGCAGGCCCTCGAGCGAGGGGTGCTCGTGCCCGGGCTTGCGCGTGATCCAGACGGCGTCGGCGGCGTCGGGCTTGGCGTGCCCCTCGACCAGGCGATAGACAGAGCCGGTGGCGGTGCCCGCGAGCGAGGAGATGGCCTCGTGCGCGGTGAGGTGCCCGTGGGCGATCGCGGCCTCCTCGAGCACGCCAACGGCGGACCAGTCCTCGATCAGATACCAGTCCTCATAGCCTGGGGCCTCCTCTGCCTCGGCAGGCGGTGCGAGCCAGGGAAGCTCGGACAGGCGCAGCGCGGCGGAGCCGTGAAAGCCGCTGGGCGGCCGGTGCGCGAGCGAGCGGTGGAAGCGCTCGAGCGCCTGCTCATAGCGTGTGGGCTCGACGCCGGCGGCGGCTCGGTGCCAGGAGAGGTAGGCCAGCATCTCGCTCGCTCGCCCTCAGCCGCCCGGTGCCCGGCTCGCCGCGACCCTGCCTCCTAGAAGGCGGGCTTGATCCAATCCATGTGCGAGCGCAGCTCGGCGCCGACGTGCTCGACCTGGGTGTCGGCCTGCTCGGCGCGCATCCGCTTGAAGCTCTCCTGCCCGGCGCGATTCTCGGCGATCCACTCGCGGGCGAAGTCGCCGGACTGGATCTCCTGCAGGATCTTCTTCATGTTCTCGCGGGTTTCCTCGGTGATGACGCGTTTGCCGCGCGTGTAGTCGCCGTACTCGGCGGTGTTGGAGATCGAGTAGCGCATCCCGGCGAGGCCCTTCTCGTGCATCAGATCGACGATCAGCTTGAGCTCGTGCAGGCACTCGAAGTAGGCCATCTCGGGGTCATAGCCGGCGTTGACGAGCGTCTCGAAGCCGGCCTGGACGAGCTCGGAGGCGCCGCCGCAGAGCACGGCCTGCTCGCCGAACAGATCGGTCTCGGTCTCGTCCTTGAAGCTGGTCTCGATGACGCCGCCGCGCGTACAGCCGATGCCCTTGGCGTAGGCGAGCGCGAGCGCGCGTGCGTTGCCGGTGGCATCCTGCTCGACGGCGATCAGGCCGGGCACGCCGGAGCCTTCGGTGAACTGGCGACGGACGAGATGGCCGGGGCCCTTGGGCGCGACCATGCCGACGTCGACGCCGGGCGGCGGCTCGATCTCCTTGTAGTGGATCGAGAAGCCGTGGCCGAACAGGATCATGTTGCCCTCGGCGATGCCGTCGCGGATCTCATCCTCCCAGACGTCGTGGTGGCGCTCGTCGGGCAGCAGGATCATCACGAGATCGCCGCGGCTGGCGGCGTCGACGACGGAGAGCACCTCGAGGCCCTGCTCGCGCGCCTTGGCGACGGAGGAAGAGTCCTGGCGCAGGCCGACGACGACGTCGACGCCGGAGTCCATGAGGTTGAGTGCGTGGGCGTGGCCCTGGGAGCCGTAGCCGATGATTGCGACGGTCTTGCCGTCGAGGAGGTTCAGGTCTGCGTCATCGTCATAGATCATTGGACCGCGCAGGCTATCGGGTCGGCGGGGCCGAGGCCGGGACTCGGCGCGGCTCGGCGGCGGGCAGGCCGCGACTCAGGCGGCGGCGGAGGCGACGAGCGTGCGCCCGGGGATGTCGAGGCTGCGGTCGGCGGCGGTGAAGGGCGCGAAGCGCTCCTGCACGGCGGCTTCGATCTGCTCGATCTCGGCCTGCGGGCGCGAGAGCACGGCGTCGTGAGTGGCGCGCGAGAGGTCGAGCGTGGACTGCCAGTACTCGGCGAAGCTCGCGTGGCGGCGGTGCAGCTGCAGCGACTCGACGTTGACCTCGGCAAACCCGGCCTGCTGGAGCAGCTCATAGACACCCTCGGCGCGCCCGAGCGCGAACGGGCCGGGAGTTCCGGGCGCCGGCTGCGAGGAAAGCCCACGCTCGCGCAGCTCGAGTGCGGGCAGCTGCGCCCAGGGGTTGTGCTCGATCGAGTCCCAGACCGCGAGCGCGAGGCGCCCGCCGGAGCGCAGCACGCGGCGCGTCTCCCCGAGGGCGGCGGCTGGATCGGCCATCAGCATGTAGCCCCAGCGGCAGAGCACGACGTCGATACTGGCGACGGGCAGGTCGATCCATTCGGCGTTGATGACCTGGAACTCGATGTTGGCGAGGCCGAGCTGCGCGGCGCGTTGGCGCGCCCCGGCGAGCATGGCCTCGGCCTGGTCGGAGATGACGGCGCCGCCGACGGGAGCGACGAGCTCGGCGGCGAGCAACCCGGTCTCCCCGAGCCCGGCGGCGAGCTCGAGCACGCGCTGCCCGGGCTGCGGGGCGACGGCGTCGAGCAGCCAGTGCGAGACGGGCGCGCCGAACTCGCGCATCCCCTCCTGGCTGCGCACCCACCCGGCAGCGGCCTCTTCCCAGCCCCGCAGGCTGGCGTCGCGGTGCGCGTTGGCGTCGAAGCTCATCCGAGTGCTCGTCCCATGAGGTGCAAGCTCATCACAGCTCGCGTCGCAACAGCTTGCCGGAACGCGTGCGGGGCAGCGGCTCGGTGCGCAGCAGCACCCGCTTGGGCACCTTGTAGGGGGCGAGCGCGGCGGCGCAGTGGGCGCGCAGCGAGGTCTCGTCGAGGGCCGCGCCCTCGCGTGCGCGGACGATGGCGGTGACGGCCTCGCCCCACTGCTCGTCGGGCCGCCCGAGGACGGCGGCCTCGAGCACGCCGGGGTGGGCCTCGAGCACAGCCTCGACCTCGCTGGGCGCGACGTTCTCGCCACCGCTGACGATGGTGTCGGCCTTGCGCCCGGTGACGGACAGCACGCCGCGCGGGTCGATCGCGCCGAGATCGCCGGTGTGAAGCCAACCGTCATCGGCGCGGGCACCGGGCGCGACGGTGGGCCCGGCGACGAGAATCTCGCCGTCCTCGGCGCAGCGCACGCGCGTGCAGAACAGCGGCGGTCCGGCCCCCCGTTCACCGCTGTCGAGCGCGGCGACGGGCGAGGTGGTGACCTGCGAGCTGCTCTCTGTCAAGCCGTAGGTCATGCTCACAGGAACGCCCGCAGCAGCAGCGCGCTGCACGAGCGCGGCGGGCACGGGACCGCCGCCGGTGAGCGCGCAGCGAAGCGTCGGCGGGCGCTCGAGACCCGCGTCGAGCAACCGCGCGAGCGTGGTTGCGACGAGGCTCACGAGCGTGACCTCCTCGGACCGAAGCGCGTGCAGCACGCGCTCGGTCTCGAAGCGCTCGTGCACGACGGCGGTGGTGGCATAGATCGCGGAACGAACGAGGATCGAGAGGCCGCCGACGTGCGAGAGCGGCAGCGCACAGAGCCAGCGCTCGTTGGGGTCGAGGCCGAGGGCGACGGCGGAGCCGAGCGCGCTCCAGAGCAGGTTGCCGTAGGTCAGCTCGATTGGCTTGGGGGCGGAGCTGGTGCCGGAGGTGTGGATCACGACGGCGGTGGCGTCGAGGTCGTGGCGAGCCTCGGAGGCGATCGCGTAGCTCGCATCCGAGGCCCCTCCCCCGGCGCTCGCGAGCGGCGCCTGCACGCGCGCGACACATCCGGCGGCGATCGTCTCCCGCTCGGCCTCGGACATGCGTAGGTCGACGGGCACGGCGACGACCCCGAGCAGCAGGCAGGCATGCAGCGCAACGGCAAAGTCGAGCCCGGCCGGAAGCGCGACGGCAACCCTCTCACCGGAGCCTACGCCGCGTTCGGCGAGCTGCGCCGCGCCGCCGCTGGCCCGCGCCCATAGCGCCGCATAGGAGCAGTCCCCATCGGGAGTATTGAGCGCAATCCGATCGGGACACGCCGCAACAGCCCGGCTCAACCATGCCTGGACGGCCATGCCGAACACCCTAGCCAGGAGATAGGAACAAGAATTCCAAAACGACGCGCGCAGGAGCGCATTGGGTTGCGTCATGGGGATCCCCCGAGCCAGCTGAGCGATGATCCACCGATGATGAGTCGGCGTGCGGCGAGCAGGAACGCGGTTGCGCTCATGGCCACCGCCGCGCTGCTGGGCGGTTGCGGCTCGAGCGCGGGCTCCAAACCGGCCGGCTCGACCGAACGCACGAGATCTACCGACCCCACGCCCCCGGGGGGCCTCCAGGTCCCCACCACATACGCAACCGAAGAGAGCGCACGAGCGGCAGTACTGGCAGCAGTGGCGGAGTGCAAGCACGCGGTGAAGGTCTCCACGCAGGTGTCCTCAAATGACAAGGCAGAACTCGAAAAAGCGTGCGATGGCGGCCTGAAGATGACCGAGCCGACGGAGACGCGCCCGACCACGAAGTCGGTCTGTCGCGAATTGGCGCTGCTGGCAGCCTCGAACAACCCGCGCGCACAGCGTCGCGCCTTCGCGGACTGCTACGCGATCGCGACGAAATGAGCGCGACGCAGCGGGCTTCCGGTCCATCCGGCTAGCCTTGGCGCGATGAGCGCCGCATGGGCAGACGCCACCAGTCAGGCCGGGCTCGACTTCGCCGACATCCACTACGAGAAGTCGACCGCCCCCGACGCGGGCATCGCGAAGATCACGATCGCGCGCCCGGAGGTGCGAAACGCCTTCCGCCCGCAGACGATCGTGGAGATTTCCAGGGCACTCGAGGACGCCCGCGAGGACCCTGGGATCGGCGTGATCGTCCTGACGGGCGAGGGGCCCGACGCCTTCTGCTCGGGCGGCGACCAGCGCGTGCGTGGCGATTCGGGTTATCTGACCGATCCCTCGGCTGGCAAAGCGGCCGTGGGACGCTTCCACGTGACCGACCTGCACATCCAGATTCGCCGCCTGCCCAAGCCGGTGGTCGCGATGGTGGCGGGCTATGCGATCGGCGGCGGGCACGTGCTGCACCTGGTCTGCGATCTGACGATCGCGGCGGACAACGCCCGCTTCGGCCAGGTCGGCCCGAAGGTCGGCTCGTTCGACGGCGGCTTCGGCGCGGGCCTGCTCGCGAACCTGGTGGGACCCAAGAAGGCAAAGGAGATCTGGTTCCTGTGCCGCCAGTACTCGGCGGAGGAAGCACGCGAGATGGGCATGGTCAACACGGTCGTGCCGCTGGATCGCCTGGAGGAGGAGACGGTGCAGTGGTGCCGGGAGATGCTCGCCCTCTCCCCCTTCTCGCTGCGTCTGTTGAAGGCGAGCTTCAACGCGGCGGAGGACGGCCTCAGCGGCATCCAGCAGCTCGCGCACGACACGAACCTGCTCTTCTACGGCAACGAGGAGGCCCAGGAGGGCCGCGACGCATACCGCGAGAAGCGCAAGCCCGACTTCTCGCGCTTCCCGCGGCGAGCCTAGCTACGTGAGCGCGGCGCGCATCTGGATCATGGCCGCGCGCGTGCGGACGCTGCCGGCGGCGATCGCGCCGGTGCTCGTAGGCACCTCGCTGGCGCTGGGCGCCGACCACTTCCATCCGCTGGCCTTCGTCGCGGCGCTGTTGGGGGCGGTCTTCATCCAGGTGGGAACGAACCTCTCGAACGACTACTCGGACGCCCGCCGCGGCGCGGACACCGAGGACCGCCTCGGCCCCGTGCGCGTGACCGCGGGCGGGCTCGTGCCGCCGAGCCAGGTGCTGATCGCGACCTACGTCACGTTCGGGGTGGCGGTCGCCTGCGGCGTCTACCTGATCGTGGTCGCGGGCTGGGAGCTGCTGGCGGTGGGCGCGGCCTCGATCCTCGCGGGCGTGCTCTACACGGGCGGCCCACGTCCATATGGCTACGAGGGCCTCGGGGAGGTGTTCGTGTTCCTGTTCTTCGGCATCGTCGCGGTCGCGGGCTCCTACTTCGTCCAGGTGCAGCAACTCCCATGGGAGGCGTTCGTCTGCGCAGTGCCTGTCGGGCTTTTGGCGAGCGCGATCCTGGTCGTGAACAACGTGCGCGACCTGGAGACCGACAGGCGTGCAGGCAAGCGCACGCTGGCGGTGCGGCTGGGGCGCGAGCGGACACGCCTGCTCTACACGGCGATGATCGCGGGCGCCTTCGTCACGGCGCCGCTGCCTTGGGCGTTCGGCTCGATGACCGCGTGGCTGCTCCTGAGCTGGCTGGCGATTCCCTTGGCGGCGGGCGTCACGCGCGTCGTGCGCACGCGCAGCGACGGCCCGGCGCTGAACGGTGCGCTGGCGAAGACCGGTGCGACGCAGCTGGTCTTCTGCCTGCTGTTCAGCGCGGGGATCCTCGCCAGCGGCGGCATCGGCTCATGAAGCTCGAGTTCGAGCGGCGCACGCTTCGCTTCAAGCAACCACTGCAGACCTCCTACGGCGAGCTGACCGAGCGCGAGCTGTTGGCGGTGTCGCTGACGGGCGAGGACGGCGTCAGCGGCTACGGCGAAGCCGCGCCGCTGGAGCCGTATGACGGCATCAGCCTGGATCGGGCCCAGTCCGCGTTGGAAAGCTACGCGTCGGTATTGGCCGCATCGGACGGCTTGAACGGCGCCCAGCTCGTCGACGCCTGCCGTCGCATCGACGACCTGCCGGTGGCGCTCGCGGCGATCGACCTGGCGCTGTGGGACCGTGGCGGGCGCCTCAGCGGCAAGCCGATTGCGGCGCTGCTGACGGACACCCCGGCGCCGAGCGTGCCTGTGAACGCGACGCTCGGCGCACTCGACCGCGCGGGCGCGGCGCAGGAGGCGGCAGTCGCAGTCGCGGAGGGCTTTCGCTGCGTGAAGCTGAAGGTCGGCGTCGGCGATGACGCGGGTCGCGTCGCGGCGGTGCGGGCCGCGATCGGCCCCGAGGTCGAGCTACGTCTGGACGCAAACGGCGCCTGGGACGTCGAGCAGGCGGTACACACGATCGATGTGCTCGCGCCCGCGGGCCTCGAGCTGGTGGAGGAGCCGGTTCACGGGCTGCAGGACGTTCGCCAGGTGCGCGAGCGCGTGGCGGCTCGCGTGGCGATCGATGAGACCGCCGCCGAGCACGGCGCGCTTGGCGCGGGCGTGGCCGACGCGGTGTGCCTGAAGATCTCCCGCTGCGGCGGGATCGGAGGCCTGATCGCGGCCGCAACGCTGGTGCGAGCCTCGGGCGCCGAGGCCTACATCGCCTCGAGCTTCGACGGCCCGCTCGGCGTCGCCGCGGGCGTGCACGCCGCCGCCGCGCTCGCCTCGCGCGGGCCAGTGCCGCACTGTGGCCTGGCGACGCTCGCACTGTTCGAGGACATCGAAAACCCGCTGCCAGCCCACGGCGGGGAGATCGACGTTCCAAGCGGACCGGGGCTGGGCGTCGAACCTATTTAGCCCTTCGACCGCACGAGCCAGCGCTTGGCGGAGCCGACGCGCGGAGCGAAAACCACGATGTCCGCGCACCACTCCGACATCCGCTAGCTAATGATGATCATCTTGCTCGACGTGTACGTCGTTTCTCCGGAGATTGCCAAATCCGCATTTTCATTGCCAAGCCCAAAGTTGAGTAACATTAAGCTTTTTGTAACTTCTTTTTCTTCATTGTTAAAGTAGGACGTCAGTTCCTGTTTACCGCCCGACCCGGCTAGTTTGCTTTTGAAGCTCGTGATGTCCGAGCCAAGCGTGCCGTTGAAACTCCCGATCAACGGGCCTTGTGCTTTGATTTTCATTTTCCCACAGTTGATATTGAAGGGTGCCGCGGTTAAGTAAAGTATTCTGATGAAGGTCAGCGACCCAGCACTGACCGGTACCAAATGTACTTCACCGGTTAATAACAGCGTTTCGGCCGCATCCCCATCGGTATTACACGGCGTTGTGCCCAATTTACAGCCCGTGAAATCCTTCGAGTACGTTCCTAACGAGCCTCCCGATGCGATCGAGAATTTTTCACTGCTGCCCGTGCAGATGATGGCTGTTTTGAGTACAGTTTCGATCTTGGCTTCCCCTGATTTACCTTCTATGGTGACTGGGAATTCTTCGCCAGATAACAGCGACACACTTGGTAACGTCGCGGTGGCAGAGGTGACACCTACGGCGAGTGTGAGCATCGTTCCGAGCAATATTCCGACCAGCTTAAGTCGTATCATCTCGAATCTCCTTGCAGTTTCCTCTTGTTCGGCCGATCCCCACAGTTGGCGGTCGTGCTGCCTGTGATTGTCTATTTACAGATCATGCACGGCATGAATCATCAGGAAGAGCGATGATGACATACGGCTTGGAAGACTTCACTCTTTTATTTACGCTGTCTCCCACTTACATTGCAAATGCCGGAGGGCTCGGTCAACGTCGGATTTCGGATAATCCGCTCGCTGCCTCACCGCAGCTGTAGACGGACCTCGCTACAGGCGGTCGATGAGATGTGCCAAGCCCGACGGATTCTCGATCGGCAGGCCGTGCCCCCCGGGGATCACGACCATCTCCGCCAAGGGGATTCGCGCCATCATTCGCGCGCCGAGCGTGCGGAACTTGGTGTCACGCTCGCCGACGACGATCGTGACAGGCATCGAAAGCTCACCGAGCCTGTCCCACAACGACGCCATCTCCCCCGTGCCGAGCCCCCGCATCGCCTGGGCGAGCGCGTGCGGATCGTTGCGACGCTGGTCCTGGCGCGCCAACTCATCGACTTCGGGGGGGTCATCTGCGAACAGCGACTGGGTGCGCCAGCGCTCGATGAAGTCCTCGAACGGAAGCTGCTCGAGCTCGTCGGCCAGACGCCCGTCAGACGCACGGCGCTCGGCCCGCTCCTGCGCATCCTCGATCCCGGAGGTCGTCGAGACCAGCACGAGCCTGCTGACCCGCTCGGGCGCGGCGAGTGCGACGTGCTGGGCGACGCGTCCACCCAGCGAGTAGCCGCACAGCGCGAAGCGCTCCGGGCTTGCCGCGAGCACCGCCTCGACACTGCCCTCGAACGTGATCGGGCCGCCCGGTTGCGCCGAATCGCCGTGTCCGGGGAGATCGAGCGCTAGCGGGCGATAGCGTCCCTCGTCCAGATGCGCCGAAACGCGGTCCCAGGCACGGTGCGTGCCGCTGAAGCCGTGCAGGAGGACCAAAGTCTGCGCCACTCAGCCATCCTAAGACCGTGATCCACTATCAGACGGCATGAGCCCCGCGACCAATACATATGTGCTGCTGCGCGCCTTCGTCGACGAGCTGGTCCGCTGCGGCGTGCGCGCGGCCTGTACGTCGCCGGGCTCGCGCTCGGCGCCGCTGGCGCTAACGCTGGCACGCGAGCCACGGCTGCGCTGCTACTCGCACGTGGACGAGCGCTGTGCGGGCTTCTTCGCGCTGGGGCTCGCCAAGGCCTCAGGCTTGCCCGTCGCGGTGACGTGCACCTCGGGCACCGCCACGGCAGAGCTGCTCCCCGCCGCGATCGAGGCGCGCGAGGCGCGCGTGCCGCTGCTGCTGCTGACGGCGGATCGCCCGCCCGAGCTGCGCGAGAACGGCGCGGGGCAGGCGATCGACCAGCTGAAGCTGCTCGGCAGCGCGGCGAAGTGGTTCTTTGAGGTCGGCACGCACGAAGCCACGCCCGAGCGGCTGCGCTGGATTCGGACGCTGGCGTGTCGCGCTTACGCCACGACGCTCGAAGGGCGTCCGGGCGTCGTGCATCTGAACTTCCCGTTGCGCGAGCCGCTCGTGACCGACGAGCCGCTGCCGGACGATCAGGCCGCTCGCATCGACGGGCGGGCATTTGTGACCCGGCATCCTCTGATCTCGCGGGAGATGTTCGCCGAATTCGGGGCGGAACAGGACCTGATGCTCACACCGCCGACAATCCGCAGAGCGCGACGCGGCGTCGTGGTCGCGGGCCGTGACGAGCGCAGCGCGCCCGAATCGTCGCCGGGCCTGGCGGCAGCGGAATTCGCCGCCTCCGCCCGTTGGCCGCTGCTGGCGGACCCGATGTCCGTTGGACGCCGCGGCCCCGGCGCGATCGCCCACTACGACGCGCTGCTGCGCGAGGAGAGCTTCACCGCGTCGGTCGAGCCGGACCTGGTGATTCGCGTGGGCGATCTTCCGGTGTCAAAGCCGCTGCGCACCTGGCTGGCGAGCTTGGCGCATGTCCCGCAGATCGCCCTGGACCCCGAGGCGGCCTGGCAGGACCCGGCCTCGGTCCTGTCGGAGTCGCTGGCGATCGATCCGACCACAACGCTCGAACGGCTGGCGCAGACGACTACCCCCGCGGAGGAGGATTGGCTTGCGCGGTGGCGCAGCGGCGACGAGCGGGCGGCCGAGGCGATACGCGGCGTGCTCGGCGCGAGCGGCCTGTCCGAGCCGGTCGTCGCCGCCGAGCTCGGGGTGCTGCTGCCGCAGGAGGCCACGCTGTTCGTTGCCTCCTCGATGCCGGTACGCGAGATCGAGACGTTCTGGCCGGTGCGAGAGGACCCGCCGCGCGTGCTGTGCAACCGTGGCGCGAACGGAATCGACGGGATCGTCTCGAGCGCCTTCGGCGCAGCGGCGGCAGACGATGGCCCGGTCGTGCTGCTGATCGGCGACGTCGCGCTCGCCCACGACATCGGCGGGCTGCTCGCGGCGAGGCGGCTCGGGCTGAAGCTGACGATCGTGCTGATCGACAACGGCGGTGGCGGCATCTTCGACTTTCTGCCGCTGGCCGAGAACGCGCTCGCTCGTGAGCCCGAGCCTCGTGTTGAGGCCACGGAGAGCCCCGTCGGAGCGGCGGCCGCCGAGCTGGCCCAGACGGCTGCCGCGGCGGGCGACATCTACACCCGCCACATCGCCACGCCTACCGGCCTCGACTTCGCCGACGCGGCGCGGCTCTACGGGCTCGGCCACGAGCGCGCCGAGGACGTCAGCAGCTTCCGCGCGGCGCTGGAGCGCTCGCTCGCGAGCGAGCGCTCGTGCATCGTCGAAGTCTGCACCGATCGCGGCGAGAACCGTGCGCTGCACGGCCGTGTGTGGCAGGCCGTCTCGCAGGCCCTCCGCCAGTAGGCGGGACCGGCGGCTCAGGCAGTCAAAAGCGGCAGCAGCGCCTGCAGCTTGACCTCGGTCTCCGCGAGCTCCGCCGCGGGGTCGGAGTCGCGCACGATGCCGTTGCCCGCGAAGCAGCGCGCGACCGGGCCGCGAAGCAGCGCGCAGCGCAGGGCGACGCAGAACTCGCCGTCGCCCGTGGCGTCGGTCCAGCCCACGGGGCCCGAGTACCAGCCGCGGTCGAGGCCCTCCAGGGCCGGAATCAGCGGCGCCGCCTGCGACAGCGGCTCGCCGCCCACCGCGGGGGTCGGGTGCATCAGGCGCACGAGGTCCAGCGCCTCCAACGGCTGCGCGAGCTGCGCGCGGATCGGCGTCGCGAGGTGTTGGATATTCGCGATCCGCACCAGCGTCGGCTCCGGCGCCGCGGCGACCCAGACTGCGTGCGCACGCAGCATCCGCTCGATCCGCCGCGCCACGATCTCGTGCTCCTCGCGGTAGCTCCGGTCGCGCAGCAGCTGCTCGCCGAGGTGGTCGTCCACCGCGGGGTCCGCGCTGCGGCGCGTCGAGCCCGCGAGCGCCAGCGTGCTGACACGGTGGCCCTCGCGGCGCACGAGCAGCTCAGGGCTAGCGGCGATCAGCGCCGCCTCGCCGCGGCCGACACAGAACACGAAGCAGGAGGGGAACTCCTCGCGCAGGACGCCCAGCACCGCGGCGAGATCGTAGTCGCGCGGCGCGTGCACCTGCACTTCGCGCGCGAGCACGATCTTCCGCATTCGCCCCTGGCCGATCAGCTCGCTCGCGCGCGCGACCGCGGACTCGAAGTGCTCGGGCGGCATCGCGCTCGCGACCTGGAAGCGCCCCGCGGGCGCGGGGTCCAACAGCGGCAGTGGCTGCTCGCGAAGCTCCGCCACCCTTGTCATCAGGCGCGCGAGCAACTGCTCGGGCAGGTCATCCGGCGAGGCCAGCGCCGCGAGCGTCAGGCGCACGCGGGTCTCGCCCTCGTGCTCGCGACGCGTGAGCGCGAGCTCCGGCACGACCAGCGAAGCGGGCTCGAAGCCCTGCCAGTGCGGCGAGCCGCCGCCCTCCGGCGCGAAGGCGAAGCCGCCCACCGCGATCGGCCCCGCGCCCGGGCCGCCCGGCGC
Organism: Solirubrobacteraceae bacterium; assembly: GCA_036267655.1. Classification (GTDB taxonomy): domain Bacteria; phylum Actinomycetota; class Thermoleophilia; order Solirubrobacterales; family Solirubrobacteraceae; genus Palsa-744. The sequence continues at coordinate 27,854 of DATAVP010000040.1, forward strand.
GAAGACGCCGGCGGGGTCGTCGACGCCCGCGACCCCGTCGCCGACCGCACCCGCCGACAGCGCCCGCCAGCGCTCGGCCACACGCTCGAAGCGCTCGGGGCCCGCATCGTGCAGCCGCACCGCCTCGCCCAGGCCCGCCAGCGCCGCGCGGCCGCGGTCCGGCTGCTCGAACACGAACCAGGGCTCGCCCGGGCGGCGCGAGGCGCACGCCACCGCCGTCGGGTCCACATCCCCCGACACCGCGAGCGAGATCGTCGCCAGCGTCTGCCCGCCGCTACGCCGCGCGCGCGCCACCGCCGCCTGCAGGCGGCGCTCCAAGCGCCGCTGCTCGGCCTGCGTCAGCGCGATCGGACTAACGGCTCGTGCCGCGGGCGCCGACGCGACGCCCTCGCCGCGCTCGTCGCCCCGCAGGCCTGAGCCGCCTTCGATCAACCGCTCAGGTCTCGCTGCGGCCCCGCGAGATCGCGATCTCGCCCGTGCGCATCATCTCGATCAACCCGAAGGGCCGGACCATGTCCTCGAAGGCCTCGATCTTGTCGGTGGTGCCCGTGATCTCCACGATCACCGCGCGCTTCGTGACGTCGACGACCTTGCCGCGGAAGATCTCCGCGATCTGCATCAGCTCGCCGCGCTGCGTGCCGTCGGCGGAGACCTTGAACAGCGCGAGCTCCCGCGCCACCGTGTCCTTCGGCTCGAGGTCGCGGATCTTCAGCACGTTGATCAGCTTGTGCAGCTGCTTCGTGACCTGATCGATCGGGTGCAACGCCCCGTCGACCGTGAGCGTGACGCGCGAGATGTGCTCGTCGTCCGTGGGGCCCACCGTCAGCGTGTCGATGTTGAAGCCGCGTCGCGCGAACAGGCCCGCGATCCGCGTCAGCACGCCCGACTTGTTTTCCACGAGGATCGAGAGCACGTGCTTGCGGCCGGTGCGCATGTTCGTGGAGGCTTCCAACTGCTCGAGGCTCAGCGGCTCCTTGGTTCCCGGCTCACTCATAGCGCTCATCCCACCATCTCGCGGGCGGCCTGGCCGGCCGGGATCATCGGATAGGTGTTCTCCTCGCGCGTCACCCGCACGTCCACGAACACCGGACCCGGGGTCTCGATCGCGCGCTTCATGTCCGCCACCAGCGTGCTCTTGTCCTCGAAGCGCATCCCCGTCGCGCCGTAGGCCTCCGCGAGCTTGACGAAGTCCGGGAACTCGCCGGTCTCGACGTGGCTGTATTTGCCGTCCCAGAACAGCTCCTGCCACTGGCGGACCATGCCGAGGTAGCCGTTGTTCATCACGAACACCTTGATCGGGATCCGCTCCTGGGCGCAGGTCGCGAGCTCCTGGGCGTTCATCTGCACCGAGCCGTCGCCCGCGATGCAGCACACCAGCTGATCGGGGCAGCCCACCGCGGCGCCCATCGCCGCGGGCAGGCCGAAGCCCATCGTGCCCAGGCCACCCGAGTTGATCCAGCGGCGCGGCTTCGGGAAGTCGTAGTACTGCGCCGCCCACATCTGGTGCTGGCCCACGTCGCTCGTGACGATCGCCTCGCCGCCCGTGGCCTCGTGCAGCGCCTGGATCATGTACTGGGGCTTGATCTCGTTGTCCGAGCTGTCCTCGTAGGCGAGCGGGTACTTCTCCTGCCAGCCCGCGATCCGCGACCACCAGGCCGACAGGCGCTCGGGGTCCGCGCCGATCGCGCGGTACTCGATCAGCAGCTTCGCCAGCACGTGCTTGGCGTCGCCCACGATCGGGATGTGCGCCGGGACGTTCTTCGATATCTCCGCGGGGTCCACGTCGATGTGGATGAACTTCGCCCGCGGCGCGAACTCCGAGAGCTTGCCGGTGATGCGGTCGTCGAAGCGAGCGCCCACCGCGCAGATCAAATCGGCCTCGTCCATCGCGTAGTTTGCGGTGCGGGTGCCGTGCATGCCCAGCATTCCGAGCCACTGCGGGTGCGGCGCCGGGAAGGCGCCCAGGCCCATCAGCGTGCAGGTCACCGGGAAACGGTCAGAGGTCGCGAACTCGATCAGCTCCTCCGAGGCTTCGGCGTTCACGACGCCGCCGCCCGCGTAGATCACCGGGCGCTGCGCCGCCGCCAGCGCCTTCGCCGCCTGGCGGATCTGCTTCTGGTTGCCCTCGATGCGTGGCTGGTAGCCCGGCAGGCGCACGTCGGTCACCGGCTGGTAGTCGATCTCGGCGCGCGAGAGATCCTGCGGGATGTCGACCAGCACCGGGCCCGGACGGCCGCTCCGGGCGATGTGGAAGGCCTCGTGGATCGCCCGCGGGATCTCCTGCGGGCGCGTGATCATCACCGAGTGCTTGACGACCGGCATCGTGATCCCGATCGTGTCGGCCTCCTGGAAGCCGTCGGTGCCCAGCAGCTCGGTGCGCACCTGACCCGTGATGAACACCACCGGGACCGAGTCCATCATCGCGTCGGTGATCGGGGTGATCAGGTTCGTCGCGCCGGGGCCGCTGGTCGCGAACGCCACGCCGACCTTGCCCGTGGCCTTCGCGTAGCCCTCCGCCGCGTGACCGCCGCCCGCCTCGTGGCGCACGAGGATGTGGCGCAGGCCGCCGTTCACGAACGCGTCGTAGGTCGGCAGGTTCGCGCCGCCGGGGAGGCCGAAGACGACCTCGACACCCTCCGCCTTCAGACATTCCATCACGGCATCTACCGCGCGCATACCATCGACCTCCTTCCAGCGTCTCGAAGCGGGAAAAATCCCAGTGTACCAGTGGGTTTTTCACGCCCGAGGGCGAGAGTGGCGCCTTGCAGGAGCCATCGCTTCCGTCGCGACCCGGCCGACAGGCCGACCATCAAATTTATTGATTAATACGATCGATCAGGAGGATCGGGGCTGTGCCGGGGCGCGTTTCCAGGATTCGGGCGCGATCGCCGTCTCGGGGAAATCCAACTCGGCGCCGCAGCGCGTGCAGAGCGTGTCGTAGATCTTGACCACGCGCCCGCAACCCGGGCACTCACGGCGCAACTCGTCGCGCTCGAAGCGGTAGGCGATCGCGGCCAGCAGCCCGAAGAACGGCACCGCCCCCGAGATCAGGAACCAGAGGAAGAACGAGCTGCCCTTGATGCGCCCGACGATGCCCCCCGCCAGGCCGAAGCACACGGCGATGATCACATAGGCCATCGCCTTGGAGCCCTAGAGCAGGACGCGGAGCGCCCAGATGATCGCGACGATCGCCAGCACCACCACGAGCACGCTCGCGACCGCGGTCACGATCCCGATCACGAAGTGCAGCAGCACCCAGGCCGCGATCAGCAGGATCAAGCCCGCGACGATCGTGCGGCCGAGCGGTTTGGAAGATGATTCGTTCATGTCCTCAGGGTACTCGCTGGCGGGCGGTGAAGGTGCATTCGGATGCCGCTTTGCAGCGGCGATCCGCCGGTGCCGGGGCGTGCGAGGGATTCGGTGGTGCAGCCGGACAGGGAACCGCGGCCCTGTCCGGCTGCACCCGCCCGCGACGGCCAGAGGGAAGCCGGCGCGGGATCGGTGTGGGACGCTGTGCTACACCCGGCTGAGCCGACCGAGCTCGCGGGCGTTCCGTGCGGTTGCGACATCGACCCCGCCTGCAGCACCCGAGCGTCGATCGACGCTCGTAAGGCGATAACGGCGAATCCGCGGTCGCTGACCGTGTCCATCCACCGACTCCTCCGGCAGCAGGATGAACCGCCGAGGAGAAGAGGAGCTTCTGTTGGGGTTTGAGGGTTGCATCGCGAAGCATCTTGGCGCAGGGCGGCGTGTGTGCCATTGGCCTGGAGTCCAAAATGCGGGCGCCCGCAGGCTTGCGAGTGTCAGATCTGCGACGGGTCGGGGCCCAGCGCGATGAGCGGTACTCAGATGCCGAGCTGCTCGTGCACCAAGCGCGTGACCTCGCCGCCGTCGGCACGGCCCTTCGTCTCGCGCATCACCGCGCCGATGATTGGTCCGATCGCCTTCGCGTTGCCGGAGCGCACGCGCTCGGCCGCGTCGGCGTTTGCCGCCAGGGCCGCGGCCACGATCTCCGCCAGCTCGTCATCACCGCCGATCGCCGCGAGGCCCTCGGCCTCGACGATCGCCGCGGCCTCACCGCCTTCGGCCACGAGCTTGTCCAGTACTTGGCGTCCTGCGCCCACGCTCACCTGCTTGGTCGAAACCATCCCGACCAGCTCAGCCAGCGCCCGTGGGGTCACCTGGCTCTCGTTCGGGTCCTGGGCGTCATCGAGCCGCGTAACAAGCTCGACCGCCACCCAGTTCGCGAGCATCTGCGCCGGCACATCAACTTCTACGAGCAACGAAGCCTCGAAGAAGCCGCCAAGCTCGCCGCGAAACGCCAGCAGCCTCGCGCTCTCCCGTGTGAGACCGAACTCGCGCTCGAAGCGCTCCGCGCGATCGGCGGGCAGCTCGGTCATCGCCTCGCGCGCCGCCTGCAGCATCCCCTCCTCGATCGCCACCGGCAGCAGATCCGGCTCGGGGAAGTATCGATAGTCGTGCGCCTCCTCCTTCGAGCGCAGCGAGGAGATCGCACCCGAGCTCGGGTCGAAGTGCAGCGTCTCCTGGATCACCTGACCGCCGCCTTCGAGGATCTTGCGCTGGCGCTCGATCTCCGCCTTGATCCCGCGTTCGATGAAGCGGAACGAGTTCATGTTCTTCAGCTCGGTCTTCGTTCCCAGCGTCTCGGTGCCCGTCGGGCGCAGCGAGATGTTCGCGTCGCAGCGCAGCGAGCCCTCCTCCATGTTCACGTCGCTCACGCCCAACGCCCGCAGCGTCGTGCGCAACAGCTTCAGCCAGTCGCCCGCCTGCTCCGCCGCGCGGATGTCGGGCTCGGTCACGATCTCCGCCAGCGGCGTGCCGCCGCGGTTGAAGTCGACCACGCTCGCGTCCGAGCCGTGGATGCGCCCGCTCTCGCCCGCGTGCGTCAGCTTCGCCGCGTCCTCCTCCAGGTGAACGCGGTGGATCCGCACCTCGCCGAGGTTGCCGCCCAGGCACAGCGGCTCGTCGTACTGGGAGATCTGGTAGCCCTTCGGCAGGTCGGGATAAAAGTAGTTCTTGCGGTGGAAGATCGAGCGCGGCGCCAGCTCCGAGCCCAGCGCCAGGCCGATCATCAGGCCGAAGTGCACCGCCTGCGCATTCGCCACCGGCAGGCTCCCCGGCAGGCCCAGGCAGACCGGACAGGTGCGCGTGTTCGGCGGCTCGCCGAAGGACAGCGCGCAGCCGCAGAACATCTTCGTCTCCGTCGCAAGCTGCACGTGGATCTCCAGGCCGATCACCGGCTCGAAGCCCGGCCCCGCGCCGTTCGTGCTCGCGCCGCCGCCCGTCTCAGACACGCGCCGCCCCCTCTCCGAACTCGAGTGCCTGCTCGAGCGCGTAAGAGGCATCCAGCAGGCGGTTCTCGCTGAACGCCGGGCCCGCGATCTGCAGGCCGACCGGCAGGCCCTCGCTGAGGCCGCAGGGAATCGATATCGCCGGGATCCCCGCCAGCGACATCGGCACCGTGAAGTAGTCGCTCAGGTACATCGCCCACGGGTCCGCCGTCTTCTCCCCCAGCCCGAATGCCACGTTCGCCGAGGTCGGCGTAACGATCAGGTCCACGCGCTCGAAGGCCGTCCTGAAGTCCTCCGCGATCTTCGTGCGCACGCGCTGCGCGCGCCCGTAGTAGGCGTCGTAGTAGCCCGAGGAGAGCGCGTAGGTGCCCAGCATGATCCGCCGCTTGACCTCCGGCCCGAAGCCGTCGTGGCGGGTGCGCGTGTACATCTCGAGCAGATCCGTGGCCTCGGCCGCCCGCATGCCGTAGCGCACACCGTCGAAGCGCGCCAAGTTCGAGCTCGCCTCCGACGGCGCCAGCACGTAATAGGCCGAGAGCGCGTGCGGCGCGTGCGGCAGGCGCACCTCCTCGACGCTCGCCCCCAGCTCCTGCGCCAGCTTCAGCGCCCGCTCGAAGGCCTCGCGCACGCCGGGCTCGACCCCGCCCGTCTCGCCGCCCGCCGCGCTGCTCGCCTCCGCGCGCAGCTCCGCCGGAACGCCGAGGCGCAGGCCGTCCAGGCGCGTGGCGCTCGGCTGCTCGATCTCGTGCGGGAACTCCAGCGAAGTCGCGTCGCAGGGGTCGCGGCCCACCATGTGCTTCAGCAGCAGCGCCGCGTCGGTGACGTCGCGTGTCAGCGGCCCCGCCTGATCGAGCGAGGAGGCAAACGCGATCATCCCGTAGCGCGAGACCGAGCCGTAGGTCGGTTTCAGGCCAACAATCCCGCACAGTGCCGCCGGCTGGCGGATCGAGCCGCCGGTGTCGGTTCCGAGCGCCCACGGCGCCAGGCCCGCCGCCACCGCGGCCGCGCTACCACCCGAGGAGCCGCCCGGCACGCGCGTGCGGTCCCAGGGGTTCAATGTCGGGCCGTAGGCCGAGTTCTCCGTCGAGGAGCCCATCGCGAACTCGTCCTGGTTCGTCTTCGCCAGCAGCGTCGCACCCGCGTCGCTCAGCGCCTGCACCGAGCTCGCCGTGTACGGAGGGCGGTAGCCCTCGAGTATTCGCGAGCCCGACTGGCTCGGCACGCCCTTCGTGCAGAACAAGTCCTTCACCGCCAGCGGCACTCCCGCCAGCGGGCCCGCCGCCGCGGGTGGGGACTCCTCCGCCACCCACGTGAAGCAGTTCAGGCCCTCGCCGTTCGCATTCGCGTCGGCCTGCGCACGCTCGCGATACAAGGCGAACAGCTCCGTCGCGCTCAGCTCGCCGCGCTCGATAGCCGCGACCGCTGCTGCCGCCGAGAGCTCCAAGAGATCCGCGCTCATCGGCTGCGCCTAGGCCTGCGGGCTCGGGACCAGGAAGCTGTCCGCGTCGACCGCCGGCGCTTGTTCCAGTGCCACCTCGCGCGGCAAGGACGGGCGCGGCCGATCGGGACGCAGCGCGCCCGTCAGCTCGACCACGTGCGAGGTCGGCGCCACGTCCTCGAGGTCGAGCTCGCCGATCTTCGCGATGTGGTCGAGCACCGCCGAGAGCTCGCGCGCCATCGGCTCGAGCTCATCCTCGCCCAGCGCCAAACGCGCCAGGCGCGCCACGTGCAGTACCTCGTCGCGATCGATCACCGTCGAGGATTCTACGGGGCCGTTGGGGCGCGATCTTCTCCGCCTGCCGACACGGCATCCTCGCCGTCGGAGACCGTGAGACCGCTGAACGGTGCGGCTGCAGCCGCCGGGCGCTCTCGCGGCTTGGGGTTGCGCTCCTCGCCTTCCGCCAGCAGTTGCAGGTAGCCGCCGCCCGTTATCGCCAGCGCCGCCAGCAGCCCGAGCCAGATCCCGAGCTTGATCCCGTAGTGGATCTGGAGCCCGTGCCCGCTCACGTTCGCCCCCGGGTGGTGGAAGATTCGGTAGAGGATCAGCACGCAGGAGAGCGCTCCGAAGCCGAGCACCACCGCACCCAGCTGCACCGGGCCGTCGAGCTTGTAGGCCGCCCCCGCCGCGAGCACCGCGCCGAGCGCGACGACGGTCGTCACCAGCCAGACCCAGCGGCTGCTCGTGAACACGTCCCAGCCGCTGGAGCTGATCGTCGCGCCGCTGATGTGACTGCCCGCTGGCAGCCCCTCGATGCTGCCGCCGTACCAGTGAAAGAAGAACAGGAAGATGAACAGCGCGAGCGCCCCGACCGCCACGATCCGGTCGCCCAGGCGCAGTCGCGAGGCCTCGAAGCTCATCCGCCTCCCTCCGGACGCGGTCGCGGAGTCGGCGTCGCGGGCGGGTAGAGCGGGCGCCGTTCGTCGCGAAGCGCGAGCCAAGCCCCGAAGAAGATCGCCAGCGCGCCCGCCAGCGCGAGCCAGGCTCCCGAGCACACGGTCGTTGCGTGGTCGGGGCGCTCGAACAGGCGCACGAGCGCCGCAACCACACCAACCAAGCCCAGCAGCGCGGTCCACGCCGCCGCCGCGACCGGCACCGCCGTGCTGCGCTCGGTGAGCGTCGCCGCGAACAGGCACAGCGCCGCGGCCGCGGCAGCCAGGAGCAGCGCCATCGCCGGGCCAAACGTGTCCCACGCGTCGAGCGTGCCCGAGCTGCCACCTTCGTAGTAAGGCACCAGCAGCGAGACGATCACGCCGACCGCGCCCACCAGCGCGAGCAGCTCGCCGCCACGGACCTTCTCAAGGCTCATCTCGGTCCCCGTTCGACATCAGGCCTCGATTCCTGCCTGGCGGCGTGCCGCCTGCAACGTGTTGCGCAGCAGGAAGGCGACCGTCATCGGGCCGACCCCGCCCGGCACCGGCGTGATCGCCGAGGCGACCTCGACCGCCGCGGCGAAGTCGACGTCGCCGACCAGCCCGCTCTTGTTGCCCGCTTCCTCGGGGGTCAGGCGGTTCATGCCGACGTCGATCACCACCGCTCCCGGCTTGATCGCGTCGCCGCCGATCAGCCGCGGTCGCCCGACCGCGGCGATCAACACGTCCGCACGAGCGCAGACCGCGCGCAGATCGCGGGTGCGCGAGTGGCAGACCGTGACCGTGGCGTTCTGCTCCAGCAGCAGCTGCGCCATCGGCTTGCCGAACAGGTTCGAGCGACCCACGACCACGGCTTCGGCGCCCTCGAGCTCGAGGGCGGCCTGCTCGAGCAGCTCCATCACCCCCTGCGGCGTACACGAGCGCAGGCCCGGCAGCCCCAGCGAGAGCAGCCCCGTGCTCACGGGCGTCAGGCCATCCACGTCCTTCTCCGGCGGAATCGAGTTCGTCAGCGCCGGGCCGTCGAGGTGATCGGGCACCGGCAGCTGCATGAGGATCCCACTGACCTCGGGGTTGGCCCGCAGCGCCTCCAGCTCCTCGGCCACGCGCCCAAACGAGGAGTCGGCCGGCAAGCGCACGTCGAACGGCTTCATCCCCACCTCCGCGCAGGCGCGCTGCTTGCCTCCGACGTAGACCGCCGAGGCCGGGTCATCGCCGACGAGCACGGTCGCCAGGCCCGGCACGCCCCCGGTCTGCTCGCGGAAGCGCTCAACCCCCTCGGCGACCTCGGCGCGCACCCGCGCCGCCGCCGCCTTGCCGTCGATGATGCTCGCGCTCATGGCCCTGATGCTACGCGTCCGGCAAGCGGCTCAGCGGCGGCTGACCGGCGCGTACTCGGCCATCAGCTTGCGCTCCGAGCCGTCGCCCGCGAAGCGCACCACAATCACACCATCCGGCTCGACGCCCGTCACGACGCCCTCGCCGAAGGCGGCGTGCACCACGTCCTCGCCGAGACGAAACGCGACCCCGGTCCGCGGCGAGCTCGAGCTCTCCCACTCGCCGCCGCCATTGCCGCCCCCCGAGACTCCGGCGCCCTGCAGCGCCGTGGCGCGGCGCCCCCGGCCGAGCCCCGCAGTGATCGCGCCGCCGCTCGTCCCGATTCGCAGGCGGTCACTGGCCTCGACCTCATCCAACAGCTCCGCCGGCACCTCGCCCAGGAAGCGGCTGCGCAGGCCGATCGTCTGCGCGCCGAACACCGCGCGCCGCTGCGCGTAGGTCAGGTACAGCTCGCGCATCGCGCGTGTCACCCCCACGTAGAACAGCCGCCGCTCCTCCTCAAGGCCGCCCTCGTCCAGCGCGCGGGAGTGCGGGAACACGCCCTCCTCGCAGCCCGCGATGAACACGATCGGGTACTCGAGGCCCTTCGCGTTGTGCAGCGTCATCAGCGTGACCCGGCCCTCGTCGGAGCCGATCGCGTCGGCGTCAGCGACAAGCGCCACCTGATGCAGGAAGTCGGCGAGCGTCGGCTCGTCCGCCCCGGTGTCGTACTCGACGGCGACGTTGACGAGCTCCTCGAGGTTCTCGATCCGGCCCTGCGCCTCGATCGTGCGCTCGTTCTCCAGAGCCTCCAGGTATCCGCTCTCCGACAGCGTCTCCTTGAGCAGCGCGGAGATCTCCGCCCCGCCCACGACGCGCTCGCGCAGCCGCTCCATCACGGACATGAACCGCCGCAGCGCCTTGATCGCGGCGGCGCCGAGGCCCGGCACGTCCTCGGGGGCGGCGGCCAGCTCCCATACCGTCTCCCCCGTCGTGTTGCTGTGCGACAGCAGCCGGCTGATCGTCGTGTTGCCGATCCCGCGGCGCGGGGAGTTCACGATCCGCGTGAACGAGCCGGTGTCCTGCGGGTTGACGAGCACGTTGAGGTAGGCGATCGCGTCCTTGACCTCGGCGCGGTCATAGAACTTCGTGCCCCCGATCACCTGGTAGGCGATCTCGGCGCGCACGAGCGTGTCCTCGAGCACGCGTGACTGGGCGTTGGTCCGGTAGAACACGGCGACCTCGGCGCGCGAGGTGCCCTCATCCACGAGCCGCTGGATCTCCCCGGTGACGTACCGGGCCTCCGCGTGCTCGTCGTCGAGCTCGCGGATCTTGATCGGGTCGCCCTGGCCGATCTCGGTCCACAGCGACTTGGGCTTCTGGCCGCGGTTGTTGCGGATGACGGCGTTGGCGGCGTCCAGGATGGTTTGCGTCGAGCGGTAGTTCTGCTCGAGCTTGACGACGTGGGCGTCGGGGAAGGAGTCCTCGAACTCGAGGATGTTGGTGATGTCGGCCCCGCGAAACCCGTAGATGCTCTGGGCATCATCGCCGACGACCATCAGGTTGCGGTGACCCCCCTCCCTGCCTCCCCCGGCCAGCCGCTGCAGCCACCGGTACTGGGCGTGGTTGGTGTCCTGGTACTCGTCGACGAGCACGTGACGAAACCCGCTGGCGTAGCGCTCACGGACCTCGGGAAACAGCTCCAGCACGTTGACGGCGCGGACCAGCAGGTCGTCGAAGTCCATCGCGTTGGCGCGGTGCAGCTCGCGCTCATAGCTGCGGTAGACGTCGGCGACGGTCTGCTCGAAGTAGGACCCGACGAGCTGCGCGTAGGCATCGGCGTCGCGGAGCTTGTTCTTGGCGTCGGAGATCTGGCTGCCGATCGACGCGGGGGTGAACCGCTTGGGATCGACGCCGAGGTCGTCAAGGCAGCGCTTGATCAGCCGGCGCGAGTCGGCGGTGTCGTAGATCGTGAACTGGCGGGTGTACCCGAGCTTGTCGGCCTCGGCGCGCAGCATCCGCGCGCACGCCGAGTGGAAGGTCATCACCCACATCGCCCGCACCCGGCGGCCGACGAGCAGTCCGGCCCGATCGCGCATCTCCTGGGCGGCCTTGTTGGTGAACGTGATCGCGAGGATCTCGTTGGGCTTGGCGGCGTCGGTCGCGATCAGGTACGCGATCCGGTGGGTGAGCACGCGCGTCTTGCCCGAGCCGGCGCCGGCGAGGATGAGCATCGGGCCGTCGCCGTAGCCGACGGCCTCGCGCTGGGGTGGGTTCAGCCCCGACAGCAGGGCTTCGAGATCGGTGCTCACTTCGCTCATCGCTTGTCGAAGTTGACGGTAGCGAGCGGGGCGGCGGGCTCAGCCGCGCGCCATCCTGTCGTCCGATGGACGAACTCCGCGCCGCCTGCGCCGCCGTCGCCGCCCGCGCCCGCCACGTCACCGTCGATCACGACGCGCTCCCTGCCTACGTGGTGCATCTGGCCGCTGCTCGGCAACGTCTCAGTGCACCGCCCCCTGCTG